>NZ_CP010534.1:0-41915 GCF_000827835.1 Haloarcula sp. CBA1115 | reverse complement strand
CCTCCATGTCGAAACGGGCTTCGAGAGACTCTCGGATGTACTCTGACCGGTTCGTCCCCTTTTCCCGACGCTCTTCGATTTGGTCGACCATCCAGTCGGGAAGTGAGATGCTTGGTCGTTTCATAGGCTGATCTGTGCCACTGTGCTACTGTGCGGCCTGTCGGCTATTAGGTCTTTCGCACAGTGCCACGGTGCGGTAGTGCGCATGGGGTTCCGCTTAATGTGGCACAGTGCGATTGTGCTACTAAGATGGCGAAACCGAGTGTCAGTATCCCTGATGAGTTGCTCGATAAGTTTGACGCTAAGATAGATGAAAAGCGCCGCTCGGGCGAGATGGACCTTGATACGACCAGATCCGAGGTTGTCCAAAATCTGATGCGCGAGTGGCTTGAGGGAAACTTGAACTTGACCTCGAAGAAATCGAAACCAAAACCGACGGCTGACTGACGACATTTTACGCGCCCCCTCCAGCGTCGGCCCTGATGCGGTTCTCTTCCATACACGAGCACTGACGAGACCACTCTTCAAAACGAAAGGGGAGGTGTTTCGCGAACTTCGTGCCGCGCCGTCTGGCGATTAGACCGTTTCGTACTCGACTGCCGACCACTCTGGCTTGTTCTCTGCTCCGCTCCGCTTGACGTGGTTGTACTGCTCCAGCTTCGACAGATAGGTCTGGACGGTCCGCTTCGTGCGGGCGTCGTCGACGCGGTCGCGGTACTGTTCCATCACGCCGTTGGTCGTGATCGGGCCGAACTCTTCGACGACACAGAGCACGGCCACCTGGTGGTCGGTCAGCTGGTCGCGACTCTTCTGGCGCAGTCGGTCCCGGGCCTGGGGAAGGATCCGTTCGACGACGTCGTCAGGGACCTCTCCATCCTCTTCGACGGCGATCCGAAGCGTGCGGACGCCGACCCGAGCGTCACCGTCGCAGTGCTCTGCGATGTGCATCATGTCGCGCTCGTCCCACCGGGACCCCGCCCGGCCGAGGACGTACTCGGCGCGCTTACTGAGGATCGCCGCGATCTCCCGGTCGGCGTATGCCCCGCACTCGATTCGCCGGCCGACGCTCAACCGACTCTTAAGTCGGTCGGCCATGCCAGCGAAGAGGTCTTCCTCACGGTTCGCAACGAGTATTAGGTTGACCGGGACGCTGTGCAGATCGTAGAGGACGTCCTTGTCGTGCAGCTGGTCGACTTCGTCGAGCACCAAGTACTGCGGGTAGCCGGGATCATTCTCCAGGTGTGATATCAACTCCGACCGACCGGTAGATGACTCGTGGACCGGGGCCCGGCAAAGTTGGTCAACGGTCTGCAGCAGGATGTCTCGTCGCTCGTCGTGCCGCCAGCAGTTCACGTACGCGCTCTCGAACTCCGGCATTTCGCCGTCCTGCTCGAGGAGGTCGAAGGCCAGTTTCGAGAGCATCGTCTTGCCCGTACCGGTCGGGCCGATGAGATACATCAAATCGGTCGGCCAAGTGTCGCCCGGCCGCAGCGCCGCCATCAACCGATCAAGCTCGTCGCGACGATGCACGACGAGGTCCTCGTCGGGGACCCGCTCTTCGTCCAAAACATGTCTGGATGAGAGCATTAGTATGTGGATAGTACTCGGATGGTGTATAAAAGCGATAGGGGGTGGTTTCGTGCGTTTCGTGGAGCGCTAACCAACACGTTGGTGCGAAATCCGCTAGATGTTGGTTAGTCTCTTCAGCCGAAGATGAACAGCAAGCCGAGAAGGAATCCCAGCACGAACGTCAGGATGAGGAAATTGCCGAACCAGCGCATGATGAGCATCGAGCCAGACAGAAATGGATTGTCGCGAGCGTCGCCGCCGAGCACGTCCTGTAAGGACCGACCGCCCAGCTGAAACAGCGCCTCTGGCAGTGCGACCAGGAAGAAAAAGTACGGGAACACGAGGACGCCGACAACACCCAGCACGACGCCGATGTAGTAGTCGCGCTTTCGGTTGGAGTCGCCGGCAGGTTCATCCGGGACATCGCTGCCGTCGTAGCCGGCGGTCGCGCTGTCGGTGTCGATTTTAACGTAGTTGAACCCGCCACACTCGCGGCAGGGCGAGTTGTTCCGTGGGGAGCTCGTCCCGCAGTCCTGGCAGATCCACGTTACTCGGTTCGTCGAATCGAGTCGCTCTGTCTCGGAGGGCTCGAGCTTGGCGAATTGCTCGCTGGCGCACTCTCGACAGGGAGGATCGTTGCTGTCGTGACGGGCCCCGCAGTCCGCACAGATCCACAGGGCCCCTTCAGGTGTCTCGGACATGGCGGCGATGTAGCTATCTGGTCACCAAATCGGGATAAAGCTGGGGGCATCAGTGGCTTAACCAACAGTCGTCAGAATCGCCTGGTCAATGTTGGTTAACGGTCACAGTAAGCACGCACTTGTCAGCGTGGGGTGACCGCTTAAAACAAGAAAAGGACGCCGTCAGTTGTCCGCGGCGGGACTGTCGCAGTTCGGACCGTGGTCGATCCAGTCGATGTTGCGGGCCCCGCGGCCACAGTCACAGCAGACGACGTAGCCCGTCGGCGCGCCGATCTTGATGCCGTCGACGTCGACCGGGACGCCAGAGCGGACGAGTCGGAACTCGGACTCGGGCAGCGCCCAGGCCGGCGGCCGCATCATCGGACGTCCACCTCGAGGCCGGTCGACCGGCGGTAGGCCAGCAGCGCGACGTGTTCGCTGAACGGACTCGGGAAGTAGACGCCGAATCGCATCGACGACAGCGGCGTGATCTCGACGTGGGCCCAGTCAATCCAGCCTTGGCCGTACTGCATCTCCGTCATCGCGACACCCCGTTATCGATGTGTATGCCGAGTTGGTCATCGACGGCATCGTCGTTCACCCAGTCGGGGATCTCCCGCTCGCCGGTCGCGAAGGCGACCCGCCGGCGGTGCTTGCATGGCCCCGCCGTCGTCTTGTCGTTCCAGCACTGGCACGAGCCCAGCTGCGTGTCGACGAGGTACGACGACCCGCTTGCCGAAACAACCTCAAACAGGTTGGGTGCGCCTCGAGCACGGTCGACGTCGTCCAGGACGCTCATGTACTCGGTCAGGGCTCGCGCATCGCGCTTGTCCAGCGCTTCGAACTCGCTGTCAGCAGTCGTGGCGGCCATCAGTCATCACCCTCCGCTGCGACTGTCTCCTGGACGTCGGCGAGCTCGCGAGCTTCGTCGACGATCTCCTCCGGGAGTGCGGCGTTGGTTGCGATGATACCCAGCGCCTCCTCGAACGACCGAGCTTCGACCGCCCAGTCTTCGTCGAGCGTCGTCGCCATACTGAACAGCATCTCCAGCATCGACACAGCCTGGCGCTCTTGGGTGCGCCGGAGGTCCTGGTTTGCTTCCTCGACTGGCACTCGCGCGAGCCGGCTCTCGGGGAAGTCGTACGTCCCGGAGAACTCCGTTGACGGCTTGTCCGGCAGGTAGACACACGTCCACACGGCTTCGGTGTCGCTGACATCCAGCAGCGGGTGGCTCTTATACTCGCTGATGTCGTAGCTCTCAGTCTGGCGGTGGGCGTCGACGGAGTGGGCGGCCCGTTCGACGACGACCATCTTCCCGCGTTCTACGAGGTCGATCACAACGTCACCAGTGCGGATGCGAGCGTCAGTCATCCGCCAGCACCTCCAGGACACCGACGCGGTCGGCCTCGTTCGTGTGGCACTGCAGCCAGTCGCGTGCCTCGCGCTTCGCGGCGTCGATGACCTCCTGGTCCCAGTGACCCTCGCTGACCCACTGGTCGCCGTCTTGAATCACCGTCGCACAGGCCTCGGCGACAACTTCGAGCGCGCGCTCTCGGGCCGCCTTCCTCAGTTCCCCCCATCCCTTGTCAGCCTTCTCAGCGAGGGCATCGTATCCCTGCCTGTCCTCGCGATGCTCGGCCGCCGCCTCGGCCGCGGCGGCCCCATCACAGAAGCGAGCGAGTTGCGCGTCCTCGTCGATTTCAGTCCAGACAGTGTTGTGGAGCGGCGCGGTGTCGAAGTCCTCCGCGAACCGCTCGGAGAAGTCGGACTGCTGGCGCTTGGACGCGGCCGGTCTATAACTCGACATCAGGCCTCGACCTCCTCGGGGTAGAGCTCTCGCACGACAGCGCGATAGGCATCCCGAGCGTCGGCGTCGACGAGGTCGCCGTGACCCTCTGGCCGGGTGATGACAGCCTGCCAGTCCGACAGTGGCCGCACGGTCTCGCCGTTGCCGGCGGCTTGGGACTCGACGACAACAGCGCGACCGCCGTCGGCCGTGACGAACAGCGTCTGGATGGCCGGTCGCTCGCGGTTGGCGACGCCGGTTGCCTGGCCCCGGTCGTTGGTCCGGTACTCCAGCTGGAGGCCGGCGCGTGCCTCGACAGCGAAGTAGCGCTCTTCGTCAGCGGCGGCGTCTTCGCGAGCGCCGTTGTCGGCCCACGACTCGGGGATGATCTGCGATTCGTCTGACTGATCGATCCACTTCCAAACTCGGTCCGTGCCGGCACTTTGATTGCCGGTGCGAATTGATTGACTCATGCTTCCGTGCTGGAAGCGGTCGGACGTGTTCCCGCACGTCCCGGCCATCGTGTTCTGCGACGAAGTGCCGGTGTCCCGCTTCACGTATAGTAGTCATAGCGCTATGCACTTAACACTTACTCTATAGAGTATACACCCCAAAACGTGCATACGCATAGGCGTAAGTTACTTACTCCAAGGCGTATACTTACGACATGAGGTAATATATGGCTGTCCAAGAAACAGACGAGGTAATGAGCGAAGAGGGACGCGCGCTGCTGACTGATCGCGAACGAGAGATAATCAGTGGCGACGCGGATGTGTCGGACAACTATCGGTACAAGGTGGAAAGCACGGTTCGAAATCGCGTCAAGAAACACTTCGGCGACGATCTGGACTTTCTCCAGGAACACTTCCCCGAAGTGTACGAAATGGTCGTCGATGAGGTGAACGATGCCCAGCAAGACTGACCGCACCGGCGGGGAGATAGACTGGCCACACTGGGCTGAGCGAACGCGGCGCCGCGAACGCACGTCGAAGTTCTCGGTCACGCTCGCGCAGGCGATCAACGATATCGAGACTGAACTCGAGGACAGACTCGGCGTCGACGACTGGCGACTGTCGACCGCAGCGCCCCATCGCAAGAAGGACGGTCGCCCCTACGCCGACGCGAACCCGGCCGATCCCGGCGCTGTCGTCAGATGGACGATGGACGGCGAGCAGTACGCCGTCGCCGCCGACCAGTACGACGGCCTCCGGGACAACGTGCGCGCCATCGGCCTCTACATCGCAGAGAAGCGGAAGATGAACAACCGGCCGGTCCACACCGGGCAGGATGAGTTCGCGACGGCGCAGCTGCCCTCGGGGAACGAAGACGTCATCGTCGCCGGCGACGGCTCGGGTGTCGCGTCGACGGAACCGCCCCACGAGGTCCTGGGCGTCGCTGAGGATGCTTCCGACGACGTCGTCGAGGCCGTCGCCCGCAGGCTATCGGCGAACGTCCATCCCGACAACGACGACGGCGATCGCGAAGAATTCCAGCGGATTCAGGAAGCCAAGGGGGCGATGCTGGATGGCGAGTGAGCAGGAAGGCGCAGTACGCACCCTGCTCTCGGAGTCGAACAATCTCGACTCGACGAACGATATCGACTACCTGCTCGGCCTCATCGGCGAGGCTATCAGGAGCGACAAGGGGTTTACTGACGACACAGAGCGCGCACAGTGGGTCGTCGCACAGTGGTCCCAGGAGGTCGGTTACCAGCCTGACCTCACTGAGTATCCGACTGGGAAGACCGTCCCCAGAGGCACGGTCCCGCCGCGACTGAGTGAGCGGGGCCTGGAGGACGCCCATGTCTGAGTGCGAGCAGTGTGGCGTCACGTCCCGTGGCGCCCTCATCCGCGAGTTCGACGGTGAAACGCTATGCATCGACTGCGCAGCGCCGGGCGACTGCTCTCGCTGCGGGACCGACACATCGGAGCTCACCCTCGCCGGCGAGTGGCTCTGTAAGTCCTGCCAGGACATCCGGAGCGACCGGGACACCACACGCGACGCCAATCAAGAAGGTCTCGGGAGGTTCGCATGATGCGGGTCATGGTCGATATCGAGACGCTTGGGCTCGAACGGGGCGCGGCTATCCTGAGCATCGGCGCCGTCAAGTTCGACACCGACACGATCGGCGGCACGTTCGAAGCCTCGATCAGTCGCGAGAGTTGCGAGGCGGCTGGCCTCACCGTCGACGAAGATACGCTGGAGTGGTGGCAGGATCAGTCCGACGCCGCTCGCGAAGCCTTGGACGGTGGCGACGCCCTCGAGGATGTCCTGCAGGACTTCTCGCTCTGGGCCGGTGGCGCTGATGAAGTCTGGGCAAACAGTCCGTCGTTCGACTGTGAGATGCTCATCGAGGCCGGCAAGGCCGTTGGTGTGTCGATGCCCTGGGAGTTCTACGAGGAGCGGGACGTACGCACGCTGAAGTCGCTCCCCGTCGCGCCGGAGCTCGAACATGACGGCGTCGAACACGACGCGCTTGATGATGCGATCCACCAGGTGCGTCTCGTGCAAGCGACACTCCGCCGGTTGGAGGACAGTGATGTCTGACAGCCACATCGCTGTCTCATCGTGGGACGACATCGACGCCGCACCGGAAGCCTCGTCGCGAGTAAAGCAGCGCGTCGCGACGATCTTCACCGAACAGTCGTGGGACCACGTCGTCTGGCTCCCGTCGTGGCTGCTGGAGGACAGCGACAAGGATATCGAGACGGTCGATGCATCCGATCACCTGGCCGTCGGCGACGTCGAGGACTACAGCGACAAGGCGTGGAAGTTCGAACAACCGCATCGCAACGGCCTCGGCGGCTATCTCCCAAAGTCGTCGGTTGTCGTCTTCGAGCGCGTGCGCGGTGTCGAGGAGATCGCCACGCCCCAGACAGGACTGGCTGCCTTCGCGCGTGGTGACGATGCCTGACCTCGACGATTACGTCGACGTTCGGGAACTGCACCCGGCCTGTGTGAAGCTCCCGTGTCGCTACGAGCACTGCGACGCTGAACGCTGGGTCTGTGGGTCAGGGTCGACGCGTGGCTACACGGTCTGTCCTGACTGCGGGCCCGATATCGACCACCTCACTACTGGAGCGACTGTTAGACTATGACCGGTACTAATCGTTGCCACTGGTGCGATTCCCGGCTGGCTTCCGGCGAAGGACTCGACAGTAAGTTCTCTCACGTCGACGGCCAGGTCTGCCGTGAGTGCGTTGCTGCGCCACGCATCGCGCTGGTCGGCTGTGGGTCATCGAAGATCGCCCTCGACGACGGCGAGACAGTGGCGGCGAAGGACCTGTACGACTCGCCGTACTTCTCGCTGAAACGCGAGTTCGCCGAAACCTGCTGTGACAAGTGGATGATCCTGTCTGCGGAGCACGGTCTCATCTCGCCCGACGAAGAGATTGGGGCCTACGACGCCTCGCTGAAGCCGAGTTCGAACAGCTACATAGGCGACTACGAGGCCGGGAAGTGGTCGGTCAACACATCCAACGAGATCCGTGTCTTCGATTCGTTCCAGGCAGTGTATGCGAGCTACGTCGTACTGGCAGGAGAGGACTACGTTCGCCATATCGAGGACGAACTGGCAAGCGGCCACCGCCGCGTGTCGTTCCCGTTTCGGTCGGACGACCTCGGCGGGATCGGGGACCAGCAGGGCTGGCTACGCGAGCAGATCGACAGCTACCACCCACCCGGACAGGCCGATCTAGATCACTACGGAGCGGTCGGTGGTGAGTCGGCGTGAGCGAAAGCGACCTCCCGTTCGTTGAGGTGACTGTGCGCCACCGACTGCCGTGTCCCGAGGACGCATCTGAAGAAGAGGCGTTGCGCGCTGCGGAAGCAGAGTTTGCTGAGGTGCGCGAGTCCGACGAGGCCGACTTAGAGCTCCGATACGTGGATGCCACTGACCAGGAGGGAAACCGTGGAGATCACTGACCCCTCCGACATTATCGTCGAGAACCCACTCCCGCGGCAGACACTGCGCAACGCCAGCTGGGGCTACCATGTCAGCTGTAGCTCACGCCGCTGCGAGTGGGCCGGATTGTTCCCGACACTCCCGCTCGCCGAGGAAGCTGTCAATGCGCACCTCTATCGACGACGTCGTAAGCAGGATGCCTATCACGTCGGCCGCTGTGGCGCGGACTGCACCCAGTTGGAGGCTGACCGAGCCCGTCGCCTGGGCGATACTCATCACGTCTACATCGGCGACGCCGGCCCGGCCGAGCCACTCTCGTTCGACAGCGAGTCCTGGGGCCCATGGTATCCGCGCTCGACCGACGACGTCGACGGGCTCGTTCAGCGCGGTGACCGAATCGAACTGCCGGGCGACCGTGAGGGCAAGGTCGCGCGGGTGACCGAGACGCGATCGTGTGGGATCGCGACGTGGTCGGTGGCCTACGCTGATCCCGGGACGGACCTCACACGGGACGACTGGCAGTCGAAGTTCCAGAACGAACTCGTCGCTCGCGATGGCGACGTGTACTGCCGCTACGGCGAGGAGTTCCTCGGCGCACCGGTCTTCGAAGTCGTTGGCGAGGCTGAGCACCAGGCGGACTTTACCGAGTTTGCAGAGGGCCGCGAAACTGTTTGAGTGTGCTTAGCGATTACGTTGCCCCTGGTATGCCTGGTCTGAACAGTCGCCCCAGTCGATAACAACACCACCGCCTTTCGGAGGCTCTTCATCATCACCATCACTATCATCTTCTTCGTCGGTTGACGACTCACCAATTGGGACGTTGATTGAGACCAACCGGCTGGCGATGCAGGCGATCTGGAACAGGATTTTCCAATCCATAGGGGTAATGTTCGGTGAATACTCATAAACGTGGATGCGACCCCATTCTTAGAGAAGTGTTGGCTTATCAGGAGTGTATGAAACGGCCGTATAGGCGCTAATGCAGCATGATTAGTTTCTGCTCAGGTTACTCCGGGTAAGTCTATTCTACCCCTCGCTGCTCATCACTAACCAACACGACCCGACTTTCCCGGCTCAGTGTTGGTTAGCGACTGTAGTTAGTCTAACTGTCTGGTATAACCCATCAGTCTAACCTACAAGTCTAACCACTAAGCCCCATCAGTTAGTGTGCGTCGTACGTCTGACGAGTGTTTATGCCGGTTTAGACTCACGGGTGAGACATGCTCGCGTACACGATATACAGCGAGGCTGGCGGCGTCGGTAAGACGACGCTCGCTGCGAGCCTCGCGACGGCCCACGCCGACCACGGTCGCGATGCCCTGGCCATCGACCTTGACCCACAGCAGGGGTCACTGACGTACCTCCTGGGCGTCGACGCGCCACGGAACGACGGCGACGCAGACAACATCGCCCGGCACCTCATCGACCGGCCACTCGGTCCGTTCGCTGACATCGTCCATGAGACGGACTACGGCTTCGACCTCGTACCCAACCACGACATGCTGGAGAACCTCCCCAGCCTGCTCGCGAAGGCCGACGAGATGGCGGAGGACCTCGGCGAATACTTCGCCCCGAACGAGCGTCTGTTTGAGGTCCTCGTCGATGCCGGCGTGATGGAGGACTACGACACGATCGTCGTCGACCCGCCGGCGACCGCGGGCCCGCAGCTGTACAACGCGATCCACGCGACGCGGTCGCTTGTGGTGCCGGTCGAACCCACGGGCAAGGGGATGCAGTCCGTCGAGGGCCTCGAGGACGTTGTCATCAACCTGCAGGACTCCCTCGATATCGACATCGGCGTGATGGCCGTGATCCCGAACGGCATCGGCTCGACGAGCGACCAGCAAAAATATCTTGAGCGGATCCGGGATCTCGGCTTCGACGCGCCGGTCGCAATCGCCGACCGCTCCTCGCTCTTTGAGGGCTGCTGGGATACGCAACTGCCGGCGGCACACTATGTCCAGGAGGTCCGCAGCGCCTACGACTACGAGGAGGAGACGCTCGCCCAGCTGGACGAGCTCGCAACGCACATCGAGGAGGTGGCATAGATGGGCAACGGCATGAAGTCCGGCTCCGGCGAGGATCCGTTCGAGGGCATCGAGACCAGCGGCGACCAGGACGAAGAGCCGGCCGGTGACGCGACCACCGACACGGCCGATGAAGTGGCCACCGATGCGGATGCACCTGGTGGTGATGGCGAGGGATCGGCCGACGACGGCGTCGACAATAGTGGAAACGGTGGTGTGTCGACGGGGCTGCCGTGGAAGTACTCGCGATCGAACGCAAAAGACGGCCGGGAGATGGTGCAGTTCTTCCTCCAGGAGGAAACGCAGACTGCCGAGGAGGTTGCACAGTCCGAACTCGAAGGCCGCCTCGACGAACATGTCCTCGTGCTGGACCTCCGGGAGGCAGCGTATCAGGTCGCCCTCGAGCAGCACCTCGACGACGTTGCCGACCAGTTGCGAGAGTGGGGTTACGACGCGGAGTAACTACAGCCCGTCTCGGATCCAGTCCACAATCGATACAACTCCAAGGCCGACACCGAGGACAGCTGAGTATGGGACTACGACAGCGCTGATGAACGCCAGCACGGAACAGATGGCACAACCCTTACCGATTTTAGATTTCATGCCACAGGCCTACACATGCATCTTGTTTAGGTGTGTCGGCAGTCCGAATCGGTTGTAGCGGAATTTGTATAGCGCTATACGCTATATAGAACTGGCGACACCCCGCGTTTCGAGTGTTCTGGTGAGATAGGCACACCACCGTTTCCGGAGTAAAACCGACAGACAGCGACGGGAAACACTCGCAGGATGGTGTCAGATTCACAAATACTGATTGTTATCTGTGGGGGTGGGTGGGCCGACAGCGCTGCCGCTGGTGGACACGCTCAGGACATTAACCAACGCGAACCGCCAGTAGCCCTAAAGTGTAGGTTAAGAAACTGCTGGGCTTCTGGGGTTGACCGCTGCAAACAAGTCTGCTAAGCCGCCGTCACTCACGTAGTCTGTCGACTTTGCTTTGTGGCTGATCAGCTGGTGATGCAGGTTCCTTGAGGTCCTCAAACGCTGCTTCGACGGACTGCTCTCGGGCCTTGATCCGAGCAATCTCTTGTCTGTTCTGGTTGATCTGCCGGTTGAACAGGAGAATTGTCACGCAACCCATCGCGAAGATGAGAGCCAGCACGCCTGCAGTGAGTGGATCGGTCATATGGTAAATTTGTGACGAGTAGCTTGTAAGCGATACCCCATGCCGACGGGTTTCACGACCGCTCGGCGTTCTGCGAGACACGAGTCCGGATGTCGTCAATGATCTCCTCGAGGGGCTGGCGGGAGCCGATGCGAAGATCCGTCCCAGAGGCCGACGGCTGCGCGTCGTGGATGTCGACCTGCTCTGCCGTCGGCAACGCAGCGAACGCCCGTGACTCGACGAGTGACCAGTCTGTCCGATCGGCGGAGAGTGTCACCGTCCCCTCAGTCACGGGCGTGTCCAGTTCGCTGGCGAGTTGCTTCGCGACGAGCGTGCACTCGCGGTCCGTCGTCAGCCCGGTGATCGACCGGACGATAGTGTGTGGATCCGACACGGTCGTTGAAGATTCTCCGACAGGCCGATATCCGTAGTCGATGGCCACCTCTTGGCCGTCGCTGATGTTGCCCGATGACAGCGCGACCAGTTCACCGGGCTGGGCGTTGAGTGAGTAGTCTTGGCCCTCGACGTACTCAGTTGATGTGCCGGGATCGTAGACGGTCTCGCGGCCATGCACGAGTTCGTTCTCGTCCAGTGGGACAGCCGTGTCGTGCTGGGCAGTCACGCGCTCATCGCGACGCCGCAGCACCGAGCCCTTGATGACGACCTTGTCGACGGCCTGCTCAACGCGACGCTCGTACTCCCAGTTGGAGACGTCGTCCTCGACGTCGGTTGTCCGCTGGCCGGCCTCGGTCCAGACCACTTGGTAGGAGTCGCCGTCGCGAACGGCCTGCCAGACCGTCCCCGGCGGTGCGATCTGGTTCAAGACTGTCGCGGCGTCGTCGTCGAACGTCTGGTTGATGACGAGTGGTTGCTCGTTGAGGTCTGCATAGAGCTCGTACGAACTGACGGACTGAGCGTTGTACCCGTTCGCAGGAGATTGCTGTCGACCACTCCCGTATCGGCTCAGGCCGAACCGGGCACGGACTGTGCTAGACGATTGGCTGAATGTGACATCAACCGACTCGGTGTTGTTCTCGGAGCCGTCCGACGGCGCGTAACTGCCGCCCTGGTCGTTCGAGACCTGCAGTTGCTGGTTGTTCGAGACGTCGTCGTACGCTGCGTTGAGCCGGGCACCCTCCGCCGAGAGCGATGTGATGGCGTCGTCGGTATCCTGTAGTAGCAGCTGTGGATGGGGTTCCGGGCCGGGTAAGTAGCCATCACTGTTGACATTGTCTGGGAACGTGTAGCTGAATCTGGCGTCAGTCAGGCCGAGCGTGTCGACCTCGATGACGTTGCCGTTCTCTTCGGTGACGGAGATTTTGACACTAACCGAACTCCCTGCAGAAACACTCGGGGCGTCATTGGCTCCGGACCTTTGCAGGAAGGTAAACCGATCACTGCCGTATCCACCGGCAGGGATCAAGTAAACACTATTGCCGTCGATCGTTACCTCGAATCCGGGCCCAGAACCACTCGGCGCTCGAAGCCTGATCGAGGCACCAAGCTCGCCGGCCGGGATGTCGTACTGTGGCGTCCACGAGTATTCCAGTTCGTGCACTGTGCTACTCATCGCGACCATCTCACCAGCACTTGCGTTGCTGTCAGACCGGACGCCGCCGAAGAACGTCTCCTCTTCGGCTTCTCGGAGCCACGATGTTTGCGCGACCTCAAGCGTGCCGTTGTTCAGCTGCAGCGGCGATGTGCTCGGAAGGTCAGGCAGTAGCTGCTCCCATTCGCTCTGCGTGCTTGCTGACTGTACGAGTGTTTCCGTAGCTGCACTGGGCGGCGCATCGACGTCAGCCGTGTATGGCGTCTGTCCGATGATGTCATCAGCAACAAGATGCGCCGGTCGCGAGTCGACCTCCATCCGGACACGCTCGTCGAGTTCGACGGCGCCGCGTCCCTCTAGGATCCAGCCCCGCTCGGTCGCTCGCGGTGTGTCGACCTGATCGACCGGTAGCCGGACGCCGTTGAACCAGGCCCGCATCGGCTGGCCGTCGAAATCCCCACGAGCGTAGCGGTCGCTTGCCCGCACAGGAACCGATAGCCGCGGCAGGCCATTGATCGTCGGCTGTGGCGTGGGCTCGCCGACGACGTCCGGCCGCCAGATGTTGCCGTCGGGGTGGTCCACTTCTAGATACCAGCCGCGGCCGGGGACTATCGACGTCACTCTCTCACCTCGGATTTGGCGACGATATCGGAGACTTGGCCGGATACCCACTCATAACCTGCAGCTATTGGGTCGAGTCGAGTGACCAGTCCGGAGGGCGGTGCTGTGCCGTTGTCCGGGACGGTAAAGAGTGCGTTGTCCTCACCTCGCCAGACATTCATATCGAGACGATGCGTGTCGTCGTTTGCCGTATTCAGCCATTCAGTCTGGGCTGTGACTCGTTCAACACCAATCCGTTCGAAGTCGATAGACCTGATTCGCCAGTCGGATGCCCCGAGCGAAACTTGGCTGTATGTATCGTTTGAGCCGTCCCAGCGATAGGCGACGAGCTCGTCATTGATATTACTGTAGTCCTTGGTGTCGATGTTGAACTCGAGCTTCAGGTTCTCATTCTTGACCACGGGGTGGCCGATGAACTCGTGGCTACTGACAAAGCACCGCTGCCACGCTGGATCGATAGTCTGGACGCTGCCGTTGACAGTTTCGTTGATCGCTTTGTCTCGATTGTACGTGTCCCAGACAGTGACGTCAGCCTGCCACTCATCTTCGTATGGAATCTCGTACAGTAAGACCGGGTTGTCTAGCCCGTTGCGAGCATCGTGAATGTCGATGTACGTATGCTCTCCCCAGACAACCCGCTCTGGGCTTGCATTGACCTTTGAGCCAGTGACGTGGTCCCACCAGACCTCATTGTATGCATCACGCGGAATCGCGGCACGGGCGTCTGTGCCAGAGCCGAACGGGTTGTCGACCTGCTGTGGGCTGCAGTACAGCGCTCGGTAGTGTGAGTCGCGGGTGCCAGCAAGCGAGAGGCGCCCGTCGAAGCGTTGGAGTCGGGACTCCTGAGCCGTGGACTGTTCGAGCGTGACGTCCTCGAGTGCGACGTACGCATCCGTCTGGTCCTCGCGGTCGCCGTACCACGGCACGACTTCGATGCCGGTTGCGCTGAAGAGTTCCTCAAACTCGCGGGCGATCATGTTGCTGTACTTGCCCGCGACGACGCCTGCCAGCGGCCGCGAACCCGGGTCTGCGCCGAGGGTATCGACCTCTGGGGCGTCGCTGTTGAGCGGGGAGTTACTCGCGATCTGAAGCGATTGCGACTGACTCGGCTTTTCCAACGCTGAGTCGGGAACTCTGAGTGCGTATAGTGTCCGCGCCATTATCCTGTTCGCTCCGTTGCACTGACTGCTTCGCTGAGGTCAAGCGTCCGGATGCAGGTCAGGCTCATCGGGACGGTGCTACTCTTGTTGCGGTCCACAGAGCCCTGTGGATCCTCAATGTAGACGTTGACGTAGTCCTCGGGCATGATGCCGTCTGGTGCGTAACCGCCGTAGATGAGCCGCGCCGGCGTCATCGAATCAGGTTCCCCTTTTTCGAGGTAGTTGAGCAGTACCTGCTTTTTTTGGTACCGGTCGCCGGCGGTCGCGCTCCCAGAGTCGAGCACAGACTCGTCAGCTGTGTATCCCCACTGCCCGTCGTCGCCGTCGTCGCGGATCTCAACGTCCAGGTCCCAGTAGCGTTGCCCGGCACCGTTGTTGACGGTGATCCCATCAAGCTGCTGCTCGCCGATGATCTCGGAGATGGCGGCGAGTGCTTGCGAGAACCCATTATCGACGAGCGGGCCCGTGCGGATGCCGCCCTGAACTTTTGCCTTGCGCATCTCGAAGCGTCCGGTGCGCTGGGCACCCTCTATCTCAGCTTCGATCTGTAGGATGGGATATTCTTGCGCCGGCATCAGAGGGACCTCTCAAGGTCACGGCGCACTTCGTCGACGGTGCTGCTGATGATATCTTCCTTCTGACGCCGGTCGAGGCTCGCGTCCTGCTGGACGTTGACTGTCGTATCGCTGTTGATCGTTGTCTCACGGGTTTCAGCTTGCCTATTGCCTCGGCCAGCGCCGAAGCCCGGGAGAGTCCGATCAGTGAAATCGTTGGCCGTGTCTAACAGCTTGGGTAAGATGTTCACCGGCGGGATGATGCCGCCGGGCACACCTGTCGGACTGCCGCCGCTGCCACTGAATAGCTTCGCTGCACCGGCGCCGGCACCAACGATCCCACCAAGACCGAGTGCTTTGAGGATATCAGACGCAGAGATATCGGTCACCGGATCGATAATATCTCCAATGCTGGGGGATGCAGGGGACGATATCACATCGCTTGCAGTGACTGCAGCCTTCGTCCCAATGACTGCAGCTGGCCCAAGGACTGCACCTTGCGACACGACCGCCGACGCAGTCACAACTGCTTGGTCGCTGATGAGATCATTCGACAGGATCGACGCCGGGTCAGTAATGATATCGGCGACTGTCACCGATGCAGGCTCTTTGATGATATCCGACACAGTGACAGCTGTCGGACTGGGCGTCGGCTGTGGTGACGGTTGCGGACTCGGCTGCGGTGCTGGCTGCGGGCTTGGTGATCCGCCATCTCCGGGTGGTGGCGTTCCAGCATCCTGACCACCCGTCGGCAGACTATCGAGCAGTCCAGTCAGCGCACCAGAGAGGCCGGCGATCGCCCCGCCGACAGCGCCGAACCCGGCCCCGAGCAGCCCCAGTGTCCGGCCGCTGCCTCGGGCCCTCGAAAACCGCTGTGACTCAGACGACTCCAGCAGCTCACGCAGGAGATCGTTGCGTGTCTCGTTGAGGTCGAGATTGCGGTCGAGGTGGTCGACGGCCTGCTGAACTGCTCGACCGCCGGAGCGGCTCGAGCCGTTTGCCGCCGAGGACGCACTCACTTCAAACGCATCCTCGATTTCGGCCTGTGCGCCTTCGATACTGTCGATAACGAGCGTACCTGTCGCGTCGAATCCGGTCATAAGTCAGTCACCTGTCCACCCCAGCGTCCCGCGGACGTCGAGGATATCATGGATCGCGAGCCAGTCCAGCACCGCAGTCCAGTCCATCTTGTCAAACGCCGACGGATCGCCGCCCCTGTCGATGTAGACCGCACGAGCGTACCGATAGACAGTCTGCTGGTCCAGCTCATCGTCAGTCAGGTCTCCTCGGGCGAGTCGCTGGAGCCGATCACGTTTCCCTCGGGATCCATCAGCTCATCTATCCGCGAGCTGGCCCAGTCGCGGTAGTACGGATGCAGTTGCCCGACTGCCGCAGCGGTCATGTCGTCGTCGCCATCGTCGTCGACGTACGGTGCGTCGACCGTGCCGTCGGCGATGAGCAGGAGGTCCGTCCCCTCGCCATCGCGTTGGGCGGACTCTTTTTCGATGCCGGCGAACGCGCCGGCCCGAACACCGCTGAGAGTGACGCCGTCGACGTCCTCGTCCCACATCGGGAAGTCATCGCTCTCATGTGCACGGTCTCGGGCCCAAATCGCACCCTTTCGTTGCGTCGCGAGCTGTGATCGCTGGCTCTGCAGGCCAGGTACGACTGGGTTGTCGTCGTCCAGGTCGTCCAGCTGCTCGGCGATCTCTTCGATCTGTTCCTCGAGCGCCTCGATTGAGTCGTCGAAGCTGATGTATGTCTCGTTGAACGTCATGCGATACTCACCGCCGGGTCGCCGTCGGCGTTCCAGCTGATCGATTCGGTCGTGTCGTCACTCGAGATGACGTTGTTCCAGGCCTCCGTCGCAACCTTGAGCGCGCTGAAGTTGTACGTCGAGACTTGGGTGCCGTCGACAGTGATGTCGATGGTCCCGGGCACCGAGACGAGCCGGTCCTGTGGCGAGGTCGCGTCGGCAGCGCCGAGGGCATACTCTAGCCGCGATGGACCGCTGAAGATCGCCTCCGTCGTGACCTCAGTCTCTGGCTTCTCAATGACTGCGTCGATAGGCTCTGGCGACACCGAGCCATACTGGAAGCGAGCGATGTTGCTGATCGAGACTTCGGCCGACTGCAGCTTCGTGATCGTCGTGCCGTCGATGTCGACGGTGATCGCGTGCGACGGTGCGGACGTCCCGCCCGTGACCGCCGTCACGTTCGACGGCATGATGCTCGTGTCGACGTTTTCGGTCGCGTACAGGAGCGAGATGGAGAACGTCGTCATCCCGCCCTGCTCGTAGCTGACGGGTGTGAAGTCCACCGGGATGCAGCCGACGAGCTCGCGCTCGGCGACGCCGTCGAGGTAGTCGACGCCGGCGTAGATCTTCCCCGAGTTGGGCCGGCCGTTGGTGAACTGCGTGCCGCCGTCGTTGAACACGAGGTCCTCGACGTCGCCGAACGTGTCCGAAGAGATGGCTGCCTCAACCTCGACCGCACCCTCGAAGTTCTGCTTGACCGATTCGACGCTTTCGACGGCGCCGGCCTCGTCGAGGCGTTGGAGTTGGTTATCCAGCGAGAGGTCGGTCAGCGTCTCGTCGCGACCGAACTGCCAGTACTGCGGGTCGCTGTTGGCGTCGGTCTCCAGCGAGCCCTTGAACGACTGCTCTTTCCCGAACGCCAGGCTCCCGGAGCCAGCGCCAGTCATGCTGTACCACCGCTAATCGTGTGTCTCATGATCATGAGTAAGTCCTCGAAAACTGCCGCGTGGATCCTCGACGCCGGCCGCGGCCACCGACGCGTCATCAGATCTGTGTTACAGTTCCCAAGCTCTGAAACAGGAACTATTGAGCATTCAAGACTGCTTGGACAGCCTTTCGGCAGCAGACTTGTGGATCAAAATTATCACAGTCCAAATAAGGAAAAATAAGATGAATACAGCAGCTTCAAACAATGGTGACTGATAATTTGGTGCGTGTCTTGGCCCAAATACTGGACTTATAACGATAAGTGCAGTGACAGCACCTGCAAACAACATTTGCCACCCAACTCGAATATACAACCGACCCGACTCGCCCATAACACCTTTTAAATAATTCAGTTCTGATAAGTTTAGTGGAAAAGACGGTTAAACAACATCACTTAAATCAGTTGGAGCTACCCCAAATCCTCCCATCACACTGGAACGAACGTGGTTGGAACACACTGGATTCGGCGTTCGAATAGACCCGATTCGCTCCCGTCTCAAACTCCGGATAGCAATAGTCCTCGCGGGTTAGATCCAACTCACTCACAATCGCGAGCCCTGCCGGACTCATCCGCTCTGTAAGCCATGGCGGCCCATATTCACGGGATAGATATTCGACCGACGCGCGTCGCGGCGTCGGCGACCACTGCTCTGATGCTGCTTGGCCGTACATCCCTTCGACCATCCATGCCGTCACATACCCACCAAGAACAGTAGACTCTCCCCGATGTTGCTGTGTCCACTCAACGGAGGCTGCTTGTTGTGGTGTCGCGCTATAGACCCGCCCGCCAGTGAATTCCGGCGTGAGATATGCGACACCAAGACCACTTGTCACGATGAGTAGCGCGAGGGACACAGTTGTTGCTTGCCGCCGTGTGAGCGATAGAGCGCGTACAGCAGCAGGGAGGAGGACAATGGGCGCGACAAGCAGCGCCCGGTAGATGCCGACCCCGACGGGCACGACGAACGCCACTACGATAAAGAATCCTCCAATCAGGAGGCTTGAAATATAGGAGACAGCCGTGAGCGAGGGTCCGCTGCGGCGAGCGTATGTGATAGCACCAACTGTTGCTGCAATGCCGATCGCGATGACAAAACTTGTCCGCGCAAGAAATTCTCGGAATCCTTGGAATGTGGTGAGTGCTTCCACAATTAGACTGCCGCCGCCGACAGCGCTTTGCTCGCCTGCAGAGGTTTCGAACAAAAGCGCGACTACTGTCGAACGTGTTGCATATAGTCCGAACCCGCCCCAGACGAACAATTGGCCGATAATAAAGACTCCTATGAGGAAGAGGATAAGGGGAGAGGGTTTGTCATCATTTGTGTAACGGGCCACACCGAAGATGACAGCTGCGAAGATTGCCACAAGCGGGTGGATGAATGTGACCACTGCCGCGGCTCCGACGGTGAGTCCATTGACAGCCAACCGCCGCTGCCTAACTGATAACCAATAGACAAGGGGTAAAAACACCATCGCAAGTGAGAACGGCCGGGGAACGAACCGCAGGAAAAACGCCGGGAAAAATGCCACTAGCGCCAATTGGCGGGTCTGGGGGGCTGAAACAACGATCCGAATTGCGGGATATGCAAGCAGTGGCCCACCTGCCGCTATAAGCAGCGGGAGAAATTGTACGGCTGTTTGATTCGAAATCCCTAGTACTGGAGCAACAACCGGGATTGCGTGGTGAAGTCCTGGGTACGGGACACTCAACAGGTTACCTGTATTAAGAATGCCAAGCGCGACCCACCCGTCATGTGGGCCATAAATTGTCCCCCACTCAAGAGAAACGAGTGTGGCTGCGACCCCAGAGATTGAGCTAAACAGGACTGCCGTCACGTCCCGAACCGGGGACTCGACAACTGTAAGACAAAATGCACCGACAGCGGCGAGTAGCAGGAGCCAGAATGGCCAAAACAACTGAAAAACGCTTTCCCACGGCTTGCCAGTTGGTTCGACCGCTGCAAGATAGCCAACGGCAGCCCCAAGCAACAAAAACGCAGACAGCATCTGATGGCGTTGACGAGTCACAACTGCATTAATCCTATTTGTGAGTTAACGTTTACTACTGCTGCTAATTTAGATATTAGAGTCGTAAGCCCCGGATACCGCGATCGCCCCGGAATCCCCATGTCTTTATCAGGGGATGTTAGGGTCTGTTCCTTACGAAATAGTCGTCTCGTTTCCGTCGTCGTCGACAGCGACCAGTTCGCCGCTGCCGTTGATATAGATGTGTGCGCCGTTAGAGCCAAACTCGACTTTGCCGCCACGGGCCTGGATGTCCCCGCCACGGATGTTCGCGTTCTCGTTGTCGGCCTCGTTCCAGACTTCAAATCGCTGCCCTGATTCTGAGATGAACAGTGCAGGGTGGTTAAACTGGTTTTTCGCAAAGTAGGCACGGTTCGTCCCGTCTGCGTCTTGGAATTGGAGGTAATCAGTCCGTTCGTCGACCGACCCAATGCGATAGCGGTCCCGCTGCATCTTCCGCGTACCGTAGTAGGAGTCCGCAGTCTGCTCGTAGAGCTTGGTATTGCGGTCGTAGACCACGTCTCCGACCTCAGCACGCGAGTGGATGAACGGCGTACTGTTGGGGTCCTCGAATTCGGTGTTGACACCTGCGAACGTGCAAATTGTATGCCCTGCGTGCTTGTCCAGCGAGATGAGTCTAACGCCGACGCCACCGTCGCTACCAGCACTGTCGAAGTTGGCCACGACCTCGGCACCGCGAAGGCTTCCGTCGACGCGCCAACCAATCTTACCCGTGTTGACGAATGTGACAAAATCAAGCCGAGCGTTGGCCATGATGTAGGCATCGCGCATGTCAAACCCGATCTCGCACTGAGCTATCGAGGAGTGGAACTTGAGGGACTTGAACGAGTCAGTCCCCGTCCCGCCCGTGAACGTGGCTCCTTCGAGACGGATACCGCTCTTGCAGTCCTTGATCCGTTTGATAACGATGTCGTTGTCCTCCGTGTAGAGGTCCTCGTTCTTGAGATACACACCGTACTCGAACCCCTCGACGACGGATGGGGTAATCTTGTGGCGGAAGGCGTCGACCAGCCGAATCCCGCGGGAGCCCGTGGTGCTGGGGCCAGGACCGCGGATATACCCGCCGCGCCACTCGACACGGTCGTCAGACCCAGCACCCTCATTGGGCAGAATATCGACGGCGACACCACTGCCCGTATATTCGATTTCAGCGCCGTAAGCCGCGATACAGATGTCGCGTGGGCCTTTCGGGTCGATAGTAATCGTCGTGTCCCCGCTGTAGGTTGTCGTCGGGTCGAGCTTGATGTACTGGTGGTCAGATATTGCCTGATCGATGTCTTCGAGCGTGTCGCCCTGGACGGTATAGTAGTTCTTTGTACTGAGCGCTGGCCCTTCGAGCGTTCCGTCCTTCTTTTCTCGCCACTGATTGAGGAATCGAAATAGTCCCATTGTTAGTGTGCCTGCTGAATTGTGATGTCCGCCGTCTCACCAGCCGCTGCCGCGTCGGTCACCCGGATGCGAACGTAAGCGTCGCCGGCGATGAACGTATCCCGGATGTCTTGGGGATCGTCGACGTCGGCCTGGTCGTAGGTCTCTTCGCCGTCGAACCAGTCGCCGGCGTCGCCGGTCGGACTGACGTCGAGGGCGTACGATGCATCAGCTGTCGCGTCGATGTTGAGCGAGACGAGCGCGTCGCCGGGCGTCTCCGCTGTCAGCACCACGCCAGTCGTGCTGATATCGGCGTCGCTCTCTCGGGTCGTTGACTGTTTTTGAACCATCTGCTACTCCTAATTCGTGGACGTGTCGCCGTCGAACCAGACGACGCTGTCCTCGTCTTCGAGGTGATAGAAGCCGGGCTCGCCGTCAACCAGATCGCTTGCCGACGCGACCGTCGTCACGCCGACTTGGCCGCCGGCCAGCAACTGATCGATCTGCTCGAAGGCTTGCCCATACAGCGTCGCCCA
Source organism: Haloarcula sp. CBA1115 (assembly GCF_000827835.1). Lineage (NCBI taxonomy): Archaea > Methanobacteriati > Methanobacteriota > Halobacteria > Halobacteriales > Haloarculaceae > Haloarcula > Haloarcula sp. CBA1115. The sequence goes on along the minus strand of NZ_CP010534.1, from coordinate 20,207 downwards.
GTCCGGCGTTGCGTCGTACCCTGTGACCGGGTACTCGATGTCGTGGGTATCTGTCGTATCAGTCGTGTCGTTTGCCATACTAAGTGCTCCTCAAATATCCGGCAGCCGCTCGAAGCCGTCGAAAATGACGTCGACATCCCAGCGATAGTAGTCCGACCAAGTCTGGCTCTGGGGCGCTGCGTTCGCTAGCTCCAGGTGCGTGTAGTCGATGCTGGGCGTGCCGGTGTCGGGGTAGCTTCGTACACGCAGGATCGCCCGCCGGATCACCCGGACCAGCGACGACCACGGCGCTCCGTCGTCGCCGCTGTCGTCGACGTAGCCGAACTCATCTGCGTCCAGCCCTTCGATGCGGATGCCGGCGACCCGCTCGATATCGTGGTCGTACTCAGTCCCGATCGGCGATGTGGATTCGTCGACGCTGGCGACTGACACGATGTTGCCCCGCGTCAGCTCGCCTTTGCGCTGCTCGATATCGTCTTCATCCTCGACGTCTTGCCGGTCGATCAACGCCAACGGCGGCGGGTCCTCACCAGCTGGTCGCAGGCCGGCCGGCAGGCTGCCGGCGCCGTACTCCTCGCGGATCCGCCTGATCAGGAAATCGACTTCTTCAGTCACGCTTGACCGACCTCCCGTCGCAGCCAGTTGAGACTATCGCGAACGGCGCGGGACTCTGGGATACCGCCTGTTTCGCTACCCCATTCGACCGAGTCCGTCTGGATCCACTGGTCGATTTCTTCCCAGTAGAAGTGGAGCAGTGGGTCGCCCTCGATGGTGTGCGGGCTGACGCCAAACTCGTAGAACATCGGGAGGTCGCCTGCCCACGCCCACTCGACGTGAATGGACGTCCGGTCGCGCTGGTAGTCGACGCCAGAGAAAGTTTCACTGAAAAAATTGAGGTCGTAGCTGTTCGATGCAGCGTACCCATCGATAGCCTCGTGGACACGCTGCACGCTCTGGAACACGAGGTTGCCACGGGCCCCGACCATCGTCTGTTCGACACTGTCGAGTAGGGCCTGCCGAGTCGCATCGGAGGGGGCACTCGGGACCGCGATGTCGAGTGTCGCTCCGAGCGGGTCGGTCTGGAGCTCCAACTCGAACTCGATGGTGACGCCAACGTCAGCCACGTCACTGATATTCCTCCAGCAGGTCGTCGGCCTTGCTTCGCATCTGTTCAGCCTTCGTCTCGACGTTGTAGACCGTCGCGTTGTCTGGGATCTGGATAGTCGCCTCCTCAGCGAACTCAGCGCCGGCCTTCAGCGCGACGGCCCGGCGGATCGCTCGCGGGATGCCTTCGTGGCCGTGATCGAACGCGACGTAGACAGCGTTCGACAGCGACGCGATATCGTCGTCCATCGCGTGCACGTTGAGATACAGGTCAGAGACGCCGCCACTGTTGATGCGGACCCAGTAGTCCTCGCCACGGTGCTCGAGGCCGACACCGCCGGTGTAGCCGTCGTCCGCGACCCAGTCGGTGTAGCTGCCGTCGCCGCCGATAACCAGCAGCTTCGAGAGGGACTTGACGTAGTCTCGTGCGAGCTGGATGTGCGTGTACGCTGGCCGTGACTCGTCGACGGGTGGCTCCAGTGCTTCGGCCTCGCCGGTGGCGATGCGGATCTCGCGCTTCGGTTCGTACCGATCCTTGCGCCACCGGTCGCTGCGTGGGTCGGACTCTAGTAGCGCGTCGCTGTTTTTGCGGTATTGGTGCCGATCGCGCTCGGCAGCCCCATGCACCATCGCCCCGTTGGTCGCGACGTCATGTTCGTCATCGCGCGACTTCGGCGCCGTCGGGATGTCGATCGCCGTGGCTTCGTCGATGCCGGTGGGCTCGAAAAAGTGCTGGGAGAGGGAGCGTTCGAGTGGCTCCGTTTCGGCGGCGATCGCGTCGACGGCGATCTGTGTGTCCTGTTCGAGGTCGCCCGGCAGTGACGCCTCTCGCAAGGCACGGCGGACGTCCTCTAGCGTGCAATAGCCAACGGGAGCCATGTGAGTTAGTCCTCCTTGACGGCGTTGATGCGGCTCTGGATGGCGTCGATAGCGCTGTCGCGGTCCTTGCCGGCGTCTTCAGCGTCATAGACTGCTGCCAGCACGTCGATGTCGTCGATGTCGCTCAGTTTATCGCGAAGGTCTTTGACCGAGTGCTCGCTCGGGTCTGGGATCGGCCCCCTAGCATCGGGTGGTCCGTCCTCCTGCCCGACAGTGTCGTCTGTCTCGTCTTCTGTGGCGCCGGCGTCGTCGACGACTGCGAAGTCGCCACGTTCGTCACAGAGATACGCTGCCAGCTCGTCGCTGACTTCGGCGCGGTCGCCGACGGACAGCTGCCGGCCGATCGCCCGGAGGACGACCCGGCCGCCGTGGGTTTTCTCAACGGTTGGCATGGGTAGTTTAGGCCATCGGGTCCGCGAGGCCAGTCACGAGCGTCCCGGCCTGCATCTCCTTGATCTGGTAGTCCATCTGCCCCTCCATCCAGTTGCGGGAGTGGAGCTTGTTTTCGTGGACCTTGTCGGTGTCCTGGGTCTGATCGACTTCCATCTCGGAGAATAGGCCGAACGCCAGGTTGTCCGGGTCGGTGAACATGGCGTAGCTCTTGGGCCAGCCGTTGATGCCGACGATGTCGTAGTCGAACGGCGTGAGGTCGCTGTCGCCGAAGATCACCGCGCTCCCGAGCGGGTCCTCGCGCGACGTGAGATCCATCGCGTACTGCTGCACTTGGTCAGGATTCATCAGCCAAACCGTGCTGTCAGGGTCGCGGTATCGCGAGTCCAGCGTCTGGATGCCAGAGTTGAACACGCCGGTGTCGATAGGCTGCGGGTTGCCGTTGCTGTCGGTGTTGTCGACACTCGGCATCGTATCGAGCTCGGCGTCGGTCGTGTCCTCGAGCCCGAGTCGCGTGCTGTTGTTGCTGTCGTCGACGCTCTGGGTGTCGCCCTCGGCACGGGCGATCCAGCCGGTGAACCGGCTGTCGAGATGGGAGACGTCGCTCGGGACGTAGTCGTTGAGCGCGCCACTGGATGCAGCCGCGCGCATCCCGATCAGGGCGGCGTCGTTGCCCCACCGCTGGATGAACTGGTCGACGACGTAGTTGCCGAACTCCTCTTCGTCCCAGTGGGTGTTCTTGATCGCGTCGCGCTTGGGCTCGACGAGGATATAGTAGCTGCGGTCGTTCGCGTCGAACTTGACCCGTCCCGTCTCGGCGGTCGAGGAGGACGTCCGCGAGCCGCCGTCGTCACGGGTATCGCCGGACAGGACCGGCACACCGAACTGCGGGACGAACTGATCGAGCCGGTCGAGCGTCATCGTGTCGACCAGTCCGAGGATCTCGACCTCTTTCTGCATCCGCTCGAGGAACTGCTCGGTGACACGGGGCTCCAGCTGGAAGCCGTCCATATCCGAGATGTCGATGGTCTTGTCGTGGCTGAGCGTTCGCTGATTCTGCTGCCGGACTGCGTCGAGGTTGGAACTCATGTAGAAATCACTCCGTTAGGACAGGGCCTTGCCCAGGTCGTCTAGCTCGTCGCCGCCGTCGCCTCCCTCACCGTCGCCGGCGAGTTGCTGGCTGCCGACACCGCTCTGGCGCTTGATCGCGTCCAATCGGGCTTCCAGCTCGGCCACCCGTTCAGCCGTGTCCGCGGGCTGGGAACCGGCGTCGCCGTCGCCGACGAGCTCTTCGGCGCGGCTCTTCGGGACTTCGTGTGTTTCGCCGTCGACCTCGACCGAGACGGTCCGCTCCTTGCCGGTGAGCGCTGCGGTCAGCTCTTCGACCGTCTCGGAGAGTTCGTTGATCTGTTCGGCGTTCTTCTCTGCCAGCGTCTTGTCGTTGGTGTCAGTGTCGTCGTCAGAAGACATGGATGCAGCGGCCTCTGTGCCGCTATCGTCCGGCGTGTCGCCGCCGGGGGCGTCCTGCCCGTTGTTGACCTCAAACGGGGGGCTATCCTCGTCGTCCTCACCAGTCGCGGTGCCCCACTCGCGAGCGTCGTGCTCCGAAAGGTCGAAGTCGACGTCGTCGCGATCTGTGAAGCGGGTCATGTCGTGGTCGACGCCGGCGTCCTCGAGCATATCGAGGTTGGCATCGACGGCAGCCATCGCTGACTCGCGGTTGGACTGGGACAGTGTCTCGCCAGCCTTGCTCGCGTGAGACGGTGTCTCCGTACTGGAGTTGTCGTCGCCGTCGCCACCAGTCAGCGTGCGGACGAACGACTTTGCCGCCTGTTGGAGGCGGGACTGCTTCCCGGGATCGCCTGCACCCTCTTCTTCAAGGGCACGGGACAGGTTGTCCCACATCCGCTCGGCGTCGTCCTCGGAGTGACCGCGCTCGATTGCTTCCTCGATGAAAGCGTCGCGGTCGCCGAGGTGATCCCCCAGCCGCTTTGTCTCGAGGATCTCAGCGTCGGGGACGGCCGGGATATCCACTGCCGACACCTCGCGAATGACGCCGTCGGTGAGCTCCCAGACCATCGCATCGTCGGGCAGTTGGTCCGGCACAGCGACGTCTTCGACAGCGTCATCCTCGCCAGCGATGTACGGACCGTCCCATTCAACGGCTTTTGCGCCGATAGAGTAGCCGCCGTAGACGCCGTCCTTGACGAGTTCCCAGGTGCCAGCGTCGGCGACCTCCCACTCTTGCACCCACGCGCCCGCCTCGACGGTCTGCCCGCCTATCTCTTCGGCCTCGTCGAGGACTTCATTGCGCTCCAGCGACATCCAGTCCGACGGCCAGGCTGCGTGCATGATGCCGCCGTCGGCGCTGCCGGAGTCATAGAGGGCAGCGAACTCGTCAGCGAAAGCCTCGATCGTCTCCTCGCGAACGAAGTCTTGCTGCAGGTCGGCCTTGTCTGGCACCATCACGATGCCAGCCGCTCGCTGCTCCTCTTCGTCTTTGTCAACGAACGCTACTTCCTTGCGGAAGGCATCCCCGCCAGCCTTGTTTACGGGCGGCATGGGTCAGCCCTCATCATCGTCGTCTTCGGCGGCGTCAGCGTCGGCGTCCTCCAGGTCTTTGGCTCGACCGGTCGAGAGGACGCCGCGCTTCTCGCCGCGCTCTGTGTTCTTGTTACTCATGTGGTCGCAGAATCCTATCACCCGGTCGAACCTCGCACGGGACGTCGGGAAGCGCCCGCGGTCATCGGTCAGTTGCGTTAGATACTGGGAACGTCGTCTGGCTCCTCACCAGGCGCCGGCGACGGCCCCTCTGGCAGTCTGGAATGGAAATTCGTGATCTCGACGTACGGGTAGTCCAGCCGGATCGAGTCGTAGTGGTACGACCCGTGGCTCGATGCCGATGTCAGGCCCGACCACTCTGTCGGCGGGATGTTCACGTAAGCATACAGTGACGACTGGCCTTCGTCACGTTTGAACGAGAGATACAGCTCCTGTTCGTCGAAGTCGTACAGGCCCTCGTCGAGATTGCTACTGCTGAACTGCGTCTGCTCGATCTCCTTGGTGGCGAGGTTGGCCTCAACGTCGGCCCAGTCGCGCTCGCCGATCTTGTTGTCCTCGGGCGGCAGTTGGTCCTCGACAGACCGCGGACCAGTTGGCTGCCGGCCGCCTGGCGTCTGGCTCCGAACCTCCGAGACGAGCGTGGCGTCGCCGTCGATCGGGACGTCATCGGGTAGCGGATCCTCACCGATCATCTCCAGCGCGCGGTTGACCGGGATGGCGCCGTTGACAGCCTGAATCTTCCGGCGGGCAACCTCGGCGTCTTGTTTGGGTTGGTCGGCGCCGCGGAGCTCGTACTCGAGTGTCCAGTCGGTGACGCCGAGCGCTCGCTGGTGGATCGTCTGGTAGAGTCGCTGGGCGAACTTGTGTTGCTCCGGCTGGATCACCTCGAGGGCAAAGTCCCGGTCCTGCTGCTCGGAGTTCGACCGGTTCGAGGTTCCGGTGTTGCCGATCTTGATTGGCGGCACCTCCAGCACTTTCGCGATCTCCGCTTCGTTCTTTTCACGGAACGCTTCGAACGACATCTCCTCGCTGATGCCCTGGCCGAGTGGCTGCAGTTCGATCTCGATATCGTCGTCGTCCAGCTGGTTGGCAAACTTGTCGACCTCGAGGATGACCGTCCGGTGAGACTCTTCACGAAGGCCGTTGAGCATCTGCCGGAGGTCGCGCTTGGACTCCTCGGTCAGCTCGCCGCCAGTGACCTTGATCGCGAAGCGGGGGATCGTGTCGTTGTCGAAGAAGTCAGCGTTGTAGTCCTTCGCCGCTTCGTCAGCGCTGATGGTGCGCGTCGCCGAGATCCAGTCTGGGACGCCGTAGTCATCAGCCAGCGGCGATGGGTTCGTGATGAAGATGAGTTCGTTCGCCGGCGCGTTCTCGAGTGCCTCGGCGCTGCCCTCGACGACGTCGCCCGTCTCGCGATCAACGAAGATCGGTTCGTCGTCACTGTCGTCTGCCTGATAGCGGACCGTGGGCGGCTCGCCGTCGCCGCCGGGCGAGATGTTGATGTCCAGCCCGCGGTAGCGGTCGCCCGCCTCACCGAAGTATCGCCGGCGGCCGTCCCGTATCTGGACGTACCCTCGAGAGGCGATCTCACCACGGTCGTTGTCGATGAACCGCCCCTCTTCGGGATGGCGGGGTTGGTCGAAGCGACTCTGTGGCTTGCGAACGCGAACAGTGCGAGCAGGGACATGGGCCAGCCCGACCGGCCGGCCCTCCATGTCGGTGAGGATCTCCAAGCAGCACCAGCCGATCAGGTGGTAGTCTTGGCGGGCGAGTTCCTTCACTTCCTCGGGCGTCGCCGGCTCGGCCGTCTGGCGCGCCTTCGTCTGCCACGTCGAGTCGGGCCCACGCCAGAACCAGCTGACTACGTCGCGCTCGACGTCGTCGGCCTCGTCGACGGGCCGACCAGCCCACGGGATGAGGTCGAAGCCATACCCGACCTCGTAGCGAGACTTCTTGCGGATGCCCGTGGCCAGCGTCTCGTTGAGCTCAAGGAACGCGGCGAGCCGATGCGGGTTGTACGGCGGCTTGATGCCTGTCGTCAGCGACTGGATCCGGTGGTCCGAAAGCTGTGTTGACGAGTCGGCCTTCGACAGTGCGCCGTCGCCGCCGATACCCTCCACACCTACCGCGATCTTGTTGTCGTCGATTGCGTCACTCATATGTGCGTGATTCCTGAGTTATCGTCGCCGGCGTCACTGTCTTCCTCGAGCGCACCGATGCCCTCCAGATGCCGGATGCCTTGCTCGGCCATGTACCACGCCGCGATCAGGTCTGGCGTGTGGCCCTGTAGCTTCCCGTCCTGCAACGTCAGCGACATCGCTGCCTGGACGAAGTCCTCAGTCCCGGAGTGACCCCGATAGAACTGGATGCCGCCGTTTTCGACGAGACGACGGAGTCGCGGGATACCGTTCTCCCAGCTGTGTTTCTTTCCCGTCGTCGGGACGCCCGTAACTTTCGCTCGCAGCGAGGCCGAGAACTCAAGGGCGTCGTTGGCGACGTACTGCTGCATGCCGTTGCTCTCGATCACGATCACCGCCGGGTCGTAGCGGTCGTCCAAGTCGGCGAGCGTCGCCTTCACCGCCGACGGCTGCATCCCCTTCTCGGCCTTGGCATCTAGGAGGCGACGACGTCCATCGCGACCGACACGGAAGGCGACGAACGCCGCGTTGTCACCTGTATCAGACTGGGCCGGGTCGTGGGCCACGACAGTCGCCTCGCCGGCTCCGGGCGTCAGCTGGTGGGGCGGCTCCTGGCCACGGATAGAACAGCCGCCATCGTCGACGAGGCGGTTAACATCTTCTTGGTCGATGAGGTTCCCCGACGCCCCGCGAATGACCATGCAGAACTCCCGCCAGAATAGATGAGGGCTCATCTGGTCGTACTTGTCGGCCAGGTACTCGGGGCCCCGGGCCTCCGGCCACAAGACGTGGACCTCGTCGTCGACGAGCGGTCGACCATCGACTTCGGTGTAGAGGTCCTCGGGCGGCCGGCGGGCTCGCCACGTGTCGTCTTCGCGGAACTCCCTGTCCCATTCCTCGAGGACTGCTGGGTACTCGGTGAAGTCGTAGGCGTCGCGGTCGATCAGGTGCGAGTAGATATCGTCGGGCCGCTTCCGAGTCCCGATGACGGCGGTCGTCCCAGAGTCCTTGACCATCGGAACGGTGACGCCCTCGATCCACTGGAGGATCTCCTCAGTGTCCCCGTCGCCGCGCTCTTTGATGACGTCGTCGAGGACCAGCTGATGGGAGCGGTCACCCTCGATCGCCCCGAACAGCCAGCCGGCGAACAACCCGGAGCCGTTGGGCCAGATCTTCACCTCCTTGGTGTCCTGTTCGGGTGGCTTGTTGAGGTTGATCAGCCACGGGTTCCGCTCGACGATCTTCCAGAACTCCGTGTCGGCCTTCTTGTGTGCCTGCCCCTGGGTGTTAGTGATCCAGTGGGCCAGGAAGCCGGGCTGGTACTCCAGGCAGGCGATGATGTAGCCCAGCGACGCCGTCGTCTTCAGTGAGTCGCGGTGGGCCAGCATCCCGATGTTGTTGTCGCTGGCGAACTGCTTGGCCCAGTGAACGTGGACGTCGCCGATCGGCACGTGACCGTCCCGTTCGGCGGCCATGTATCCCTCGGTCAGCCGGTTGAAGTAAACGTCCCACGGGCAGCCGTCGAAGGGGTTCAGGACATCGCGCTGAACAGCTGGATCCTCGAACTCTCGCCAGATCTGCTCGGCCTGGCGCTCTGGATCGAGGTCGTGCTGGTCAGACGTGCTACTCATCTGTGTCCTCCTGGTCGTACCGAGCTTGCAACGCCTCCCGCAGCGCCGCTTTGGTCTCGTCGTCGACGGCGACCGTCGACTCCGTCTCCAGCGATCCCTCCAACTCGACGCGGTCCTTGTAGACGCCCAGCGCTTCGCCCTTGGCCTCGAGGTGCTTCGACTGCTCGCTGCGGGCCATGGCCTGTCCCTTGAGGTCGTCTTGATCCCGTCGGAGGCCGTCGAACTCTTTGGTGTATCTTGGTGAGCCGTCGACGGCACGCAGCGGGTACTCTTCGCCGGGGCGGACCTGTGTGGTCGCGTCGGTGAATCGAATGATGATGTCGCGTTCGGTCGCCCAGTCCGGGTAGTCCTCGTCGCCGGCGTCGACGATCTCCCACTCGGGCCAGGACATCGGCTGCTCCCGGTCCGTATCGACAGCATCGGTCTTCGGCACGACGCGGACGATGGGTTCGTCTTCGGTGGCGTCGGCCTCGGCATCCCGAGCCCGCTGGAACATCCGCTCCTCACGCTCGGCGATTTGTAGGCGAACGTTCGCGTGCTCCTTCTCGATTTGCTCGATGACCTCCTCGGCGACCTCGTCGTTGAGGTAGTCACGGATGGTCGACTGGACGTACGAGCCGATGCCCTCCTGCTCGAAGCGCTCCTGAATCTCCTCGACGCTGAGATTGTCCAGGTGGTGCCACTTGAGAGCCAGCGTGACCCGACGTTGTCGTGTACTCATAAGTCTAAAACTGTCGCAGGATTGCGCGACTGTATTTGTACTTTAAATAGCACTCTCAGTTCTCGCCTTCATCCTCGCCACCGGCACTCTGAAGTTCTTGTGCGGCGTCGACGCCCTCCCCCATAGCGTCGTCCCAGAGGTAGTACCCAGCGCCCAGAAGGATGGCAACACCCAAGAGCAGGATGAGCGTGTCAAGCTCACGGTCAGCCCAGAGCATCGCGGCCCAGATGGCCTGGAAGGCGACAATGACACCGCCGGCGACGACGGTACGAATGGTACGGGTGCGAGGCATCGTCACTTCTCCCCTTCCTCCGTTTGCTGTGCTCGAACCTCAGCGAAGGCGGCCGCAAGGGCGGCGTAGTCGGCCACCTCGATGCCGTTGTACAGCCCGAGCGTGACGATGCCCAGAACGGTAGTGATGGTCGCGTCGGCGTTGGTGAGAAACAGTGCCGATAGCGTGATACCGATGATGCCGGCGTTGACGAGGATGCTCCGAAGAATTTTGAGTGTCTTGAGCATCCGGAGGTCACCACCGGAGCGTGCGATCTCGCAGTAGTCGTCGACCAGTCCGTCTGGAACGTACCAAGGCAGAGTCCGAGGCTTTGAGTGGCTCATGATGCATCGTGGGCCCCAACCCCAGGCTTGGTCGGTTGTCTGCTACTGTACTGGATCATAGGCCCGGTTGGGGAGTTGCACCCCGCGCTCGTGAAGTGGTGTTGAGGGGACGAGCGCTCTACGACCGGGCAGGGCGGCCGGCGGTGTGACACCCGAGCTGGATGCCGGCCGGTTGACGAACGGTGCATCCCCTCGCCTTCTGCCTCGTGGCAGTCAGCAGGTCATCGGGGATCCGTCGCGATGAACTTCCGAATGTCTTCGATCTGGGTCGCGGTCCAGCGTCCCGATCGGCGCGCAGCTTTGGTGTTGATGCTGATCGGGTAGCCAGTGACGACCTCGCGTTCGTCGACGTCGACGACAAGGCGATAGGTCACGCCGCCGAACGTTTCGCGGAACCAGACGATCTTTGACGATCCTGAGTCGTGGTTGATCGCGCCTTCTGTGATGCAGCCCGCGACGATCTCGCCGTCCAAGTGTCTCGGCGGCCGGTCGTCCTCGTACCGGTCGTGGAACCGCTCGGGGAAGTGCAGCGACGGCCGGTATGCCGACGGCTCGCGCGGGCAGTCGTCGGCAGTGGCCATGGGTGGTTACTCCGTCAGGGCAGCGGTCTTTCCGTCAGCTGGTCCGGTTGTCGTGGCCGGCGTCGTCTCAAGGGCGCGGGCGAACGCAACGGCAAACATCTGGGACTCCTTGCCCTGTGTGTCCCGTCGGCCGACTTTCAGCTTCGAGAGTTCAGTGCAGAACCGTCGTTTATCCAGCGACAGCGGCGTGTGGTCACGGATGTAGGCGTGCAGGTTGACTGCGAAGGACTTCATCTTCTCCCACGGTATCTGGTGGTGACTCGGTTGCGTGTCACTCCCGCAGTTCTCGCAGAAACACGTCCCAAAGCGGCGCGTGCTGTCCCAGTTGGTGTATTCCTGCGACCCGAGGTCCGTCAGCTCGTACCACTCGTTCGTCGTCATCTCGAGGTCAGGGACGTCGAGCTCCGTTCCGGACGTCCGCCGGAGGACGTTCGAGTACTCGGGTCCGATATCCCGGACACGGGCGAAACAGTGGGTACACACCTCGCTGTTGTGCCAGATGTACTCCTCGAACGCCTCGATTCCGTCACGGTCCTGCTGCTTGAGGTCAAAGCGGTCTGTTGATACTTGCATCTGTAGAAAAAGACGGCCCACCGCAGGCGGTCTGATCGGCGAACACCGAGGGTGTTCTGTCTATTGTTGCGTCGTGTCCCAAGCACTATGAACGAAACTGTTGCACCAGTATTGGGGCCATCTCCGAACTAACCAACAGTCGCCGGTCGGCAAATCGTTGTGTTGGTTAGTGCTCAAGATGGTACACTCGACGACGGGCGTCTGCAGTGCTATAGTCGTAACCGACAACACCTGCGTCGATTAGCTCGGCAAGTGCACTGCCAGCTGTCGACGCACAGAGGTACGACTCCTCACAGATCTCTCGTTTAGTCAGCGGTTGGCTCTCCTTGAGCACGCGATGCACCAGCAGTGCACTCGGCGGTAGGTCCGACAGCTCTGCGTGCTCTTCCTGGCTCATGCTGACGGGTGCTCCTCCAGAGCTCGTGTCGACTGCAGGTTCTTCGAGCAGTTATGCATCGCTGGCCTCCAGGTCGTCGATGTGACGCGCTGCTTGCTGGATCAGTGCTATCGTTGAATGCGTCTGTGCGTTCTCGTGGCCGATGAGCTCACGAAGATCTTCGTCACGGGTCGGGACAAGTCGCCGGCGGCCGTTGCGGTCCCGCCACATGATTGCGTCCCCGGCGTCGATCACTGCACGGACGGTGTCGTCGACGTCGTCTCGGTGATAGGGGCCGTAGCCGGCTGGTTTACCGACAAGCAGCCGGCGGATCGTCGATAGCGATGCACCCGGGATTTGTGGGCCACCGACGTGTTCGTGGGCGATGCTGAGCACGCGGTCGTATCTCCGCTCCCGGTCTTCATCATCGCCGCCAGCCTCTGGTTGGGCTCCGTCTCGAATCTCGACATCAGTCATCCGCTGCAGCCTCCTGATTTGGCGTCTGACTTGCGGTGTACGATGTGATCAGTCCGTCGACGGTCAGCTGGTCGGGGTCAAGGCTCGGGTCGATGTTGAGTGCCTGCTCAACGATCGTCTGCTTGACCTGCTTGACGTTGACTCGTAGCTGCTTCTGACCCTGGTACTCCCCGTAGGTGAACCCATCAGCGTTTGCCGCCATCTCCATCAACGTGTACGCGTAGTCATGAGACGGCCCCTTACCGAGATACTCCTCGAAGAGCCCCTGGACCTGCTTGTACGTGAGTGGGTGGCGCTGTTCCTTGTTCTCCAGCGCGTCGACGACGATCAGCCGACGCAGCCGGGTCGCCCTCATCTCTTTATTGAGGTCACACCACAACGTCATCTCGTCGCGTTTTGTTTCGGGAATGTAGAGGGGGTTGTGCGGGTGCTTAACCACGTTCTTGTAGTTTACGACTGCGTCGCGGTACGCGTCGATGGTCGCCGCATCACCACCGGCAGTCTTCGCGATCGTCGATTCAAGGACATCAGCAGGGAACTGGTCGCCGAGGTCGTCGGCGATCTCCATTACGAGCTGTGGGTCGGCCTCAACGTTTTCATCAGCGTCGGCAGTGGTACCACCGCTGGTACCAGATGAAGACTGGGTGCTTTCATCGGTACCACTCGAGCTTTCAATAGCGACGCCAGTGGTACCAGCGTGTTCGTCAGATGAAGGGCTGTTTTCATCAGTGCAGGCAGTGGTACCACCGCTGGTACCACCGGCGACAAGCTGTTGAACATTGTCGAGAACACGGCGACGGCGTCCCCCGCCACGATACGCATTCATCGCACGGGCAAGAACAGCGCCTAACGAGTCCGTGAAGTGCTCTTTCGCCATCGCGGCGAACTCGTCTTTGAGCTCTGCGTTGACGCGATGACCGAGCTTGACAGTGTCGCCGTGATCGAGCGTCGACGGTACCGCATCCGTTGAAGAAGAAAGGCCCTGAGACTGTAGGTGCTCCCTGAGGAGACGCTCGGCTTCGGCAAGATGGCCGTCTGCGTCGAGGAACTCACGCATCGCTGATTCGAGCTCAAACCGAACGTATGGGCCCTGAGCGTCCCATCTATCCTCGACAAACTCAAGGAACGCATCGCGCTCATCACGAGGGACGCGCCACCCGAGCTGGGAACGAGCCGTCATGCCCCAACACCTCGCGATGAAAGAAGTGGAACCACACTGGTACCACCTTCCCCGTTTCCTGTTGGGAAGGGGGAAGGAATGGTAACACTATGGTACCAGTTAGTAGTAGTGATGAAAGCACTCGACCGGACAGCGCCTAGTCCGCTGTTCCGGTATCGGCTTCCCGTATGGGGGTTTGGGGTGATCGGCGGCTGTCTCGTGTTGTGGGGGACACCCTTCAGCCCCCTTTCTTCTTCATCAGACTCGCCAGTGGTACCACGGCAGTTCCGGTGACGCTCTGTACGACTCGACTCTTGTTGATGGATCGCCTGTGCGTATCGCATGCTCGTTGTATCACGGCAGACCCGACGCCCGAGGGCGACAGCAGACGGCCCGCTGCGTAGAGCGGAGGCTCTTGGTAAAAGCTTAAGACCGTCTACCCAGAATAGAACGCTACAGTCACGGACGCCCCAGCCGAATCCCGCGCCAACGGGTTTGAGGCTGGGGCGGCGTCCCATTCTCAGGTGAGTTGTGTTCTCGTAGTGCTTGCTCTGTCTCTCGAATTGCTCACGGGTTAACTTAAAACCGCTAGTTGCGTCAGACATGAGCTTCTCCTCCCATCGCCTCGATCTGTTCAAGCACAGCGGCTCTCGCGTGAGCGGGTGCGTCGTTGAATAGATTGACAACGGTTACGATGAAGCCGAACTCGGCAATCAGGACCATCTCGCTTTCCTGATGGTACCGCGCATAGCTCCGCTCGCTTTCCATCTGTGGAAAGTCAACAGACACTCCCTCGCGCCATGCAACCCGGACGTCCATGTCTTCGAACTCCGCTGGCGCACGAGCCCGCCAGCGGTGCTGCGCGTGCGAGTCCCGGCCCTCGCCGGGCGACCACGTAAGGTGGCCATCCTGAGCGCGGAACTGCCCGCCGCCCAGCTGCCGAGCGGCGCACATCACTGCTCACCACCCTCGACGGCGATGTCACAGACCGGACACTCGCCACCCTCGTCGACGATGACGTAGTCGGCGAACGACTCTTCGCAGTCGTGCTTGACCTTGCCCTGGTGGAGCCGACACTCGACGCAGATCTTCACGTCTTCGTCGGGCCAGTGGCCGTGTCGCTCTTGGTAACTCCAACAGTCCGCGCAGCGGAGGGTTCCGTTGTGCTGTTCCCAGCCGTCATCGAGACCCGGGCACGCGGTGTCACAGCTCTCTGTCCCGCAGGTCGGGGCTGTGATACTGCCACCGTCGGTCATGAGGTCGTCGGGATCGTCAACGCCGCAGTTCCGAGTCAGGTGGTAGAGTGGCTTCTTCGACGCCGGCCAGCACCAGCCCGCCGGCGCAAAGTCGGCGAGGACGTCTTCGATGCGGACGAACCGGCGGCGCGTGTGCGATCCGTCCCACAGCACGTAGAAGTGGTCGGACCCGTCGTGGTCGACCAGTCGCGTCGTCACGTGCCAGAGGTCCCGGCGGTCCTCCGGCGCGTCGGGACGGTCGTTGTACAGCACAGCACCGAGGCCGAGCTCCCAGTCGGGCGTTTCGTCAAGGCGCTCGGCGGCATCGGTCCAAGACTCGCCCTCGGCGACGCCGATGTCCTCGATGTCGGTATCAAGGGCCGACTGTCCGCCGTCGGTGACCGGGACCGTGACCTGCTCTTGGACACGCTCGAGCACGACCTCGCGCTGGTCCGCAGCGAGCGCATCGTCGACGACAACCGACACGGCCATCCGTGGATCCTCGTCGAACTCGGTGACTCGGCGGGCGGCGCTGTCGACGTAGTCCGACAGGTTAGACATCGGCACCACCTCGGCGCGCGGCCTCGAGATCCCGCTCCAAGTCGAGCTGGTCCTGCCACTCCTCTTTGGTGCGAACCATCACGAGGTAGTCGCGGTCGCTGTGTTCGAGCTTCAGCCGCGCCTGCAGGTCTGCGGCTTGCTGCGCGAGTGTCTCGTTCGGGAACTCAAAGGTCTCGCGCTCGCCGTCTCCGTTGTCGTGTTGTCGAACGAGGACATGTGGGTCAGTATCGCACGCATCGAGACTGTCCCGAGCGTGCCCACAGTTGTTGCGAGCAATGGATGCATCGCGACCGATGTGGAACGCGAGTGGCTCGTCTTCGCCGTCCTGATTGACCGTTTCGTAGGCCACGCTGAACATCCGGTCGTGGGTGCGCTCGCGCTCGACGAGCCACGTCGTGATGAGCAGGCGGTGGTCGCCGTCGGTCGTCACGCCGAGCCCGCGGTCGACCGCTGCCCCATCGGGATCGTCGTCCCACTCCAGGACTTCGAAGCTCCACGGATTCGGCAAATCGTTGACGCGGTTGAAGCCGAACCAGTGCGGCGCTCGTGGGTCCGCTCCGTCACGCTCCATTGATGACCACCTCTTGGTCGGCGAGGTCTGGCCGGGTCGCTCGCAGTGACGGCGGTAGCTCCGGGAACTCTCGGTAGGCCGTCCGCTTGGCACCAAGCAGCGCTGCCTCGTTGAGGTCCTCGCCGGCCTCGGCCAGCTGCCGATCGCGCTCGGGATGGCGAGCTGAACTCTGTTTGAAGAACACCGGAATCCCGTTGACCTTCGCAGCGTCGCGGATCTCGCGGGCCCAGGCGTGATCCATCTCGCGACGGTCGGCTTCGGGCCCTGACTCGCCGCCGATCACGACCCAGTCGATGCCTTCGAGATCCTCGGGAGTGACGCCAGTGGCCTCGACCAGCGGCTCGAAGCTGACCCACTTCGTTGACGCCGCGGTGTTCTGCAGGTGTTCGATCCGGTAGGTTCGGTCAGCACTTTCGACCGAGACGCCCATCCAGAGGTTGTCCGGCCAGCGACCGTGTTCGCGGTCCCAGACCAGCATCCGGTTGTCGTGCTCAGTGCCGTGTTTCGTCAGCGCCTGGAAGACGTGCTGATCACAGTCTTCGATGACATCGAAGATGCGATGCAGATAGTCGTCAGGGACTAGGTCCTCCGGCAGGAACAAATCCGACATCGAGTTGACGAAGATCCGCTGCGGGTCCCGACCGCGTGGCCAGTCGAGGTGGTCGCGCTGGAGCTGGACGTTCGAGTCAGCGTTATCGACCGTCCAAGACTCATCGGTGTGACCCCAGCGCTGGGACTGGACGGCCGCGTAGCAGTTCCCACAGCCCTCGCTGGTTTTGAAGCAGCCGTGGATGGGGTTCCAGGTCGCGTCTGTCCAGCCGATGTCGCTGTCTTCACTCGGCATCGCGATCACCGCCCTGGGTAGTGGCTGAACTGTTCGATGACCCGTCTGCCTTCGAGGCCAGCCACTCTCTGCACTTGTCGATGAGCAGCTGCCTAGTGACGCCGGCCCGCTGCTCGCTCTGTACGACTGCGTTGAGGTACGGCACTGTCGCCCGCGTCAGGTTACCGTGCCAGTACAGGATTTCTCGCTCGCCGATGAGCGTCGTCAGTGCGGTTTCGACCGGCTCTGCCTCAACAGGCGTCGAGAACTTCCCGGCGTGCTTGACGAGTCGCTCTTTTGATGTCCAGAGCGTCCCTTCGACGCCCTGGTCACTGTCTGGATCCGGCTCGGTGCGGGTATCGATCTCCGAAAGCACCCACTCGCGAGGATCCATCGCCTCGGCTCCATCAGCAGATACCTCACTCGCCATCAGACTCACCTCCTGAGTGGTCAGTAGCCGTGCGCACCGTGCGATTGACGACGTAGTCTGGGAGAGTGTCGTGGCCACGGCGTTCTGGTTCCCTCTCACTACAAGGGAACTGGATGATGTCGCCGTGTGGGATGTCGTATTTGCTCGACACCCATCCGGACGCATCGCCCCACTTCTCACTGGTCGGGAACCAGTAGCCACCAGCAGGGTGGTAGTAGTCATCGACTCCGATGTGGACCCACGACTCGGCATCATCGGCGGCGACGGCGTGTTCACGAACGAATTCGTCGCAGATGTCCTGACGCTCAGTACCGCCCGTAGACTGCTCACTCGGCATCGGCGTCACCTCCTGCCATGCTGACCGAGTCCAGGTCGTCCAGCGAGGTCTGGTCCTTGTCGGTCAGTTCGACGTTGCCGACATCGGTTCGCTCGTGGACGATATCGTCCACGGCCTCGTCCTCGCTCTCGGCGGCGAAGGCGTAGGGTAGAATCGCGGCGGAGACGTACTCGACAAACTCCGCCGTCTCCGCGTCCGGTTCGATCACCTCGACCCAGCCAGACTGGGCGAGGGAGACACGGCGGTACTCGTCCTGGTAGTCAACGTCGAGCGTCAGCACTGCATGATCGCGGATGGCCTGGTCGATATCGTCATCGCTCAGCACTTCGTTGCCGGCCCACGTCATCGTCGTTTCGAGACCCGGGCAGTCACGCCCGATCTCCAGTACGTCGACGCGGTCGCGGTTGTCCTCGAGCCACGACCGCAGGTCGAGATACGCGGGTTCGATTTGGCAGTTCGTCTGCCGAGCCCCGAGTTGCTTGAACGCGAACGCACCTGCGCTCGTTGACGTCATCGCGAAGCCGTCGTGGCCGTTGGCTGCCGGGACGGCTGCCCACTTGGTCCCGGTCCGCTGCCGGACCGTCGACTGCCCCTTTTCAACGGTGTTGCCTGCGGGATACCATTGCTCGGGCTCTTTCTCTTCATCCCAGAGGGCCGCTCCCTCGTAGACCTCGACGTCGCCGATGGTCGACAGCGTGGCCTGGGTAGAGTCGTCGACGGACAGCATCCGGACGAATTCTTTCTCGCCGCTGTCGATGAACCGCTCTTCGCTAGCGCGGTACTCGGCGGCGACGGGGTCTTCGAGCCAGCCGTCGGTGACGATGCCGAGCTTGCCGGCTTGCATCAGGCCCACCTCCAAGCATCGAGTCGCCCCGGCCGCTGCCGTCGTCATCGTCGAACAGCTTCCCGCACTCACTGCAGCGGAAGCACTCGGTGCTCCGTGCGCCACAGACCGGGCAGATGTTGTCGCTCATCGGTCTACCCCCGGCCGGTCGATCAGGTCCTGCAGCCCATCGTCAACACCGGCCTCGTGGGCGAGGCGGCGGGCCTTCCCTTCGGTGACGTCCAGCCGCTCCGCCAACTCTTGGATGCTCTCGACCGAGTCAGCGTAGTCCCGGACGAGCTTTAGATTCGGGTCACTATCGCCGACCCGCTTGGTCGACTCAGCAGGCGCGGACGCCGTGTTGCTGGTGATAACCCACACCGACGCCTCGTTGTCGCGAGGCTGTTTCTCGGCGTCGTAGTCGGTGAGCTTCTTCAGCGCGTGCGGTATCGCTCGGCCGTCGACGTCCAGTGCGTCGCCGAGTTGGCTGGCGGTCACCTCCAGTTGGGTCGTCTCACCGTCGAACTCTGCGTCGAGGTAGTCCCGTAGCCGCTCGTGTGTGTCGGTGTCGCCATCGCCGCTCTCGTCGCTGTCGCCGGGAGTCAGCTTGGACATGTCGGCCACCACGACACCGTCGTCCTGCCGCAGCGGGACGTAACGTGTCTCGTCGAACTCACCGGTGTCGATACCCAGCGTCTCGAGTGCCGGTCCAAAGCGGATGTCTCCGCCAAGGCCGTGGTCGTCGGACGAGAACGCGTAGGCGTTCGGCGTGTCCGGGTCCGCAGGCGCGAAGCCGACCTCGTCGGCGTCGGGATCAGCCCCGACGATCAGCGCATCGGGCTGGCTCTCGAACAGCTGGCGGACGGCCGCTGCAGAAATGTGGCCGCCGCCGGTGCGGTAGATCGACAGCTGTGGCGACCCACGAGGGCTGAAATCTTTCTTCGACTGCTCGAACCGCTCGGGCAGGCTCATGAAAGATCACCGTCCAGGAAGTGCGACTGCACAGCCTCGAACGGGACAACTCCGGCCCGCCGCGGGACTTGACCAGCGACTCGATGAGGGCGGCCGACGCCTCGGAAACATGACCGAGCGTCGTGTCACCGTCGACGGCGACACGCTCGTAGCGCGCGACCTCGTTGCTGGCCCGGACCAGCACGGTGTTGCCGTACATATCGGGTGCAGGAAACCGGAGGACGACGTCCTGGCAGGAGTCCAGCGTCTGCCGAAAGTCCGTCCACTGCGGGACGGCCTCGGCCCAGTCACCGTGGTGGTTCAGGACGCGGATAACCGCGGGGTTCGGGGCTCCAGCAGCAGGTCACAGAGTGCGTTCCCGACAACGTCGTCGGGCTCGAGTTCGGCGCGGGCCTCGTCTGGGTCCGTCGCGGCACTCATGCTGCCTCCTCGGCATGGGAGTAGATGGTCAGCTGGCCACCCTCCAGCGCGACATGTGCTTGCGAGTCGCCGATGACTCCCTGCTCGATGAACTCACTGTCGACGGCGAACACCTGAGCGGCGTCGACGGCTCGCCACAGTACGGACAGAAGTTCGCCGTTGGGCGGTTCTCTTCGGCCGCCATCAGGCATCACGCTCCTCGTCGAGTTCGTAGAGCTGGTCGGCAGCGTCGCGGATGTTCTCGACGAACGTTGCTGCCGTCGATGTGTCAATGCCTGGAATCGCCTGCCAGTCGAAGTCTTCGAGTTGGTTCGCCTTGTCTTCGAGTCGGATTGCCGCTCCGTACGGGTTCTCGATACCCCCGTCGGCCATAACCGCCGGCTCCGTCGGCCGGATCGTCACCTTCTGGGGCGAATAGAGTTCACCGTTGATGATGAGCCGGTTGATCTCGTCGAGGACGTCTGGCAACGTGTAGGGGCTGGTCGTGACCGCTCGTGTGACGACCATCCCGACCGGGGCTCTCCCCGCTCGCCGCCGAGCGTCTCGATGACGTCGTAGATGACGGTTGTCGTGGTTCGCTGTCGGTGCTACGTTCGGAATCGTTTTGAGTATCGTGTGTGTTTGACATCGTGGTCTCGGTTCGGAGCTGAAGCCAATCGAGATGCCTGCGTGCACGGGCTCGGCTTTGGTAGGGTGAGTCCGTGTGCGTAGACAGGCTCGCGGGCTGGGCCGGGTCGTTGATTGGTGAGCTGTGCCTCTACGTCTCGTCAGTCAGCGACTTGCTCTGGTTCATCGACATCCGCTGGATTAGACTCCCAATCCCCGTTGT
>NZ_CP010533.1:0-104322 GCF_000827835.1 Haloarcula sp. CBA1115 | reverse complement strand
AATCGTGGACGATCAGTCAGTGGTCGTCGAGACTGACGACGGATTGGCACTGGTGCTGGGCTGCTGTCACGCCGGGTTGCGGAACACGGTCAAGCACGCGGAGTCGGTCTGTAACGGGGACGTCCGATACATAATCGGTGGCACACACCTCATCGCCGTGGATTCCGAGGAAATTCACACGATAGCTGACTGGCTGGCGGGGAAACTCGATTTACTCGTCAGTGCCCACTGTACAGGAACAGCAGCGATGGGGATTCTCAATGAACGCCTTCCAGAGATCTTCGAACCAGCAGGCGTCGGCAGTACAATAAAACTCGAAGGAGTCTGACTACTAATAGATACGATATCCTCATTGGTGAAACTAAGGTACACATCAAAATCATCCTCCGAGGTTGTGTCTTTCAAATAGGAATCAACGCGATAGATGCTCTATAGTCCGAAAAGCCCTTTAGTTCAGCTCGTTCCGAAACGAAATTCTGTATAGATATGCAACAGACTTGCCCCGTCACTCACTCTTCAAATGTCTGACTGAGATTTATATACCATTGACCTATAGGATATATCTATATGGTACACCTACAGGGTGGTGGCGATGTCTGAAACATTGCGTGCAGCACTGTACCTCGACAAAGGTGGTACCGGAAAGACAACAAGCGCCGTCCATCTAGGCACTGCACTCAATGAACTTGGTCACAGTGTGCTCGTTGTGGACTTAGCTGGGAAACAAGGAGACTGCGCCGATGCACTCGGTATTCTCGAAGAAGTCCACACTGACATTGGGAATGAGGATGACTTCCCAAACATCGCGACAACGATGGGGAGCCGGTGGCGCGACGTAGCAGATATGGTAGGTGATAAGGAAGCAGTTGACCGTCTAGTCTACCAGACTAACGCCGGTATCGACCTTATTCCGGCACATCCAGATCTTGACGGACTTGATGCTGACTTGGGTAATATTGATGACGTGGACGAGCGGTACAACCGACTCCGGACGTTCCTAGACGAATTTGTAGATCCACTTGAGCGATGGGATGTGGTACTGCTGGATATGCCGGGGCTCGCTAACAATATCACCTATAATGGCCTTTGGGCGGCTCAAAATGTTGTGGCACCAGTTAGTATGGGTAGCTTCGAGCTGAAGCAAGCGCGCTCGCTTGAAAATGATCTCGAACAGATTCGCTCGAACTATGGACAAGACGTACAATTAAGAATGATTATTCCAAATCTGTTCGACAGACGGACTACGCTCCATGCCGACCTGCTGGAACGGTTCGAGAAAGAGTTCGCGGATCTTGTGGCTCCAGAATTTGTCGTTGACTCACAACAGATTCGGACCGTCACTGAAGCGGGTCAAACGTTGTTTGATCTCGATGAAGATAGCCTCCTAAAGACTGGGAAAGACGCGCGTGATGCATTCCTCACAAACGCCGAAGAGCTGTACTACCGACTTGGAGAAAAACAATGACTGATGACGACATTGACGAGAGATTAGGTGAACTGCGCGAGGAGGAGTCAACCGGTAATCGCTTGGATCGAGATGATCCACAGGAGCAGAGTTCTTTCGTTGATATTCTTGTTGGCGCGCTTGACTCAGCTGAAGATGGAGACTTATCTGAGACGGTCACTGCATATGACCCGACGCTCGCTGCCGTCCTGCAAGCACTTGATGAGAGTGACCAAATGGAGGATGTCTTTGATCAGTTGCGCGAGGCGTATGATGGAGAGTCTGGTCTAACAGACGAGAGCCGAAGTGCCATTATCAGGCTAGCCGTGCGTGTCGGTCTTCAAGAGGGCACCGACAGCGTCATGTATGACCTCAGAGAGGCTGTTGAAGAGCGTCAAACAACCACGATTTGATTCATAGCCTGTAGCTGTAGCCTATAGGTATAGCCTACATTCTAGAACGTTACTATGCAGATAGCTCATCAATCGGAGCCAAGTACTCGTCTTCCCATTCCCGATGGGCTTGAAGATCTCGCACACCACGCCTCGTCAACTGATATTCGTTCTCTCGTCCGTTCTTAGCCTTCTTTTTGATAAGTCCCTTTTCGACCAGATCATCCAGCTGTGGATAGACACGTCCTACTGTGATTTCCTCAGAGTAGTACTCCTGCAGTTCTGCGGTCAATTCTGTCCCCATCGGACTGTCCATACCTGCGATAACGACCATCATGTCGCGCTTGAAGCTATTCACATCGTACATCCTGTCAAGCCAAATGCCACCTGCGAGAGTCATAATCTTATCCGTTCGTACTTAGCGTAATTCCACTTAATGCCCTTTTCAAACACTGTACTGCTACTTCACCTTATCTACAATGTTCATTTTATGCACCCCTCTTGCGTGGAGGCTCCAAACGATGTCCAATCCAACAGACGACGCATTGCTGACCGAACTCGCAACCCATCAGAATCGAAAGCTCATGCTCTGGCAGCTTGCAGCAGACGGGCGCACGTTCTGCGGCATCCAGTTCATCGTCCAGGAGCGCGACCTGCAGGCCGCACCCGTCGACGAACAAGTCCAAGCCTTCGCCGACGACATGCTCTTGGACGGTGAGATCCGCCCAGAGTACGATTCGATGGCTGACTGGGACGCTCTAGAAGCGAACCACGATGACACTGCCGACCAGTACCTCTCGACCTGACGCCGCCTCAGAGCGATTTTGTGCTGCCTCACTGGCTGGAGGCTTTCCAGTATGTTGCCTACAGCCAAACCACCGTTCGATCCGATCTTCGTCGAGGAACCGCCACTCAGTCCAAACTACGAACAGACGATCATCGACAACGTCGGCTTGCCATTCTACACCGACGTTGACCGTCCAGACGAAGCGCCTGCTGACGAGCGTGAGCGAACCATCGACCTCGCGGAACGCATCCTGCGTGCCGGCGGCGTCCGTACTGGCTTCAGTCATCACGAGGAAGTCAGGACCTCAATGGAATCGTGGGCTCCCGATGCCGATGAAGATCGCGACGCTGACCCCGGCCACTGGCGGTCGTCAGTTCTCTTGATGTCCCCACAGGAGATGAACTTCGGCCAGCTAAACGGCGAGCCCGAGGAAAAGCACAAGAAAGCCAAGACAGTGCTTGCCTGGGCTGCGGACTGTATCGACACCGACGTCCTCCAAGATATTGAGCAGTCTCAAGCCGATGATATCAAGCAAGCGTGGCGGGACGCAGCAGAGGCCGAACTGACACAGCGTGAGATCGAGCAGTTTGCTGAGGACCCGCCGGAGGAACTCGATGGGTGGATGAAACTTGACGCCGACCACGACGCTGTCAGGGTGGCCTACATCGCTGACAATCACGGAACACCGTCGGTCGCAGCCGTCTTTGAGGGCGCTGACAGCGAGTTGAAGACGCTTGAGTTCACGCTGGAGGAATGGAAAGAGAACGATGGCAATCCTCGCGAGGCGAGGCCAAATCGGTACTGTGTGACGACTGACGGCGACGGGGCCTATGCCCGTCTCCGGTCCCATCTGCTGACTTTCGAGGTTGAGCCGATGGAACGACTCGAAGTGTAGGTTGCTCCAGCGGTCAGTACAGAAAGTGTATCGATAACCTCAATTAAAAATAAATATTAGGCCTCACTGATTTTCTTTTTCCACATTTGAGCTTCTTCAACGACCTCACTAGCTAACTCCTCCGGCTGTGGGACATCAAGTTTCTGGAAACCCTCAGTCAGCGGTTTAACGCTTTCTTCGGCAGCTAGCTCTCGTAGTCCGCCATCAGTCAGATCTGACTTGACAACTTCACTGTGGTTACGAATAACATCCACGGTGTCTTTGCTCAGACTATCAGGGAGGAAAAAAACAAGTCGACCCGATTTTACTTCTTCCAGCATGTTCACACGCTCCTCTGCCAACGCTTCATAGAAATCTTCCTCGGTAAACCCGTCGTCATATTCAATGAGATTCTCGGCGAATTTTCCAAGCTTCGTTGCCTCCTTTGTGATAGAGAAGATGGAACTCACATCCATCAAACCCATCATCAAAACGTTTGCTTGGAACTCCTCATCACCATAATAGTCGTAAATATTCTCAAGGAACCACTGCTTCAGTTCGTTACGAGTCGCATCTTCAAGACCTTCTTCAGCGACGACACTCGGTGGCAGCATCCAAGTAAATGAGGAAATTGTGTCTCCACCGTACTCCTCCATTGTGCGGTACCTGAGGAACTTATTTTGATTATTTTCGTTCTCAGTTTGGTAGTAGTCGTGGTCTTCTGGGGCCTCTTGGTCACGGAATACGAGAAGTGCAATCTGGCTTGATTCAGTCTGATTATCGATGAGCTTTGCCAAATCCACATCACGGTCCTCGAGGATACGAATCATCCGCTGATACTCACGGAGATCCGCCTGTGCTTCATCTCGTTCATCACGTGCTTCACGCTCCTCTTCAACCGCTTTCGCAGCCCTTCCGAATTCTTCATTGTCGCGTTCCCGCTGCTCAGTTTGATAACTAAGATATGTACTGGCACTTCCCGTCGAGAGACTAAATGCTACGCCAATGAACGAAATCGTACGGGAAAATGGGAATGGGAGAAGATACGTAAACCCGAACACGGCTATGGTGAAGACACCACCGATAAGCGCAGCTTTAATTCCGTGTACTCTAATTTTATCCTCAATAGCTTGTCGATTCAGCCCCATCTGTTATTAGTCATACAATCAATACACTTAGTAATTACCAGTATCATTTTTCCCTCTATGTTGCGCGATTTCACCATCAGCTATGACCGATATGCGCCCTGTATCTTGTACGACTCGGAGTAATTATAATATATTTTACAATAAATATAGCGGTAGCTACGTAGTGCCACTGAACGGTGGCTGTGCTCAGTCGGGTTGAAACTATGTGACTTCGAAAGCATCGACTTCTCACACAAGCCGTGAATCGGTCAGTACAGAGGGTGAGTCTGCCGTGACGCAATAGGCCACTTTGAGCCCTCAGTCCTATGAATACAGTTTTTACACTCGTATCGCTCTCCTCGCCAGAACCATTTTGTAAGCCGACGACGACGTGCGACTGATGGGCCGGCCAAGTGACCTGACTCCACAAGATATTGACTTCTACTACGTCCACCGCGTACAGGATGTCTGGGCGGCTGTTCACGCCTGTGAGCGGGTTCATGAGGATGGAGAAAATCGCTTCGAGTCCGTCTGTGGCCTCGCCTCAGGGAACGTGCCGACTATCACCTCGGAAGACATATATGACTCGGTCGAGGAAGCGTTACGTTCGGACACAAATCCGTGTGCCCTCTGTCACGAGACCGGAGCTTTTGCTCCGGACAGCAATAGATGAGCTAGCGGCACATCATCAGCCGCACATACCGCATCAAGTGGTCTGTGCTTGAAAGGCACACTATGCATGATACGCAGGTCTACCTTGCAGCTGGTTCACTCGCTTTCACAGGTGAAGAGACTATATTCAACGATTGGTATCACAGGCATGGGACCCATTTTTTCGCCCCGGTCAGGTGAGGGGCGTTTCAGTGAGAGCGCCCCTGACTATACCATGGCATCGAAGACCACCAAAAGCGGTCAGAACGGAGAACAGCACCCAGAAACCAAATCCACCGAAGCGCAGTTTCCAGAACTCACAGTCCAAGCCGAAGGTACTGCAAACCGACTTCGGCGCGTCGACGAAACTTCGAAAGCCGACTGTCTCGAAACAGCCCCGGTTGAGCTAGCTGTCGAGTACGAGATCGACTCCATCGACGAGTGGCGGGATCTCATCGACCCGGACTACGTCAAACACGGACAGACCGT
Organism: Haloarcula sp. CBA1115; assembly: GCF_000827835.1. Classification (NCBI taxonomy): domain Archaea; kingdom Methanobacteriati; phylum Methanobacteriota; class Halobacteria; order Halobacteriales; family Haloarculaceae; genus Haloarcula; species Haloarcula sp. CBA1115. The sequence continues at coordinate 98,558 of NZ_CP010533.1, read as the reverse complement.
TGAGAAGGGCACGATCATCGACGACTTGCTCGACAGACTTGAAGGACACTACCGCCGGCAGTCGTCCTCAAGGTTTCAAGCCTCGGACTGGAATCTCACGGTGACCGGCTCGGCGACCGCCTGGCGACGTATCTTCATGGAGTTTTCCCAGATGCGTGGTTCAGATTCCGACCGTGCCGACAAGGCTGCCCTTCGTCTCAAACAGTTGCTCGCCGCAGACCTCGCAGACACAGGCGCAGCACTAGCTGCCCTCGAACTCATCAACCAGTACGATCTGGACACCTCAACAGACACGTTCATGGCAGAAGTGACGGACAGCACGGGGCGACGAGTAGCCAACTCGTCCTGTCTTGGTCTCGGCTCTTACCAAAGACAGCGAAACACTGGTATCTGTCTCGGGGTTGGTAGATCGGGCTGTGCAAGATGCACAGCGCAAGTCGGTCACCAGTTTCCAACTGAAAGACTTTGACGAGTCACCACACATACAGAAGAACTACGTAACAAGCGGAGTGAGAGCGAAAAGATGGCTGAAAGCGTACGGAGTCGATTAACGAATTCGTGGCTATATATTCCGATGAGCGTCGTCGTTTGGATATTGCTGTGGGTTTCGATAGATGCGCTTCTCGGGGACGGTAGTGTGATTTCTGCTGCGATTCCGGGGGCAGCAGGGGGGTTGGCTTTCGGAGTCTTCACCTATTATTTCAAAAATCGCGACAACGACTAGCTTAGTCCTCTGGTCTGTTCATATCGGCTCCGTTGCTGCCGGCTCCTGTTCCAGTTCTCCATTTCATCACCAGTGACCGGATATAAAGCGCCTCAGCGTGCTGACTACACCCTCTACATCTTGCACGGCAACCAGTGACAACATCATCAGGTCGACAGCTGTTTCACTGGATCAGGCAAGACTCTCGCTCTCTGTCGGTTTGTGCTTCCCTCGGGGCTGGAGTTTAAATACCATGACGAACGCAACCAAGCGTGTGACTGACCGAAATCCTGAGTACGACCCTGCTGATATCCGCGGTGCAGCAAGTTCCGACCCTGAAACGAGGGGGAACGGACGAGAACGGGTCCTCGAATCCACCAAGTATCCCGACCGTACAGAGGATGATACTCGCATCTGTCGGACCTGTGGACAGGATATTCCCCGTGGTGAACGCCAGTGTCCGTTCTGCGCTCAAACCGGCATCTCAGAGATTCCTTCAGACGATCAGGATAGCAGCCCACTCGGGGAGTGGACGTTCGGTCGGGTCGTGCTCGCGCTCGTCGAGGCAAACACTACCTTCCACGCACGAGCCCTCGGCGCTGCGGCCTTTTCGGTGTCCGATAGTATCGCGAGCGGCGAGGACACCTCTCACGGAACGGTGAAGTGCCGTGCAGCGTTCGGGACCGAGCCAGCCACCAATCTCACCAAGGGGTGGCCCAAGCTTCCGACCGAAACCACGCTCGACGAGGAACCCGGACAGGCGCTCTTGGAGACAGCCGATGAACAGACTGATTGGGACGGGGACGACGTCCAGCCACGGATCTATCTTGAGGACGGGTCACCAGTCACCGACCGCTCGGAGTTCCAGCAGCTCACGGATGAGTTCCGCCAGGACGACGGCACGTACTGGCTTGTTCCCGGTGTCGTACAGCGCCATCAGGCAAGAGCCGAACCGGAGATAGTCGGAATCGGGTTCTACTGTCGCCAGTGTGGCGCCGTGACAGGACACGAATCTCACGGGCTCGATGGCTTCGAGTGCCACTCACATCTTGACCGGCTAATCTGGACCTGCAGGGAGTGTGGACAGCACCGCCACGAGCCCGAGCAGGAGGATGACACGGAGGACATCACGGGCTATGAGCATCTTCCCGACGGCGTCTCTCCCGAAGATATCCACGGCGACGAGCCAGACTTCCGGGAACAAGAGTTTCAGGACCAGATCAGTGCCTATCGCGAGCGGAATGGCTTCTTCCCGTGGGAACGGTAATCCCCACTGTTGAGATTGTAGTCAGTCTGACAATAAGTGAGCCAAAACGACACTCATCCCATCCTCAGTCCGGGGCACTGTATTCTCCAGCAGATGCTCATCGCTTTCGTCGACGTCGAGGACACCGGTTTCGACGATACGGGGACCGTCTTCCCGCTCACCGGAGAGGGTCAGGCACAACTGGCCGTCAACTTTGCCGCCAACGACCGAGATTGAGTCGACTGCGTCGGGAAACGAAACGGTTGTCCAGCCATCGGGTTTCCGAACCCGGAACTCGGTCATTACCCATCTTATCTTGGCGAAAGACATCAGCGCTCTGGCTGCCTGCAAGCGATTTTGTGTCTCCTTGTAGCCGGAGGAGATCATGAGTACTACAGAGCCTTCGTTCGAGAAGTATGGATTCGGCCGCGGTGACCGCGTCCGAGTCGACTGGACAGACGGCAGCAGCCCACTCGATGAGGTCATTGGCACCGTCTCTGGTATCTCACGCTCCGGCGGCGACGTGATCGTTGCTGTCGAGGTTGACGACGACCAGTATCCCGAGAACTCGATCTACGGCGGCACCCACGATGCTGCTCCCGAATGGGTCGAGCCGCTAGAGCAGTCCTAGTCTGATGGGGGGAGACTCGCCCCTCGTTTTGTGAGCCCCAATTGGGTGAGGGGTTCCCATCATGAACACTGAACAGCAGTCCGTCGACGAACAGATAATACGGCGGTAATCGGCAGACAGTGTCACCAGCACATTTTTTCGACCGCCACTGCAGGTGATGAGCATTTTCTGGCGTGACTGATTGGCTAGTTTTCGTGACTCATTCAGAGGCACATGTGGCGCAACATGTATGGCCTACGCGGCGGTATAATTGAGTATGGCAACAGACGACGCTCCTGAAGAGACCAAAGTTAGTGACCGAGGAATGGTTACCATTCCGGCATCGCTACGCCGTCGGCTCGATATAGAGCCGGGTGATAAGCTCCGCTGGGACACTGACGATGATGGGACGCTCGTCGTCGAGGTTGTCAAGCAACACTACGGTGCCTTCGATGATTTTGAGCCCGTCTCGATGGGTGGCGACGGCAAAGAAACGCATGACATCGCTGGTCATGAGGACAAGTCTGGCTTTACGGGAGATAACTGATGGCAGTTGCAGCTGTGGATACAGGTGTCCTCATAGGGATGGCAGATGCCGATGATCAGCACCACGGTACCGCCATGGAGATCGTTCGTGGGATGGATCACGGTGAACTACCGACAGGACATGTAACAAACTACGTCGCCCTTGAAACACTCAATTGGATACACAATCGAAAGCACCAGCAGACGGCTGTCGAGACGTACGAGCGGCTCAACCGGTCTGCGGGGTTTGAGATCCTCCACGCAGCACAGAAGGATTTTACCAACGCCCTCGGGCTGTTTGAAACGTACGACCGACTCTCCCTCGGTGACGCAACTATTGTCGCGTACATGCAGCGAGAAGGGATTGAATATCTGTATTCGTTCGATGATGACTTTGACGCGGTCAATGATATAGCGCGGCTAGAGACGCCGAACAATCCATTCTAATGAAGCAATCGCCAGAGCTTGCTGGACTTTTGCCGTCACACCCGTTGTGAGGGCTGGAATCGCTGTGGTTGCTCCGTTCGTGTTACGATTACTCACTACACGCCTGACAACAGGGGGTCGCTCCCGGTTCCTGCAGCTAGCAGACAGCGGCGTCGGCAGTGGCAGGGCACGTGCCACCGCGTCCAGCAGCGTCGGTTCAGTGCCGACTCACGTCGTAGTCGGTGCGTGTCACAGGGTTAGGGTGCGGACTCCACCACAACGGGTGTGACGCCACCCGTCGTGGCTTTGTGGTCGCTATGCTCCAGCAAATCGAGGCCGATATAGCGTTTCTCAAGCAAGCCTTCGGCGGTCTCCATATCCATTGCGAGGATCTCTGTCTGTGTCTGGTCCCGGCCGACCTGTCGAATCTTCTCGACGATATCGTCGCCGCCGATCTCGACTAACTTCTCCCAGACACGCTTGATTGTCTGGCGATGTGGTTCCTTCCCGAGTTCGGCGGTCAGGGCTGTTTGCAGGTCAGCTTTGGTCATGAACACGCCGCTACCGTCGGTTCGCTTCGTGGCAAACTCCGGCCAGCGCTTGGCAACGGTGATCGCGCGGTAGGTGTTCTGGCGATTCGACCGCTCGACGAACATTGTCTTGACCTTTGATTGGCGGCAGTTCGCGAAGAAATCCAGCGGCGAGCTACTGGGTTCGATCCCTTCGGGTAGCTGCTCGGCGTCTTCCTGGTGGTCGGTCTCGGCGTCGAGTTGCTGGGCTTTGGCGATAGCACTCTTGGCAACGTCGTGAGTCGTCTCCTGCTGGGTTTCGAGGTCTTCGAGACGCTGTTCGTTCGTGGCGGCGTCGCCGACCGCGGTGGTGGCAACGTCATGGGTCTGTTCAAGTTCGTCCTCTAGTTCGGTGACGCGTTTCTGGAGGTCATCGATGGTTGCGACCAATAGCTCAAGAACACTCGAAACAGGGGGTGACACTTCGTCGTCGAGTTGGGCGAAGAGGGACTGTAGTTCATCGGTATCCGTGTCATCTTGTCCGAGGTCCATGTCGAGTGCATCGGCGAGCGCTTGATCGGTGGCTGTACTCTCGGTGCCGTCGTCGGCGGTTGGGTGTCGTGGCATCGTGACCACAGGACCCGTGCCCGGAATCGAACCGAGCGGGGCTGACCACAGCACGGGCTCTTGGTGACGTGGCTGGCGCTCTCTGGACGTGGCAGTTGGCTCGTGGCAACCCCGCTCCGGCTAGTGAATTTGTGTCGTGGCACCGCGCTGGCGGTGACTAGCGATATGGATGGACTGTCGCCGTCCGGGCCAGCGTGGCACTGGGTTCACCGGTACCGGGACACGCCCACTGGTGGGAGGGCTGCAGTCGTGGTCGACGCTGGAGTGAGTGCTATGGCCGGTCATTCTTTGAGCACCGCCCGGCGCTCGATAGCAACTTCGTGGGTTCGGTCGCCGACCACGTGGGGGAGTCGCCGCTGGGTCGTGTCTGGGGGCGCTGTATCGGTCGCAAGTGCCGACGAAGGGTCAGCATGGGCCATCAGTTCTCACCTCCTGCGAAAGGGTGAGGACGGCTGCTGTCGCGTTCAACCAGTGCGTAGTCTGTGTGTGGGACCGTGAACGGCATGCGGTCATCAGTCCGACCAAGTGTCTGAGCCACCTGTCGACGTGTGGCTGTGTCCGGATCGGACGCTTGCAGCCGTCGGAGCGGCTCTGTTGGGAGGTCCGCCAGCAACACGCCTGTGATGTGATCGTCGTAGAGGTGACAGGCCAGTAGCAGTGGGTCACTGTCGATGGTCGTGACTGCGACAATCTCGCCGACGGTCGGCCGGGGAGTCATCGGCCCGCCTCCTGGGAGCAAAATGGAGGGCATTCGGCCCTCACCAGATTGACCGACTGTAACCCTGAATCACAAACGTTTTTGATACCGGTTTTATACTGGTCGGTTAGGTTCCGGCCCTCGGTCAATCGCTCTCCAATCCACCCCCAATTCATCGATTGGCTTGGGGCTGGGGACCTGTTGTCGTGGATGTTGTCAGGGGCACCCAATAGGGTCTGCCGCCGGGTTCGGCGGTGGCCCACTCCACGGATCAAACTGTAAGAGGCGCCCTGATAGCAACGATTATGTACAAAGTGTCTATTTATTATGCTAGGGTACCAGTCGGTAATCACCTGCCCAGTGACCGTGTGCCTCTGACAGCATCGACCGACTGTGTCCCGGTATTCCGCCGCTTTTCCATGCTGCTGCGCTAACTGCAGAGACATTACTGCGCACCCCCTTCAACGACGAGTCGTGGCAGGTCACACAGGTTTGGAAGTGTGTCGGCCTGACGTCGAACGAGGTGTCTGCCAGCGTCGGTCAACAGATCCACATTCGTCCGGGCGTCGAGTTCGTCGCGGTTGATCAGGTCCTGTTCAGCGATTGTGCCGAGATTCTGGTAGAGTCGGCTGTGGTTGATCGGCTCGGCGTAACGCTCGTCGAGGTACGCTTTCAGTACGAGACCGTAGGGATCGTTCTCGAGGGCGGCGATGGCTTCCAGCAGGTCGCGCTGGAAGCCCAACAGGGCGTGGTAGGTCGTCATTGGTGGCCTCCGGTGGGATGCATCTGGCTCAAACTGGGACAAGACATGGAAAGGGTCTGGGACGCGCGCGAACGGAAGATGAATGGAAGTGGGCGAAAGTACCGCAGTCTGGTGGTTTCCGAATGACCGGAAATCGAGGCTGGCGAGCGATGCGACTCTTCGTGGGTGAGCATCCGTGTGGTCATGGGTTCGATGCGACGCTGCCTCGAAGCCTCCGCTTCGGTCAGCGGCGTATATGATAACCAAGGCAGTTGGGCCCACTTATAGGTTGTGTAGACACAATGGTTTTAGAACAAATATCCCTTTTACCGAGGAGAGACACAGATAGGATGTGACCAACCGTCGTGGGCCAGACCCGACTGTCTCTGATGAAGAGCTGCTTAGATCCATGCATATGGCCTACAAACCAGCTCTCGGGACGACGGAGATAGCAGATATGGTTGGGATCAGCCAACAGGCGGCGTCAAAAAGACTCAGTCGATTAGAGGAAGAGAGACTGATTGAATCGGATAAAATTGGAAATGCTAGGGCATGGTGGCTCACTGACAACGGGCGTCGCTATCTGGATTCGTCCGAAAATGAGCCATCGAGCCAATAAATAAACGGCCCGCCACCAATCCGTGAACGGTTGATCTTATTCTGTTCGTCAAGTCTCTCCAGCCGCTGACGCACTCGCCAGTTGGATAAATCGACCAATTCAGCAACTTCTCCAGCTGTTGCGAATGGTCTGTTAGTTCGATCGATCGCCTCGATTAGCTCGGTATCACTGACCGTTGGTTCCGGACCTTTCGTAGACATAGGTGTCTAACCGACTATTGTTGTATCAGAACAATAGTTTTATTGGTGTGTCGCCACAACAGATTAGATAGGAACACACGCACCGCTGGTCGATTTCTTTCGAAATCGCCCCGGTGTTGGAGCACCGAGGCGCGTGGTTCCCACAAGAACCAATGGCAACTACGCAATCCACAAGAACGTACCGCACGCGAACTACTCACCCAGGGCCGTCCGCTCTTTCTCGGCGTTGATGCCGAGGGTGCAGCCCACTACTGGGACAGCTATGAATTTGCCGTGGCCGTTGTCTCGGTCGATGGTGACGCTGAGAAAGTGGAATTGTCGGAGATGCCCTCCGAGACGGTTTCACAGTGGTGCGAATATAATCGTGGCGAACGAGGGTGGAATATCGGGCCGCACGTCGGTGGGTCGCTGGTTGGGGATCTTGTCCGAGGTGTTGAGGCGTGAGGTGTACCGTGGAAGAACGGCGGCGGGTTCGGCGTGCTGCTCAGGCGATTCGTGAGGAAGTAGCGACTGAGTCGGTTGATGTGCTTTCGCCAAGCGCGAGTCAGTATGGTGAGTGGACGCTTGATGCCGTGCTCAAGGATGTTGAGGGTGTGCCGCCGGAGGTACTTCGGGAGTTGGCGTTGGCTGAGTTGACGTTACAGCCGACGCCGTCGCAGGCCGGGTATCAGCACGTAGCGGCGACGGTATAGGCGAGTAGGGCGCTAACCAACGCAATTGGGTGCAGTCTTGAGTGTTGGTTAGCTAACCCAGTTCCGCTTCCCGACAGTTGTTTGTTGCTTGGATTCTCTCCCGAAATGATTGATCGGTAAGCGTGCGCACGGAACGGAGGATTTCAACGAAGCGGCTTTATCATTGTTTTTGAACGAAGCGTTAAAACAGATCACGACCAAGACCATATTGAGGGGCCACGTAAGCTAGGCAGAGAGGACGCTGGAGGCACTACCGAAAATACGACGGCCAATTAAATGCCAGAGTACAAGAACCAACACTACGTCCCACAGCATTTCCTCCGTGGATGGGCCGAAGACGAGAAAGTCAGCGTCTACCACATCGAGGAGGGAGCAATTCAGGTATAGTTGGGACTCAATGCGAAGCGTCCGCAGGAGATTCGGAGGCTGGCTGCATTACGACATACAACACCGATAGGGTGCTCATTACGAGTCCGAGCGTTATGCCGTTTGTTCCCATCACTATACTGCAGATTCCAGTGGTTATTGTTCCTACCATAATTTCTTTCAGAGACTCCGTTAGTTTGCTAGCGATACCTTTGACCCAGCCATTCCTCCCACGGTGAAGCCCCCGGGTGGATTTGAACCACCGAAGCCTAGCAAGACTGGGGTTGGGCACGCACGGTAGTACTTGGAATCGTCTTCTCTTTCGCGTTAATATGTACGTTTTTATATTTTAAATATATTTCGCAAAATATATTTTTGAATCCCATCTGTAGTGTAGTATGTCGGTTGGTCGTTTATCGACCGACGCTCCGCCCGTACTCCATCGAGGCATCGCTATTGATCACACAGCATGTGTGTCCAAGTATACACGCAGAAGCGGATGCCTATTCGAGTATCTGATCTGTAGATTCAGGGAGTCCTTTGATTTGGCCCTCTTCTCTCCACAGAATCTCGATACCCCTTGACTGTAAGAAGTCGAAATATCCAGAGAACTGATCTGACGGAGTTTCGCTGAACACAATGGACAGAATCAATTCTCTATCTCCTAATCCCCTATTCTGTACGTCTCGATAACCGTTCTCCAGAACTTGGCCGAGTGCCTTCCGTATCTGCTTCCGTTCATTTGAGTCACTGACCGATTTGACTTCGATGACTAGAGCTTTTGAATCAGCCAGCGCCAATAGATCTGTTTCATCGGTTTCGTGGCACTCCCATTGAACTGCTTCTAACGTATCACGCAGTTCCGCAACAGTGTCCTCATGCTCATTGGTAGCTGCAGCTTGAGATTCTTTGTTTGACGTGTAAGAGATCTCTTCTTCTGACTCTGGTACCTCGCGGTTTATCGGATTGACGTCGCGTAGTTCTCCTGGAGCGAGATCGTCGTCAGATCCACTCGTCCTCGAAGCAGTTGTCGAGGCGTCATCCTGGATTAGTTTGAGATAGAAGTCGTATTCTCGTTTGTCTTTATTCGGCCGATAGTTGTGGTCGTAGTTGACGACTCGGACACGGCCGTGGTAGAAGTGTTTGACTGGATTCTCTGAGACCTTCTCAAAAAGAAAGATCGGCCAGTCGTGATCTTGACTCTCCGCAAGAAGTCCATTCCCTCGATTTAGTACCTGATCTCCAGCAGGATTACTGAAATCTTTCTCACCGACGTATCGCATTGGATCAGCATCCAAATCGTCTCCGTACTCGCTCTCTTCCTTGGAAAATAGTCTAATAAACCGGTTATCATTGTCGTCGTAGAGTGTTTCAATTCCCCTACCGGCGCGGCTTTTATCGAAGATGTCCCGAAGCTCAGAAGCTGTATAGGTTGTCCCAGGTTCCAATTCAACAGAGCTGATAATAGCCATGTGTCGGAATACGGATACAGAATAAATAATACCCGACCCTGTCCGGTTTCAACAATTTATCAGACGCTAAGTGAGTTTGTTTACTTACCAGTCCGTCAGTATCTTATAATACCAATCAAATAACAATATATGGCAGATGAAACAGTTGACCTTCCTGCTAACTCGGAACTGAAAGAACTCGCACACCATGTTGTTGCTGACGGGAACGAATATGCTGTCCCGATGTTGATTGATTTTTACAAAGCGCTCGCAGAACTTGATGCTGAGTATCCTAAAGGTCCGGGTGATTTCCTCGTTGAGGATCCACAGAGCGATGTCCCTCCTGAGAAATGGGGTGATATTATTTACGAACTCGCAAACGATGGACCTATTGGGAGACAAGGTTCCAGAAAATACATTTACCAAGCTGCGGCCGATGAAGAAGAAGATTATTAATGCCACCGCCTGAACACATGTCAATACCACACACATTCCATGCACGAGCAAGTTCTGGCCGATGTTGACCGCCGTGTGCTGAACGCGCTGGTAGCAGACAAACGAACTCCAAAGCGAGTGAGCCGCAAAGAGCACCGCCATCACTGTGATTTCAACCGCTAACCAACATAACCGTCAAAACAACCCCCATGTTGGTTACCCCAGCGTACTATCAATCACTCTGCATACGTATTATGTGCCAGTAATCGATTAAACAACCTGTGTCGCTTGGAAATCAGGCCATAGGATTCGCAATCGTAGGGGTAGTATTAGCAGCTCTGTTTAGTGTTGGAGGTGTTAATGGGCCTGTGCTCGACATGAACAGATTATCTCCGGCGTTACTCGCAGCTGCCGCCATCGCTGGTTCGATTGGCTTGTACCAAGTCTTCACGGGTTGGTAGTTGGCTATGTCGCCCAACACTTCTCATCATAGAATACGGGTTGGTGGAAGACACTACGCCGCTCGCTTGCGACACGAATCCAAGCGCTATCGGTGCGACAAAAAAAAACAGGCCGGCCATCGCTATCCTCGCAACACGAGGTAGTCGTCGCGGGTGATCCACTCGCCGCGCACTCGCTTCTCGTCGAAAACATCCTCTCTGGAATCCGCTGCAGGACACCCGTTTCGAGTTTCTCGCGGGGATACTGCCAGCTGTGCTTGCGCATCCGCCCCTCGGCCGCCTCCTCGACCTTCTTTTCGAGCTTCCGTCGCGTCTCAGCCACGTTGATGATGCCAAACCGCAGCAAGTCCTCGGCGAACGCACGCTCAACGGACGGATCAGTCTCGCCGTCGGCAAAGCGATCCGCCGCGACCGCACAGACGGCGTCGGTCAGGGCGGTGGCTCCCTCGTGGGCCACTTCGACAGCGTTGACCCGGGCGTAGTACGTTCGTCACCGCTGGCTGCCAGAGCCGATAGGCCCGGATCTGGACCTGCGACGGCGCTCGTTCGGCCGACTCTAGCTCACTTAGCGGGTACCGAACGCGCCGAACCGCGTAGTAGGCCGCCCGTGTCCCGATGCCGACCACAGCGGCGACGACTCGGCGCGTCTATCACATACTACGGGCAGTGCTTCTCGCACCGGTTGCTTTACTCCGTCAGTACCTGCTTCCCATTCTCGCTTTCGCGATCGTCGTGGTCGCCGTACTCTGGCTTTTAAATTGACCACATTCGGACCAGCGTTCCCGTGTGAACCCAGTTTATTCAGAGGATTCCTTGGTTCTTGAGATGCCGCTTATAGAACGGGGCGATATTCCCGCGATTTTCGTTCAAATAGCCTACCGCGTCATCTACATCTTCTGGGATCCTGAGACTGACCGCCACAGATCGGTCTACACCCATCGACATGAGTCTAATTTGATTGTAGCGCATAGAACCCATCTCAAGCATCTGATCAAACCGCAGCATCCAGTCTGGGGCTTCTATATCTCCGTGTTCGAGTAGTGTTGTCAATATCCCATAATACTTCACGAGAACAAATCGGATATCTGTCCGTACGGTTTGAAGCGCCTTCCGAATCGACGTATTAATATCTCCATCGTTAACTGCTTCTGATTCCTGCCGACCAGTGATGATGGTGTTATAATTGTAACCCCTCAGCCACTCGTTACCGGCATATATGATTGGGCCAAGCCCCCAGTTTTCCGTTTCTCGAACTTCGGTCTCGATCCCCATTTCGGGATCATTCGTAAACTTGAAAATCGAGTTGAGTCGACTGGTTACGCTCTCAAATTGTTCATATGAATATTCGTGGCGGTTTGGAGCCACGATCCAAGGATCCGGGTTCTGCTGGAGATTTTGATAGAGAGTATTTTGTTTGATTGGGTCAACCGTTGGGTTTTTTCGCAAAACCGACTCGGGTATCTCAACGTTCACTAACGTTGATTGGAGGGCTTCCTCAGCAGCTTGAATATTTTCTTTGTCGAAACCTTTGTTTTGTAGATACGCAGCTACAGTATCTTGATCCTTCAAGTACCGACCACGGAGCAGAATTGATGTATACCTAATAGCATCGTCATCAATTTGACTGAGGTCGTCCCGTTGGAGGGCATCGATCAATTGCTTGGCGTTATTTGTGGCCTTAGATGTGGCAGACTCAATTTCCTTTTTTTCGTCATTACCCAACTTGTCGTCCGCCCACTCATCGCCTTCTGTTTCAATACAATAAATAGAACCGTAGAGCTTGGTGTCTAATCGACCAACACGTCCAATAAGATTATTGAATTCGAAGTCAGAGAGTTTTTCGCGCCCTCGGTTTGCACTCACCAAGAAAATCTTTTCAGCAGGAAGATTTACCCCCTGCATTAGTGTTGGGGTTGTTATGATTGTATCCAGAAATGCAGAGTTATCGTAAATCTGTTCAATTTCTTCTCTTGCAATCTTCGGAACCATTCCGTGGTGATATGCAACTCCTTTTTCAAGACATTCGATCAGCGAGTATTCTTTGTGAATTGCATCGGAAAGAAAATCAATCAAATCCTGAACTGATGCCTCAACCGGCTGTGTATCCCGAAAACTAGCGATATGCCTTGCTCGATCTTCGGCATAGTCTTTCCTAGCAGAGTAGATCAAGTTCTTAGTATCTTTTCCGAAGGTTTCGATTATTTTTCGGAGTGATTTTTTCTTATTACCTTTGACTTCGGAATAAGTCATACTTTCTGGTTCTGGAACCCGGATGCTCATCGTATCTCCAGAGGGGCTATGAATTTCCAGTTCCAACTCGCGGTTTATTTTCGACTTCTGGCTAATAAATCGAAGTGTAGTTTTAAGTTGGAGAATCGGTGTAAACGCTGTTGAGACCTCCTCAACATCGCGACCTGTTAGGGATTCTAGTGTATTTCCAGGATTATCTAGATATGGACCTGCAGCGACAATCTGAGCACTCGGGTAGTAGTCTGTTAGATATTGGATGATGCTTTCAAAAAGCACACCTCGTTGGTCTTCTTCAACATTTTGCAGTTCATCAAGGAATACAAGACTTGGATCGATTTGATGTCGGGTGCTTGGATCAATCAATTTCAGACATCGTTCTGGAGTGACAACAAGAAACACGTCGGCATTATCTTCATCAGTATCATCAATATCTCCCTTCTCAAAGTAAGCTCCAGTTCGAACTTCAATCTCTTCGTGCCGAGTGGATAAATCTCGGCTGACTTCGGAGATCAGCGCGCGAGTTGGAACGACGTAGATCGCTTCAAAACCCTCTTCCCTAGTTATTTGATGATCAATATATTCCTGTAAAACGAACGACTTACCAGATGAGGTTGGCCCAGAAATGGCAACGTCTTTACCCTCAATGAGTAAATTATAAATTTCCATCTGGAATTCTGACAATATCTTCCCCTCATCTATTTCATACTCATCAAGATTTGATTCTAGCTCAAGTCCTAACACTGAGTCTAAGGAGTTAATCAGCTGGGTCTCAAAGCCGAGTTGGTCTTCTGCTCTGCGAATGTTCTCAAACGCAGGAAGGTTTCCAACCCGAGAGAGAATGATGTATAAATATCGTTTATACAATGATTCTTGCTCATTGCCTTGATACCTAAGATAAGCTAGAATACCGAACGAGAGAGCTTTTAGTTTGTGAGTGTCATTGTCACTGGAAGCAAGCGCCGAGGCAAGCCACGCACTCTGCCGAATATCCTCGTCAGTGATGGTCTCTGAGTTTCTATCCTCTTGGAAAGTATCGAGTCCCGTTTGATTGTGTTCTGAAACCCCCAAATCTTCCTGTATTAGATTAGCTGTCAGAGCATCCAGACAGTCATTAAATACATCAAACCCTTCTGCGATTTCGTATGTTGACTTTCCAGTTTCCGTCATGAATTCTTAAATGGGTAAATCGCGTGCTGCAGTTCCTTACGAAATGAGTCCACATCCTCCAGTGGGAGGAGGAAAAAAATGAGTTGGTACTTTTTCAGTGACTGGTACTCATCCTCATTTAGTTTATTAATTAGGTACTGTTTGACTCCAGAGTCGCGTAATTCAGAAGTTACACGTTCGCGTAACTCTTCCTCATCATCAGATTCTGCTTGTATGTCTAGCATCCAGCTTTCATTATACGCTGCGAATATCGGGTGAATCTGCTGATACGAAGTGTCACGTCCGGTGAACAGATCCATCAATTTTTGTATTTTTGCTTCTGAGAGATTTGAGCTGAGATTCTTTGCCGCCACATTAAGTTCATGGTTAGTTTTCGTATTCCCTCTATGATCGTGGAACCGCTTGATGCTCTCAAGTGAGTTTCGTAGTGCATCATGCCGTCGCTTGTGTATTTTCGACTCACTGAGTGCAAGAGATTCCTTTCCATCATATATTCCATAGAAGAGTCCATCAGATCCCTTAACTTCTTGTACCGGTTCTTGTGTCCAAGCGATTTTGTGGCTTACCATCGGAATATCTAATACAGCATCGACGAATAGGAAGAGAATTAGCTCCCCAAGTTTGCCATCGTTACTTGGGTCGTCAGTAAAATCTGATCGCTTCTGAGCTTCTTTGAATGGCCAAGTACCCTCCTCGAACATTTCCTCGATCTCGTCTTGGGAGAATACAAACTTCGGATATTTATTACTGACATACTCGATGAATGGGCCTGTTTCAATCACATTATGATTTGGATCTACACAATATGCGGAAATATTGAGCCTCTCCTCTTCCCATTCTGCACACTTGAAAATTTGCTCAAGGAATTCTTCCCGGTCTATCTGTGTGTGTACAGACCACGAATCATTAGCAGAGTTGGGTTCGCTCACTCATCTAACTCCATCATCTCCTCTAAGAAGATATTTTAATATAATATTTTTCCTGTTTATAACAGATGGATGCTATTTAATCGCAATAATGTTATTGTGGAATACTTTCTGGTTGAATATGCGGGCAGATATCCGACATACACGTTTATTATCTGATAGCTAGGTGAATCCATATTCTCAACGGTGTCGGGTTTCACGTGGTGAAGACGCTGCAAAAGGCCTCTTCCATCACTTTCCATGCTTGATGCCACACAAAGTCTCGGTCGTTGCCCAAACTGTGACGAGCGCATCACGGCTGCGTGGCCTCTGATTGAATTCAAACGAGAGGATAGCACAAAGGGCATCTGGACAGAGTGTACAATATGTGAAGACATCGTTGCGCCAGAGTAGTCTCAGACGGCAGACTAAGTGCCTATAATTAGCTATTTCGAAGTAATCTGTGATTTATACCTAAGAGAATTCTTTTCGTCTGGAAAGTGAACAAGTCAGGGTATCACGCTGTAACTCTGCTGAAAGAGTGGGTTGACTATCATGATCCCGACGGTGATACTGGCGCCAATTTCATATACGAAGCATCATTTCTCTCGGGCCCCAACGGAGTCATTGGTAATCAGAAACAGTGGAGCGGATAGGGTATATAGCGATGCTTACGTACCCAAGCCAGATACAATTAGACGGAACTCGGTTGGAAAGCTTGAAACGGTTGATGAGTTTTACTCTTCTTCTGAAATGAAGTCAGTGAGCGTCGTTGGTTCGGGCTCAGCTTCCATTTCGTTCTCAAGTGACTGTGGATCAGGCGCGGGAAAGAGCATTTCAGGCTCATCTGCAGTGACACCATCAAGCACTGACCGCATCTCATCGAACGCGTCACACGAGCCAGTCCCAGTAACGTGACACCACCCCCGAGTTCGGGTCATGGCGACAAAGGCCTGATTGCGCCGCCGAACCAGTGATTGTCCACTAGAGACATTGTCAACGTGCTCTAACCCGGAAATATAGACCATTGCTGCTTCGTTCCCTTTCGCGCGGTTGATCCGAGTGACAGTTACTTCATCGTCGACCGCGAACACGCTCGATTCACCGTCCCATACTCGGTTGAAGACGATGTCATCAGCTGAGGCTTCATCAAGACGATCCGTCGGCTCATCCGCATCCTCCTGGGTTTCTCGATCCAAGAGAATGACCATGATTTGCTCTGGATCAAGCCCGTGAGCCGTAATATCCTGTGAGATACTCTCAGCAATCAGCTCAATTTCCTCGCGTTTCGTCTCAGCAGCGGAGAAGCGGACGAATGGACGAGCCTCTTCGTGTTCGCTCAGCGGGTGTGGCGAGTTCTCTTCTGGGCGACGAATTCGGATGTCCTCGCCTGTGCGGCGGAAGTCGCCATCAACGACCTCGTATCCGAGATTTTCCCAGCCGGGCTTTGTTGTGATCGCTTGCACAGCACCTTGCTCTCGTTTCAGTCCCATTCCAAAGTAGTGGGCGGCCATGAGCACCTCTCGCGGTGAGCGGTACGCTTTCCGCATTATCTGGGATTTCTGGATGCCACCCTCATATGACCCGCTCAGATCAACAAGCAACTCCCCATCATCGTTGGTCCCAAAGATATTCTCGGATCGAGGTGCCGTGAGCGAGTTCAGGCTCTGGGCTTCATCATACGCCCAGACAAGCCGTTTGGGCTCGCGAAGTGCCTCTCGACACATTTTGAAGAAATTCGGGAGGAAATCCTGCGCCTCGTCGATCAAAACCGCATCGAACATCGTGGGGACGTCCCCTGATTCAATGAGAGAGGCACAGCAGGAATCAAGCAAGTCCGGTGTTTTTTCGAATCGGCCAAACCGAGCATGGGCGTCACCAACGTTGAGGAAGTCATGAGCTTCCGAGTTCTGTGAGAGAACATAGTACATCCCATCAAGCACTGTGTGGCCACCCCACCCGTGGAGCAGTCGCAACTTGTTCCAGTTTGGTTCTTCCTCAGCGAAGTGCCAGTAGAAGCGAGAAATGAGGCTCTGTATCTGGGGATAGAGGCTCTTGGTCATGAACGTGACCGCAATATCCCACTCTGGATGTTTCGCGTGCATCCGGGCTGCCTTCATCGCCATAAGAATGGTTTTGCCAGAGCCTGCGATACCCCGGATTCGCTGAGGGCCAGGTGGGATCTGAATGCCGATCTCCTCTTGCTTTTGATCAAGCTTCGGGAGGCGCTGTTCGACTGTATCATAGAGTTCCCCTTTGGTGGTTGGGTCTGGTGGTGCAGCAGTTCCCTCGTTGCCGATGACGGTTCCACCACCGAGGACAGATCGAGCAGCACGGAATTCCTCACTGGAGAGTGCCTCCATCTTCGGTGTCTTGTTTAATTGGTCACGAAGTGACTGCGGCGAAAGATCATCTGAGGTGAGTACCCGTGGTGTCGATGGGAGTTCATCATACCCGCAGTCAGTCCACTCCTCACGTGAGATGTTGGGAAGCGCAATGAACACGTTCACTGGAATCTTACACCGCCCCATCTCGTCAGTGAGTTCGCTTTCCCGAGCGAAATACGAGCGAATCTTAAATGCCTGATCTCGGGCTTGCGGATGAGGTTTTGCCTTCGACTGGCTTATTCCTTGAAGATTCCATACCTGTCCCTGGATTGTATCGATATGGTCGATCTGGTAGCCTTTACACTCGATAACAATCAGGCCCAGTTCTTGATGCAGAAGCACAAAATCAGGTTCCCGATCATAGTCCTCGCCGCTCTTATCAATAACTGGATATTTGTAGTAGGCAATACCCAAGTCGTCCGCCCCGAACGCGCTTTTGATTGCATCCCAGACCGGCAACTCTGCCTCACTACCTCTTTGCCCTGTGTCGACTTCGGTCGGTATGAAATCCACAGCGATACGTCTACATATACACATTAAAAGGTTACCACTAAATATATACAAGTTTATATTTTACTGTTACATTGACTACGCCTACAGCGAATACAGGATAGTATTCGATACGAGTTGAGTCCACAGTTGAACAGCTAGATTACTGTCCACCAAGTTGCGACCGCTTCGACAGGGGTACTCCGTTCTTGACCTGACGATGAGCTGGTGCGCTCGACGAGCGGCCAACTCCGGCCAAAGCTTGAGGCAATGCAACAGGCCGTCTCGCCAGAGTCGTTCTCAGAAGGTGATCCAGACGGCTCCCCCAGCAATCACGATTTCCTCGTTGGCTACCTCGTCTCGATCTCTCGACGTAATCGCACCCGACGATTCTCTTCCGGGTGAGTTAACGTCCAAGGCGGCTCACCAACGGCTGAGGCATGGTGGACTCCCATCGGCTCCATCCCAAGCAGACCAGCGATCTCTGGGACGTTGAGATCAGAGTGGTCTCGTGCGATGGCGGCGCACTTCCGGCGGTCCTCCCACTCGTCTGTTCGATTTGTGTCCAACAGCATCAAGAGGACCATCCCAAGTGCGCTTTCGGAATCATCGGGTGCTGAGGCAAACCCCCGTTCATACGTCAACTCCCAGCTCACGAAGGTCTCATCTGAGGTGCCAGCAGACGCTTGGGTTCTCTCATCAGGCCAGGACATCTATTCGAATAGACTGAAACGTGATGTATATCGCTGGCGGTTCTGGCGAAACTAGTATATTAAAGTTTTGCAACTCGGCGGACTATTCTTGTGTATCGGATTGAGTGTAGAGGCAGCATCATAGAACAGTAAGGATGCCAATATGAACGCTAAAACCGCTGGATTTTATACCCAGTAGAAACCATTGAAGACACAACCACGGGTATAGCAGTTTGCCGCGATATCCCTCATTAACTCATTATATAACTCTGACTATTATACAAAAATTCGACGTACAGCGGTACGTCTGACTATTCAGTTGCTAAAACCCAAAGTGCTAAATGTCTCTTTCGGTTTGAGGGGTGCGTGTTCTCCGATGATTCCCACTCCAAGAGAGACTTCACTGTCGAGAGCGTTACACTTCCTAACTCTCCCGGTACTGTATTGCTCGACAACACGGTTGCAACCCTCTCAGCACGAGAGTTAGCAGGGGCCCTTCTAGCGTTGGTGCGTGACTATGACGCATTTACTCCATCTGCGAGAGAGGCCACGGTTGTGTTCGTTAAAGATGAGGTCGAACTCCAGTTTGCACACAAAGACCTCCGAGTGCAATTCTACCGTGGAGGTCCAGTGACTTGGCCGACAGTGCAGGACCGACTGCATGACCTCCCCGCTGGAACCGAGTGGCTGGTGATCGCTATGGGTGCTCTGACGTCTCGTGCAAAAGCCGAAATAGACGATGCGAATTGTCATGGGGGTGCTCACTATATAGAAATTGGACGAAATGTGAGATGGAAGGTTTGAAATTGGGTTCATTATTAAGTAACTTTTCTGCTACATACTAACTAGTTAAAATATTTATATATGAAATATCCAATCGAATACAATTGTGCACCAATAGGTTTTTTTCGCTGTCTTATTAGAAATAGCTATGACACGTGCAGAAGAGTTGTTGTTCGCACATCACGGGAGCCACAAAGAAGATAATGCAACGAAGAACCTCTGTTGGTTGTTGAACAAACTTCCTTGGGATATCTCACGGAGGATGCTGGAAACACTAGTTGACCCAGTAGACCACGATATCAATTTACAGACTATTGATCCAAGTAGTGTCACGGTGAAAGCTCAAGAAAATACTGCAGTGTCGGCAGAACGGTCAGATGACGCGGCGCTCATAGGATTAGCTACCCAGGGCCATGATTACGACAAACCAGATGTGACTGAGCTTGATCCGTCACAGCCACCGAAAGAGTCGAGGAGGCTAGACATAACGATCGAGATTAATGATGAACTCGTTGTCGGAGTAGAAGCGAAGGAAGGCAGTACATTCAATCAGTCACAATTACAAGATCATGCCCGCGAGTTGGAAGCGTCAGAGTTCGATCTTGTAACATGGGAAGCACTCAGTCAGCAAATTGGGGCACTGTTGAATACTCCTGTTGATGAGATCGGTAAAACTGAGATCTCAGGGGAGGAAATTAGTGGAGAAACAGTTAGACTGCTGCTTTCTGAATACCGAAAGTTACTGGAGAATGAATTGGTCGTATCATGGGAACAGATTGGAACGTCATCCTATACGGCGGGTGAGAATTCAATCAGACTCAAAAAGGATGTGAAAATCCCTCATAAAGCGATCGAGCCCTACGAAGAGACTGAAAGGGTACCTGTAGCGGTCGTATTTCAGAGCGTCTATGAAGAGGGGTCTAAGAACGGTGGCCGGTTGTTCTTTAGCCCTGAAGAATGGCGACAGCTACTCTCATCGATGGATGAGTGTTATGTCAAGGCATTTGAAAAGGGGGAATTAGCGTGCATTGCCGACGATTATGAATCGGGGGGTGGACAGATTACAGTCGCAGAGATTACAAATTCTGCTGGGGATAAAAAGTATATCCGGTATGGAGATCGGGGGAAGAAAAATAACGAACCCTATCTTCATCTCAACAAGAGTACAGCACGTGGGGGTAATATTCAGGACATCCCCATGTACGACGAAAATGAGTTTGCAGAGATGTTTGGGCCTGAATCATCTGTTACGAAGCTATTCACGGACCCAGAAAGAGTATTTGAGTCCTCAAAATAGATTTTCAGCAAGTGCGGAGTGTTTTGCCATTCACTGCAGGTCTTCTGCCCACTGGTGATGTTTGGCCGACTACAGATTAACGCTACTGTGTAAGCCCTCTCTAGTGCATTGTGTGATTAAACCATGGTGGTGCCGTCAGATCGATTTCGTCATCTAACGGGGTCGTATAGAAAGTACAGCGTCAACGGACCAACTTGGTGGTTGTTACAAGCGTATAGAGCCGTAGCGATACCAGTCTGACGGCAGTATTAGAGGCAATTTTGTGACCCCCCACTGGGCGAGGGGTTTCCCGATCATGAGTACCGAACAGCAGTCCGTCGATGAACAGCCTTCAGATACCGAAGCCGACGACCAACCAGACATTCGTGCCCAGCATCGACAGGCACAGGAACGCGGCGAGGTCTTTCAGGGCCGTCGTCGGGGTAACAAGTAGATGTGTTGTCCCGACTGCCATCGGCCACAGTCGGCGTCGGCATGTGTCGACAAACGCTACCATATCGACGGGCAGGCTTTCGACCCGATTCCGTGGGGCGAGGGCAGCCAGTCTCTCACCTACGAGCGGCAAACGCTCGAAAGTGGTGAGCCAACCGCTGTGATCGACCCTGAACGGTGGCGCGACCGCTCGTGTCCTGCCTGTGGCGTCGAGCAAGGCGAGCTCCACCACCAGATGTGTGACTACGAAGAGTGCCCCGCGTGTGGCGAGCAGTTGCTACTGTGTTCTTGTCTTGTCGAGATCGAGATCAACGAGACGTCCAGTATTACAGGTCGCTTCAAAAAGTTGCTCGCTCGTCTCCTGTAAGCGAGACTCTCTTTTCTGGAGAGCAACCCTCGAGTCCATTGTCGGACCGGGTTCGCTGGTCGATATTTTGTGAGTTCCTGGCGGGCGAGGAACACAATGTCCGAGACTGAAGGTACCTGCCCGAACGAGGACTGTAACGCAGAAATCGCCAAGACAGAGACTGTCAACGTCGAAACAGACCCACGCGCTCGCGATCCGCGCACCGAACCTCTCGTCATCTGCGAGGAAGGCCACAAGAACACCGTGTGAGGTCGCTGACCTGCCTTTACCGGTAGAGACGACGCGCACGTCAATCGCGCGCGGTTGGAGACGAGAGGGACACGACTGCACTGGCGCTGGCAGTCGGTCCCTCTCAACGTGGGGCAGACAGCCGGGCGAAACAGACGGACGGCTGGTGGATAGCAGCGTGGGGCTGGCAGGGCGGCTGAGAACGCGAGAGCCGAGCGTGTGTCGGCGTGGGACTGACGGCCGGGCAGGAAACAGGTGATTGACTGGTGTACTCTCTGGCCGCCGGGCAGCTGCCGCTGGGCGGCACTCTCGCTCTTTCCGGAGCCGGGACGGGAACAGAGGGCGGACGAGACTGGTGCAGAGTAGAAGGGTCGCGTGTCTGGCAGGAGGTGGGTTCTGGCACTGCTATACCTGGAGTCGAATGGTGTGGCACTCGTGGCAGTATTGAAGGAGATAGCACTACAGAAGGCGAGACTCACGGCACTGCTAGCGGCGTAACTCGTAGCACTAACTTCGGGGGCACTACTGACTGTCGCGGGACTGCCGGGACTTGCGGTACTGGAACCACTCCAAACAGTATCGCGACGGCGAGTGCGGTGTCGGACCAGCACACCTCGAAAGCCCCACGCCGCTGGCGGTCGCTCAGCGACATATCCGCGTAAACCGCACGCGGATATGTCGCTGACCCGACTACAGCAAGCGCCAGCGGCGTGCCCCTTTCAGTCCCACCCGACTACTGCAGCACAGCAGTAGTCGACGCACGCGTCGGAGTCGCGCGCGGTCTGGATGAGGAACCCTCGCGGCCGGCGCTCCCTCGCCGGAACGAGGACGGGCACGGAGTGCCCTGTGTTCCGGGCTGCTCACTGCGTTGCGCTGCCGGGCTTTCACCCATCCGGCACTCGCTTGGCCGCGCGGGATGCTGGCTCACCGCGACCGCACACGATGGGACCGCCCGCCGGGGTGTCAAACCCACACCGCTCTTTATATACTAATTTCCCTCGAAAACGAAAACACAATACACCGCTTAGACACCATTCAGACACCCAAATATTGCACTTGAAACAACCCATTTTTTCCGTTACCTTTAAGTTATATGCACCCGTGTCGTTAAGTACGGAAAGGCACGACGCACGCGGCGCTCACGAAGCAGTTTCACGCCGCAGAAATCGGGTGATGGCACACCCGACAAGTGTCTTTCCGTAGGAACGCGAAAGACAATGTACGCTACCAATTCCAGCGGTAAGAAAGCATCGGCAAGCAAGCAGACGGTTACCCTCTCCGCCCACGTCGAGGGCGGTCCCGAGCAACTTCTAGAGCAGGTCGCAGCAACCGAGAACGGCGACGAACTCGATTTCCGGATGAACAAGGGCAGCGATAGCCGCGGCAACTACTACGCCCGTCAGGAGGAGGCATACGACTACGACTGGACGCGCTCGACCAAGGTTGGGCCGAACCGATACTTTGGCGAAACTCTGGAACAGCAAGAGGAGCGCCACGGACGCGAGGCCGAGCAAGCCCGACATTCCGAGGTCGCACGCGCTCACGTCGACGGTCCCGACCGCGAAGCCTCGGCTCGCCAGCTCACCGAAGCCGAGGCGGAACGTGCCGACGGTTTCCGCTCGCCGGCTGACCCCCGGCAGTGGATGGACCGGGACACGCTGGCCCGAGTCAACCAGCAGGCCGCAACGCTCGCAGACAAGACCAGTCTGTCACAGGCGGCGGCGAGCCGCCGGCTCGCGGCCCTCGTCTCCGGGCAGATGGGCAACTGTGACGACCTGTATGAGGCGTCCTTTACCGTGCTTGCGGAAGCCCGCGACGAACTGGAATCACCCACGCCAATCGCGGATGTCTCGCCCTACGGCTACGAGTGTACCGTCGAGGGTGAAGTCACCCACATCATTGAGGAGCCAGACGCTCGGAACCAGTACCAAGTGCTGTACCTCGAAGACGACGAGGGTACGAGCGCGAAGGTCACGGTCTGGGGCAAGTCCATGCACGGCGGCGAGATGGTCCGCACGCTCCACGAAGGCGATAGGGTGCGAATCTCCGGGGGCAAGCCAGACGAGTACAACGGCATGAAGACGGTGGCGGTCACGAGTGACACGCTCATGTGCGTCATCGAGCGCGGCGACGGTCCCGCGCCCACTGGACACGCTGGCTGTGCATTTGGCACCTCCGGCGAAAGCCGAACGGCGGCGTCGTGGGAAGCAGAGTCAGACACCCATCAGTGGGCCAACGAGCGGGATACTGACCGCGCGGTCGCCGTGACGCTCGGGAAGGCCCGCTGTCCCGAGTGTTCGGACCTGTTCGACACTGAGCATGGGGCCGCCACCCATCGCGGCATCGCCCACTCCGCAGACTGACGCCCGATAGCGGCGGCGTCCCCCACCGAGTGGGGGCTTCCTCGGGCGGTGCGACGGTGCTCGCGCACGCGGCCTCGCCGCCGCCTCCGGCGAGCCGGGCGGCGGCGAGACAACCGCGCGCACGGACTGGAGCGCCACTGCAACGTCGCGTCGACGTTGGTCAGTCTGGTAGAGGCTGTGAGAGGGCTGGTGTCCTAGTGTGTGCGTGAGCGTGGGCCAGCCGGCCCGGGAGAAACTGGGGCTGAGTGGCTGGTGGCTCGCGACAGCGCGCGACGCCACCGACAGACTCGCGCTGCTCGTCTGTCGAGCCCTCGTTCGCTACCGCTCACGAGGACGACGGGGCGCTGCGCTCGGCGCTATCGCGCGCCTCACGCCGGTCCATCGTGCCTGCAGTAGCGGGCGCGATCCCGGCCTGCCGCCGGGAACAGAGACTGGGGTCGCTCTTGCTCTAGTTGGTCGACCGTCGATCAAGAGAGAATACCAGTGGGCCAGCCAACTACTGGACACACGACCTCAAAGAGCACCTTATCGCGATATCGTAATGGTGACCAGAACACTTTTTACTGTTTCTCTGTAAACTGTAATCAAAGCGCACTATGTCACGCACCTCAGACCAGACCGACGGCGACATCGTCCGCGACTTCCTCTCGATTGCGGATATCCTCGAAGAGCCACAGCTTGCCCAGCTATACACGTACCTCGCTCACGAAGACGAGGCAACCGTCCAAGACGTAATGCACGAACTCGACCTCGCACAAGGAACTGCCTACAGCTACGTCAACCGGATCGTCGACGCCGGCGTCGTCGAGGTCACTCACGATGAACAGCCCCGTCGATATGCAGCCCGCGAGATCAACCTGACTGTGACGACAGCCGCCGGCGACCGCGAGTACACGATCACGCCAGCGCTCATCGACGCGGTCGGTCGCCGTGAGACCAACGACGACATCGACACCTACATCGACCGCCACGGCGTCGCCGGCCTCGCAACGGCGCTCACCTACGCGGTCGCCCGCGAACGTGGAGAAGTGACCCACCGGCTGATGGCCGAAGACCTCGATATCTCGCCATTAGCTGCGGAGATGATCCTGCAGGCGCTCCGGCCCGTCGTCCACGAACACTACGATATCGAGGCGTCGGGCGCGTCGCTTGACGAGTTGGACATCGACGACGGCGCTGCTGACGACACGTGAGTCGCCTCCATATCGTCGACACTGGCCTGTTCGTCGCCATGGGACAGCTGTCGAACAACCGGTACAGGGCTATTCGTCGATTCGCCCGCCAGAACGACATCACCTTCGTCCTCCCAGAGCGGGTGCACGAGGAGTTGACAGTCGATGACTCCGACGTTGAAGCACCGCCGGTCGACGCCGCGATCGACGAGGGGTGGGCTGACGTCGCAGCGCCACTTGATTTTTCCAAGCCCATCGTCTCGCGGGCGATGGATGGCGTCCAGCGATACATCGCGAACGCCGACGACCGACCCGCGGACGAGGTTGAGCAGGCCGACGCCGCGCTTGCGGCCCTAGCTGTCCAGCATCTCAGCGCGGGGACGGTAAGCGAAGTGTACATCTACACGACCGATATCGCGGCCGGCGAAGGGACCGAGACCGTACTCACCAGTGAGGGATATGGAGACTCGGTGACGTTCGTGAACGGCTTCCGGTTCCTCGAAGATTTACTCCCAGACGACAGCTAGTCATTTTCAACGCCCTGTCAGGACATCCGGACCGTATCTTCGACATCCCGTATTCCAATTACGGTACGATTGTTCCCACGGACTCACGGATATGTCGGAGGCGTGGGTCTGCCGCCCGGGGTGCAACTGAGGCTGGGTTACTGGTGGAGCGCACCAGCGCACGACGCCACTGGCAGACTCGCTCGTTCAGTTCCGAACTACACCCTGAAAATCGACACTGATGGGAACGAAACTGTGAGGACCCCGATAAGCAATCGTTCGGATCAATCGAAGATATTTTACTGCCACTCACCGATGAACTAAATCTACACTAGAACTCTCTACACCGTATCTACGGAAAAACTGAGTATAACCAGAGTTTACATGGTATACACTCGACGGAAAATTTTGACACTGATCGCTGGCGGTGTGGCTGGGAGCGCCGGCTGTTATGCTTCCTTCCAGGGCCGAAATCAAGGCGTTGAGACCGAGCGTGTGCCTGAGCCACAGCGGCTTCGGTGGCGATATAAAACAAACGGCCGTGTCCCCACCGCAGTACGCAGTAGGCATGGCCAACTCTACGTTGGAAGCGGTGATCACCACCTTTATTCATTAAATCCGGCTGATGGATCGCTCAACTGGAAGTTTGAAACCAACGGCCCAATTTGGTCGAGTCCAAAGGTGAACAACGATACTATTTATGTTGGAAGTGACAATAATAGCCTCTACGCAGTAACTTCCAGCGGAACGGAGCGCTGGCATTTCGAAGCTGGCGACGATATCATCAGTAGTCCAACCACTGATGATGAAACAGTGTACTTTGGAAGTTCCGATAACCATATCTACGCACTCAATGCCGAGTCAGGAGACAAGCATTGGGAGTACCTGACCAAGGGCCGTGTCGGGGCAGGTCCATCTGTACACAAAGATATTGTGTATGTGGGTAGTGGTGACAATTCATTTTATGCGCTTGATGCCACGACTGGTGAGCATTTGTGGGACTTCCCGACCGAGGACAAGATCTGGGCAGACGCTGCTGTTTCTGGGGATCATGTCTTTGTCGGGTCAACTGACGCCACGCTGTACGCACTGAACCGTCACAACGGTAGTTTGCTCTGGTCACTGGAAACTGATCTTGATATTAATTCTACCCCAGTTGTCTGGAATGAGACAGTCTATTTTGGTAATCATCTTGGAGTCTTTTATGCTGCGGATACAGCCACAGGCGAGGTCCGCTGGAAGACCGGGAAGACAGAAGGTCCACTTAACAGCAATCCAAGAGTTGCCGATGGCGTGGTCTACGTCGGCGACCGTCACGGCTACATGCGGGCTTTTGACGCCGAGACGGGAGAACAGCACTGGGCAGTTAAGACTGGCAACGCTATCTTCTCTAAACCGTACATTACCGACGACACCGTCTATTTCGGCAGCAACGATGGGTACGTGTACGCCATTGAGCGCTGACGGTCACTCCTCGATTTGTGATTTGATTTCCGGATAATGCTGACAGCTTGCGACGCCACTGCCAGACTCGCAATGCTCGTCCGTCGTGCCCTCGTTCGCTTGCGCTCACTCGGACGACGGGGCGCTGCGCTCGGCGCGGTCGCGCGTCTCGCTTCGGTCCATCGTGCCTGCAGTGGCGGGCGCGATTCCGGCCTGCCGCCGGGATGTGGACGGGAACCGCTCTTTCGCTAGTCTATCGCTTGTCCGTGCGTTGCCCTGCTTCGAGCGACGTGACCAGTTGCGATTCAGGTCAGTTTCTTCGCTGGTCTAACCAACAGAACCGGTGAAATCCCGGATACTGTTGGTTAGTCGGTGTCTGGGACCGGTATCCCAGACGGTACTCATCTCCAATTTTGTGTGACCGCAGGCAGGTGGTGGCCAGATAGGGCCGCTGGGAGGTGATATTTCAAATGGGAGAGATTCAGTGTCCACGGTGTGAGGAGACGTTCAACACTCGGTACAATCCAGTGAGGTTTCGCGCGGGGTCCTTCTACGACTCAGAGCGCAATGAGGAGTACGATCAAGTCTGTGAGGACTGTCATCGAGAACTGACAGACAAGTAAGCCGAGTCGCCTACTCCGCAATTTTTTCGTCGACTGGGTCAGGGATTGTCCCTATCTCCATCTTCAGTAGTCGTTCTGACTCATCAGTGTGGGTGTCTTCCTCGATCAAGAATGCCTCGACGGTTTCCCGATCACTGTGATACTGGATTGCTGTCTCGTACCCATACCGGGTGTTCACGCCCGGTGCGGTGCTGTGTTTAACACGTACCAAGAACTCGCGATCCTCCCATGTTTTAATCTTCACTGACCGCGGTGCATCGAGTTCTCGCCGGGCAATGTCGATCACTTCATCGACGACTGGCCCAATCGCTTCGATGCTCGGGATTTGACGCTGGTTAGATGGCTGTTGCTCTGGGGAAAGTTGTGGCTGTGACATGAGAACGGTGCGATTCAGACTTGGCCGTCATCGCTCAAAAATCTCCGG
Organism: Haloarcula sp. CBA1115; assembly: GCF_000827835.1. Classification (NCBI taxonomy): domain Archaea; kingdom Methanobacteriati; phylum Methanobacteriota; class Halobacteria; order Halobacteriales; family Haloarculaceae; genus Haloarcula; species Haloarcula sp. CBA1115. The sequence goes on along the minus strand of NZ_CP010533.1, from coordinate 70,721 downwards.
GTCCGGGTGGCTCCAGTTGGCACACGTCGAGGTACTGGTCCCACGGAGTCCCGGATAGATCGCAGGCGTGGGTCTGCCGGCCCGAGCGCAACTGAGGCTGGACGGCAGGTGGAACGTCCCAGCGCGCGACGCCACTGACAGCCTCGCGGTGCTCGTCTGTCGTGTCCTCGTTCGCTAGCGCTCACTCGGACGACGGGGCGCTGCGCTCGGCGCTATCGCGCGCCTCACGCCGGTCCAATCGTGCCTGCAGTAGCGGGCGCGATCCCCGCCGGGAATCGGACCGGTTCTCGGCTGAATGCCACACTAAATTACGCTACTGAGTGAGTACGAAAACAAGGTGCATTGTACCTGTTGGGAATCAGATACAAAGCTCCGGACAAAGTGGTGTGGTTCCTCGTCAGTGGGCAACAAGGTATGCGCCACGAGGGGCCGAAGTGAGCGAGGATCGAGCGTGGGTCTGCCAGCGCTGGCTCAGTTTGAACGAGGTCGTGATCGGCGTGGCCTTGGACGTCGGTGGCCGGCGACGTGCGTGGCACAGTAGACTCACATGATGTTCGGTGGGGCTGGCCCGCCGTGTGCAGTCCCGATTGGACTCTGGGGAGTGAGTCGAGACATATCTGTTCTCCAATAGTTGTAGCCGGGGGCTGAGTGGGCGGGCTCTACTCTATCCGAGGTTTGCTGTTGGTCACCGGCACCTATGTTCTATTTCTTATGTATCGTTGTTTCTAGCGCCCGGCTCACGACTGAATCGCCAAAGGACAAGATAAAGAGTGTCTTACATCGGCGGTTTTCGGTGAATAATTCGGCCGCCGTCTTGCGATTTAGATTTGTTTCAGTCGGATGTGGTGATTCACTGCTGGTGATTCAAACCGGAGTAAAACCGCCGCCGTCCTGCGATTTCAGAGATATAATAGTAGCAATAAAGGTAAGTATTGGTATCTGACAAAATAGAGGGTGGGCGTACTTGCAATCCACTCTTACCAACGTAGTAGAGAGAATTACAGTCGCAGAACAGCACAAAAGTATTAGATACTCTATATACAGAAACGAGTTCACAACAGCGGATTACATGAACTCAGATACGTCGCGCTCCTCCTCTTTTGACTCAGTTTCGTCCCGCTCTTCAGTCTCGTTTGAGTCTTCCTCTGCATCTGATTCAGTGGGTGATTCACCGCCTTCCTGCTCGGCAGATTCCGCCCCACCTAAGCTGGGATCTGGGTCCGGATCAGAGAAGAGTCCCCCGGTGTTGTCGTCGGACTGCTGGTCGTGATCGCCACCGTCGTACTCATCTTCTTCACCTGATAGGTCTGGGCGGTCTGTGTCCGGAGGTGTGACGGCAGTGTTTGCTGTTGTCTGGTCGAGTGGGTCACTGGAATCGTCGTCGCCCAACCCGTCTGTCGCGTCGACGGTCGGCTCGACTTCCGGGTTACGATCCGGGCCACTATTTCTGGATTCATCGCCGTCGGTCTCACCAACTGACCCACGGAGTACATCGTCAAGTCGAGCCCGAGTGAACGAGAACCAACTGTCGTTCTCTATGTCGGTGTCATCTTCCGTTGGCTCTGGTTCCGAACTGCCCGGCGACTCCGCGCCCTGCGCCGGGAGGCTGTCGCGAACGTCAGCCAGTTCGTAGGACTGCCCGTGGACCCACGTCGTCCGAGAGACGGCAACGCACTCACCGGGCTGGAAGTCTCGGAGCAGGCCGGACGTGACCGGCGTTTTGTCCTTCTCTTTATACGTGTCCCGAGCCTGCGTTCGTGGGTTCTCGCCACGCCCCTGGTGACTCATCGAGACCATCTCCGAGCGATCATACTGCCGACTCTCGCCGAGTTCGTCGAGGATGAAGTCCGTCGACTCACTGTCACCCGGACCAAAGTAGACTCCCTGTGGGCAGTTGCCGACAATCCCAGAGATCGTACTGTACGTGTCCTTGAGCTGGCCGATTGTCTGTACGCCGACCAGTGCCCGAGCCTTGTGTTTCCGGCCTCGCGCCGTGAGGTTCGTTACCTGCGTGAGCGCCGGCAGCGCGTCAATCTCGTCGAGGATGTGGACCGTGGGATTCGAGGCGTTCATCGCGTAGCGGATCGACCAGTCCACGAGCAGTTGATACATCGGCCCAAGCGTTTCCAGTTCCGTCGGGTTCGAGTCAATGATGAGGACCCGTCCTTCGGGGTTCTCGATGTACTCTTGCAGCGAGAACTCCCCGTAGTCTCCGAAGTCGCCGGTGAAGACGGGATCGACGTTCTCCTTGATCGTCTGGTAAACGTTCTGTGCGCCTTTCCCCTTGTCAGGGTCGATATGACCCGAGTCCAACCGGTCAAACTCGTCGAGGGCTTCCTTCAGCGCGATGTGGCCCTCGTTGAGCAAGGAGACGATATCGGCGTGACAGAGCGCATGGCGGCGGTTGTTCTTTTTCGCGCTGAGATGCAGATACATCAGCATCTCCGCGAAGGTCTGTTTGGCGGGCCGGTGGAACGGGTCGTGGCCGTCGGCTTCGCCGAAGATCGCGCCGGCGACCTCACGGAAGTCCGACTCTGAATCAGCGTCCTTGAACAGATTCCAGACCACATCGCTATCTTCGTGGCGGATGCGCTGGACCTCAAAGCCCAGCTCCTCGTAGAATGCTTGGAAGTCCTCACCAGTATCGTGGGCGATGACTGCCGTGTTACTGTAGTATGGGAACTGGTAGGCCAGCAGCTTCATCATCGACGTCTTCCCCGAACCAGTCTCGCCCACGACGGCTGTAGAGACATCCTGATCGAGGGTGAACGGCATTTCGGCCTCGTTGTGTTCGTGAGAGACCTCTTCCAGCGGGACGACGGACTCCCCGTCGTCGTGGTCCCACTGGTTCATCGCGAGCATTTCCGGCGATGTCCGGCGGAGCAGCTCCCCGGAGAACACGATACCGATTGAGATAGCATACAGAATCACCGTATTCGAGTACGAGAGCATCGGCAGCGACAGGCCGGGCACGGTGAAGTCAGCGAACAGTGTCCCGACCGAGATGGCAGCCAGAACGTGTGCGAATGGGAATAGCAATGCGACGCTGGGTGTCTGGACCAGCACGTCGTAGAAGAACGCCACACTAATCAGTCCGAACCCGAGGTAGATGTAGCGCCACGCCCAGAACCGCTTCGGAAGGACCTTGTCACTATCGACGATCATCGGCGGGAACAACAGCATAAATCCGGCCCAGACGAACCCGACGACGTTGTCGTACTTGAGGCTATTCGGAACCTCCCCGGAGCGTTGTCCTGGTGGTGCAGAGGAACTCGAACTCACTGCCACCACCCAACTTCGCGCTCGGGTTCCTGCTCGCGTTCAAGATCAACTTCGGGTTCGCGTTCAGGTTCCGGTTGCTCTTCGGTCCTCTCCCCAGCACGCTCTGAGAGTGGCTCAGTTTGGCGCTCATCGGTCGCTTTCTCAGCCGTGGGCTGTCCGGCGTCTTTCTGCTGACTCTTCTCAGTCGCCCGTTTGAGCGCTTTTTCCGCTTCGGGGTTCAACGCTAGTTCTGCCTCGTGGTACTGCTCCCGTGCTTCTTCATCCACGACCCGGCCAATGTCCTCGGGAGAATCACGGGCGGCAGCCGTTGGGTCGCGTGTTCGAGCGGGTTCTTCAAACGCAGTCGCTGCTTGTTCGCGCATCTGTCGGATATCTTCCCGACCCATTTCTAATTCCGCACGCTCGCCAGTCGCCGCGATATGTGCATGGGGAAACTCTGTGTCTCGGTGAACACCATACACGCAGTCGGTTGTCGGTTGTTGAGCCAGCCCGCTATTCACCAGTTCCCGAGTGTTATCACGGACTTCTTCTGGCGAATATTGTCCTGTGGGATCTGGCGAGACGATTAAATGCCGCTGGAATCCGAACTCGCGGCTCTTGTTGACAAACCGATTCACCTCTGAGTCAGACAGTTCTCGCCCAGCTGGGTTTCGGAGGTCAACTGCCGCGCCGGCGTCCTGTTCGCGAACACGCTGAATGTAATCGACGAGGTTCCCTGCACCACCCTCCTGATAATCTGTTTTCAGCATCATGCACTCTCACCTGCCGGTTCGGCGGCAATCGAGGCATCTGAATCAGGGTTGCTTTCCTCGTCTGGTGTTTGCGATTCTGTGTCTGGATCTCTCCCAACATGCTCGCCGGCAAATTTCAGCGCAAGCCGTCGCTGTTCAGCTGAGTAGTCATCTTGAATCAGTTTCCAGATCGCGATAGTGTATGCCGTCCGGACTTTTTGGACGGTTTTTACCTCCTCCATTGTTCCAGACTCAAATTCTTCTAACAGCTCTGTCACCTCGCGCTTTGCCTCCTCCAGCAAGACTTCGATTTTTGTGTTAGTGCTGTACCGCTGATACTGACTCTCTCCAGTCTCCCACTCAACGTATTCCTCGATAACCTCGTGTCCGTATTCGGAGGTGGATGTCCCCGCGGCGTCAGCCAACTGGTCAAACAATTCTTTGTTCTCTTCACTCGTATAAATCTGGAGTAGAGTGTCTCTCTCAGTCATTCCTGACCCTCCTTGTTTCGGATGGTTTCAACCTCATCCTCTAGTTTATCTGTCGCTTCTTCCATCGCAGTAGCGCGCTTGTCTGCCGGGAACTCAGAGGAAATTAAATCCCACAGAGCGACCGAGTAGAACAGTTCCTGATCCGTGTCAACGTTTGTTGCTTCATCAACGTCTTCTACGACGGCATCAGCGATGTACTCCAGTTCCGATCCAAGGTTTAATTCCCCCGCACGCTGTTCCTGTAGTTCGCTCGAAATACGCCGTTCCGCAGCTTTCAGAATGTACTCTGAAACCCCTTCACCCGCTTTGTTAGCCTGCTTTACGATCTGTTTTCGCTGCTCTGCACTCATCCGAATTGTAACTTTTTCACTCATATGAATCACTCCGTAGTTCCGAACTCGAAATCAGTCTCTGCCTCGATACCACCATCGGCGATAACTGCATCCGGCTCTGCCTGGTCAAGTGCTACAGACACCACGTCCACCAACTCATCTTCGCTAAGATCATTGAGGACGTGTTCAGCCTTCTCAGGCGATAATCCGTGATTCGTTAGCTCTTGCTCGACTGCTTTGGAATGGACGAACTCTTCGAAGTCAGCAACGTGGGGATCAACCTCGTGAGCAACAACGTCCAGCGCATCTTCCGCATCAGCGTCGAGGTCGATAATCTGCTTCTCTTCCCACGACGTCTTGATCGTCAGCGGGTAATCGCCGTGTTCATCAACGCGGACCAGTGCTTGCGAATAGCCCTGTCCGTCACCCAGTGACTCTTTCCCGGCTTCAGCGTGCTGGATGTAGGACTGCTGTTCGCTCGTCAGGCCAGCGCTTTTCGCGGTCTCATCACCTAGCTCTGGCTCGCGGTGATGCACCTTGATCGGACACATCCCCGCAATTTCCTCAGCAGCGCCCTTGTCCTCGAACTCTGAGAGCGTCTGGGACAGCATCACCAGCCGCAGTCCGGCGTGGCGCTGGTGCCGAGCAATCTGGTTCAGCGACTCCAAGTTCGCGTCGTCGTTGAACAGGTAGTGAGCTTCGTCGATGATGATCTCGACCTTCTGCTGCATATTTTTCGCCTGCTGGTACAGCGTCGACAACAGCAACTGCATAATGAACGACTGCTTGCCGAGGCCACTGCCCGAGCCTTCGACCTGCTGGAGATCCAGATAGACAGCCTTGCTACTGTCGTCGATCAGCCGCAGGTCCGACTCTTTCGAGAGATTGCCGAACGTACTTCCCGGCCGGAACGGATGCAGCGCAATCGAGAGTTCGTTTGCGTACTGCTGGATTTTCTCCTGAGAGGACTCCGTCGTTGCTCCGGGGAACATTCCCGGGTCTGCTTGCAGGCGGTCGACAACTTCCAAGAAATCGCTCAAGTCCGGCGAGTTCGCCGGCGTATGCGTCGACGGGTCCGCTGGGTCGATATCGGACTCAGCGAAGATCGTGTCGATCAGGAACGTGATGAGTCCGCTGTGCATCTCCAAGTCGACATCCCGCGATTGCAGGAAGTTCTCGATGACCCCGTACACTTCGTCTTTTTTTGCTGAGACGGGCTGCATATCCGGGGACTGTTCAAGAACATGAGGCGGCGTCGGATGCATCTCGCACGGATTCAGCGGCGTCTCGCCGCTGATTGTGATCGTCTTTGCATCCAGCATCTTCGCACTGCCGTGCATATCCCCGACCGGGTCGACGTAGATCTGCTTGACGTCCGACCGCTTTTTCAGCATCCGCATCGCCCGAGCCTGCGTGCCGTGAGTCTTTCCGCCGCCAGGCATCCCAGTCACCAGCTCAGAGTGGCCGGTTTCCAGTGCCCACGGGTCGATCAACAGCGAGGAGTCGTTGTGCCCGTGTAGTCCGTACTCGATTCCGTCGTCCATCCGCAGGTAGTTCGACGAAAACGGGAACAGCGACCCGAGCGCTTCCCCAGTCATCGAGGAGAGCCGGTTCTGCCCGAGTTCGTTGGCTCCGATCGGCGAGACTGTCACCAGTCCTGCTTCCTGCCGGCGGGTCGTTCGCTTGACCCCACAGTTCGACGGCGAGTCCCGCAGCAGCGTTTCGAGCCGGTTCGTTTGCTTCCGCAGTTCCTCTTCGGTCTCGGCAGTCAACCGGATGAACGCGCCGACACGGAACAGCGACGTGTGGTTGCGCCGGACCATCTGCCGGATGTACTTCGCCTGATTGACCTCCTGCTCGATATCTTCAGCCTCAAGTTCTCCCTTGTCGTTTTGCAGCATCTTCAGCGACGAGATCCACTCTTTCATCACCGAGACTGCTGCATCCGAGTCGTAGGGATCAACGTAGATTGAGACGTCGACGGCAAGCTCCGTATCCAGCAGCAGTTGTTCCAGCATCCCACTTGTCGGATGTTCGGGATACGTCTCGATCCAGAAGCACCGCGTGTACGTCTCCTGATCGATGAGGGCGTGGTCGGCTTCCCATTCGATATCTGTTGGCGCGACCAGTGACCGGTGGTTCTCTCCCGGTCTATGCAACTGGGAGACGAAGTCAGTCTCGTCGACCTCGTAGTCGGTCCCGCCAACGTCGTCAGTGTCCATGCCCTCCGCAGCGTCGTGGGCTGCAGCACCCTCGCCGTGCTTGATGAGTTCCCGCGCGGAGTATGTCACCGGGGAGACGGAGGACGCCTCTTCGTACTCGCGTTCCGACCGGGTTTCGCAGGCCCAGTAGTCCTCGGTCAAGTGGGCCAGTTCGTGGGGGCTGACCGACCGGCTGCGACACCGGAACATATTGTTGACTGCTCTGTCGACGGTTTCGAGCCGGTCGTGGAGTTTCTTGGCCTTAAACTCCTCTCGCTCGGCATCAGTGAGCGTGTCACTGTCGAATCGAGTGAACAGCCGCCCAATGACCGGTATCCCAGTCAAGTAATCCGCGATGGAGTCGCTGTTCATCTGGAGGTCGTGAATATCGTCGTCAGTGACCCAAACGACGATGTAGTACTTGCGCTGGAGTTCAGTCTCAGTCTCAACGTTGCCGCTGTCGTCGGTGTAGCGGTTGACGAACTCCATGAGGACTCCCCGGAAGATCGAATGGCTCTCCGCGTCGGGGTCGTCGAGTCGGTCGACGTGTGCCTGGATATGGGACTCGTTATCGACCTCGGCCGTCGTGACGTGGAGTTTCGCCCGGCCAGTCAGGGATTCAGACAGGCGTGTGAGCGACTTGACGGCTTTATTCCATTTCTCGTCGTCCTGCAACGACATATTGGCGGGCTCGACCTCGACCGCGCCGACGTACGCTCCGTCGACGCGCTCAATGCCGTGGGGCATGACCCGCTCTAGTCGCGTGACCTGCCGAGTGTCCTGATTCCCCTGGCCGTGAGTGTACTGCCGCTTTTTCACGAGCCAAAACAGTTTGACTCGCAGCCACTCGGTCAACCGATAGTGGTCCGGACGGACTTTGTGCAGGATATAGAGGAAGACCTCGACGACCGCTGTGAGAGCCAACGCTGGGAAGAACAGCGCCGCTGGTACGAACGGCATCCCCATCGCGACGAGGAAGCCAAACGGCGGGATGAGGAACAGGATGAGTTCCCCCAGCGTGTAGTCTCCCCAAAAGTTGGTCGAATCTCCGAGGGATTCGTGGATGATGTTCGTATTGTATTCTTCGTTATCAGCCATTAGTCGTCATCCTCCCGGTGGGGCAGGCCGTCGCGATACACATCCGGCCCTAATACATCGTCATCAGTCGCAAACACGTCTTTGAGCGTGTCATACGACTCGGATTCATCGGAGTCCGTGGTCTCAGTATCGTTCTCGTCGAAGTCGTCGTCGGAGAACGGCGGGGCTGAGTCGGACTCGAACACTCTGGTATCGCCGGAGTTGATCTGCGTCTGGCGCTCCATCTTGGTTTGCTGCTCAATCTTCGTCTGGCGTTCACTAATCGGGGTGTCGTCGCTCTCAGAGTCCCCGGACGAACTCCCATTAGTGAACCTGCTGTTGAGGGCACTTCCGGCAGATGAGCTACTGGACCCGCCAGAGGGCGGTGAGCCACCAGAGCCACCGGACCCGCTACTGCCACTGCCGCCGCCAGAGGGCGGAGCGGAACCGCCTGAACCGCCTGAGCCACCGCCGCCGGAACCACTGTTGCCGCCACCTCCGGAGCCGGTAGGACTACTGCCGCCGCCGGAACCGGTAGGGCCGGTGTTATTGGAACCCCTCTTCATGCCAGCGGGGTTAGCAGCCATCTGGCGGTGGACCATCTGGGCACCCGTGGCAGCACTGCCGACACGCCCTTTTGCAGCGCTTGAGGCAGCTCGAATCGTGCCACCCGTCGCCATTGCTGCGCCGGGGCCACCGACCGCTCCAGCGCCGGCTGTCGCCGCTGCACCAGTGGCCGCCGCACCCACCTTGAGTGGCTTTTTGCCACCGGCGAGTGCCTGTTCGCTGACTTGAATCGCAACGCGGCTACTACGCTGGATGAGGATCTTCTGTGATTTTGCCGCCAAGTACAGCGTCACGAGGCTGATGAACAGCGATAACTTAGAGGGGAGTCCCCAGTTCGTTGCCTCGAAGCTCATTCGTATCAGGATTGCAGGTGGGATGCCCGCAGCAAGGACTCCGGGATACGCGCCGGCGACCTGTTTTGCCAGCCCCGAGAAGCGGTTCAGTGGCCAGACTTCGACTGCCCAGAACGTCGCGACCAGCGGCATCGAGAGGGTCATCAGGAAGACCAGCAGCCACCGGGTGATGAAGATGAACGCCGCCTTCAGGTAGACGTACAATCCGACGATCATCAGAACGACGAATATCCCCAGACTGAGCTCCGCAATTTGCTCGGCTGAGCTGATTAGTGTAGCGATCTCTTCTTTCGACTGACCGGAACGGTAGATTACATTTCCGATAGCGTCGAAGAACTGAGTCCCCAGTGAGGCCACTGGGAGCCAGAAGAACAGCGAAAGAAATGCGACTCCGAGGCGACGTAGGAGTTTCTTCCGGATAACCGGGTTCATCGACCCATATCTAAGCCCAATCATCGCCAAGACGATGAACTGCAGTCCGAGCGCCAGGCCGACTACCCCCTCAAAATAGATACCCGATATTAGCGAGTCCCATGGGGCATTACTCGCAGACTCAAATGCAATGTCGACAGGGGCTGCTGAATTCGGTCCTTCAGGAGCAGGCGTCCGCACCATCGGATCAATAATGGCTTGGAAAAACCCATCAAGATAGTTGATTATCTGCGTTTTAAGTTGAGCAAAGAAGCCGCTGATACCAGCTGTAATTGCCGATGAGAGTTCTCTAATTGCCCTCTCGACGATTTCCTTAACGATTTCTTCACCAATTTCCGACTGCATTGCTACGTCTCCATCTCCGTCTTTGTCGGGGTTGTGGTGACCTCTTCTGGCTCACCAGCTAGGGTTCGTTTGCACCCGTTACCGGTGCTGTCAAACCTGTCGGTATACTGTATAGGTTGGATGACAGTAACCGGGTCACTCCAGAGGAATCCAACAGTCAATTCCTCCTCTCTTAGAGTTGTTTCTTCAACTTTTACGCAGTGCGGGCCATCAGCGAGGAGAAAAGTAAATTCGACAATCCCGGTTTCACCCGGCTTTATTGGTTCAAATGCCTTGCTGTCTTTGTTTTCTCCGTTGAGGATTGTCCGCGTTGCTGCGCCAGTTCGCTGGCCCACATTCCGGACAACCATCCCTAGGCTATCGTCGCGGATCTCTTCATGCTCAGTCCCGGGGACGATTTCCTCAAACTCAAACGTGGTGCCCAGTTCGAGTGGGAGTTCAGTTTCAACGTCATCCCCACGGAGATAGAGCGTGTGCTGGCCCCGAGGCAGCGGTTCGTACGAGTCCTCTCCTTCTGTTAGTGAGAGGCGTGTCCGAGTTTCACCGGAGCTGAAGTAGTCGCTGGAGAACTCCCGACCGGACTCTGTGATGATGCTAACCGATGACGGCTCGATCTCATCGGTCACAGCCACCTCCAGAGCCAATTGGCGGCCGTTCTCGACAATCTCAATCGATGTTTCTTCGATGTAGTCGGACTGCTCTTCTGGCGGGCTGGCACTTCCGCCGTCTCCGCCACTGTCATCAAACAGCCCGCCACTGCATCCTGCAAGCGTGGCAAGACTCCCGCTGAGGAGTCCCAGTACTGTTCTACGGTCGATACTGCTATTTCGTGGTATATCTTGCTTTGTCATGGATTATACCAACCAACAAATTTGCCTCTCGTCCAGACGTCGTAGCCATACAGCGCCAGCACAGCCGGCAACAACGTCAGGAGCGTCACTACAGCGAGGTCGATGAACTCCGAAAGGTCCGGAAGAGCCACCTCATACGCAACGCGTTCTTGCGTGTCCCGAACCGGGACAACACGCCCTTGCTCCCACCAGATTTGGGTCGGACGATACGTGACTATCGCCGAGGAGACTTCGCCCTGGTCGACAGTGACGGTGACCTCATCATCGCCAGAGAGTGATTGTTCGACCCGTGACTGTCCCGTTGCGACAGTGACGTTCCCTGCCGCAATCGGGAAGCCAGCCTTCGGTTCGACCCTGACCAGCAGGTCCGTCGAGTTGTCGGTCGAATTGACGACCTCAGAGGTGATGTTAACCTCCCGGATTGGCGTCGGGTTCGTCGAGTCCGCTGGCTGTTCGATACTGTTTCCGCGGACGAGTCCGTTGATCTCGAAGTTCTCTGTCCGGAGTTGCTCCGCACTCCGAATCGTGAACCGATCCGTGGTTGTGAACGACGCCGACCGGTTGACCCGAATCTCTGGTGGGAGCGTGGTCCTGTTGGTCCCGTTAGCGGTCGTGTTCCCCGTCGTGTTCACAGTCGCATTCGTCGGATACACTGCTTCCAGTGATGGCACGAACCGCCAGCCGTCGGAACTCTCGTTCTGAACGCGGTTGACCGTGACTTCTGGACCTTCCGTAGCCCGGACAGCATGGGTTTCAAGCGGTCTTACTGGCGTCGTCGTGTTCTCCGACCAGTTTTCCCAGCCGGGCGGTGAGCGGGTATAGAACCGCCACTTGCTCCGGACCTCGTATCCGGCATCGAACTGGACGCTCTGCCAGCTGCCGGGGATTACAGTCCCGATTCGATAGTCGTCAGTCGTGGCCCCTCTGCCGTTCGGAACGACGCCGGGCTCGACGACCATCTCCCGCTCGGAGAGATTCTCTACTTGGACCGTCTGTGAGTCCGTGACCGTCAGTTCGTACTCATCAATCTCATCATCGTCAATCTCCGAGAGATTCGTCGAGATCGTCGTCACCAACTGGAGTTCAGTCGTCCCGTTGATCTCGGTATAGTTGAGCGTGGGCTGGGCGGCAGTGCTGTTGTCCATTGCAGTGCCGTTGGCATACAGCGTCGTGTTCGTCGACGTGTTCACCACTCGGAAGTCGTCCTCGAAGAACTCCGAAATGTACACCCGGTAGTCATGGATGGAACGAACGGTCCCATTTGGACGGACCAGACGCGTCGTACCTGACCCTCGATGGACAACCGTCGATGGTTCGACGCTAAAGAACGTGACGTAGGCGTCACGAATCCAGAGCCCAGAGCGAGTATCCGTGACGTTCACTGGTTGCGAGGAGGTCTCGATACCAGTCCGGAACGAGTCGTGTTCAGGCCGGTTCCACAGCGTCGTGTTCGACGGTTCGCGAGAGAGCATATCTCCCGTACATGAAGGCAGAACAGCCAGCGTGCCGTTCTCGGCCCGGTCGGCCCGTGTGAGGTCTGGATGATCGGGGTCGCCAGACCACAGGGCACGGAAGAACGTGTGATTGTGGTTGTACGACCGGTTAGGTGGGAGAACACCCGCCGTCGCGTTGTCCCCAACAGAGGCGTTTGCTGGTGGGTTTGAGGCATTCTCGTAGCACGAGACTTTCGCGCTGAGGTTCTGCCTTGCTCCCATTTTGACGGACCTATTCACGCCTGTCTGGTTCGTTGCCGGCTCTCGGTCAACGGACTCATTGCCCGCGGTTTCGTTGGCTGCCGTTCCGTTGGCCGCTGGGTCACGGCCACTGAACTCGTTTGTTTCAGTGTCGTTCGCTTCCGTTCCCTCTCCGCTGGAGCCATTCGGTGCGGTGGCGTTTTGTTGTAGTACCCCCACGCCACCGTGGCTCGAACCGATGAGGAAGTGTCCCGTCCCCCGCTCAGTCTGGATCTGGGCCGGGCCGGTAGTCCCAGACGTAGGCCCCGCAGCTGCGGCTGTCGAAAGCAGCGAGCAAAGGGCCGCGGTCACCAGCACTGAGCGGAGTGAGGGCATTGTGTGTGCTTAGAATGGCGTCACGCAGTCCGAGAAGCCGAAGCCGACGTTGTCCCCGAACTTCGTGATGAGTTCTGGAGCCACGATTGCCAGCACAACAACGCCCAGACCGACGAGCGAGAGGATGAGGTCCCGCCGGGCCTCGTTTTGCTGGTTCGGGTTGCCAGAGGCCCGCATATACGACAGGCCGCTCCGACCGACGAAGACCATCGTCGCCGGCAGGCCAAGGCCAGCCAGAGCCCCAAAGACGACGTTGACGCCGTCTTCGACAGCTGTGTTGCAGTAAATGTTCCCGACATCGGTCTGGCCCATCGCAGAGCCAGCAAATAGCGTGAGGATCAACAGCAACTGCGTTGCCGGTCGCACGCCGGGCGTGAGCCACGCTTCAGCGAATCGGCGCTTTGCGTGAGTGTAGAGTGTTGGTTGTGAGGTCGATTCGTTCGGTGCGTTAGTTTGGGTTGACATGGATGTCTCTGTTTCGAGCGTCTTGCTTGGCCACCGATTCCCCACCGGTGATCCGCTATCGCGATTGTGTTGGTTTTCTTATACAGTTGGTGAATCCTGTCCTGAATCCGCCACCACCTACTGACAGTGGAATGAACAAATAACTTGTGTCTCAAATATACATTACTCTTGTATAATACGTTGTATTATACTGGGTTACCTAATCGTACGCTGTGGCTTGATTTTTAATGCCCAGTCAGATTGTCTCGTAAGCCGTATTTGAGGTTAATCATAAGAAATCTTATACAGTTGGAAAGTCTAGAAAATAGGCTAAATAGTTGGTAACAAAATCGAAAATATTGTCTGTTTTCTGATAGGTAAGATACATCAGGTAAGACTAGAACTTATCGATAGACGAAAGCATAACCCTGGAACGTTGACAGCCGTGACGGAGACATCCCCCGGTCAGGACGGTCAACATGTCTGACGCTCCTGAGAGTTTCAACCACCGACTGCACACCTTCTTCGTCCGCCTCTGCTTCTACAACGACCGTCACCGACTCAGGCAGTTCTTCCTCGGCTTGCTGACTCAGTTCTTCAGCTCGGCGCTCGTACTCAGCGCTGGTCTTTACCACTCTCCAATTCCACTGGAGCCGATTCCCGCTCACTCACTCCCTGTTGTTTCTGCGCTGACCGAACGTTTATCCCACTCATGCAGCAAATAGAGATATGGCCAGTTCGACACGCAATGGAGATCCCCATGATGACGAGATTCGGATGTGGCGCGAAGGGGATATGTGGGTCATCACAGATGTCGAAACCGGCGTCACCACACAGGGTGAGACTCGCCAGAAGGCCCTAGAAATGCTCGACGATGCGGTTGCGGCCTACAAGGCCGAGCGCGGCCACGAACCTACCGACGAGGAACTACGAGAGCTGGGGATCGACCCCGAAAATAACACGACTGGTGATGGCGAGCTACCCGAGTTCATGCAGTAAATGGCACGGAGTACGTTTTCTGGGAGGGATGTCGTGAAGGTCTTGGTTAATGTCGGCGGCTTCGAGTGGCGCCGGACGACTGGTGACCACGCCCAACTCTACTACCAGCACCCGACCAACGAAAGCGACCAACGACGCGTTACCATCCCGCTGCACGACGAGGTCAAAACGGGGACGCTTCGAAGCATCGCCGACGATGCCGGCGCGAACGATTTTGCAGCGTTCTGTGAATGGGTCGACCGCAATTCGTAGGCACTCTGAATCGCTGCCCCGGATCGAAAGTTTTCAGACTTGAAGGACCGGCCAAACACATCGATAGAGGGGTGTGACGATTCTGAGGACAGGCGAACACATCGACAGAGGGGTGTCCAGCCACCTTTTAATTATTATTTCTGCTTCAATAAAACCAAATATACAAATTCAAGAGGCCTATGCGAATCGAAATTAAAAATCACTCCAAAGTTCGATCGTCGTGATTTCAGGTGTTTCTGGGATTCTCTGAGACGATTACACATCGATAAAGGGGTGTGACGTGCGTCTGACGGAGGGAGAACTAGTCATACTACTAACTGGATTTAACCAGAGTGTGTTCAAGAGGTACGTGTCGTAGTAACGGTTAGCCGATACACATCGATAGAGGAGTGTTCCTTCAGCTTTGATAACAGTCAATAGAAGGGTTTTACTAAGTCTGATTACGGATCTGTGCTTTCACAACAGACTCGACAGCGTCGGTAGATACCATATCGATACGTGAGTCTTCACGAAGCGTCTCAAGAATTGTCTCGGGTCGCTCACCGAACTGGAATTCTAAGAACATTCCAGATGTTGGACCGTGACTCCGCCTCTCGAAGTCAACGAGTGAATACGTCGTCAGCTCCTTCATTTTATTAACATACGTTTCCTGGTGATACTGATCGGCATCAAGCGACTCGGTGAGGAATTGATAGACACGATATCCAGTTGTACTTCGGGCAGATCCATCATCAGTTTCAGCAGCGACCGTCGCTGTCGCATAGAGACACAGCTTCTTCTGGGTGCTGATACCCCGAACAACCTCAAGGACACGATTCTTTTCGACCTTTTGCTGTGCTTCTCGGACGTGTGCCTCTTGAACGCGATCATCCCCCTCGCGTTCGGCAAGTTCACCAGCAACGCGAATGAGATCGATCGCTTTCCGGGCGTCACCGTGTGTTTGCGCTGCAAAGGCTGCTGCAAGTGGGATCACGTCGTCATCAACAACATCATCGTGGAAGGCGTCCTGCCGCCGGCGAAGGATCGCTTGGAGTTGGTT
Source organism: Haloarcula sp. CBA1115 (assembly GCF_000827835.1). NCBI lineage: Archaea > Methanobacteriati > Methanobacteriota > Halobacteria > Halobacteriales > Haloarculaceae > Haloarcula > Haloarcula sp. CBA1115. The sequence goes on along the minus strand of NZ_CP010533.1, from coordinate 55,256 downwards.
TGCGTCGTAGTCGTTGAAATGCACATCTTCCGGAGTAAACGAACTCAGTGCCCGGCTTCCTACAGACTCCATCATTCTAGTGTCGTTCGAGATTGCGACTACCGAGATATACGCCGTGAGATCATCGTTAGCACCGGACCGCGAGAGTTGATACAAAAGCCGTGAAAATGCCGGCTCCTGCTTATCTCGACGGCCAACGAGCATATCGAGTTCGTCCAGCACAAAGACAACAGAATCGAAATGTTCGTTCACGATTCGGTAAAGTTCGTCCCACTTCTCTTTGGTCGCAACGCCGTGTTTCGGGACTTCGACATCCACGCCAGCTTGGTCAGCTGCCTGTTTTGCCAGTTCATAGACCGCAACCCCGAGGGTGTCTAGATCCTGGCAGTTGACCTCAATTGTTCCAAAGCTGATGTCGCGATTTTCACAGATACGGCTGATGTTGTTACAGACAGCCTTTGTAATGAGTGATTTTCCGGTACCAGACGGCCCATACAGGAAGAGATTTGGTGGACGATTATCTCCGAGTGCGACACGAAGCATCTTGGTGACTTCCTGAAGTTGTTCGTCACGGCCGACAATCCGATCCTCTTCAACAACGTAGTTTGGATCGAGAAGCGACCGATCACGGATCAGTCCGTCCTGTTCATCGAATTCAAGTAGCATATCCTCGATCGACTGCGTGGACTCATCAGAACTGAGATTGGTTGATGGCGATTGTCCGCCGCTGGCCGGGGAGTTTTTTTCATTGGAGTCCGGTTCCGATTCCGCCGTATTTGAAGAAGGGCCCGCTTGCGTCGTGGTCTCGTCCTCCGGTGTTCTCGAATTAACTCGAGAAGGGTCGGAGTCGTCAGTACCCATATTGTGGAGCATACGGGCAAGTCATAAAAATATTCCCCACCCCTATCGAAGTGTGATTTATCGTCTCAGACTATTGTTCGGGTCGAAGGCGGATTTTCAGCTATAGGGGTTCGAGAGAGCAGTAACGCCTAACGAAGTGTTCTAGCAGTAAGGATGGAACATACACACCCCTCTATCGATGTGTTCGATGTCTCGAAGGAGGAGGGCTTGACCGCGCAATTCATCACACAAAGGTACTGTGAGAAGCCCGATATTGCATGATTCACGGGATAGAGCGAGTTATAGTGGGAACCCGGTCTTAACGAACGCCGTCAGTTGCCTTGTCTTCTTCTAGCTTTCTAGAAAAGACACATACACACACCTCTATCGATGTGTTCGATTTGTCCTACAATATTTGTCTTTCTGTCCCCTAGGTTACGACAATTCTTATCGCGATCTTGCAGTCATCTATTCCGTTAACTAGCAGTGGCACGGTCTCTCGGCTCTGTTTTCCTCGCCTATTGTCCTAAATCAGTCTCTATGGTTGTTGCTAGCCTTTACTTGAACAGATCGAACACATCGATAGAGGGGTGTCTGTCTCCCCAAGCATAACACCCCGCCCAGCGTCTCAATCTTTCGAGGCACGAACTGTGACGCTCACACCCACATCACTGCAAACACATCGATAGAGGTGTGTATTGTAAACTGGTCATATTGTGGCTTGAAAATGACTTGACGACTCAGACTACTCTCGTCACCTCTCTAAGCTAAACAGGAATATCGCATTCTGGATGTTTCTCTGAGTTTCTGATATCCTTCTGTATGCTCTGTAAGCCAAACAAAATTTTGTGTTCCTCTGTCGGGTGAGAGGATGGCTAACCTCACAATCGGTACGTTCGGAGACGGAGATAGCGCTGACAGTGACCTCGATCCCAGTGCCGCAAGCATCGCCCGATGTGCGACGACGGGTCGCGCTCCTGATCGCGACGGTGGTAGTTGGGCATCCCCAGACGAGGACTGGGGGCTGACAACGCAGCGGCCAGTGTCGTCGATCAACACGTCGGCTGGTCGAGCGACAAAACAACAGACACGCTGGGTCGTTGACGGAGACGTCGGGGCATATGTTGAGGAGTACGCAGCTGGCGATGTCCTGCAAATCCCAGACACATACGGCGACTTCAGTTCAGTCGACACTCGAGTCACATTCGTCGATGGACTCGCTGATAGCTACGGCTTCGGAATTGACGCACAGGCGCTCGAAAAGGCATTCCGTGTCCTCACTGGTGGTGGGCGATATACTGCCTCAAAATACTCCGCGATTCCGTGCGGAAACCGGCCGTGGATTCTGACGGGGCCAGAAGGGACGCTCCTGTGCAGTTGTATGCCCGTTGACCAGCCAGAGAACACGTCGATGAGGGCGCTTGAAACACCGGAAACGACCCTCCAGATCGAGGAACAGAACAGAACGGTCCTCACGGGGGCCGCTGAGTTTGCCCATCTGCTGTCCGACGCTCTTGGAGTCGATATCGAGGAGGTGAGGTACTCGACTGTTAGAGGGGAAACCCAGCACACATTCGTCGGAGAGGAGGATAAGTACACGGTCAAGGCCAGTGACTTGGCACAGTTGCACGGGTTGACACCCGATCCATCCGTCATCCAGGGGGGAGTCAGCAGTGGAGTCCAGCCCCCAGGTAGTGACGATCTAATCTCAGTTGAATGGGACGGTCCCGACCATCCGGTTGGATATCTCGACGAGGGAGATGTGGTCGCCGGCTACGAATTTACTTGGGAGCAGCCCGAGGAGTCGCTGGAAGACGTTGCAGTCGTTCGAGAATATCGGATAACACAGAACCACTCGCGTTGGACAGTCGACTATCGCACCCATCGCCTCGCGTCGGTCGTTCCCTGACGTCGACGCCGCCCCATTTTGTGCGCCCTCCGGCAAGTGGAGGGTAATCGAGATGTCACAGTCCACAGCGGCCAGTAGCACCGAAGCAGCAACCACAGACGCCGAGGAGAGCATCCCAGAGACCTCGGCGGCTGACGAGACGCAAGCAGACATAGACAGTACGGACCTGCTAACGCTTGATGCGCCGAAGCATCTCCAGATTAGCGGCGAGGTTCAGTTGTTTGAGCGGATCTTCTCGGCGGCTGGCACGGTCACAGACAAGACGCGACTGGGGATTGCAGAGTCGGGAATCGCCATCCGAGCGGCCGACCAGCAAGGGCACTCGATGGTCGACCTGCGTGTTTCTGGGAGTTCATTCAGCACCTTCGACGCGGGGACGGGGACGTTGGGAGTGGACGTCGGACGGGTCCGTGATGCACTCTCGATTGGCGATGCAGGCGACCTTGCACAGTTCGCACTCGATGCGGCGAACAGCACGCTAGAAGTCGATATCGAGGGGATAACGCGCACCATCGAGCTTGACCCGGTTGAATCGCTTCGCTACCCTGTTGAAATGCCGGATATTGACATCCCGGCAACCGTCCACCTGAGTCCAGACGACATATCCCTCGGTCTCGATGCAGCAGATATGCTTGACGACCGGTTTGATCTCTCCGTTGACCCGGAATCCGGAGAAATGCAGTTTGCCGCAGACGGTGACACTGACAGTATGACGTACCGGAGGGAAGACACCGATCTAATTGCCTTCGAGCCTGCGGATGTCGAGGTAAAACTGGACTCGTCGCTCGTCAAATCAGCGAACGCTGGCCTTCCAGACGGAACGAATCGGGTGTTACGCATCGGCAACGAGGTCCCGCTCGTGCTGAAATCAGAGTTCCCTGACGCCGATGGAGCGATGCAGTTCGTGATAGCGCCGAAGCTCCCGAACTGACTCGGGTTCCCGTGGTTTTGCAGAAACGGTGGTGTGTCTTAACCAACAGCGACCGCCATACTCTTCCATTGTTGGTTAGCGCTAATTTTGTGTCTCCCCGGTCGAGTGAGGGATTTCCTTCATGGACCCGACCGAAACAGTTCCAGACTACGAGCGCTTCGAGCGTGAACAGATCGCCCAGGACCGCGACCGGCAGCGTCCTGATACTGTCGAGATCGACGAGCCACGGGGCCGCGATGTCGTCAACAGTCTGCTTGATGAGGGCGTGGTTGAACCAATTCCAGAACAAGAAGTCTTGCAGCACGTCCCCTCCGGACAGTGCTTCAACTCCGACACGGCGCTGGTGTACTTCCACAAGGGGTGGGAGGCTAGAAACGAGGAGTAGCCAACTCGCAGGCTAACCAACACGGTGCTCCATATTCCACTCAGTGTTGGTTAGCGGCAAGGCCTCTTCTCTGACGCGGCGTGCTGGCGTGTCCCGAGAGTTGATACCCTGTCAGAATTTTCCCAAGCGTATGGACCGCACTGACTGGCCGACACCCGGCCCGAACGAGCCTGTTCCGGCGTGGGACGAGTACCGGCAGCTGCGCGAGGCCGTCCACGACTACCTCGATCACGAGCCAGAGGACCCAAGATGGGACGACATCTGGCGGGCGCTCGGCGCGATCATGGGCGAGTTTCAGCGCGATGCGTTTGCCCAAGCCTTCGACCTCGATGAGCCTGCTGAGACAGCCTGCATACGGCGTCTCATTACGGGCGACGATGAGTGCCCGCACTCGCCGCTTGACGCCGACAGCGACCCGAAGGGACCGCCTCACAGCCCGCCAGCAGACGATCACTCGACACTCTGGCTTGACGATGGTGAGCCGGCGTTGTACTCGATGCACGTTTACCCCGGCAATATCGAGCGACTGGAATCGCAAGAGCCACCCCACAATCTGTGGTTCGACGTCTTCGAGTTCGCTTCCGAGTGGGGGCTAGAAGTCTCTGTTCTCCCGAAATCGTGGTACAACCTTGGTTCTGCTATTCACGTCGTCTTTTACCCGCCAGAGAGATACAGAACGCGGTCCCAACAGCAGTAGTCAATTTTCTGTCCCCCAGTGGAGGTGCTGGGGCGTGCCCGAGAGCGTGTCCCGGAGATAGATCAATGTCAACGATACAGTCAGATATGCCGGAGCAGTCCAGCCAGCAGACCACTTGCACCTTCGACGATTCCGACTCCCGAGACGAGGAGATGCGTGACAAACTCGATGCGTGGGTCGAGGATCTCGTCGACCTCACGAACGAGGCCCAGGCCAGCGAGCAGTTCCAGCAGTGGCTTGACGTCCAATCGAAGTTCCACGACTATTCGGCCCGGAACACGCTGCTCATCAAGCTCCAGTGTCCCGAGGCAACCCGGGTCGCCGGCTACAATACGTGGCAAAATGAGTTCGACCGCTACGTCCAGAAAGGCGAGGACGCGATCTGGATCTGGGCTCCAATTATCACGAAGAAGTGCCCCGCGTGCGGAAACTCGCCGTCGTATCACGAGAACACGGACTGTGAGTACGACGAGACAGACCCCGAGCAGTGGCGTCGAGGGTTAGTCGGGTTCCGGCCAACGTCGGTGTTCGATATCTCCCAGACCGATGGCGAGCCGCTTCCCGAACTGGAGACAGAAGCCTACGGCGACCCGGATGGACTTGTCGAGGACTTGTTGGACGCCACCGACGAGATCGGTGTCGACGCGAGAATCGTCGCTCCGGAAGAGTGGGAGCACGGGTCTGCACGGGGTGTCTGCGAGCGTCGGAGCGTGACGACCACGAATCCGATGGTGGAAGCAGTCGACCGTGACAATCGGGCCGCTCTTGCGAGTACACTGATTCATGAGTTCGCACACGCCGATCTTCACTTCGATGTTGCGGATGAGGCGGAGCGTTCGAAGCGTGAGGTCGAGGCCGAGGCAGTTGCCTACGTGGTCAGTCGCCACTTTGGGCTGGACCCCGACAACTCGGCGTTCTACCTCGCGGCGTGGGACGGTGACGCACCAGAGACGTTGCGGGACCGGCTGGACCGTATCTCATCGACTGCAGCGGATTTGATCGATGCCGTCGAAGGTGACAGCTGAGAGGGTGCGGTGTCTTTCCAGTCGTGCTTGAGAGCCATATTTTGTGACTCCCCTTTGGAGTGAGGGAGTCCAAGATGCGTTCAACAGCAGCGTCGGGTGGCAGCCCTGTCGGACAGTTTCTGAGTGTGCTGGCAGAGTTGCGTGACCAAATCGGCGGCCCATACTACCTCGGGGATGTGAACGGTCGGCTGGAGTGGCCCGACCGGGGAGTCTACTTTTTCTTCTCGCCAGCAAGCGACCTTCGCGCAGCGACAGCAGTCGACTGGCGACTCTCCCGGATCGGGACCGTCGGCGTCAGTGCAGGCTCATCGAATACGCTCTGGAACCGACTCAGGCAACATCGTGGGAACGTTCGCGGGAAGTACGCCGGCGGTGGCAACCATCGTGGTTCGATTTTTCGCTTGCACGTCGGACGGGCACTGATCGAGAAGCACGGCTGGCACGACGAGTATCCCCACTGGGGCGAGCAAAATCCCGACGCCGAGACGACTGCTGTTCGCGAGCAGGAACACGAACTTGAACAGCGTGTATCGGAGTATATCCGTGATCTGCCGTTTCTCTGGGTTGACGTTCCGGGCGACCCCGGACCCGAGTGTGACCGAGCGGTGATCGAAGCGAACACTATCGCGATGGTATCGAGTTATCGTCGATCCGCAGGGCCATCGGACCTCGATTGGCTCGGGTATCACTCGCCGAAATCTGAGGTGTATCAATCTGGGTTGTGGAACGTGCGACACGTCTCTGACGAGTTTGACCCCTCTGTCGTGGACCAGTTATCGGCGTATATTTCGTCAACAGAAGCGCTGGATCATCAATCGCGGATCTGAGAACGGAAGTGGTTCCGTAGCGAGAACCCAGTCCGCTCAACGACGAGTCCGTAGGCAATCCCAGCTAGTGGTGCGATTACGGGGACCCACCCCGGTACTGACGGCTCCGCCGAGAAGACCTGCCAGAGTGCAGCATACATGCTGACTACGTAGGCGGACGCAACGGCTGTCGAGAGCCGCCATCGGACTCCGGTCACGAGCCCAGCCAGCGGGAGGCCGTAGAACGCTACGTCACTCACAGGCGGGGGCAAGAAAGAGGCGACAGCAATCGCACAGAGATATGCCAGAACCATCGCTGTCCCCCCGATGGACGCGAAGAGCACCCGACTCGATATAGCACGCTCGTCGGCAGTGTCGCCCTGGTCGGACTGTTCATCGCTCCCCTCCGTCGTCGGTCGGTCGGTTGGAGTCCTCGTCGACCGTGGAATGTGGTTGACCTCCAAGCGGGAGGACCCTCGGGATTGCCCCGCCTGTTCGGTCACGTCAGTCTCAGTTTCCTCAGTCCTTGGGACGTCACTCTGCAGCGGCAGGACTCTGTGGGTGTCCTCTTCGGAACCGCCGGCTGGCTCTTCTTTGAGCGACATTGGGAGGTTCAGACGGCCCTCCTGCTTGACATCGTCCTCGCAGGTCGGGCACACTGTCAGTAGGTTCGTGGTTTTGTTCGTCCCGCCGTTCTCGGCAGGGATTCGTCGCAGGACCTCCAACGCTTCCGAGGGGTACTGCATCTCGCAGTTGGCGCAAGTGTTGTTGTCCAACTGCTTCCGGAAAACAATCCTGTAAGGCCAGTCCGGAGGGTAGTCGCCCCGGTAGCTGTCAGGGTCGTCGTACTGCGATTCGATGCCTTCCTTCATTCTGACAGACACTTCCTCTCGTCTCGGTATTTAACCCGCGGGGTCGTTTTTTGCCGCGCCTGCCAGCTGGGCGCGCCGGTGGGCGCGCTCGGTGATTTCGATGTCTTCTGAGGCACGACACTCTTGGTCAGCGGCGGCTCTCGGCGATGCACAGCGGGCTGATTACATCGGGTTCCTTCATCGCGAGCCCTTCGTAATCGATGCTTACCGTCTCGGATTCACCGTCGGTGTTCGCGAGGACTACTCGTATCAATCCAAACTTCGGAACGTCGAGGTCCCGGTTGAGATTCTAGACAACGACTTCCGGAATCCTGACTTGGACCGGTACATTGAGCGCTTCGAGCAGTACGAGCCGTCGGTCGGGATGCTCGGGGACGCATACGACCGACAGGAGGCGAGACGGTACAACCAAGCCGGACGGGAGCTGAAACGGAAGTTTCCGGAGACTGAGGTCATCATCGTTCCGAAATGCCACGAAGCAATCGACGTAATCGACGAGGACATGATACTTGGCTACCCGATGGGGTATTCTGACCAGACTGCCGAGGAGTACACGGACATCGTGGACTGGCGGGGACGGCGAGTGCATCTGCTGGGGGCAAGTCCGACAAAACAGTATCCAGTGATCGAGGAACTAACACAACCGCGCGTGACCGGCGAGGAGCCAGCCGATATCGTTGGCGTCGACTGGAACGGGGTCCACTTAGCGGCACTTCACGGGGAGTATTTCTCACCACACGGCTACGGGAGTGCGGACCATCTCTCGATCCAAGAGACGGTTCGAGAGAGTTTGCGACACATCCGGTCATACTGGAAATCGCGGGGTGTGTGGCCCACTGCAGAGAGAGACCGGAATCCGCTAACAGCGGAACCGATGGACCCCGTCTGGGCTGCTGACGGTTCGAGAGCGACTGTGAATGGCCTTGAGGATGCGATTGTCGTCGAGTACGAGAACGGACAGACGCTCGCGTACCGGAGCCAACACGAGCGAGACAGAGTGGAATACCGGGCAGGACTCATCCCCACTGAGGTCCACGGCTAGAGCCGACCGGACAGCCTCAGAGAGTTTTGTGACTCCCCGTGGGGCGAGGGAGACAGATGACTACTACACAGACTGAGCGAACTCGTGGCCGCTTCGTACTTGTCGGGTGCGGTGACGCGAAAACCGACGATCCAGCTGAGGCTCGCAGCCTCTACACATCGTCATATTTCTCGGTCAAGCGGTCATATGCTGAGGCCGCTGTCCAGTGGGCTCGAACTGCTGACCGACGAGCGAATTCTTGGGGTGTCCTCTCTGCGGAACACGCGATACTAATGCCTCGGCAGACGGTCGCCCCGTACGACACGGCTATCAAGAACCTGCGTGGAGAACCCATCGAGGGTGAGCCACACTACCGGCTTCCATCGGGCGACCGAGTCGAGACCCAGCTAGATCGGTGGGCGCTCTGTGTCCATTCATCACTGGGCGATTGGCTCCGGCGGCCGTACGCAGCCGATCAGCAGGAGTCCCCCTGTCGAGAGTTGGTTGTTCTGGCCGGCAGCGACTACGTCGACGTGCTGGACGAGCGTGGTATCTTCGAGGGACGACCAACTGCGATTCGGACCGGGCGGGAGACGTACACTGCCCTCCCGCCGAAAGCGACAGTCCGCTTCCCCTTCCAGGAGCGAGACTTCGACGGGATGTTCGATCAGATGGGCTGGCTTTCAGACCGTGCCGAAGAACTCTCGTCGGCAGCGGCTCCAGCCCGACGATCAGAACTCTCAGCCTTTGACGGGGGCTTCGAGCGCGACTCTGCTACGTGGCAAACAGGGCACAGTGGCGTCGACGTCGAAGGGACTGAGCAAGCGGGGCTGGATGCATTCGAGAGCGTCCCTGAGCGGTTCCTTGCCACGAGACAGACGAGTCTTACGACCGACGGTGGGGCAGGTGATCGAGCTGAGTAGCACGCAAACCCACGATACCGAGCTTCTTAACCAACACTCACGACTTCTGTTGGTTAATACGCTGGATCGAGCGATTTTGTGTTCCTCTGGCGGGTGAGAGGATGACTGCAACTGACCCGACTCAGACGCAGGACGGACAGCCAGACCAGCAAGCCGGCTTCGACTTCAGCAAGCCCGGACAGGAGCATGAGATTGAGGTGTCGTACTCGTGGGGGTATGTCGATACCATCTACATGGACGACGACGGCGAACTTGTCCGCTCACAGGATACTGACGGCTACTATCGCAACGACGAATCGTTCGAGTGTACCTGCGGGGAGACATTCGGTTGCGAGAGCAAAGCAAAATCCCACATCCGAAGCGAGGGCTTCCGAGGCCCGCCGGTGCCGGTCGCCGGCCATCCAGAAGCATTGCGTTGGGAAAACGAGACGATAACCGACTTCGGGGGGAATGTGGAATTCATTCCAGATGTCGCGAACACGGCTGGCAAAGTTGTCAGCGGGGCTGACTACCTGATCGCAACGGCCCGGACGACACTGACGCCGCCAGCAGACCACGGGTTCGACAGCTGGGAGCCACTGCAATCCGGCCGCTTGGCGAATCATCGCGGCGACCCACTGTTCTCGGCACGGCTCTTGTCGAAGGCCATCGCGACGCTTTCGACCGGCCATCAGTACGTTCCAGAGCGATACACCCTCTACTTCCGAGGGCACACAGCACTGTACTTAGAAGGACCGGGAGGTGGGATTCTCATCGCTGAGCGGCTCCCTAGTCTCGACTAGCTCACCAATTTTCTGTTCCTCCGGCGGGTGAGAGGATGACAGAACACACATCCGAAGCCAGTGGCGGAGCATCTGAGAACAGTTCTGAACCGACCTTCGACGAGAAACCAATTCCAGTCGTCAAGCCACCATCGCCATTTGTCTGGAAGAATGAAGTAGTCTCTGTGTTCGATGGCGCTGTCACCGTTCGTCCGGAGTCTGCTCGCTATTCCATAGCCGGAAAAGTCGTCGACGGTGCGGAGTATCTTGTCGCGACGGCCCGAGAGACGTTCACCCCTCCAGCCGACTACCAGTTCCAGTCGTGGGACGTGCTCCAGTCCGGTCGCCTTGCCCTCCGGTCAGGCGAGCCACAGTTCCCGCCAGCGGACATGAGCCGTGCAGTCGCAACGCTTGCGAAGCATCCTGTGTACCAGCCAGAACGATTCACGATCTTCTATCGTGGGTGTGAACCGATATACATCGAGGGTCCGGACGCCGGCATTGTGATTACTCCCTGGTGACTCGATAGCGGTTTTCTGTTCCTCCGGCGGGTGAGAGGATGTCCATACACTCAGCGTCGACGCGAGCACAGTCGTTCCAGCATCGCCCGCCAGCGGAGACAGAGCAGTGTTCCTGTCCGATCCACGCCGGCGGAGACCCGTTCACGGCACCCCTCGGGATTCGATTCGCCGATCACGTCACCGTCGAACCAATCGACAGGGACACCGCAGCTGCCGTGTACGAGGCGCATCACTCATATATGGGGTCGCTACCGTCGGTCAATCTCGCCCATCACGGACTGTACTTCCAAGGCTCGCTCGTTGGAGCTATCACGTACCGCTACCCTCTGATCTCGAAAAAGCGCATTCGGTACGGCGTCGACGGCCAGCTCTGTCCTGAGCCCGTCGATATTGAGAGCCTTCCTGCAGAGATTCGATCGACTGCCCGGCGAGTGCTTCCGCCGACGGATACGCCAGTCGTCGACAGCGAGGTAATTTCTGGCGACTCGCTCGTCGAGGCCGCGCGGATCTGCATGGGCGTTCAGATGCCTAATCTTGCCTCAGCAGCGCTGGCTCGCTCCCAAGAACACTTCTTGCAGGCTGACGACCGCGACACTCGATTTCTCCTAACGTGGGTTCGCTCGGATTACGACGGGGCGATGGTTCGAGCACTGAAAGACAAGGGCTGGACCTGTACAGGCTACCGAGAACCAGGGCAGGCAAGCAACCGCGAGGACAAGCCGATTCGAGAGCGCTACAAATGGCGCTTTCTGTGCCCTGTGGACACTGCTAGAGAGCAATCAACACTTGCACGGTGGTCCCGATGAGCAGCGTCCAGCCCGAGGCAACGGCCGAGTACTGTCGATTCTGTGGAGACAGAGCCGATATCTCCGGCGAGGCGTACACGTACGTCCGGTGGCCCGACGAAGTGGATCGAGAGGATGGCGTGTTCCGATTCACGATCTGCCGGGACTGTGCGCTTCAGGACCGCGACAACGTCGAGCAGGCGTCGTCGCTCTTCCACGAGGCAGATCGAGACCATCTCCTCACCTGCGACGTCTGTGGGGCCGTTGGCTGTGGGTCTGCTAGTACTCGCCGTCCAGCAGCGGAGACATATCGACTTGCAAGCGTCATCCCCTGGTCAGTGAGCATCAACGGCTTCGACGGAACAGCGACCTCTTGCACTGAGTGCAGTCCTATCGTGCCGGTCGACTGCGTGAAATGTCCCGACCGGACATACGACAACGAAGTGCCGTGTCTCGTTGAGCCACCGTTTGACTCAGCTACGAAGACGACCGACGATGCTCCAACAGACAGTGAACAGGTTGAGATCGGCGGGTGGATTGAGTAGCCGGCGGTAGTTCCCTGAAACCGGTGAGTCTGATCCGCTGATGAGCAGTACAGAGTGGAAACTGCACAATGAACGATCTTGGGTGCCTTGATGAAAGCGTTGGTAAGTAAGAAGATTCAGTCCTCAAAAACCGCGTATTCTTGAGACTGTTCCCACATTTGCTCCCAAGGTTGACGAAACTTCTCGCTAGCACCGAACTTGACGGCGTACATCGGCTTTGTTCCAGCAGCGTGGAGTGAATCCCCTATTGCGAAGCATTGGTCGTCAACAAAGATCAGGCGGTCGTGGCACTTTCCATTTCTACGTACCTCGATACGGTGATTACTGTTAGAGACTAACTTTTCAGCCGCGTTGCTCAGGCCTTCCTTCTTTCCCTGTGTGAGGATACGTTTCTCAATATCTTCAGAGGTCTCTTTTAGATACCAGATTACTTCTTCATTAGCGTATGCGTCGATAATAAAAACCTCTTCAGTAGCCCGAGAGACCTTATTTTTTGTTTGATAGTAGAATTCTAGCTCATCTCCATCTTCAAATGCCTTCGGAGTAGCTGGTACGATCTGGTCTAAATCAACTTGAGGAAAATCACCGCCCTCTTTGAGGTCTTCTAGTTCATCTACGTAAGCATAAGGCTCAGGGACTTCATCATCGTCTTTGAAGTCTTGATAGATATATTTAAGAATTTCAAAACATAACTCCTCGTCTTCATGATACAGCCACATAAAGAACTCAAGAGTTACTTCTAATCTACTCTTTTGGAGACGCTGAAGGGAGCTAAGGATTATTGAGGATGATTTTTCGGCTTTGTTCAAGAGATTCTGGATATGTTCGTTCTCCTCGTCGTAGATGCCGTAATTCGTGAGGAGGAGAATCCAGTAGGATTTACTGAGATCTAGATCGTTTATCCAAAGAGCACACCTCCCAAGAATGGGCTGTTTTGCGTCTCGTTCCATATCTATAGAAGTGTAATAGCATCATTTAATACCAATTCATCACAGCTCTTACGAGCAGATTCACTGATTCGAGAACCTGAAACATTTGTAGTCTTGTTGAGCAGGTATTTCAGCCACCAATGCAAGTAAAAACCCATCCACAGGGGTAGTGAGCCCCAATTTTGTGTTCCTCTGGCGGGTGAGAGGATGTCTCAGAATATGTCCTGCCGTCGTTCGGAAAGCCTGTCTCAGCCAACCACTCCGCAGTTCGTCGAATCCATCGCGACAACTGTTCGAGCGCAGTCCGGGAGCGCCGATGTTGAAGCGGTTGTCCTCCGTGCGGTGGCCCGGCAATCGGACAGCGTTGCCCTGCCGGATGTACTCGAACTTCGCTCGCTTCTAGACGTCGACGGTGAGCAGGCAGACACGCTAGAATCTCGGATTACGAGTATCATCAGCGCCATTGAAGCCGAACTCGCTGGCTGGGACCGCCGGGAGGTCTTTGCATGAACTCAGTAGGGACAGCCACGCTGGGTGACTTCGGCGCTGGTGGCCCACGCTCGGATGCGTTGATTGACAAGCAAAGCGCGGCACAAGAAGCCGCTGTCGGTGAATGGGAATTTCTCGCTGTCGGCAACGACACGATCGGGTGGCATATTCCCGACACCGGAGCGACAGTCTTGCTTAAACACAGCAACGTTGGCTGGACGCTCGAACGGGCGACCAAACTGGTCGGGACGCGAAGCACACTCGATGCTGGGCTGGAGCTTGCCACCTCATACATGGCAGACAGACCGGAGGGAGCGTCGCCATGGCGATGATTGAGCGCGAGCAGTGGCGCCGCGAAGAACGCCAGCGTGTTGGGGCAGCACTGGCACGCGCTCGCCTCTGGCAGTCGGTTATGCCACACAAGGTCGGCTTCTGGGAGGCCATCGACGAGACGCTTCTAGCTCACTACCCGGACTGTCGGTACAAGCGAAGGACAACACTTGATAATTTCCGGGAGGAAGCCACATGAGCGACCCAATTCTCGACAAACTCCCTCCTGAACGGCTATTAGACGCCGACCACCTCCAGCCAATCGTCGCTGGCATCAACTGTATGCACTCCATCGAGACGATCCAGCAGTATCTCGCCTACGAGAACCAGCACGAGAGCCGGACGCCAGTCCAGTCTCAGCTTCGACTGCGGGCACGCGAAGTCCGTCGCGATGAGTCGGATGCCGAGGAGAAAGCCGTCGCGTGATTTCTGTGCCCCAGTGGGGTGAGAGGCGTCCCACGGAGGGCGCTCTACATACCGATTATGACTGAGAACAAGACAGACGAGACAGCTGCACAGCAATGCGACAGCCTCGACATCGACCCCGAAGCCGTGGATATCGGCGATGGACTGAAAACGGCTGAGGGAACGTCTGCAGTCGCTGTCGTCGGTGTTGACGCTGAGAAGGAGCAGGTGAAGGTGTACTCCCCGTCCGGCGAGCAGACGGTCAATCGCTGGGTCAGCATGGACCTGTTCAGCGTCCATTCTCCGAACGAGGACATCCAAACCGACGCCGACCGTGAAGAGTGGTTAAACGAGACGCTCCCGAAGAAGTCCCGGCATATCGACGGCAACGTGTACCTACTCAGGTACACCATCGACGAAAACGGGAACGTCATCGCGACTTAATCGAGGGTCGTACCAGCCTCTCTTTCGCTTTCTCTCACGCTCACGGTTCCCGAGCGCAAGCGCTCGGGGGACACGCTCCACCTTGGACCGGCAGGCCGGTCCGGCGGTCCCGCTTCTAGAGGCAGGCAAGGCCCGTCGTGATGAACCGGCCGCCAAGGAGCGCGCCATCGGGTAATTTCTGTGCCCCAGTGGGGTGAGGGGCGTCCCAGAGAGGACGTGCCGCCTACCGATTATGAGTAAGAATGAGACAGACAAGGCGACTACACAGCAGTACGACAACTATCCTGATCCCGACGCTATCGTTCACTTTGGCGATGCACCGGAGGCACTGGTCGAGTTGGTCGAGGAAACGCTGGAAACTTCGGAGAACCTGTCGACCTCCCGCGATCCATTGACCGAAACGACGCTACTCGTCGAGGAGGTCGACAATGAGTGACGACCACCTGTTCATCGTTGTCGAGGGTGTCGGGCCAGCTGACTTCCCGGAGAACGAGGCGAGTTCCACCAAGCAAGACGAGGCTGTTGCCCTCGCGAACGATATCCATGATCTGATTCGTGAAGGTACGGCAAGGAGGATATCGAGGGCGTCATTCCGGTGGTCAATCCCGACGCCCACGAGCAGATGCAGGCGACCGAGCTCTGATCGGGCGGTGAGAAGGCAGTTTCTTTAGCCATGGTGCCGGCTGCAACGCCTGCTCAATAAGCGTGCGTATGCAACAGAAAGTATTCATGCTGATTACTATATGCTCAAGTCATGCGTGACCGCTGGCTGAAGGCGTTCTGTGCTTTCACAGCGATATTATTCGTAACTGGATGTATGGGGATTCCCGCTTCGGAACAACCGGCCTCAGATCATCCAGTGTATCTCGAAAACTATGGCAATGAGAGCGCATCGTTCGACATTACTGTTGTACGAAATGCGACGGGGGAGACCGTTCACAATCAAAGTTATGTACTTGACCCCGACGAAGACCGAGAGGTCTACAACACCGATAGAGCGTCTCCTGATGGTATCGAGACGTTTCAAATCTATTGGACTGCGCGTAATGAAGCCGGGCAGGTAACTATCAAAACGAATCAGTGTTATGGAGGCGCATATGTGATGATTCAGGAAGACGGTACTCCCTCATCGACGTACGCGGTTTGCTGAGCAATCTCTCTGTCCTAACCGATACGTGCGCCCCCTGTACTGCCCACTTCTGCCCGATAGTAGACTTACGTCTTCACAAACTCTAACCCTCGAATTTTCTGCGCCCCAGCGGGGTGAGGGGCGTCCCAGAGAGGGCGTGCCGCCTGTTATTCATGGCTACCACAGAATCTAGTAGCGATGCCGCCAGCATCGATGAGAGTGAGATTGCAGAGGCCAGTCCAAACAGCCGAACCGTTCGAGCGCTGACCGAAGTCATGACGGTGATGGACTCGGTTGGTCGGGCACGCAACGCCGACGATCTCTTCCTGGTCAACTCTGGCTCTGGCTCAGAGTACCTTGTCGACGCTCGAACAGGGAGTTGCGAATGCCCGTGGAAGCAGTACAATCCCAACGAGGAGTGCAAGCACGAGAAGCGAGTCGCCTTCGCGACCGGCGAGCGACCCATCCCACAATGGGTGGACGACGAAGCATTGGACGACCAGTTCGGTATGCACGTCGACGGCGAACCTCGAAAAGCGGTCGCTGACGGTGGGGTCATGCAGGTTCGGTTCAACGACGGCGGCGTCACAGACCCCAAAGGGGACCCCTTGGCCGTCACTTCTGAGGACGCGCCACGCACGAAGCGAGCAAAACAGGAAGATATCGACGTTTCCTTTCTCGCAAAGCCCGGTCGCTACGAGATCCATTCGGCGTCAGGGAGCCGGTACGAGGTTGACGTGCTTGAGGAGACATGCAGTTGTCCCGATACCGCCGAGCGATGCAAGCACCGTCGCCGGGTCGAGATCGAGATCGAAGCCAAGCGAGTCCCGCGCCCGGATGGGAAACTGCCCGACGCCTGACCGGGCGCCACAGCGTGTTTTCTGAGCCTCCAGTAGGGTGTTAATGTCTTCACAAACTGTCCAGACAGAGCTGTTTGCAGCTGCACAGGGCTGTCCCGAGTGCGGCGGCACGCTCGATAGCAGCGGGCGGGAAACGCACTGTGAGAACTGTGGCCTGGTGACCGAACAAGACCAGATCGACCACGGGCCGGAGTGGCGAACGTACAATCGGGAGGAACAGAAGCGGACGGGTGCCCCCCGAACGGCCACTCGCCATGACCGGGGCCTGTCGACGAACATCGGCTCGGCTGAGAGTTCGGACATTTCTCCAAGACGGCGTCGACAGCTTGCTCGCCAGCGGCGGCTCCACAGTCGGTCGAAGTACTCCAGCAAGCGCGACCGGAACCTTGCTCACGGGCTCGGTGAAGTCCGACGCATTGCGAGTGCGTTGTCTGAGAGTCGGTCGGTCAAAGAGCAGGCATCCACGTTCTTCCGGGAGGCGCAGGACGAGGACCTGCTAATCGGACGGTCGATTGAAGGCGGTGCAGCGGCCGCTGTGTATGCTGCCTGCCGATGCACCGGGCTCGTGACGATGGGTACAGTAGCTGACGTTGCTCGGTGTTCTGCATCGCACGCTTGGAACTGCTACCGGACGTTTTTGATGGAACTCGAACTCTCAATTCCAGTATCGCTCCCGGTGGACTGGGTGGCACGGATTTGCTCGGATCTCCCGCTTGATGTTGCGCCGGAGGTTCGACAGCGGGCACTCGAACTGGCAGAGCGGGCAACCGAGTCCGCTGAGGTCAACGGGCGACCGGATGGGGTTGCAGCCGGCGCTCTGTACCTCGCCAGTCGGGAGTCAGATATCCGACTCACACAGGGGACGATCAGCGAGCCGTTGGATTTGCACCCAGAGACGATCCGCCAGTGGTTCCAGCAGATCGAGGAACACATCGTTGAATGAGGCGTCGTGACGGGCTGTTTTGCGTGCCCCGATGAGGTGCAGGGCGAGCCCGAAAGCGCGTCCTGCGAGAGAAATATGTCTGTAACTGATACTCCCGAATCGGCGGCACAGCACGACTCTGAGACTGTTCTTGCGTCAGTCTCGGCGCTGCGGTCGCCAACGATGGTCGTATCGTTTGTCGAACGCGTTCTCGTCGAGCTTCACCACGAAGCGCTGGCTGCTCGGTATGTGACCGATCTAGGGCAGGAAGGGAAGAAGACAATCTGGTGTCGGGTCAAGCACACGCAACTGGACGTCGACGCGGAGTATGTTCAGATTCGAGACGATCCACGAGTAGGTGTTGCTGTGGAACCGTGTTCGCGAGCGACGGTTCGGAGGCGACTGTGCCAGTGTCTTGACCACGACCGGTCTGGACGTGTTGATGTCCGGCCACTGGCTGGCATACAAGTGAGTGAGGACTGATCGTAGTTCAGGCCTGTTCTCGCATTGGCAGGCCGAGATCGCCGAGAGCAGCGTACTGACGAAGGACACAGAGATGTGGACAGACGGTCGTCGTCTGGAAGACCTCGCAGCTGCACCAGCCGGCGTGGGTCCCGTTGGGATGCTCGGCCAGCGAGCAGTTTACCGGACAGTCGCCGTCGACGGAGACGAGAAACAGGTCCGGACGACTACCCTCTGTCACGTCGACATCGGCATCGAGCGCAGCGTTCCACGTCGCTGACTGGCGCTCTCGGATCTGCTGGAAGTCGAGATCACGGGTCCCGCTGGGCTGGCGGGATATCCACTGGTCTGGGGGCAAACACTCGCTAATCGTAGTGGGGGACTCGGCTGTTTTCATGGTGAGTCCTCGTACTAACACATATATCCCCAAACAGCAAGAAAGTTGCTATAGAGACAACGAGAAGCGAATTTTGTGTTTCTCTAGCGGCTGAGAGAATCCAATAATGAGCAGTAAATACCGACGTCGCAATCGCGGTCAGAAAAAGCTAAAATGGCGCTGGAAAGATGAGACAGACAACCGGCCGCTGCCCCAATCGTGGGCCGATAAGGGTCGCACAGAATCTCCCGAAGAAGATGAGGTACAACTGTACGCAATCCAGTGTCGGGCTGGGCTTTTGCTTGAGTGGCTGGTTAATCCACGAACTGGGAAGCTACTCAGAGGACCACTGAGCGAGAAGCCGGGGCTTCGCGTACTGTACGTCACCGCTGACGGTGAACACGCGCTGATGAAAGAGCTGGATGCCCGGGAAACAGACGACGGTTGGAAACCGCCCAAGCAGTTCGCCAGTGTCATCGCGAAGGACAGAGAAGAGGCTGATCCTGTTCCCGCCTCCAGTCAAGACTGCTACCGGCGCTTGGCCCAAGACCTGTACGACCTACTGTAGCTGCTGCAGAACGAGTTTCTTTGCTTGTGAGCGCGGTTGAAACGAACATTCAGTGAGCGTGCGAACTTATTGTTGCGGTCTGGAAACTGTGGGGGTATACTGATTGTGAAGTTCAGAAGCCAGTCCGACAATCCCTGCGAGGATGAACAACCCTGCGAGAAGGAACCAAGTACCGTCAAGATAGTTGAGGACACCGATTGCGATGAAACTGCCATACGCGAGCGGTTGGTAGAGATAGTGACTCCGGACACCATTCACTGTCGTGGAGAACAACAACGGAACGACAATTATCCAGAGAGCAACTGAATACAGACTTGGTGGCCCAGAAAATATAAACTCGAAATAGGTACCGCCCACAACAAACACTAGTATAATCAAAAACGCTCTCGGACGGATTCGGTTTCTGAGGGAGGGACTGGAACTCATACTTCATCTAATCTCTATTACACTATTAAAATTCGGTGTATCACTTGATGGCCAATAGACGACCTGTACCAACCAGACCGATCGACGGATAGAATTCCCTGAGCGACGCTAACCGGCAGGCCAGATTTTGTGCCTCTCTCTGAGCTGAGAGAGAATGGCTTCGCCACAGATCGACGTCGACGGGATTGTTGAAACGCTTGAGCAGATCCGCCAGCGCGGGCATAGTGCCCACACGGTCTTTCGAGACTGGGTCAACCTCATGCTGTTCGCGCTTCAGCGCCGGGACGACCCATATCTGGAGATCGTCGACGACTACCGCGAGCGCGGCGATATGGACCATCCCGAGGGACAACGGTCAGTCGACCTCTTCTCGAAAGCGTTCGGTCAGCTCCAAGAGCGAATGGCAGCCACCAATGCGGACGTCCTAGGCGCTGTTTACGAGGAATACGGGATGTCGAGCGATGCCTTCGGCCAGCACTTCACCCCACACACCGTCTGCGAGACGATGACCGAGATCGCCGGCGTTGCAGGCGAGAGTGATACCGACGACCGGCAGACGGTTCTTGACCCGGCCTGTGGGAGCGGTCGGATGCTACTGGTTGCCGGTCGAAAGCAGCCAGACGCGCTACTTTTCGGGCAAGACAAGGACCCGATATGTGCACGGATGACAGCACTGAACTGCTGTTTCCTGAATCTGGATGCCTACGTTATCCAGGGCGACTCACTGACTGTCGAGTTCCAGCGAGCGTGGCAGACCTCGTACTCTTCGTTGGGTGGCAGCGTTTGCGAGCTAGACGAGGAGGAAGTCTCTGAACTTCGTGAGTGGGTGACCGACGCCTTCGAGAATACGGTTGAGGAAGGCAACCAGCCCAGTCCAGAGCAACAGAGGGATGCGGGCTCGAAGGATCGAACAGCTCCAGTTGCAACATCCGTCCCGAGCGAGCAGGCCGGTCTGGATGCGTTCAAGAGTAGCGATTGACGGCTGTTTTGAGGGTGTCATACAACGGTTCGCATACTCGTTCTGCTCTCCCCCGCCCGCTCAATACAGTACAACTATTCAGTAATGGACTTTTTGTACAGAACCAGCTCAAATGCTAGATCTCCAAAGTCGATGGACACCTCCTGCTGGAATTGGAATCCAAGGTTTTCGTAGAACCCACGCGCGGTGTCGTTCTCAACACCTGTGTCCAAAACAAACTGTTCATATCCATCGTGCCGCGCACGCTGTTCAAGCTCGTGGTAGACAACACTTCCAACTCCCTGCCCATGGCACTCAGGATCAATACGCATTCGTGTTAGTTCAGTGGTTTGGCTATTGAGTTGAATGAGGTCCTCTTTCCACTCATTCGGTGTCGCATAGGCCCCCATACCAACAATTGTGCCATCTACAATCGCAACGAGGAATTCCCCGCCACTGTCGAGGTAGTTGTTTTGAACATCTTGGAGGTCTTTATCTGGAATATCTGGCTCATACTCAGGAGTCGTTGCCATTGCAATTTCGTTTAACTCACGGATACGCTCGCCGTCCTCGGACTGAAACCGACGAATTTCAACGGCTGAGTTTCCTTTCTCCGACATATGTGCGAATGAACTCGGGATTTAATTAAACTGATTGATGGAATTACAGGGTCTCTAGTAGCTCCCCAGTTGATATTGGTCAGTACGCACGCTCAACTGTGTGGTCAATTCAGGCCATATTGTCTGAAACCAATACCTTGTGAAGAGTTGTATGACGCCCTGGGCTGTTTTGTGTGCCCCAGTCGGGTGAGGGGCGTTCCAGTGAGAGCGTCCTGAGAAGCACCATGTCAAACGAATCAGACACAGAGCCAGGCTCAGTTGAGAAAGTAGAACGAACAGATGTCGGCTGTAGTATGGAGGCTCGGCTGAAACGAGGAACCGGGACACGAGACGAAGACACTGTGACGATCAAAGCGAAGGGTGAGACTGCTGAGGAGACGATTGCAGATTTCTACACGCTCTTAAAAGAGTACGAGCAGGATATCAGTGGTCGGCTTCGGGATGTTCAGCCCGAGGAAGACGAGTAGGATTCTTGAGCTTGTTCAGACGTAGAGCAACGCTCTGTTCATATTTACAGTGATCTTCTTGTCAGGATAACGTCTGTAATCAGTTGAGACCCTGAGTGAGAACCCGCTATCTGATTTGGGCGTCGTGGGATTGCATCGGACAGTGGATATGTAGGATAGCACTCACAGTCTACCAACGCTGTTGTCTTGACCGACCTGAAGATGTAGTCTATACGTTTTGCGTAGTAACGACTGGCGGAGTAGCGGTCGAAGCCAAATATGTCGATAGCCTCCCGGTCCTCGGTATAATGTGGCTTAAGAGAGAATCGGAGAGAATATCAATAAAAAGCCACATTTCGGCGCTAATTTTGTGCGTAGACGGTCGTTGGGTCGGACTTCTCAATTTCTCACGGCTCGGTAGAGAGTTCATCCTCAACCCGCCGAATAATATGATTATCGCTGCTAATCTCTCGCTGTTCGTGGCTAATACATCAATCACGAATCGAAAAACGCGAAGCAATCGCCACTATCAATCGATTGGTTCGTCCACTTAGAGTTCGATGGCCGCTAGAGCCCGTATCATCGACAGAAACTCTGCCAAGGTGGTCAATCTGTTTCTGGAACGACTGTTGACAGTCCTCGATATATTGGGATCCCGGTTGGGTTCGTTCCGTGCCCGCTATATATGTTTGAGGGTATCTTCACTACGAATACGTGGCAACGCTCCGCCGAGGCGGGTGACCTCTGGTGGTGGCCATTCAAGAAGTCCATCAGTATGGTTCGGCGGGCTGCGTGGGCGACTTTCTCGGTGCGCCGGGCCGTCTCCGCAAACCATCCAACTGTGACCGGTTCCACCGATAGTCCCCGACCGAGAACGCCATCTTGTGAGTGGCTACGCTGGCGCTGTCGGCGGCTGGTCTCCCCCGCCAGCTCTGTCTTCGATTAGTGTTGTTCAACCGTTATCGACGATTATCACGACAGAACAGGCAACTCAAATCAGGCTAACTAACGATACTTTGTGAGGAACTGATCTTGATTATTGCGAACATCGGCGGAAGTATCGACACTGCAACTAGTAGTAGGTATGCCTGCGATGCTAATTGGGGGCGGTGTAGACTGAGCCCCATTACGAGGAGAACCACTTGAAGACAACAAATTACAGAACATAGCAACACCTTGGGAGTAGAAGAAACAGCTTCCAGATTAATATTGTTCCTTAGTCGAGTTCCCCACCAATATAGGGGGATTCCTAGTAATGTACCAGTACCAGTCGCAAACACTCTTGGATAAATATATCGTAGAGAGATCCCTGGTGTCATCGTTTGTACTGTCTGAACACCGGTAGCCACAAGTGGTAGCAATAGTATACCGAAAATACCAGTAATAAGCCATTGATCCCGTTTAGATGAGACAAATCCTAAAGTAAATGCGAGCGAAACTCCTGATGGTACTAAAACCCATATATATGTGCTGTTGTTAAGAACGGCTCCTATCCAATGTGGCAAGTAAGAGAATTCCTTCATCATTACACCTAATAGAACAACAGAACTGATTGTGAATAGTAATGGTATTATTGACACTTTCAGAGAGTTATTATTGCGAAAGATGATACCGAGTGATACTGCTCCTACTGCAATGTATGGGATCCCCATTTGAATTAATGTGGTCCCTGCCGATATAGATGTAGTATAGAATATGATCATACCACCACTAAATCCGAGCAACCCGGCAAGTAGGAGCGCTAGTGAGATGGTTTTTGATTTCATATGACATTGTTGGCTGCGGTTCCTTATCAACTTTCTCCAAGAGGGTGTCATAGAACAGTTCCCACGCCAAAGAGCAGGGTGAACGCTGAGATGGATGAGTCCAGCGACCCTGCAAGATGATCCTTCGGTAGAGTCGTTTTTCAATGTCGCGGAGACCGAGACGCTAGCGTTGTTTGAGCATCTCTCCTTCGAGTTTCTCGAAGATTTCGACGTGTTCGCCCCGGCGGAGACGGGGCGAACACGAGCCTCCAGAGATGATGTGTGCCTTCCTTCATTGCTACTATCACGACATCTACGGGATTCGCCCGGTTGAGGAGGAGCTTCGGAATACGGTTGTCTGGCTTAGCTGTGGGTTCGATCGACCGCCGTCGAGAGACGTGATCGTAGGGCTTGTTGATGCAGTGCTTAATCAACGGACGGATCCTGAGCTCTTCTCGGAGGTGCTCACGGAACCATGTACCGTCAAATCCTCTATCGGCGGTGAGGATCTGCAACTCGCCCGCGTGCCTGCGGGCAAGTTGCTTGCAGATATCGGCGTTACTCCCTTCCCGAGTGGTCGTGCAGTGCAGGTCAAGGATAGCGTTCGTCTCTGTATCGATGAGTTTCGTGGCTTTGAGATCTTGTACTTCGTATTTCGTCTTATTGCAGTACGAGCGGCTCGCAGGCGACCGCTCGAAGAATGTGGCGTCAATAGCTCCGATCGGTCCAGTGTCGTGAAGATCAGCGGACTGTTGGAGAAGGGTCCGGCAAGCCGCCATCCTAATTCTATCGAAAGCGAGACATAACGTAGATGGATGCGGAAGATCGGCCGTTTTGAGGCCGATATCCCGCGATATTTGTGGCATCTCTTTCAGACGGTCGATTGTCATTCGGTAGGTCGTATCGAGGTAAATCCGTAGACAGTGGATGGAAATCATCGCTGCATCGGTGAACCCGCCGCCCCCTTCTGGGGCGGCAGGTTCATCCCAATCATCGCCAGTTCTTTTGGCTGCGAAGTTAACTCGCTTAGTGAAGCGGGAGATTAGGGTAGGCACATTCCAAAGTCTCCTGCTCCAACGTCGTCATTCTGCCGACCTGATCCGACGCCGTCTAGTGATTAATCGCGGCCATATATCGAGTCAATATGATTACGAATGTCTGTTGTATTACATGAGCTAAATCGGTTTTTCAAGAAAGGCTGAAGTTCGTTGTTATGGCACGTGTCAATATCATAACGTGAGACGGTAGTGTATTCAGCTAACCCCCAATTCTCCGCATGCTCATGAGTCGCATCATATAAATGACCGACTTCGTGTGTTGAGGCTTTTTCGTCACCATCCTGGGTTATATATGCGATTGCATTATCCTGCCCAGCGGATCCTATTGTATGAACTTGGCCACCAACTTCTAATTGATATTGCCGCGTATCCAAGACAACAACACCGTTAGTATTGTCACTAAGGATGTCTTGAATAGTTGAATTATTCTTTAATTGATCAAGAGCATCATCTGGTGAATCTGGGTCGCTGAGAGAGACTGTTTGACCAGGCGTTGAAGTAGAGAGTAGATATTCACAAGATCCATCTTCAATATCCTTTGACCATACATCAGCAACGGTGTTTGAGTGTGACTGTGGATCTCTATTGTCTCCCTTTTCAGTAGTAATAAATGCTACATTATTAGCTATACAACCTACACTGTTTGTACCTGCTCGTGGTGTCTTGTTTTGGGTTGGACTGGATTTGCCAGTGCGCTCTTCCGCTACAGCGATTGCATTTATACTTGGGATTTCGGTAACATCTCGCTCAACTGTTTCTGAGGAGATGAATTTGTCTGCCGAAGATCCTTGCCTCTTCGCCCGAACTCTGGCATTGATAACGTCTTGACCAAGGCGGCTATTTTTAGGGAGTAGATGTTTATCTCTATGCGCAAATAATTTTATCACTCCATGATTAGTTATGTCTATTGAGGCCGGATTCTTAGTAGAACTGAGTTCTACTGTTTTACTGCTTTGTTCTGGAACCGTAGTAGATTCTCCATTGATATCCAGGGATATGTTCCTGTTACTTCGACTTAGCTTAAGTTTTTGAACATCCTTACTAGATGCTTCTACATGTTGTAGTCCGGAGAGATCCGTAATATCAACTGAATCGTTTTTTCCAGTTTGGATAGCCCCATCTTCACGATATGCTAAAATTTGGTCATCTTGAATAGAAATACGGCGATCATTGTAATCACGAATATATCCCTTTTTTTCTGTGATGATTGGAGGGTAGCGAAGTATATCTGCTTCACTTCTTAAACGGTCATCGTTTATACTAACCCCAATAACTAGCTGCTCAGATTTTTTAATATCTTCTGTTGATTCTGCCGATACTGTATCTACAGCCATTGGGAAGAGGGTAGCCGATCCAGCTGCTTGTATGAAGTTTCGTCGTTTCATAGCTTTGAACTACAATCAGCAATTTAAACCCAAACCATATAGTCTTTTTTCTGTCATGATTATCCGTCATAGAATGTCCTCAGAAGCACTAACCAATCAATCTTACAAGCGTACGGTTGTTATATCATGCTGTGTACATCTAATCTTGCAAATTCAAGTATATGCCATAATAATATTTGACATAATATTCTATGCCAATACCAAGATCTCAGTAGGCCTCTACTGCGCTAATCACGCTGTTCACCGAAAATAACGGTATAAATTACTTATTGTGGACTAGAAACACGTTCAATTGACCTAATCGCGTCGATACGCCCTGCTCCAAGCCCAGCAGTGTTTTCTCCCGAGAGTTCAACTGCACCTTTTTCGATAGCTTGCTTGACACGGCGGGGATGGAGCCCTGGCGCGATTTCGCGGATGAGACAGGCAAGTCCGGTCACTTGGGGGGCTGCCATTGATGTGCCAGCATTGTAGCCGTATTGTTCGCCTCCGATATACTTGGGTAGTGACGATAGAATACCCCATTCGGAGATATCTGCGTTCCACGTTTTTTCTTGTGTGTCATACCCACCACCTGGCGCAGCGACATCGATGACATTGTCCCCATAGTTAGAGTCGTGTCTACGTTTGTCGTTTGGCCCGGTTGCGGCAACACTGATCACGCCTCTGTTCGCTGAGGGGAGTTCATATGGAGGATCCTGGTGAAAATCCGCTCCCTGATCTCCTCCAGCAACAACGACAACAGTGCCTTGTTTGACCGCGTGCTGAATCACACGTCGAAACGCGGAAAACAATCTCTGTCGTGTTACAGAGGCGGAAAGCGGTCCTGCTCCAAGACTGATGTTGACCACGTCAGCCCCAATCTCGACGGCATAGTCTAGCGCGTGCAGCGTATCAGCTACGGTTATCTGTTTCACAGAGGAGTGGTCACTGATTTGTCTGTAAAACATCGTCCGAAGTGGAACTATCGTTGTAGCGGGTGCAGTGCCGATAATTCCGGAGTCGGTACCATTGGCAGCGGCAATCCCCGCAACATGGGTGCCATGCCCGTCGATATCAGCTCCGACCGGCAGTTCGACCGTATCCCTACCGAACTCTCCATCTTCATGTGGTCTGATAAGTATCTGTCCGGCGTGGATTTGGCCGTTTCGGAACAATCGGCCTTGTTCCAAATCAACCCTCGATTCAAGATCTGGATGGGAGGGACTAACACCAGTGTCAATAACCGCAAGCGTGGTCCCATCACCAGTGGCGATGTCGTGAGCGGCGAACGTATTTGTCAGTTCCTTGTCCCACTGCTGTTCAGACAGTGATGTTGTATCCGAGACAGACCCCTTCGTCTGCTGTGTGAGATTGCCGACCTCAAAGGTCTGGTTTGCAACAGCATCATTGACGGTGGGGAGTGACCGAAGGTCGTCTTCGCTGTCTCTAGGACCCACAATTAGAACGAGTGAGCCTCCTGCCAACTCCTGCAGTACTCTATACCCTCTACTTGCAAGCCGATCACCTAGGCCTTCCCCATCGCCAAGGACAATATACACTTCTTTGTTATTGACCATTGACTGGTCGTCTGCAAGTCCAGTCCCAGCAGTACCTATGGCGGCACTACCTGCGGCAATGCTTTCAAGAAATGATCGTCTTGTGAACACTATATCGTGTGACATTCCGCGTGGTTGTTTGTATAGGTATCGTTCCGAATCGCGGTTTATGTCTTGGTCAAATATAAAATTAAATACCTTATCAACACATGAGCAAGAGTTGTATGGACATAGATGTAGTAGATACCCTCCGACAACCAGAATATACTGGCGAGAACCGGTGTGAGCCATGTACAGCCCTCAATCTAGCTATTGCAACGATACTTGGATCTACTATCGCCCGGAAATCAAAATTGGGTGGGATCGTTGGATTCGGTATCTCAGTCGGGTTGATCTATCTGCGCGGCTACCTCGTGCCAGGAACCCCGACACTCACTAAGCGGTATCTTCCTACAGAGGTGCTCCGCTGGTTTGGGAAAGACCCGGAACCCGAGCTGGCTACGGGCTTTGCCGACATCGAGACTGGTGATGACACGTCCTCCAACAGAGCAGCTGTTGGAACCGGGAGTGAGGAGACAGCTGACACAGAAGTGGCTACTGACGACATTGCAACTAACGGACATCACACATCAGCGGATAACCAACCACCATCGGAGGATGATCTTGAACTATTCTTCACTGACCACGGCATACTCGAACCGTGCCCTGATTCAGATGATCTTTGTCTCACAGACTCCTTTGAGACCGCTTGGATAGACGAGGTTGATTCGCTGAATACGACGGAAATCACGGCAGCGTTAATTACGGATACTATTGGGATCGAAACTGAGGGCAAAGAGTTCGAACTCACTGAACAAGGTGATACCAGAATATTACAGACTAATGACCGACTGGTCTCACAGTGGCCCTCCAAAGCAGCGCTTCTCGCGGATATCGCCGCCTGTCACGTACTTCGGTCAGAGCTCACTGGCTGGAGCGACTATCGGCTTGAAAAGAAGGGCCAGATTCTCAATGCGCTCCGAATGTTCATCGAAATCTGCCCGACAACAGGCGGAGACATTCAAATGGGTGAAGAAGTCGTAGAATCTTGCTGTAGTTCACATAAGGTGGTTGCTGTTACTTGCGAGGAGTCCGGTGAGCGACTTTTCGAACATCCACTCCCTGAGGACGATGCAAAGGAGCATCCGTCCTAGTACCTTAATTTCCAGACAAGATGGTTAGATAAAAGGATTGACTGAGGATATATAGGATCGTTTGAGTGAAAGATTGATACCAGCAACGATGGGAGTGTCGAATGTGGATAAGAAAGAGACTGCAATTTGTATACATATTGTAGGAGTTGCCGCAATAGTGTTAGGACTCATTGCACATGGATTGGTCGATCAAACGAGACTCGGATTGGTCTTAATAGGAGGTGGTACTGTGTATGCAGTTGTTGGCGGAGTTGCTGGTCTCACATTAATTCAGGATCAATTCCCGACTTCGTTAGCTGTGGCGACTATTGTGTGTATTGAAGTAATTGTGCTGGCGCTGCCGATTATCCTCATCGAACTGAAAGGGTCGGTATCTCACTGGTTTCAGAGCATTCTCCAGGGTGATCTGAGGCGTCCTGTAACAGCCTTTCCATGGGAGATTGCCTCTGTTAGTGGAGTTGTAGCTTTTATACTTGGATCAGCGCGGCAACGGGCTCTCCAGTGGCTAGCAGTCCTGTTTATAGGATTAGCCTCACTACATTTAGTCCAAAGCTCAATTTTTATTCTTCAGTCAGATTCAATCGTCGCTTGGACTCATTTTGCAGCGATCTATATCGTTGTAGCAGTCACGTTGATTCTATCCCTTCCATTGTATCACCTTGGTCGCCAAGTGAGGTCTACTCAGCCATCTTCATCGCTACCAGCATACACCGCCGGTGTATTTGTGTGCGGACTGTTAGGACTGTCAATGATCATTGCAGTAGCAGTGCATCCAGCGAATCTCCTCTCTTGGACAATAGCTACGGTTGTAGCAATTGCTCTTTTCCCTATCCTTCTCTATTTTGCGTACTATGAGGGTTTGCTCAGCCTTTCAAGAGGCAACCTCGGTTGAGTCAGCGAACAACTCCCAATTATACTACTTTCGCGTAATAGTCACTTGTGCAACTAGCCTGGAACGGTGTCGCCACAGGGTGAACTATTGGTATCGGTATAGATATCCCAGATTCACTCGCGACGTGTCGATGAGTCCAGCCAGAATCGATTTGCGGGCAGGGTGTGCGGGCGAAGAGGCTCGCTGCCACCACCACGGTACTCTCCAGACTGACTAATCTGTGTGACTGTGACTCTCTAAGCGCAACTGTTTGGAGAGTGCCGGACGGCAATCGAAATACTCAATCAGCGCTGATTTATGATCCAATCTGTGGCATCTTGCAACATGAAGAAGCGAAAGGGTATCTCGTAGATTATTCTTACAAGTGTACGCCTGTTATGTCATGCTGATTGTGTTTAAGCATGTAAGTTCAAGCTATAATATATGGGAAATATTAAATGACATTCCATAGCACCGATTCAACGTCTGTATCTAGCACAGTATAAGCCACTGCCCCACTAATTAATAGTGCCCAAGAATACCCTGTTTGCGTGCTTTAGCTGTTCCAACCCGGAAGACAAATACCCCAACCGCTAGGTAGGCAACTGACTGCCCGACCAATACCCCAAGGTCGAATGCTGGAAGGTCCCACACGCGGATTCCATCCGTCATCACTCGTTGCAACAAGTGGCTCCCCAGTGACATTGGAAGAAGCTTCAACAGAGCATACTGCTCGACTGGCAAGGCGATCAGGGCTGCAAACGAGAGTTGGATCAGCGGGAACATCTTCTCAATTTGTTTATAGACAAGCGCCACCCCACCAAAAATGAACCCGAGACCGACCACAGGGAGTAACGTCAGCACACCGAGAACGACAAGCGAAAGCGGTGCAACAAAAAGCCACGCCCCTGTTGTTACCATCATCAACACTAGAAGAACGATGCCGGTAGCAAATGTGCCTAAGAGGTTAACCAGAGTCTTGACCGCCACAACCTCGGTAAAGCCAAATGGAGACATCGACAACTGCTCCAGTGTCCCCCACTGTGCCTCGTCAGTCAAGTCATGTGTGAGATCGGCATATGCCGATACTGCCATCGTGAAGAGGAAATACCCGACGACAAGCAGCCCTACTGACCGTGAAATCAAATCCTCCGCCACAAACCGCCCACCGAAAAAAACGAGTGCGAAAAACACATACAACGTTACGAATCCCACTACTGTATTCACGAGATAGCGACGCGAGAGCGTCACTGATTTACTCGCAATCACTCGAAACAAGGTGAGATGCCGATTCATGGCACAACCTCATCTGGAGACAATGACGAAGCTGTCGTCAGCTTAACGAAGATATCCTCCAGATCGGGCTCGATTTCAGTGAACGACTGGATGGTCGCCTCTGCCGTTCGCAACACGTCGACACACTCGTAGAACTCCTCACTGCCTGCAAGCGTGATCTCGAATTCTATGGAGTCAGCGTCGGTCTGCCATTCAAGAAGCTGGAAGCGGGTATCGAGTTGCTCCCGGAGAGGTGCTGACGGGTTTTCGGTCAGTTGGATACGGTACGATTGGGACTGGAAGACGTCAAGCAAGTTGTCGACGGAATCATCAGCGACGATGTCGCCATCACTGAGGACGATCACACGGTTGCAGACAGCTTCGATGATATCCATATCATGACTCGTAATCACGATAGTTTTGTCCTCTTCCCGGACGAGACGTTGTAATTCGACCTGGAGGTCACGGGTTGTTTCTACATCAAGCCCAAGCATTGGTTCGTCAAGAAAAAGAACGGGCGTTTCGCGGGCGAGTGCACAGC
Source organism: Haloarcula sp. CBA1115 (assembly GCF_000827835.1). NCBI lineage: Archaea > Methanobacteriati > Methanobacteriota > Halobacteria > Halobacteriales > Haloarculaceae > Haloarcula > Haloarcula sp. CBA1115. The sequence goes on along the minus strand of NZ_CP010533.1, from coordinate 24,265 downwards.
CGAGTGCGACTTTTTGCTTCATGCCACGCGAGAGATTTTTCGCCGGCTCGTCTGCCTTTCGAGTAAGTCCGAGCGTGTTAATAATCTCCTCGTGTCTGTCGACACGTGCCTGCGGGTCGATGCCGTGGAGGCCGGCGAAAAACGCAAGATTTTCCCGGACGCTCAACCGCCAATAGACGTTGCGTGCACCTTCGAGGACAGCGGCCACGTACTTGTATGTGCGTGAACGGGCTTCATGTACAGGAATGCCGTGAATGGAAACACTGCCACGTGTGGGAGTGATGAGCCCGAGAACAGTTTTGACGGTTGTTGTTTTGCCGGCACCGTTTGGGCCGAGGAGTCCAACAATCTGGCCGGGCTGAATATCAAAGGAAACGCCATCAACGGCTGTGACCCGTCCTGCTTCTCCTGTATAATGTTTTGTGAGGTCCGTGACCGAAACTACAGGATCATGTTTTGGAGGCTCAGTTGAGCGGGGGTGCATCGTTTGCGCTCTCCTATTCGGTGGACGCTCTTAAGAATCCATCACCTGAGACTATCTTATCTAAAGCTACGGAAAGATCTGAACGCAGGACGCCCAATCGTTGACTTGACAAATTCGCAAGCCAGTGTGAATGACCGTACCTTTTCAGAGAATAAAATAAGTCCCATAGATTGAAAATACTACCATCGGACGAAAGACTCTCTATCCATTGAGATGAAAATTTCCAGTAATTATAACATCAACCGATTCACACATCAGTTTGCAATGTCGCACCAAACAGTGGTTGACATCATCGAGCGATCGATGAGTGACCTGACCTTCGCGCATCGTTTCAAATCAGATCCGGAAACCATTCTCCAGGAGTATGATGACCTGACTAAAGAGGAGGCTAAAGCACTGAAGTCTGGTAATCAGAACAAGCTGAATGAGATCGTCGAGAAGCGGGCGAACGGTATCCAGATCGCAGGTATCGTCCTGCCATCATCCGAGGCTTGAGAATATAGCCTCATATTTTTATCAATGACTACAAGCACCCAAGAGAACCCAATTGACATATACATCATCGGGACTGGAATGGTGGGCTACACTCAACTCACTCGCGAAGCTGAAAACGCACTCCAAGCTTCTGAGCGGGTCTACCTACTTGACGGTCAACCGATGGTCGAAAACCATATCAAAGAGAATTATACCGAAGATGTAGTTATGCTTAACCGGGAATATAACGAGGGCGAGGACCGGGTTGCTACATACGACCGGATGTCAGAAGAGGTTCTTAGAGGAGCTACTGAGGTCGATGGACCGATTACATTTGCTCTCTACGGGCATCCGATGATATTTGTCAATCCAAGTCGGAGTGTCATTCGACAGGGGCGAGAACAAGGATTGAACGTCGAAGTTCAGCCAGGCATATCTGCTATTGATTGTGTGTATTCAGATATTGCCTTTGATCCTGCGGCAAATGGTGTTCAAATGTTTGAGGCGACTGATTTACTACTTCGAGAATGGGAACTTAATCCGGAAGTTCCAGCAATGATTTGGCAGGTTAGCGTGGTGGAGACAGATCGCCATACAGAAAAGCGAAGTAAAGAAAGTCGATTCACCCGTTTCAAAGAATATCTCCAGAATTTCTATCCGGAGGATCATATCGGGTACTTACTCCAAACAGCTACCTACCCAATTGCTGAATCACAAAAACACGAGTTTGAGCTTTCAAATCTTGAGGAGATGGCTCCGATACTCGACCAGGGTTATTACATTCTGCATCTACCTCCGATCAATGAACGAGACCTCCAAAATGAGGAGCTGTTACAAGAAGTTCGATCAGAAGACCATCTAGAGGAGATAACTGTCAGAGATAGCTAAATAGCCCATTATATTTACTCATGGACAATCCGCCCGAGACAAGACGGTCTAACACGAGCGACATTTTTTATGGTGAGGTCGTCTCTGATCCATACCAATGGCTCGAAAACGAAGACGAAGAAGTTCTCGAATGGGTAAGGAAACAGAATTCCCATACTGAGAATATTCTTTCAACAGAGACCCGGGATTATCTCAAGAAGCAGCCCGAATTCACCACTAATATCCCGGACTCAGGGACAACAAACCCGACAGAAAACGGATATTACCACCTAGGGCGAACAGAAGGTAAGGACCAATCAGAGTTAACGTTTCGACAAACCCTTACTGATTCACCGACGACCATCTGTGACCCAATAGAAGACTTGGATAATGATCTGAGTGCAATTGATTGGTTTGTTCCTTCTCCAAACGGTGAATACGTTGCGTTTGGCGTATCACAGGGTGGTCGTGAGCAGTATGATATTCACGTCGTTCATAGCGGGCGCCAGACTGTGTTGGTAGAGCCCAATTGTGGTAGGACAAACGCTGGTGGGTTTGCGTGGGGTGAAGACGGATTTTACTATCTTCAAACGGAGCCCAGCACCGAGGGACGAATTAAAAAAACCATCGATTACTACGATATAAATACTGCTGAATCTAACACCGTCGTGGATGATATAGCACAACGGTTGTGGCCACAAATTGTTTCACAAAAAGGAGCGGATAACGCGATCGTTGCACTACATGATGGTACGAATCGAACCGAGTTATATCATCTTTCCCCATCCGGGTTCGATCCTATATACGCCAAGAGTGATGATCATTTTAGACCGGTGAAATACACGGACAGCGGTGAAGCGTATCTACTTACCGATGTCCAGTCATTAACCTATGAATTGATTTCTCTCTCCGCTTCCGAAACATATCCTGATAGAGACTCCCTTCAGGCCAACAGTAAGCGTATACTCCAAACCGATCGGATTCTCTGCAACGCCTCGGTGCTTGATGACTATATTGTCGGCCACTATCAAAAGAACGCTAGCACGCGGCTTACCGTTTACAATCGCTCAGGACGATATGCTCAACCGGTGGAATTGCCAGACTATTGTACTCTAATGCCAAATACTTTGACGGCGAGTTCGAACGCATTTGTCTTCAACCTCACATCTTTTGTGGCCTCACCATCCACAATAGAGATTCAGATTAATCAAGTGGCCACTGAGTCTAATTGTGGCCGTTTTCTCTCTAAAACAGTCATAAATGAGCCGGAAATGGATTATCAATCGGAATTTGAGGTCAGTCAGCGCTGGTTTTCAGCTGATGATGGGACTGAGATTCCATTCTTTATTGTTTATAATAAAGGTATAGATCTTGCGACTCCTAACCCAGCCCTGATTAACGTTTATGGTGGATTTGGCGTGACGATGACTCCGAGCTTTGATCGGTTTATCATTCCGTTTCTTCGTGACGGTGGTATCTATCTACAGCCCAATATTAGAGGAGGGGGTGTGTTCGGAGAATCGTGGCATCAACAGGGAATGCAAGATCAAAAACAACGGACTTTCGACGACACAATCAATTTCGCCGAACATCTCATCAAGAACAGCTATACCAAGCCTGAAAAGCTGGCAATCACCGGCGAGAGCAATGGTGGGCTTACTGTTGGCGCGACTGTAATGCAACGGCCAGAACTATTTAGCGCCGCTATCTGTGAGGTCCCTCTCCTAGACATGGTCCGATTTGACCAGATTGGTATCGGGGAAACTTGGGTCTCGGAGTATGGTGATCCGAATGAGGAATGTGCGTATCGGCATCTGAAATCATATTCTCCATATCACAGCATCAGCGAGGCTGAATATCCTACAATGCTATTTCGTACTGCTCTCGGTGATACACGTGTCCTTCCATACCATGCTTGGAAAATGGCTGCAAAGATGCAGGCAAAGGCGCAAGGAGATAATCCAGTCCTTCTCCGGACTACAGAAGATGCAGGTCATGGCGTAGGAACCTCAACACATGGGAAACTGACCAACGAACTTGATAAGTGGACAGTCATTTTTGAGAATATAATGGAAAAAAGTAAGGGTTGACTGGATAGAAGTATAATATAATTTAAGATAAAACTAATGTAATCTGATGTCAATTCATACTATGGTACCTCCATCCCCCTCCCTTGCGAAGTTCATTTCTGAGGTCCATCAACGTGCTGACTTCTTCGACTTCTTGTCGAACTCGTCTGCTAGCCAGAAGGAACTTAACCAAGAGCTGGACAAGTCACAATCTACAATTTATCGTGGACTCAACTCTATGGAGGAATATGGCTTAATAGAGAAACAAGATGATGGGTATCAACTAACCCCATTTGGAATGTTGATTTTCGAGGAATATCGTCGGTTCTCAAAGACGATAAACTCCATATTTCAAAATAGGGAAGTATTCGATACAAAACAACCGATCAACAAAGTTCTCCACCCATCTCTTTTCCAAGGAGCGGAGATTATATCAACCAATAATCATGTAGTGGAAGAGATATATAAGAAGTTGCAATCGTCCGTTTCTGAAGCCACACATATCTATGGGGCTTTACCAACAATCTTCCCTAGTCAAGTTGATCTCCATCTTGAGAAGACTACTGTTGATGACTTGACCGCTGAATTTATTCTCCCACACAGAGCAATCGAATATCTCCAATCTAATTTTAACGGGAAGATAGATACACTCTATAACAGTGGAGATTACTCGATACGGGTCAGTCAAGAGGCTCCCCCAATTGGACTTATTACTGTCTTAGAACCAACTAAAAAAGTAGTCATAGTCATTCACGATGAGATCGGGACGATTCGAGGGTTAGTCGTTTCGGAGAATCTGGAGTCTATTAGATGGGCGAAAGACACCTACCAAGATTTCCGAGAAGATTCTATCAGCTTTGAAGCTTACACTACTACATAGAGACTTTGATATGTCATAAGATTAGCAATCAGATACAGTGAGGGGGAGTCTCTGTCCGAGTCGGACTGAATCGTAATCGTCGTTCCGATTTCAGGGAGTCTCGGGGCGTACGATCTATTGTTCGGTGGGCGCATATCGTCATTACTGGCGTCCCAACCGCTGTGGCGACGGGGCCGGGTGACCGAGTATGCGGCGTTTACACTCCCCAAGTTGAGACTACAACGGGTTTAGCGGGGCTGTAATGCGTGTATTTGGACGAATCATCGGTCGGAAATCACTCCAGGTTAGCTCTCAATCACTCGATTCTGTTGTACAACTGATTGTATCGCCGAATTTCGAAGACTTCCAAGAGTGTAGCCACTCAGACACCGCGCTACCCCAGATCGAGTTATCTCTACCTCATTCCAGTCTCCTTCTGCAACGTTGGTCAGGACCCAGCAGTAACTGGAAATCACATCAGGCAAGGATGACGCGACCACGCCACCCGACGAACGATGATGCCAATCAAGACACTCGTCTCGGAGCGTCGCGCCGCGATCTGTGCAAGCAGGTTCGCTGGCGTGACGGCGTCTATTGCCCACGCTGTCTTGGTGAATCTATGATTCGGTACGGCAGCTATCGGGCATTTCAGCGATACCGCTGTAAGAATTGCGACCGCACGTTCAACGATCAGACTGGCACCGTTGTCGAACACTCAGCAGTCTCACTCCAGAGGTGGCTTCTCGCCATCTACACCTACATCCGCTCAACATCAGTCTTCGCCAGCTAGACGTGGAGATCGATGTCTCCTACAAGACAGTGTACCGTGGCGTCCAACGCTTCTTACGGGCGCTGGACGCGCCTCACCCACAACTCGAAGGCCCAGTTAAGATCGACGAACTGTACGTGAAAGTCGAAAAAAGGTCCCGGGCGCGACCGACCGTCGCACTCGCGTGACCTGTCCATGTGCGGATGGGGATCGTACGAATAGGATAAGCTACCCGTATTTATTCTTGCGGATCGCGGTACCGGCGACCGCTACGTGATCCCAGCGAAAGGCGCCGACGAATCGACGATTCGACTCCTACTTGTTGACCGGAAAGAGGAGTGGTTGACTGTCTACACGGACGGCTTTCAGGCGTACGAATCACTCGACGAAGACGATGCATTCGAGCGCGAATACGTCGTCCACAGAGACGGTGAATACGTCGACGACAATGTGCACGTCAATACCTGCAAGAGCCCGGATCGGTGGCGCGATCAGCTCTCGCCCCATCGAGGCGTCTCTAAGGACAACCTCAGCCGTATCACAGAGCATTCCAGCTCCGTCGACACGTCTATCGAAAACCGATGAAAGGAACACTGAGAACCATCCTCCAAACTGCGCTATGATTTACCAACAATCTACGCTTCAAGAGCGAAGAAAAAATATCTGCTGCTCAAACGATGGTAGTGTTTAGTCAGTAGCATTAAGCCATCGAGCGAAGGTCTGCAACTAGTTTTCGGCGGTTTCCGGTTCGACGTGCCTGAAGCAGTTTGAAAACGACAAGGTTCGGCCCTTCAGCTCTCGAAAAATCCGTTCGACAGCGTTCCGATTTCCGTGGCGACACATCTGAAATCGGAGTCCAGCTCGTTGCAGTGCAGTTTGAAGGTGTTGAGCGCCATCGACGAGAAAGACGGCAGTTTCGACATTGTGTTTGTGCCGAAGTTCGCTCAGGAAAATTCTGTGAGGGTGGTCGTAGTCGTCGCAAACAGCCGAACGTGAAGCAGTTCGTTTGACCGCGGATCGGCAGCGGCGTACAGCCAGAATTGCTGATCGTTGATTTGAATCACTGTTTCGTCCAGTGCAATCTGATTCGGAGATTTCCCGGATTCTGGCTGTAGATCGGCCTTCTGCACCCAATCGTGGACGGCTTTGCGACTACGTTGACGCCCAGATCTTCGAGTAATTCGACGGTATTCGACAACGACAGTCCTGCAACATGCGATTGAATACCCAACGCCATCGCCGACTCGGGTGTCCGCTCGCGCTCCACAAAATCCAAATCAATCCAGTCTCTATGTCCGCTGAGGCGGCTGATTTCTGTCATGAACCAGCAAGAAACCCGTCCGCCTCACTTTTCACGCTTAACTAAACACCGCTGAAACGATTTTACGAAAGATTATATGACTTTGATACTGTTATTCGATCTTGTCTAATTAATCACGTCTCATAATCTAATGTACTTCATGAGGGCCCAAAAACCCAAAATAAGATATCCGATCTGGATATATTTGGGCCCAGAATTAAAATAGATAGAGAAAGAGCCTACCAAAAAAAATCCTAAGCTAGTAATTATAAGACCCTGCTTTTTTTCCATACTAGTAAATATAGAAGATTGATATTAAAAATACCGATCCAAATACACCCTTACGTCCTCATACTACTATTCACAAGGAAATACATCCGCTCAAAGGGTTCCTATATATTACGTACAAGATTCATATAACACAAAATTGATAACAAAAAGTGGGCGCCTCTTCAGAAAATAAAGGGTTATGCTACAAAGTCAGTGACTGGAGAATATCATAAAGTCAGGTTAGCACTCTGGGTAGTTATAGCTCTCTTTAGTTGGGGCCTTTTGGACTCCACATTTTGATATTGCCATAACATGTTCAGATGTAAGCTCGGAACAAGGATCGTCAACTTGTCTGGGTGCTTGTTCCTCCAGCCACTCCTTTTCAAAGGAGATACGCCCCTCATAAACAGTATTACACGAGATACAGTCCACCAGAGAGGCACCATTTAGGCTGAGACCAGCTAGACACAGTAGTCCACCACCAGCTAGACAGCTAACGACAGTGACAACCGTACCTGCATAAGTTTTGATTATACACTCCGTATCGACACACGGTTCGTCTAGGGACGGAGTATCGTATACCTTAGCATCCACCTCACAATACTCTGTTGATTGAGTGGTGGCTTTGGAATTTGTGTCTGTTTTATATCTAGGCTCCTCGGAAACTATTGTGTCTGACTGTACCTGATTGTTGCCCACGTAATGGACAGTCACTTGATCGAAAAGCGAACTACTCGTACTTTCTGATTCTTTATCAGATGAGTGGTCATATTTAAAATGTATTAGTTCTGGCCGGTTTACACTCCCCACAAGAGCTGATTGCACCTCTTCATCCACATTCACATCGAAATGAAGGTACATTTCGTCAGCATCGGCCGACTCTGGGTCGTCTCGGTTCTCCTGGTCTCCGTCCTTACCTCTTCCACGTTTTTCTAGACTTTCAAATGTGATGACAGCTGTATCGATCGTTCCGGTCTCATCTTGTGTTTCGACAGTCTTTCTCACCACACTCATTTCGTTTGACTGTGACCTCCAGCCCATTCTAGATGCTTCCTGAATTAATCTCTTTACATCCTCATTAGACATGACGTCTTGTCGGGCTTTTACCAGACTCTTACCTTCTAACTCTTCCATTTCAACCACTTCACTCTCCTTCGGAGAGCTATCGCCCGACTTCGCTGATCCAATTCCCGTCATTGATAGAGTTATGCCACCCGCTCCCATGGCCTGAAGAATTTTTCTTCTCTTCACATTATCTACATTAGCGTTTTTGTATATAAAGTCTATCATTTCTCCCGATGCTAATAATGTTAGTTATCTTTGCATATAAATCCCTTCTTTAAGCGAGCCTGTTATAGAATACGTCACGTGCGAAGCAGCAGGGTTTGGAAACCGTGTCCACGAACTCTAAATCCCTGCAGAACATAAATACGGTCAACGAGTTCTTAAATGCAGCGGCTACCGAGAAAGTTCCGCTGTTTGTATCTTGACTTGGGTTTCTACTGGAGTACGACGTGTTCGCCCCAGCGGAGACAGGGCGAACACGAGATCTTGAACCACCCGAACTGATGTGTGGCTTCCTTCACTGCTACTACAAAGACATCTACGGTATTCGACCCGTTGAGCGAGAGCTTCGGAAGCGATTGTTCAGTTGTGCTGTGGCTTCGATCGACCGCATCTCTCGACGGCGGTCCATCGTTTCCTTATTGATCTTGAACACATGGTTGGCGATGTCCTCATCAGTCTCGTCGAGCAGACTGCCGCCCGCGGCCTGCTCGACTTGACCCACAGCATCGATTCGACTGATGTGAGAGCGATGCCAACCGACCCAGACGCCTCAAAGTGCTATGATCCAACCGAAGACCAATACAACTACCACTACGGCTGTACGATCGTCTTAACCAGGCAAGAGATACCAATCGCAGCGGAGTTCACAGAGAGCAAACAAGCACCAGAAGAGACGGCGATACGTGCCATACGTGACGCGCTCGCCGTCGCCACGGTGATCTGGATGGTCAGTGACAGTGCCTACGATACGCTCGACTGGCACGACCCCTGCAGCTAGTAGGTGGTCGTGCCAGTCGCTCCCTACAACGCGCGAAACACCGCCGACTCGAAAGATATCGAATATAGGGTCGAAGACCACATCACCGAACACAGTGAAGACGTTCAGCTGAAACAATCGATCGACGAAATGTATAATCGCCGCACTGGAGTTAAACGAACCAACGAATCAGTGAAGGACTGCGGCCTCGGGCGTGTGTTCGCCCGAGGCCGCGTCCACGCACGGGTACAGGTTTATCATCGGGCAGTGTCTGCGTCTCGTCATCGCAATCACCACTACGAACGGGGAGACAATCCGGGTAATACCGTGATCACGGTGTGAGGACTCTTTTGTGACAGCATCTAATTAAAATCCTAATCCATATTTCTACTAAACTCGAATATACACGGAGAACTCGTGGAGATAGCCCAAAACTGGCAGTCAGTCGTTACGGAGCCCGTCCTTATCAATCCATCCTTGTCTGTTATTTGAATTGTGCTTGAGAAAACAAGTTTAACCAATTGTTGCCTTAAATAACAAGTGTACATGCATTATTTTGAGTGGGTTGGTAACAAGTCTGAAAGTGATATTCTGAGTGTGTAAGCCGGAAACTCCACCAGAGTACGAGATTTCGGAATATCAAATTCGACCACGCTATAACGCTAGTAATAAATTTGATTGTCGATATCAGTGTTTTAGCTATCGATAAGCTCACTACATATCTGAAATAGTCGGCTTAGAGAATATCGTGGCGGCTAAAATCCATACCTTCCGTATTTAGAACTACGATAAGTATTTAGCTAATGTCGGGGGCTGATCTCGCCCCGAATTAGTTAGGAGGCAACGCATAGAGCGTACTCCCTCATCTCTCTGATCCTGACCAATGCAAATGATGTTGGTTTGTAGCACTTATATATCACGGAAACATGGGTGGAAGATGAGACTACGGCGGGTTTAGCGGGGCTGTAATGCGTGTATTTGGACGAATCGTCGGTCGGAAATCGCTCCAGAATAGCTCTCAATCACTCGTCCCTATTGCACTACTGACCATATCGCCGAATTCCGGAGACTTTCAGTAGTGTAGGCACTCAGGCGGCCCGCTAACCCAGATAGAAAATCCCATGATCCGATTCCTGCCTCCTTCTTCAGCGATGTAAACGTGTTATACCTTTAATCCGCGGCGAGTGTTCATACTCACCGGTCAGTTCCACCTTCGACTCCCTGCCAAGTAGATCCACCGGACGCCGGCTCGTGAGGATCAAGCACGCGTTTGACGACGCCGTGTACGCGAACTTTGTACAGTGAACTTCTTTAGCATAGGTTGATATGTAATTTTCATGTCAGTAAGTAGATGATGAAGCAGTGAAATCACACTACTTCTGGCGATTCGCCACGGCCGTTTGAATGAAACTGCGGGAAGCATAGCCGTATGCATCGAGAGCACCAGTCTCAACTAGTGTACACTCTCTTGTCCTGTGAAGGTGCCACAAGTTGGGTCACATACGGGACCCTTCTCGGTCACGGCTGGTCGGTCATAGCTTGGTTGGCTCTGTTGAAATCCTCTGGATCTCGATTAATTCGTCAAGGAGCGTTCGATACGTCGTATTCTTCCGAACCTGAGACAGAGGAGGACGATGTGTTGATGAAGTGTGTACACCGTTTCGAGAATTTCGATGAGTAACGAGCGACAGCTTCCCGAGCCAAGTGATATGTTTGCTCAACAAACCGTAGCAACTGTGACTTTGGGAGGGCCTGCATTCGGTCAAACCACTGCTCAATCATGTAAATCTGCAATGATTTCAACAGAGCCACTGAACCCGTAATTGTGATCTGGGGTGACAGGCACGGATCGCACTCCAGAGCTCGAACTACTCAGCACCCTTTGCAATAGCTGTATCTTTCACTGCTTTCCAATAATATCGTTCGCTTCATCGCGCGTCCGCTTCGCGGCCTCCTGTGCGTAGCCCTTGTGGGTCGTCTCGATAGATTTCTCGTCCAAGTCCACGGCGGGCACCGTGTGTCTTCAGTGGCTCCTTGAAGTCATACTCAGACCACTCACAGAGATCGGCGAGGATATCCCGAGCTGATTGCGTTGTGATCGACGGCGTCGGGTCAAGTGCTTTCGCCGCGTTGTCGAGTCTTGGGAAGACGGCCTCATTCTCGTCGGGCTCTCGAAGTTGCTTCCAGCGCCGGAGTGGGTGAAGCGCGTCGTCGAGAATCGGTGCAGACTCTCTGGTTCGGTTTTTTCCGAACACCTGCATCGTGCCAGCATCGAGGTTGACGTGACGCCACCGCAGGCCGTTCCGTTCCTCATCGTCAGAGACAGCGACGAGTTCTGCGCTGCGGGCTCCGGAGTAGGCGAGTAAGAAGACGAGCGCCTGGTCGCGATAGGCCGCCGTGCGGTCGACACTGTCACTTTTGCCGGCTTTGTCGACGCGGGCAGTGGCAGTCGCGCAAATGGCTTCGCGGTCGCGTGTGCTCCAGTATTGCTGGTCTGTTTCAGTCTCGTCGGTCGGAAGCGGGCCTTCGGCGTGGTTGGTCTTGGCTGGGTTCGTCGGAATCAGGCCCTCGTAGACGGCCCAGGTGAGAAACGAGCGGACATAGGCGAAGTACCGCCGTGCTGTTTCCGGCGAGGGCGACAGTCCCGGCGGCAACGGCGAGACCGCCAGAGAGTCCGACTGCGGTGGCAGCGGCTCCGGCCACTGCGCCCCCGGCTGGCCCCATCATCTCCCCGAGGAGTTTGCGGCCCGACTGCATTGAATCCTGTTCGTAGTCTCCCACGCCGACCGCATCGTGATTTGAGTCCATTAATCAGAACTGGTGTCTCAAGCGGAGCCGTTGGTTCACTACTCCATATGCCTGTCATCCCAGACGTTGGTCACCGCCCCTCCAAGCATGACGAGAACCGCCCATTGAAGCGTCCAGATAAGCCCGATTACGGTGCCAGCGATGATCAATAAGAGCGAGACAATCATGTCGGGAACTTCGGGCCTGTCAGTCAAGTGCCGAACGTACATTCCGGTCCCAATAAACTGTGCCACTGCGAGCAGCCCAAACAGCCCCCAACTGTATTCGACCATTAATTCAATACAGTATTTATTTCGGAATATAATTGCCGATATTATGCTGCTAGAAACTCTGATTGCGTCTGTCTCTTTGCATCAGTGCCAACGAGTCGGCCAGTCAGTATTGGCCCCATCGCTTATTCAGGTCGTGTATCAGCCATCCGGCCGGGAGACAAGTCCATCGTGGAGAGTCGCCGTTTTACCGATGCCTTCGACTTGGTATTCGGTGGGTGGTTCTTCGCCCATGTTGAGATAGATATCCCGAATCTGGCACATGAGATTGCTGACGACGAGTGCCTGGAATGACTCGGGGAACTCGAAATCGTCACGTTCGAACGTTAGTGCTGGGAGCGTGACGACATGCGAGTCAGCGTGTGCAGGTTCATCAACATCTCGCTTCGTTACCTGCGTTTCCCCATTCTTGTCCGTGTATTGAATGGTTGTTGCTGAGGACCCGATAAACTCATTATCATCTGAAATGTGGATGAGTTTTCGAATGCGGTCAACAGATTGGACATCGTCGTCGATACGCTCGCCCGTGTGGTCCCGAACGGCGTCGTAATACTCGCGAAAGTGTTCAGCAAATGTCTCCGTGGGCAGGGTACGCATAACTTCCATCGCTCGCTCTATCTCGCCCGGGAGCCAGGCCGGGTCTTCAATAATGTCTTCGTCCTCGAAGTGAGCGTGTGCTGCGTATTCAGCGCGTATGCGGACCTGCTGCATGATCCGCTCTTGTTCGTCCGTGCGCTCTGAAGCCTCAAGAGGGTATACGTCTTGTCCGTGGAATTCTACATCGCCGTTCCAGTCCAACTCGAGAAGATGTTCGTCACCGTTTTCATCGTATACTCTAACGCCGATTATGTCATCTTTTGTACCTATTATTTCAGTTTCCATAGTTATTTTTCCTCGTTATTGTTGAGCGAAAACTCATCCTTTCTAGCGCTTGTTTTAGCATCGCCAGTCGCTTTCTGAGTATCGTCGCCCCCGTAGGAGAAGCCAACCCAATCGCGGACACTGTCGGCGACATTGCTGGCGTCTTTCGGGACTTCGTTTGTGATGCCATCCAAGCTCTGGTAGTCTCTGTCGAGTTTATCGAGACCAATGGACTTGGCGACTCCGCTCCCGAAGCCGCCTGCGCCGCCGATGGCCGCAGCGGCGGCAATGGCGGGGAGGCCACCACTAGCCGTCCCAAGCATGAGACCTGCACCAGCAATCCCGCCTTTTGCGATTGACTTGAACGCACCTTTCTTGCCGCCGGCTTTGAGGTGGTCGCTGAAGTCTTTGTCGCCAATTTCGCCGATGCCTTCGCTCAGTGCATCGATGTCGTCGTTCTCGAAGGCTTGTTCGATAATTTCTTGTTGGACCTCCTCTGATTTCTGGCGGAACTCGTAGCTGCTCATCTCGTCGAGGTCATGTTTCTGTGCAAGGTCCTCATCCGTCCCGTGGCCCAGTTTATCCCTGATGTCCCGAACGGACTCCATCTGGTATGAGGAGTCGCTGACCGACGGCCCTGATGGCTGTGAGTCAGCACTGCCACCATCCGGAGCCACTGCTGAGGTGGCTGACAGCTCTTGAGCCGTGGTATCGGTCGCTGCTGAACCCGGCTGGCCGTCAGTAGAACAGGCAATATTGGATCAGACTATCAGTAGTCGCAGATGGATTCAACACACTACTGTTAGGTCTCGCCGATACCGTCGCCGTGGATATTGAGCTTGCCGACGCCCTGGATTTTGTACTCGTCTGGCGGTTCTTCACCCATGTGGAGGTAGATATCTCGGATCTGAGCGAGGAGGTGGGTCAGAACGAGCTTGTGGAACTCCTCTTGGTAGTCGAAGCCTTCGCCGATGTCTAGTGCGGGTATCACACAGAGGATGAGACTGTCGTCTAACTCTCGTGTCTGGCCGACAGTCCCATCGCTGCCGTCCGGTCGTTCATAGCTCAGCACAACATCAAGCACTTCATCGATACGGTTCTCCGGCGTGATGGTGAACGCTTTGTAGATACGCGCCGACTCGACAACGACGGACTCCCGAGGTTCAGAGGCGTATCCAGCGGGGTCGTCTAACGCCTCGTAGAAATCCCGGAACTCCCGGTGGAAATCATCGAGTTGGTACGCTTTCAGCGCTTCTATTCCCCGCTTGATATGGTCTGGGTCCCACATCGGCTCCAAGATGTCCGCCTCCGGAAACTCCTGCTGAGCAGCGTACTTCGCTCGTTCCTCGACTTGGGACATGATTCGCTGTTCTTCCTCGGTTCGATCTTCAGGTTCGTGGGGGTAGTCGTCTGTTCCATGGAAAGCTACCTCCCCATCCCAGGTGATCTCTATAGGGTGTCTGAAATTATTTTCATCATACACGCTGACACCAATGCTTTCCTCGTCATGTCCATCGTATTGTGTTTTCATGGTTGTTAATCGAATTTATAATCGTCCACACTGGACCCAGTTTTAGCACCACCAGAGTGGTCGCTGGACTGAACCCCACCGGTGGCGGCATCCCATCCAATTCTCACGTCACTGGCCCACATATCAGCTTTGGTGGTGACGGTGTCGACGGTGTCGGCAAAGCGAGTGCGGACATCGTCGGGCAGACGTTTGGAAATGCCGTCACCGTAGCGCTCGACAGATTTCTGTGTGGCCCAGCCTGCGGCGCCGCCCATGAGCGCGCCCGGAATGCCGCCAACCGCGCCGCCAATGAGCGCACCGACCTCTTTGCCGACGACAGATTTGAGCGCTTCGGCTGCGAGGCTCTGGCCAACGGAGCCGTCCTCGTGTTTACTGTTGAGTTCTACGTTGCACCGATACCATCGCCGACGATATTGAGTTTGCCGATACCTTCGACGCGATACTCTGCCGGTGGGTCTTCGCCCATGTTGAGGTAGATATCCCGAATTTGGGCCATCAGGTGTGACATAATCACATCAGTGAATTCTTCTTCATACTCGAACCCGTCAGCGAATTCCAGTTCCGGCATCGCGAAGATGAGTTCCTTGTTGGGGTACGACGGATTGGAGCCGATGCGGTGCTCACTACCATCGGTGAGTTTGTAGTCGATAACCACGTCTGATACGTCGAGTACTTCGCTATCATCGAAGTGGACGGCTAAGTTGACGATAATTGACTCTTGATTGACGGGACTATCGTCGATGTACTGCATCGGGTCTCTGAGCGCTTCGTAGTACTCTCGGAAATCTTCTAAGAATTGTTCCATGGGGTAGTTGCTGAATGCCTCGATACCAGCCTTGATGTGTTCTGGCCGCCACATCGGGCTCAGGATATCCGCCTCTGGGAACTCCTGTTGGGCTGCAAACCGTGCGCGGGCTTCGACCTGAGTCATTATTCGCTGCTCTTCCTCGGTTCGATTTTCTTTTTTAAATGGATACGAATTCTCGTCAAGTGTGTGCTTCTCAACATTTCCTGTCCATTCTACATTAACTATGTGACGAACATCTCGTTCGTCATACACTTCTACGCCGATGGCCTGATCATCGTGACCTAGTATGTCTATTCTCATTTTTATCAAATGATGTTTCCCTAATCAAACCGGTTACTGCTGTGCTTGCCTCCGTTCCCTGCAGCCCCTTGCGCCTCTTCGGCAGCCACTCTGGATTGAGCCATGCTTTCCTTGAAGTCTGAGTAGGCGTCAACGGTCAGGTCTGAGACAGCAGAGGCCGTGTTGGAAATGCCGTCCCGAAGGCCTTGCTTGTTCATTTGTTTTCCAGCGAAGGTGATTGTTCCGGCGAGATATCGTCCCGATCGTCGGCTCGGGCTAGATCACGAGCGTACTGCCGGCAGAGATCATCGTCAATGTGCTTGGGGTTGGTGATACCATGCTGGTCCCGACTCCATGCCGCGAACTTTCGCAGCACGCTTGCGACGTTTGTTCGGTAGCGCCCGGAGTCGATATCGACCAGTCGTTTCTCGATGGCTGTTTCGAGGGCGTCATCCCCGGGCGTAGCGTCGTACTCAGGCGGAAGACGATCCATGCTTCCCGTACAGCGGCGGTCCGGGTAAAACTGGTGGTGCTTACTGCGGTAATACAAACCTAAACCCAAAACCAGAATTTCGGTATTTCAGCACCCTCTATGCTGCTTAGAATAGATATACTGATATTGATAAAGTGTATATTGCTATACCGAATTTTCGTGTTTGAAAGTTCACAGTTTCGGAGGATAGGTCCGTTTTGGCGCAAATCTACGCTGACCCGCGGTTTTCTCGGCGGTCAGCGGTAGATATTGAACCGGTATGGACGAGATTATCGGATAGACCTGAGAAATTGCGTGAATTCTGGCGCTGCTGAATAGTGTCGCCACTCCCGAGCAGTGGACTCAGCGAGGGCTCAGCCGGTCAGTCGGGTGGAATCAACGCCGAGACGACGATCTCGACACATTCACCGGCAGTCAACACGGGCGGGTACTTCATTTCCCCATCGACATCCGCTTTCAGCAGGAAGTCGGCGAGCCGCCAGATATTGTACAAAAGTACCGCGAACACGAAATAGAACAACCGGACGCGGTAGTCCCTTGAGGAGGTGTTCGCCAGAAAATCACCTTTGATGCTCTTGTACTCATTTTCGATCTGCCACCGATGGCTATACCGCCGACAGAACTTCTCGGCTTCATCGGGGCCGACTCGGAGATTCGTCGCAAAGCCAGTCGTTCCTTGGCCACTTGTCGATGGGACGTACAGGAACCGCATCGGGTGTGACCCCGTCTCGACGTGAACAGACGCCGATTCGACGGCGACATCCTGATCGTCCGTGTCCATCCGCTCGATTACCTCGCGTTCGGAGTTGGTAATCCGCTTCGGGATGAGATAGTTAACCCCGAGGTTGGAGAGTGTCTGGAACACGTCCATCGAATCGAATTCGCGGTCACACAGGACAGTCTCAATTGGTACGTGTTCTTTCGCTCGCGTGACGAGTCGCCGGACGACACGGTGGACCTGATTCGATTGATTCTTGTCCCAGGCAGAGCTCTCGCGGATGGGTTCGACCGCCAAGACAAGCGGAATGTTCTCTCCAATAATTGACAGGGTCGCGAACTTGAATGCCCGTTCTTTCTCGCCGGGCAAGCCGCTGACCATTGGCATCTCCTCGATGTCGCCGTAGTAGGGGATCGTGGTGATGTCGATTGCTGCAGTCACCGGCCGGCGAAACGAGGCTTCCGATCCAATTGCTGAGAGCAGCCGGTCGCAGGCTTCGTCGAAGCCCTCGATGAGTGCGTCCGGTTCGAACTGTTTGACCGTCCGTAGGTGGGTATCTCCGTGTGGGCCATACTCCTCGCCACGTCGGAATTGAAACCGAGCGGCACCCTGCGCGGTGCCACAGCCGACCATCCCCATGAACGTCTGCAGCTCGAAGAACTGCGTATCCTCGTAGGAGGCGTTCTGCGCTCGACCAGAGTCGAATCCGTCGAAGCCGTAGTCCCGTGCGAGGCGTGTTGTTCGACGAATCTGCTCGTCCGAGAACTCACCGGCCCCAGACTCGTCTTCCTGACTTTCAGCTCCTGAGTCTGTCTCAGAGTCTGTAACCTCCTCTCTCGGGCGTACCGCGGGGACAGCAGGACCGTAGTCGTGGGTCTCTTTGACCACGTAGTGAGCAGCGACGGTCACGTACTCGCGGACGCCATCGTCGAAGCGGTTGCGCCACGTTCGCGAGAGCACCGCCTCGTCGGGAACATGATTCAGACCGAACGGCTTGGCCAGTTCCTGATACGTTTCGAGCGTTCGGTAGCTGTCGCCCGTCAGCTCCCGATAGATGAACAGCCGGAGCATCCCTTGAAACGAATCGGGTGCCGGGTGCCACTCCGGATAACCGTCTTCGAGATGCTCCGTGTAGATAGTAACCTCACTCACCGCGGCCCGAAGACACGCTCCATCTCGCAGCGTTTCTCTGAGCTCGATTCCGGTCTTGTAGGCGTCGGTCATCCAGCAGCCACGGTCAGAGAGCGGGTCAAGCGTATTGGCTGTCGTTTCCGAATCCATTGGTATCACACTTCCACAGGAGGTCTAACTAAACAATGCAGTTTTCATTAAAATGATAGGAATGTAAGTATAGGGTTTGCTTTTTCTAACCATGGGTTACTTCTCCCGTCGTTTTCTATCGAGAGTATGGCGTCTCTCGACGAGACCGACATCGAGATTCTGAAACTGCTCAGTCACGACGCCCGACGTTCGTACACTGACATCGCCAAAGAAGTAGATCTCTCGGATCCCGCTGTCGCCGACCGTATCGAACGGCTGCAAGACGCGGGAGTCATCAACCGCTTCACTGTGGACATCGACCGGACCCAGCTCGGCGCTGGGGCACAGATTTTCGTCCAAGTCGACCCGGGGGGTTCCTTCGACACGCTCCGGTCGCGTCTCGACGAATCCGACGCGGTGGAGCACGTGATGGTGACCGCTGGCGGCGAGCTTTGGTTCAACGCGAGGGTCGACGTTCATAACGTCCACCCTTGGCTACGAGGTTTGCTGGAACCAGCAGACGACGCGGAGTACACTGTGACGCTCATCGACGAGATCGAGTGGCAACCGTCGCTCGACGGAACAGACTTCGCGCTCACCTGTGCAGAGTGTGGGAATACCGTCGACAGCGAGGGCGAGTCCGAGTGGCTCGAGGATCAAATGTATCACTTCTGCTGTTCGACCTGCCAGCGCCAATTCAAAGACCAATTGAACCGACTCAAGGAAGGCGTCTGAGCGGGTCGAAATCCAGTTCTTGACACCGCAAAAACATTTCTGAGGGAACTTGACAGAAAATAAACACTCCGCGACAGTCCACAGACGACGCCTTATGACTCGTTCGCTACAGTTCTATAGGTGTCAGGCCATCGGCGGGAGTTCGATCGAACTCCCGACACCAACCGACCGAAAGGCGTCGGGAAGCCGTTCTGAGAGTATCTTCTCAGCCTGGAAACCTGTGCAGTGAGTGCCGGCGAGCACGTCGAGTTTTCCCCCCAGCCAGTCCGCAAGCTCGTGAATCTCGTCTGCCCCACGGGCGACGAGGTGGGTGCCGCCGACGATGTAGCGAACGTCCAGACCGGTTACCGACTCGGCGTGTTCGATAGTGTTCCGGAGGCCAGCGTGACAGCACCCGAGCACCAGCGCCGCCCCGTCGGTTGTCTCGACGGCGACCGACTGATCGTCTGGCACCGAGTCCTCGACTAGACCGCCATCGGCCTCGCGTAGATGGACGGGATTGTCCGCGTGGGTACGGGGAATCTCACCGAGTGCGTACACGCCATCGCGTACCTCAACTGGGTCGCGATGTTCGACGATGTCGGCGCCTGTTTCGACTTCAGACCGAGCGTAGGGGATACCAATGTGGACCGGTTCTTCCAGAATGCTGCCGTCCGCCGGTTCCCGGATGTATCGCGCACTCCATACATCGGGATGACAGTAGACGGTGGGGCGCTCGGACGGGTCGAGGAAAGCCGCCAGCCCTTCGGTGTGGTCGTAGTGTGCGTGACTCAAGACGATGTCCTCAAACGCCGTGCCGGCGTCGAGGAGTCGAGCGTTCTCCAAGGCCGCCGAAGACTGGCCGGTATCGAACAGCACGTCGCCGACCGCCGCCGCAAACCCCCACTCGCCACGAAGACCCTTCGGTATTCCCGTCGCAACGGTGTTGTCCGCTAGAATTGTAACGTTCATACGTCTCGACTGGTGGATTCGGCACGGTACGTCGTACTGGGACGGAGACGATGCAGATTTCGGTCATCGGCCAATGCAACTCTCAAGCGGTGAGTCAACTTAGCGCTCACAGGGATTGGTAGGAACGGGTTTCTGATTGCGGTTTCCGATTGAAAATCGAAGTACAGAGAAGTTCAACATTGGATATTAAATCCATAACCTCCTGTGAAGGTCGTCAATCGACAGGGCGACCCGCAGAGTAGCAGGGAGTTGGCCGTTTTCCAGTCAATTACTTCTTCGCTCATTCGACAGATTCGCCGATAGAATCCGCTGTCAGGGTTTCCGACGGGTTGCAGAATGGAGTTTGCTTTTCAAGGTTCGATTTCGCTCTGTCTTTCTTTTTCTAGTGCAAACTCCATTAAGAACACCGTCCGAACGTTCAGGCACCCCAAATGACCAGACCAACCGGGCATAACACTGTCTCCACTTACCCACGGAGCAGAGGGGAGTGAGCCAAGCGGGTC
Source organism: Haloarcula sp. CBA1115 (assembly GCF_000827835.1). NCBI lineage: Archaea > Methanobacteriati > Methanobacteriota > Halobacteria > Halobacteriales > Haloarculaceae > Haloarcula > Haloarcula sp. CBA1115. The sequence goes on along the minus strand of NZ_CP010533.1, from coordinate 3,913 downwards.
CCATGTCACGGATCGAAATACGAGACCTACAGTATAGATATCGAGGAAGCCAAGAGTGGACGCTATCGGAAGTGAGCCTCGATATTCATGACTGTGAATTTGTCCTTTTGTTGGGCCCCTCAGGTTCCGGAAAGAGTACGCTCGCGAGATGTTTTAACGGCCTCATTCCACACTCCGTTCCCGGCGAACTTGAAGGAGGAATTGAAGTCTGTGGGCGCAAGGTCACCGAGACATCGCAGGCGGAACTCGCAAAACGGGTTGGTCTCGTCTTCCAGAATCCCAGCTTACAGTTCGTCACCTCGACGGTAGAAACCGAGATCGCCTTCGGACTCGAGAATATCTGCGTTCAGCCACCCGAAATTTCGGAGCGAATCGACGACGCACTCGATGCTGTCGGCCTTTCAGGGTTCGAGAGTCGCCGGATCGACACGCTTTCTGGTGGAGAGAAACAGCGGCTTGCGATTGCATGCCAGCTAGCTATGGAACCGGAGATTCTCGTATTAGACGAACCGACAGCGAATCTCGATCCACAGGGAACCGAAGCTGTTTACGAGCTGCTCGAAGAATTGGCTCGGAACGAATCTAGGACGATCGTCTTGATCGAGCACCGGTACGGATCGCTTATCAACGCCGTTGACCGGACGCTTGTCCTGGACGGGGACGGACGGATATTACTCGACGGGGCCCCGGAGACGGTCTTTGCGGAAAACCCGCGACAGCTCCTCGATGAAGGAGTCAGAATCCCTGCGGTTACACGACTCGCACTTGAGCTCCGGTCGGAGGGGGTCTGGCCCGATTCGACGTCGCTCCCTGTCACCGCTGATCAGGCAGCGGAAACCATTGCTGAGGTGCTAACCGAGCAGCGGTACGGACGGACGCGGTGCGATCCTCAATCGACTAATAACGGTGCCGAACCGGATGGGAATGTCGCCGGATCAGATATAGCCAAGCTCCCAGCGAACGAAGCCGAGGAGCCAGAGGCCTCCGACGCAGCCCCAGCCTCACCTGCACTCGAAATCTGTGGGCTAGACGCTCGGTATAGAACAGACGAGGCATCGAAACCAGTGCTGAAAGATATCGATCTTTCAGTCCCGGATGGCTCCTTTCTTGGCTTGGTCGGGCCCAACGGAGCGGGCAAATCGACGCTCGCGAAACACTGTGTCGGCGTCCGGTCCCCACCACCAGAGACGGTGTTCCTTGACGGCTGTGACGTGACGACACTTCCATCACGTGAAATCAGTCAGCACGTCGGATACGTGTTCCAGAACCCGGAGTATCAGTTTGTCACCGATAGCGTCCGGGAGGAGTTGGCGTACGGACTTCGACAGCTCGATTTCGACGCCGACGAGATCGAACGCCGGGTCGAAGATGCACTTGAGCAGTTCGACTTGACTGGCTACGCTGAGAAGAATCCGTTCACCCTCAGCCACGGCGAAAAACGCAGACTCAGCGTAGCGACGATGCTCGTGGTCGGCCAAGACATACTCATCATCGACGAGCCAACCTATGGACAGGATCGTGGGAATACTGACGCTCTGATGAAAACCTTGGCCGAGTTACACGGCTCCGGGCGGACAGTCATCGTGCTCACCCACGACATGCGGATTGTTGCAGAACACGCAGACACTGTTGCCGTACTGGTCGACGGCGAAATATGTTTCACTGGATCCCCATCTGCCCTGTTCAAGGATTCAGAGACAGTCGCTGCGGCACACCTCTCCAGACCGCCACTGGCCGAACTTGCTGACCGTATCCCCGGTTTCCAGGGGTCTAAAACGCTGGAGTGTTGCTACGAGTACTGTACCGGCAAGCATACAGAGGTGCTGGCCAGTGATCAGCAGGGCTCCGGTTTGGATCAGGGGGAAGGGCGGTGAATCCGATGCGGGTCGAACTGCACAACGAGGCAGATACCGCTGGAGTGCTCCAGCGCCTCAACCCTGTAAGCAAGCTCCTGGCTATCACACCGGCGATAGGGCTGCTGATGCTCGTCACTGATCCGTACACACCGCTGGCCTTCGTCGTGGTATGCGCTCCAATGACTGTGCTCCTGGGCCGCTTCTCCCCAATCAAATACCTCAGTGTGGCGGCCCCGCTCGTAGCGCTTGCGGCCAGTTTCGTGTTCGTCTATCCGTTCGTCGTCAGCAGCCCCGATGGGGCCTCATCTGCGGTGCTAGCGTCTTTTGGCCCACTCGTGGTTCGAGAAGCGGGCGTTCGAGTCGGGGCGGCCACAGGGCTGCGCATCCTCGCACTATCGGTCCTTTCCCTACTGTTCGTCCTGACAACGGATACGGAATCCTTCCTCCGCGCGCTGGTACAGAACCTCGGTCTCCCCTATCGGATCGGCTACAGCGCAATGGCTGTCTTTCGTTTCGCACCGATGATGCGGTCCGACGTGGAAACTGTCCGCGCTGCCCATACAGTCAGAGGCGCGCCGGACCCTGACGGACTTCGTGACCGTCTCCAACGGGCGAGTCGCTATGCGATACCCCTGTTCGTGAACGCGATCCGTCGCGCCGAGCGTACGGCTCTCGCGATGGATGCTCGGGCCTTCGGCGCCTACGCTGAGCGAACCCACTACCACAAACAATCGGTCACCGGGACGGACGTCGCGTTCGTCGTCCTCTTCTGGACGCTGTCGGTCGGAATCGTTGGGACATTATGGTATATCGGAGCGCTTGGAACTTTGGCTATTCTAAGATGAACGTTAGTATTTCGTCCAACGGTTACTGGTCCACAACCGCTTTCAGTCGAGATAGTCGTACATTTGCTTATTTTTAGGCAGGCCTAAAATTTAAACGGAGGCGGTTCGAAGCCGCGATAGATGTCAGCACTCACTAAGCAGTGGACGACACTCAGGAACTGGGAGACGAGAGACTTGCTGGTCGTCGCCGCATTGGGGATTGTCCCCGGTATAGCGCTACTGCCAGTCGTGTTCGCAGGGTTCACCATTCGGGCAGCACTGGGCCCGCTCGGGACGATTCTGAACGCCGGATTGTTTTACCTCCCCGGATTGATGTCGCTGTATATTGTTCGCAAACCCGGTGCGTCAATACTCAACGGTGTCTTCGTGGGACTCGTCTGGATCCCACTCACGCCGTTCGGCCTGGCAGTTACCATCCCGACAATCGTGGCCAGGATCGGTTCGGAGCTCCCTTCCTCCTCACCGGATACCGTCGATACGACCGAGCCATGATGCTGATCAGTGGCGCGTCCGCAGGACTCCTCTCACTCGGCGCTATCTACATACCCTCCAGCTTCCAGAACCTGGCAGTACCGGTTCAGGGTGCGCTCATCGTTGGCCACGGTCTCAGTGGTGCGATTCTGAGTGGTCTCCTCGGAAAACTGCTATCTGACAAGCTCGCGGACACTGGCGTTCTCTCGGCATATCCAGTCGTCGACGACGTGGGTCTGGAGGCGTGACCGTAATGCCAGAAATAACTATTTTGGCCGATAACAGAGTCGCGAGCCCGTACCCGCGGGGATTACGTGGCGAGTGGGGATTTTCGGTCGCTATCGGAGACGTGCTTCTGGATACTGGTCAATCGGCTGCCGTCCACAATGCGAAATTGCTGGACGTGCCGGTTGAGGAGTTCGACTCGGTTGTCGTGAGCCACTCGCATTTCGACCACACGAGCGGGTTACTTGATGTATTGAACGTTATGGACCAGCCCAGCCTCTATTGCCATCCCGATGTCTGGGACCACCGCTATCTCGATCAAGAAGGACAGTTCGACGGCGCCCCATTGGGCATTCCGTACACGAAGTCGACCGTCGAAGCGAAGGCAGATATCGTCGAACATCGAGACCCTGTCGAGGTCACTGACGGCGTCCACGCACTCGGCCAAATTCCACGTTCCGATCAGGATTACGTGATCGGGAAAGTCGAGCGCGAAAAGGGTGATATTGACGATCC
>NZ_CP010532.1:0-116496 GCF_000827835.1 Haloarcula sp. CBA1115 | reverse complement strand
TATTCTCCAAGTGCAAGTTCTTGATGTCCTCATAGTATGTATGGAGGTGGGTGTCTATCGCCCCTCAGAATCGTGCGGACGCGCTCTTCAGCTTGTCACCTCTCATTTTATCCTGCCAAGTCTAACCTTCGAACCTTGCTGTATACGCGCCCTGTATTCATCATCAGTGGTTATGACATAACTCAGACAATACTGTTTCACTGAGTTCGGTAAGAGCCTCAGTGGCAGTAGCTGTTCTAGCCGTGGACCTCAGTGGGAGTGAGTCCTGCCCGGTACTCTACTCTGTCTCGCTCGTGTTGGCTCCGGTACGCGAGCGTCTGTCCGTTCTCGTACTCGACGACAATCGCATCCTCAAGGCCACTCACAGTCGCTCTCGAACCGTCAGCAGCCCAAACAGAGTCCATCGGTTCCGCTGTTAGCGGGGTCCGGTTTTTCTCCACGGTGGGCCACACACCCCGCGATTTCCAGTAGGACCTGATGTGCCGCAAGCTCTCTCGAACCGTCTCCCGGATCGAGAGGTGGTCTGCATTGCCGTAGCCGTGTGGTGAGAAGTACTCGCCGTGAAGCGCCGCCAGATGAACCCCGTTCCAGTCGACGCCAACGATATCGGCTGGTTCTTCACCGGTCACACGCGGCTGTGTTAGCTCCTCGATCACCGGATACTGTTTCGTGGGACTTGCCCCCAGCAGATGCACGCGCCGTCCTCGCCAGTCTACAATGTCCGTGTACTCGTCGGCGGTCTGGTCGGAGTAGCCCATCGGGTAGCCCAGGACGATATCATCGTCGATCACGTCGATTGCGTCGCGGCATTTCGGGACGATTATGGCCTCCATGCCCGGAAACTTCCGTTTCAGTTCCCGTGCGGCTTGGTTGTACCGTCGCGCTTCCTGCTGGTCGTATGCGTCGCCAAGCATCCCGACCGACGGCTCGTACTGCTCGAAGCGTTCGATGTACCGGTCCAAGTCTGGATTCCGGAAGTCGTTGTCTAGAATCTCAATCGGGACGTCGACGTTCCGAAGCGAGGACTGGTAGGTGTAGTCCTCGCGAACGCCGACGGCGAATCCAAGCCGGTAAGCATCGATTACGAACGGTTCCCGGTGAAGGAACCCGATGTACTCAGCCTGCTGTGCATCGCCGACAGCCGCCGCTGACCAAGAGTGTCGAGCCTCAGAAGACATGGAAAACACCGAGCGCACCGACCGGCGCGCCCAGCTGGCAGGCGCGGCACAAAACGACCCCGCGGCTTAAATACGGAGACGGGCGGAAGTGTCGAGCAGAATGAAGGAAGGTATCGAATCGCAGTACGACGACCCTGACAACTACCGGGGTGACTACCCACCAGACTGGGCGTACCGGATCGTCTTCCGGAAGCAGTTGGACAACAACACTTGTACCAACTGCGGGACGCGGTTCCCTGCGGAGGATTTGGAGGTCGTGCGACGAATCCCCGCCGAGAACGGCGGGACAAACAAGACCACGAACCTCCTGACAGTGTGCTCGTTCTGCGAAGAAGACATCACACAGACGGGACGCCTGAACCTGCCAGAGTCAGCGAACCAAGAGCCAGCAAGCAGTCCAGAAGAGGACACTCACAGGGTCCTTGCGTTGCAGAGCGAAGTCCCGATCACCGAGGAAGTCGAGGGCGAAACTGAGGCCAACGGGCAGTCTCGCAATGCCTCTCGTTCGGAGTCTAGCCACATCCAGACACAGTCGGAGAGGACTCAGATATTCAACCAAACGACAACCGAGGAAAGCGACGAGCAGTCCGACCAGGACGACACCGACCAGCGTGCTGGATGGCGACGGCTATTCGTCGCGTCCATAGGAGGCACAGCGATGTTCCTGACATATCTCTGTGCGTTTGGTATCTCCTACTTCCTGTCCTCAATTGCGGGTAATGTAGCGTTCTACGGCCTCCCGCTGGCCGGGCTCGTAGCGGGAGTCCGATGGCGGCTGTCAACAGCCATTGCGTCCGTCTGCGTTGTTTTGATGTACGCTGCCCTCTGGGAGTCCATCTCGACGGAACTGTTCATGACTCCGTTTGCGTGGGTTCCCGTGGTTGCGCCACTGACTGGGGTTGCCTACGGGGTCGTAACCGAGCGTACTGAGTTCTCGCTGCGGAACCTGCCATCAGATCCGCGATTGATGGTCCAGCGCTTCCGTTGACGAGATATACGCCAACAACTGGTCCACGACCGAGGGGTCGAACGAGTCAGAAACGTGTCGCACGTTCCACAACCCAGACTGATACACCTCAGATTTCGGCGAGTGGTATCCAAGCCAATCGAGGTCTGACGGTCCTGCAGATCGACGATAACTCGACACCATTGCGATGGTATTTGACTCAATCTCGGCTCTGTCACACTCGGGTCCGGGCTTGCCCGGAACGTCAACCCACAGAAACGGCAGATCCCGGATGTACTCCGACACGCGCTGTTCAAGTTCGTGTTCCTGCTCGCGAACAGCAGTCGTCTCGGCGTCGGGATTCGGTTCGCCCCAGTGAGGATACTCGTCGTGCCAGCCGTGTTTCTCGATTAGCGCCCGTCCGACGTGCAAGCGAAAAATCGAACCACGATGGTTGCCACCGCCGGCGTACTTCCCTCGGACATTCCCCCGGTGCTGCCGGAGCCGGTTCCAGAGCGTGTTCGACGAACCGGTACTGACGCCGACGGTGCCGATTCGGGAGAGTCGCCAGTCGACCGCTGTCGTTGCCCGAAGGTCGCTTGCTGGCGAGAAAAAGAAGTACACTCCTCGGTCGGGCCAGTCCAATCGCCCGGTCACGTCTCCGAGGTAGTACGGCCCTCCGATCTGGTCACGCAACTCTGCTAAGACACTCAAGAACTGTCCGACAGGACTGCCACCTGACGCTGCTGTGGAACGCATATTCGACTCCCTCGCCCACCAAGGGAGTCACAAAACACTCCTCTCAAGCACGTCTGGAAAAGCACGACCGACTGCTCAGCTGGCACCTTCGACGGCGTCGATCAGATCCGCCGCAGTCGACGAGATACGGTCCAACCGGTCCCGAAGCGTCTCTGGTGCGTCGCCGTCCCACGCCGCGAGGTAGAACGCCGAGTTCTCTGGGTCCAGCCCGAAGTGACGACTGACCACGTAGGCGACTGCCTCAGCCTCGACCTCACGTTTCGACCGCTCCGCCTCATCCTCGACATTGAAGTGAAGCTCTGCATGGGCGAACTCGTGAATCAGTGTACTCGCGAGGGCGGCCCGATTCTCCCGGTCAACCGCTTCGACCATCGGATTCGTCGTCATGACGTTCCGACGCTCGCAAACGCCCCGTGCAGACCCATGCTCCCACTCTTCGGGAGTGACGATTCTTGCGTCGACACCGATCTCGTCGGTCGCGTCCAACAGGTCCTCGACAAGTCCATCCGGGTCGCCGTGAGCTTCTGTCTCCAGTTCGGGAAGCGGCTCGCCCTCAGTCTGGGAGATATCGAACACCGACGTTGGCCGGAACCCGACCAGTCCCCGCCGCCACTGCTCGGGCTCTGTCTCGTCGTACTCGCAATCAGTGTTCTCGTGATACGACGGCGAGTTCCCACAGTCGGGGCACTTCTTCGTGATGATCGGAGCCCAGATCCAGATCGCGTCCTCGCCTTGCTGGACGTAGCGGTCGAACTCGTCTTGCCACGTATTGTAGCCGGCGACTTGGGTTGCCTCGGGACACTGGAGCTTGATGAGTAGCGTGTTCCGGGCCGAGTAATCGTGGAACTTGCTCTGCACATCGAGCCACTGCTGGAACTGCTCGCTGCCCTGCGCTTCGTCGGTGAGGTCGGCGAGGTCTTCGACCCACGCATCGAGTTGGTCGCGCATCTCCTCGTCCCGGGAGTCCGAATCGTCGAAGGTGCAAGTGGTCTGTTGGCTGGACTGCTCTGGAGTGTCTGACTGTATCGTTGACATCGGTCTATCTTCGGGACGCACTCTCGGGCACGCCCCCGCACCTCCACTGGGGGTCACAAAATCGACTTGCTGACTGAGCGAGAGCGAGGTGAGCTGGCTACCTGTACCGCTCTGGCGGGTAGAAGACGACGTGGATAGCCGAGCCAAGGTTGTACCATGACTTTGCGAGAATCGAGACCTCTAGTCCCCACTCGGCGGCAAACTCGAAGACGTCGAACCAGAGATTGTGGGGCGGCTCTGTGGAATCCAATCGCTCGATGTTGCCGGGGTAAACGTGCATCGAGTACAACGCCGGCTCGCCATCGTCAAGCCAGAGTGTCGAGTGGTCGTCTGCTGGCGGGCTGTGAGGCGGCCCCTTCGGGTCGCTGTCGGCGTCAAGCGGCGAGTGAGGGCACTCGTCGTCGCCCGTGATAAGACGCCGTATGCAGGCTGTCTCGGTAGGCGCATCGAGGTCGAAGGCTTGGGCAAACGCATCGCGCTGGTACTCGCCCATGATCGCGCCGAGTGCTTTCCAAATGTCCGCCCACGTTGGGTCCTCTGGCTCGTGATCCAGATAGTCGTGGACAGCCTCGCGCAGCTGTCGGTACTCGTCCCATGCCGGGACAGGCTCGTTCGGGCCGGGTGTCGGCCAGTCAGTGCGGTCCATACGCTTGGGGAAATTCCGATGGGGTATCAACTCTCGGGACGCGCCCATACGCCGCATCAGAGAAGAAGTCCTGACGCTAACCAACACCGAGTAGAATGTGGGGCACTGTGTTGGTTAGCCTTCGAGTTGGCTACTCCTCGCTTCTAGCCTCCCAGCCTTTGTGGAAGTACACCAGCGCCACGTCGGAGTCGAAACACTGGCCGGAGGGAACGTGCTGCAAGACTTCGTGTTCTGGGATCGGCTCAACCACGCCCTCATCAAGCAGACTGGTGACCACCTCGCGGCCCCGTGGCTCGTCGATCTCGACAGTATCGGGACGCCGTCGGTCGCGGTCCTGTGCGATCTGTTCGCGCTCGAAGCGCTCGTAGTCTGGAACTGTTTCGGTCGGGTCCATAGAGGAAAATCCCTCACCCAGCCGGGGAGACACAAAATTAGCGCTAACCAACAGTCGGAAAGTATGGTGGTCGCTGTTGGTTAGGACACACCACCGTTTCTGCAAAACGCTCGAAGCTGAGTCAGTTCGGGAGCTTCGGTGCTATCACGAACTGCATCGCTCCATCGGCGTCGGGGAACTCCGATTTCAGCACGAGCGGTACTGAGTCTCCGATATGGAGAACCCGATTCGTGCCGTCTGGCAGGCCAGCGTTTGCCGATTTGACCAGCGACGAATCCAGTTTCACTGCGACATCCGCAGGCTCGAAGGCGATGAGATCGGTGTCGTCCCACCGGTAGGTCATGCTGTCAGTGTCGCCGTCTGCGGCAAACCGCACTTCTCTGGTTTCTGAGTCAACAGAGAGGTCAAACCGGTCGGCAAGCATATCGGCTGCGTCGAGACCGAGCGAGATATCGTCTGGACTCAGGTGGACAGTTGCCGGGATGTCTATCTCTGGCATCTCGACAGGGTAGCGGAGCGATTCAACCGCCTCGAGATCAATAGTGCGCGTTATCCCGTCGATGTTGATTTCCAGTGTGCTGTTTGCCGCATCGAGTGCGAACTGTGCAAGGTCGCCTGCGTCGCCGACCGAGAGTGCATCCCGGACCCGACCGACGTCCACTCCTAGTGTCCCCCTCCCTGCATCGAAGGAGTTGAACGAACTCCCAGAAACACGCAAGTCGACCATCGCGTGTCCCTGCAGGTCAGCCGCCCGGATGGCGATTCCCGACTCTGCAATCCCTATCCGCGTCTTGTCCGTGACCGTGCCAGCCGCCGCGAAAATCCGCTCAAACAACTGTACCTCGCCGCTGATCCGAAGATGCTGCGGGGCATCGAGCGACAGGAGGTCCGCAGTGTCGAGTTCTGCGTCACCGTCCGCCGGCGTCTCTGGCACGCTCGTTTCGGCGTCGGTGGTTGCTGCTTCGGTGCTGCTGGCCGCTGTAGACTGTGACATTTCGATTTCCCTCCACTTGCCGGAGGGCACACAAAATGTGGCGGCGTCGATGTCACGTTTGGTGTGAATACGATTCTGTATCCATCAGAGGAGGTGAAACAACTGCTCTGGAAGCGTGCTTATCGACCGCGAAGGAACGGGGACACAAACGCATAGGCGCAGATGAGTAGTGTGATAATAAATAGAGGAAATCCTAATCCATCTTCGTCAGCGATGATGAGTCCGGCTGTGAGGATTGATACCGCCATAGCGACGAGTGCTGTGCGGATTGAACGGAGGTTACGGAGCGTGGCTTCATCCGTCATACGTATGCCGGATATGGATTCAATATCAGCCTTGCGAAGCTAATGTATTATACCGAATCCTGCTTGTCCGATTTCTGCTGACTGCTGCCGTCATGAATATGTTCGCCGTATTCACAACGGCCGGTCAGGGGACCACCGACGCCAGGCGATGAGTATTGTAGTCGAACGTCCATCGCGAGTAGTTCCGTGTGATCCGGTACTCGCGAACGACTGCAACGTCTTCCAGCGACTCTTCGGGTTGTTCCCACGTAAACTCGTAGCCGGCGATCACGTCTCCCTCGTCGAGATATCCAACCGGATGCTCCGGCCCGTCCCACTCAACCGAGATTGGGTCGCCACCGCTGGGAGGCTGGACTCCACGGCTGACTGTCCCCTGGATGACGGATGGGTCATTCGTCAACCCATGCAGTTGTGCTAAGTCACTGGCTTTGATCGTGAACTCATCCTCCTCGCCGACGAACGAGTGCTGGGTTTGCCCGCGTACTGTTGCGTGCTCTACCTTCTCGATATCGACACCGAGAGCGTCGGACAGCAGGTGGGCAAACTCAGCGGCTCCCGTGCGGACTGTTTGGTTCTGCTCCTCGATCTGCAGGGTTGTCTCTGGCGTCCGAAGCTCCCTTGTGTATGGGTTCTCCGGCCGCTCGACGGGCATACAGCTGCACAAGAGCGTCCCTTCTGGCCCCGTCAGAATCCACGGCTGCTTCCCGCACGGGATTGCCGTGTATCTCGACGCAGTGTACCGCCCGCCACCAGTGAGGACTCGCAATGCCTTTTCGAGTGCTTGGGCGTCAATGCCGTACCCGTAGCTGTCAGCAAGCCCATCGACGAATGTGACTCGAGTGTCGACTGAACTGAAGTCGCTGTACGTGTTTGGGATTTGCAGGACATCAGTTGCGTACTGCTCAACATATGCTCCGACGTCCCCGTCGACGACCCAGCGCGTTTGCTGTTTGCTTGCTCGACCAGTCGACGTGTTGATCGACGACGCTGGCCGCTGCGTTGTCAGCCCCCAGTCCTCGTCCGGGGCGGCCCAACTGCTGTCGTCGCGGTCAGGAGCGCGACACGTCGTCGCGCATCGGGCGATGCTTGCAGCATCGGGATCGAGGTCGTTGTCGGCGCTGTCTCCGTCTCCGAACGTACGAAGTGAAAGGTCAGTCATCCTCTCACCCGCCAGAGGAACACAAAATTTTGGACTGGCTCACAGGCAATACGGAGGGAAATCCAGCTGATACTCCAGCGTGTCGTAGAAGTGTTCGTAACCTCCGTTGCGGTTTTGATGTATGATCGCCTTCGTTTTCAGCAAGAGGATAGACATCCTTTCTTGGAACGTACAGGGGGCTTTCCCTCCATACACTCCTACCTGAACCCATCCGGTGAAGAGGCCACAAGCAAAGTGCTCACCGAGGCCGAACTCTATCCGAAGCGGAACTACAGCAATAGACTACGGTGCAACAGTACCAGTGTTCCCGTTCGATCCTGTGAATGGAATGTCGATTTCGAGACCGTCGTAGGCCAACATCGGCTTCTTTGCTTCGCCCGGTCCACCGCCCTGAAATTCGATAACGTCGATATCTGCAAGTTCAGAGAGGTTCCGGTGTACCTGCTTGTAGTCTCGGTCAACCAGTTCAGCAGCCTCGCGGATGCTCGCCGGTTCATGTTCGGAGATCGCCTCCAACAGCTCCAGATTCTTCGGACTGAGGAGACGACTGAGTTCGGCGTACGAGTCGAAGTTCAGTGTCGGTTGGGCGTCGTCAAGGTCTTCACCCTCCTGAGCTGCCTTGAGACGACTACGCGTGCGCTGGTCGAGATGATCGCTATTTCCGACGGTGACTTTGAGTGTGGGCATTGTGTTCCTCCCGGCGGCGTCCTACGGTGATCAGTTCCACGAAACGGGCGATAGTTCGGTAGCCTCCTCCTTGAAGCGGTCGTAAAGCGTCAGCAACCCCGGAAACTCGATGTATTCAACATCGTCGTGAATGTGGCGCTCGTGCCCTTTCGTCCGTTCGTGGGCATTGTCGTATCGGAGGATCGTGTCTCCGCCGACCTCCCCAAGATGGAGGCTGTAATCCCAACCACACGGGTACTTATTCATCGTCCGTCTGTCGGATGGTCACAGCAACGACGTAGCCGTCTTTGACATCCCGCCAGTCTTCGATGGTAGTGTAGGACGCCATCCGCTATCCTATGTTATTACCTCCATAGATATAAGCCTATGGAGACACCTCCATAACAGGGTCAAAAGACCACAATCGAGACTTTGTGTGCCGCCGGTCAGATATATAAACTGCTGATCTTTTCGAGGAGCCGCAGAAAGCACTACCTTTCTGCTTTTCTTACTTTCTGGCCTGAGTGTTTACAAGATACAGTTGAGACAACCACACAAACGACTACAAGGCTTCCTCGACACAGAACCCGGCTGCTCACTAATGACTCTGATTTTACGTATACTCTCCAATCGTGTGTAGTTTTATGAGGTCCTAGTAAAAGATAATCCCATGGATACACTCCAGCAGATTACAGCGAAGGACATCGCTGGCTGGGATTCACTATCTGATGTCGCTTCCACCTTCGAAAAACGGGGTCTGAAAGTCCGCGACAACCTTGGAGACGACAACGAGCTCGTGCTCCAGCTCACCGACCGCGAGTTCATCGTCCTTGTCGAAGCAGGGCCAGGGGAATCGGCCTCCGATTTCAAACCCGACGACCGACGACGTCGAACTAACCTTGTCGCCACCAACGACTACGAGGAGTTCACCTTCCTCACCCGAATTCGGGCGCTCGATGGACAACAACACGGGCGTATCAAGCACCAGAAGCTCTCTTTCACGAAGGAGCAGATGACAAGCGAGACTGGTGAGAAGAATACCATCCTCCAGAAACTCAACAGCCTTGAGTTCGGCTCGGCGGCAGCGATCTACGACGATCTCTACGACACTAAGCAAGTCGTCAAAGAATTCTACCAGCAGTTCGAGACCCTCCGCACCGATCTCGTGCAGGAAGTCGCCGGTATTCCTGACGACCGCGGGGATGCCAAGCAGCGCTACGTGCAGGTCACACTCGACCGGATGATTTTTCTCTACTTCATCCAGGAGAAACGCCTGCTTGCCCGCGACCCGAACTACCTCCATGACCACCACAAACAACGCGTAGACGAGGGCAAGAACGTCTACGAGGAGTTCTATGAGCCGCTATTCTTCGACTACCTCGCCGAGAACAAGAAGAGCACCGAGTTCGGCGCACTTCCGTACCTCAACGGCGGATTGTTCTCGAAGAACCCCATTGAGGAGGAGTTCGAGGACGCTCGTCTCGGGGACACGACCGAGCGCACCAACGAACTGTTCGGTGATATTCTTGACTTCCTCTCGGACTGGAACTGGAATGTTGACGAACGACTCGACATCGTCGATCCGAAGAACCTCTCCCCAGCCATCCTCGGCCACATCTTCGAACAAACTGTCAACCAGAAAGAGATGGGAGCGTACTACACTCCTGAGGAGATTACCGGGTTCATGTCTCGGCAGACGATCCACCCGTACCTTCTCGATCAACTTAACGAGAAGGTTAGTGCCGAGTACGAGGAAATTGACGACGTATTTGGGTTCCCAGCTCCGGATGCTGAAAGCAGTGTGGAGGCACTAGCCGATGGAGGGGCAGTCACGACACAGGTTCCGACCGAAAACGTCGAGACACGGCATGTGGAGACGCTGTATCATGACTTCCTGAAGGAAGCTCGAGTCCTCGATCCGGCGGTTGGGAGTGGGGCCTTCTTGCTCGCCGCTCAGGAAGTGCTGCTGGACGTCTATATGCAATGCATCGAGTTCTTCCAGCAGATGGCCGACGAGGGGAAAACATGGGAACTGGAGGAGCGCACCGTCGAGGAATTAGAGACAATCGAAAAGGGACGCGGGAGTGCTTCCTTGTACGCGAAGCGGTCGATTATCCTCAACAACCTCTACGGAGTGGACATCGACGATGGAGCAGTTGAAATCTGCAAGCTACGCTTGTGGCTCTCGATGGTCGCTGACATTGAGGATGAGCCCAGTGAGGTCGAACCACTGCCCAATATCGACTTCAACATTCGGCAAGGGAATAGTCTCATTGGTTTCACCGAGTTAACAGAAGTAACGGATGCTGGTGACGCTCCACTCTCAAATTGGGGTGGAGGAATTGGTGACGGCGTACGGATGTTATACGAAGAAGTAATCGGAGAGATTGAACGACACAGGAATGCTACCTCTGCTACAGAGGCCTCTGGTGCAAGAGTCAGTGCGGAGGAAAAGATCGAGGAGCACAGTAAATCTCTGAATAGTAAACTATTGACTCAGTTCCACGAGGCCGGCAAAGACGAAGTGACGATTGAAGATGTTGAGTCTCTTTCTCCGTTCCACTGGGTGCTTGAGTTCGCACCAGTATATCGAGACGGCGGGTTTGATATCGTAATCGGAAATCCACCATGGGACGTTGTCTCGCCGAACAAGGACGAGTTCTTTACAAAATACGATCCACTGTTCAGCAAACGTCTACCGGATGATAAGAAATCTACTGAGAAAGAGCTTCGAGAACAGGAGGGTGTGGAACAACAATGGGAACGGTATGAACGGTCATTCGAAATCAGAAATACGTACTTCAACGATACCCCTGCATACGATCTCCAATCTCCCCAGATCGATGGTCGAACAGTAGCAAACAATCAAAATGACCTCTCAGCTCTGTTCTTTGAGCGTACATTCTCGCTGACGGATGAGACTGGGAGAGTGGCCCTAATCCTCCCTGGAGCGATCTACTCGGGTTCGAATTCGAAGGATGTTCGCCTCCACCTCTTGAACAATACCTCATTAGAATCGTTGGTCGGGTTCGAAAACCGAGGCATATTCGAGGACATTGACACACGGTATAATTTCGCTATTACCATCTTCAAGAACTCTGGGGAGACAGATACACTCAAAGGAGTCTTCCAGAAAACTGACTTGAGTATTCTACAAAACCTCGACGAGCAAGCCGCTGAAATCCCAAAGCGAGTCTTAGCACAGTATTCACCGAAGGCGCGTATATTTCCTTTCGTCCGATCGCAACGAGAAGCGGATGTAATTGATTCCATTGTTCAGCACCCTTCTCTGGGTGAGAAGATTGGTGACAAGTGGTATGCAACTCCACGGGCTGAATTGCACCGAGGGAAGGATCGAGACCGGTTCACAGAGAATCGAGAGGGCGCAGATTATCCAGTTCTCGGTGGTTCAAACATCTACCAGTTTGAGTATAATAGAGAACTAACTACAGACCTGAATGAGCCAGAATTATGGAGCGTTGAAGAGGATACGCCAGCAAAAAGCGCCAAATATCGGCTCCGAAAGAAGCGATATCCCTTCTTAAAGAAGGCAATCTATGAGGCCTTCGACGGAACTGGGTCGCAAAAAGGGTTTGTGAACGACCTGCTTGAGGAGGAACGCGGGAGGCCGTTAGCAGAGGATGACGTGCTGCTCGACTGTTCCGATTACCGGCTAGTCTATCGGAAAATAACCAACTCAACAAATGAACGCACAACCATCGTATCTGTGCTTCCTCCAGGTGTCGTCACCCATGACTCGATCTATGCGCTTCAGCACCGAACCCCAGAACCAACAGAAGAGGAATTGAGAGAGACGCCACTTCATTCGGTATACAAACGAATATTCTCGGACGAAGAAATGTTCGCCGCGCTCGGATTAATGAACAGTCTACCGTTTGATTTCCTGATGCGAACAAAGATCGATACAAACCTCGTCATCTACAAATTCAAAGAGTCGCAAATGCCGCGATTGACAAAGGGAGACCAGTACTTCGATTATATTTCCACCCGTGCAGCACGGTTGAATTGCTACGGTGAGAAATTCGCTGAGATGAGAGAACGTCTCGGTGGTATTGAACCCGCAACCGACCAGAATGTACGTCGAGAGTTACAAGCTGAGATTGACGCTGCGGCGTTCCATACTTACGGTCTTGGAGAAAAAGATGTTCAGTTTGTCCTCGATGATTTCCATCGCGTACAAAACCCCCGGATGATGACTGAGGAATACTTCGATCTGGTGTTCGAGAAGTTCGACCTACTAGAAACAGAAGGCCCACACAAGTAGCACTAACAGCGTACTTACAAACTATGGTCTACCACGTTAACGGTAGGGGCATCAAAGCTCTCGAACCCACCAGTTTTAACGCTCTCAACCTGACTGAGGCAGACATTGAAGAGTGGATTATTGAAACACCCTCGATACTCGGTGAAGACCTACTCGTTGTCGCGTCCCAGTACGCCAAGTTTGATCGGACTGCCGAACGTCCCGACGTGTTAGCGCTTGACCCTGATGGGAAGCTGGTCGTAATCGAACTGAAGCGAGACAGCGCAGACAAGACGACTGACCTCCAGGCCATCAAGTACGCGAGCTACTGCTCAACCATCAGTGCAGAGGAACTCCAACAGGACTACCGTGCGTTCTGGAACAATCGGCGCGACGAAAACAATCAACTTACACCTGAAGCCGTCGGCGAGCGATTCAGTGAATTCCTTGGTGAGGACATCGCCACCACAGAGGACGGCTACGCTGACTTCGTCCTGGATGACCGGCCACGGATTTTGCTCGCCGCGGGTAGCTTCGGCCCGGAGATCACAACCCCAGTCGTATGGCTCGAACGTGAGTACGGGATGGACATCACCTGCATCGAACTAGACGTTCACCAACGTGATGAGGAGGTGTTCGTCAGTGCCCGCCAAGTGCTCCCCATCCCAGAGGCTGAGGAGTATATGGCCAAGCGCCGGCAGAAGGAACGTCAACAGAGTCGGTCGTCGAATCGCGCTGAAAGGGCAATCACAGTTCTGCTCGAGGCTGGACTGGTAGCGGAGGGGGACATCGTCCTGTTCGACGAGGAAAGCCTACCAGACGATGCTGAGCGGGATTACGACCCAGAGGACGACTTCTGGCGAGCCCGGATTACTGGGAAGACGGGACGGAGTGACAACGTGGAGTGGCTGGAAAACGGTGCAGAGTACTCATTCACTGCTTTGGCTCAAGAGGTACTCGAACAAGCGACCGGTCGTGAGTTCAACGTCAATGGATACCCGTACTGGCTGCACCCCAAACATGAAATGAGCCTGTCCGAACTCCGGCGGTCGAAGGTCGGCGATATTGACTGGTGAGTTTGTTAATGAAGAGCGTTGAACCGGGTGACTATGTCCGAATCGACATCCCCAATGGAGATGACCCGGACTTTCAATACCACGGCGAGCGCGGAGAGGTTATCGAGATACTTCGAGACGATGCGGGCGCATCCACTGGTGACGAGCGGGACTCCTACCTCTACCGTGTGCGGGTGGCCTCAGGTACTCAGGTGGATCTGAGGTGGCGTGACCTGCGACCAGTCCTCGAATAGAACGCTGTGTCTCCGTCGAAATCCTGAAACGTGACGGGAATATCGGCTGTACTCGCATAGTAAGCACGTCTCTGCCTCGGAGAGAGATATTGCAGTGAACTACCAGAATAACCACAATCTTAACGATACCAACCAATGAAGTAAATCATGGTAGAAGTCGTGAAAGAGGGGTTTCTGAATAAGGACATTCGGGAACGGAAGAAATCGAGGATGTTCCCTGAGGACGATTTTGAACGAATTCTCTCAGCCGTCAAGGCTGCACCAAACAGTGTATTCGAGAAGAGTCAAACCGATCTTGACAGTCATGTGGCGCAGGCACTCCCAGACTACCATTTCGAACAGGATTCAGATAGAGGACTGAATCCGAAGTGCAAATTATGGGCACCGAAATTCAACCATAGCGTAGATCTGTATCACCCAGGAGATCGGATTGCTATTGAGATTGAAAAGAGCCAACAGAAACGCGTGAGCGATGACATACTAAAGTTCATCAAGGGTGGAAAGACACAACGAAGCAACCGCAAAAAAATCGAATTTGGATGTCTAATTGTTCCGGTGAATTGGGGTGAGAGGAACAACGATCTCTATAACGAAGCCATGCGGTGTATGAAGTTCATTAGGAGCGTGTTGCACGTTGAGGATATCGCAGTAATCGGATATCAAGAACCAACGGTGTGAACTACTGACCGATGACGCCCCAGCAGATGAGCCGAGCTTGGACGGCGCTCTCCCCTACGAGAGTGGTCTGATACTCCGCAGATGCTTCGATATTGTCCTCGAGGAATGTCTCTAGTTCGACAAGGAACTCCTCGACCGGCCAGTCACCGAGGGAGGTGTAGTCCGGATGTTCCCGGAAGGTCTCTCGCAACACTCGGTCTTCATCTGTGTGTTTGAGCTTCACTCGATCCAGCCGATCGAACAAGGCATTCGCCCACTCCCCGACCGTGTCCTGCTCGTCTACAGGTGCGGGCTGGTCACCGTACTGTGGGAGGATTCGCATCTGCATCATGTCGAGTAGCATCTCCTGTGTGGCCGACTGACCACCACCGCTAAACACTTCCTCGACCTGCCCTTCACGTATCTCCTCTAACCGCTCGGAGAGATGCTCCTCGATCGACTCCCTGTTCGCGATTACTCTGTCGGTGTTCCCGGCGAGTTGTTCACCCTGCGTTTCCGGTGCTATGCCGAGTGAACCAACGGGTCGCTCTTTCAGGTCACCACTGAACGGTTTGTAGTACAATGCTCGCCGTACACGCCCAAGCGGTGCATCTTCGGGTTCTCCGGTTTCATCGTTCTCGAACCAGAGATGGACAAGACCAAACACACCCGGACGCGGGCCGGTATCGTGACCAATAGCGTTCGTGTAGAGGAACTCTCGTTCATCGGTGGGTTCCTCGAAATAGTCCTCTGCAAACTCGAAGTCCTCCGAAGAGAGTCCATAGTCTTCATTCAGCTCCTCCTTGAGGAGCACACGCTCGAATGCCGCGTTCTCGTCACTTCCAGCGTTCCGTAGCAGTGGATTCTTCGACGTGTCGTCCAGCTCGTTGTAGTCAGTCACATCACGGGACTCTCGAATCGACGACTCAATCTCCTCAATCTCCAATTCCCCGATAGTCTTCTCTGTCTCGACTCCCGCCCTCTCCAGCACCGCATCTTCGTTCGGATCAAGAATGTTGTTCTCTTTGCCAACGATGAGTGCAATATCGTTGATTTTCGCCTGCAAGCGCTCTAGGAGTTTGATTGCAGCCTCTATGTCTCCATCAGGGTAGAAATTGTGTACGTACTTGTCCGCCGTCGAACCGATTCGGTCGATACGACCAACCCGCTGGACGATGCGCATTGGATTCCAAGGCAGATCGTAATTTACGACCACTGAGATGTCCTGAAGGTTAACCCCTTCACTAAGAGTGTCTGTCGCGACTACGTACTGCAACTCCGTCTCGTCACTTTCAGCCAGTGTCTGCTGGTACCCTGACGCCTCTGGGGCGAACCGTTTGATGATGTCTTGTTTGTTCTCGTCTCCACCCTTTACGACCGCACTGTTCTCCATCGTCATGGGTGACGACTCGTTGTCGACGAGTGTCCGGTGGACGTAGTCTGCGGTCGCGCGGTACTGAGTGAAGATGAGTACTTTCTGGTCGTACCCGTTCAGAACTCCGGCCAGCCGGTCAATCTTGGGATCACGGAACTCGCGGAGCGCGAATACGGCTTCGTAGAAGTCCAGCGTAGCAGTGTCGGCTTCGCTTAAGTCGTGCTGAGGGTAGAGGATAGGACTCGGGTCATCTTCCGGTACGTCTGGAAGAACTGCTGCACCGTGGTCAGCGAGCCACTGTTCCAGTTCAACTTCCATGTCCGCGATAGAACCGGAGTCTCGAGCTACACGACCGATGAACCGGGAGAGGAAGTAGGCAAGGAGCGTCAGGTCTTCGCGGATGTACGTTTTCACCTCTCCAACCGTGGCATCGGCTAGTTCGTCGTCCGAATCGCCCCCATCTGCTTGAAGGGCACCACTGTCGAATCCGAACTCTTCGAGCGTTTGCTCAAGATCTTCAGCTGCGTCCGCTCCCTCAACGAAATCCTCTAATGTCGTTTCTGCTGCATCATCACCCACTGTACGCAGTACATCAATATCTTCGTCCTCGGGGAGTCCATCAAGGAATCCAAGAAGTGACCGCTCACTCTCGTGTAGCGTCTGAACTGACTGGACAAAGGCATATGTGGAGGACTCGAGACGTTTCAGCAGGTTTAGTTTGTAGAGTGCTTTCAGTGTTCCCCCTGCCTGTGGATTCTTGATGGTGATATGTGGGAGGTGGAGCGCATCCATCACGTCCGGGAGCATACGATAAATGGGCTGGTAGGCGGGGGGGAGGGAATACTGCTCCTTGTTGAGTTCGGGAGGCTTGAAACTCATATCGAAGTCGTCTTGATCGGTTAGCGTCTCTTTGACGTGCTTTCGAGTCCGGAGCACCATCACCTCGTTTAGTATCTCGGAGATCTCGTCCGAGTGACGCTTGAGCTGCTCTGTCATCTGGCGCTGCTCCTTCTCAGAGGCTTTGTCTTTACCGGCAGCAATTCGCTTACGCTCCGCTGCGAGGTCGATGTACTCGTCGAAGGCGCTGAATTTCAAGGATGCCTTGTTCATCAGTTCGTTTTCGTCGGTGAACAACCCAATGAGGTTCTTGAGATCGGTAGCTGAGTTATTGATTGGCGTCGCAGTCAGCATGATCATCGTGTTGTTCCGGAGGAGGCGAGCGTTCGCATGTCGACGAGTCCCCGTGTAATCGTCGTCGTCAACCGGATTTGGATTCCACTTCCCGTGATTTCGGAATCGGTGCGCCTCGTCGATGAGCACCACATCAAATTGGTCGTCCAGAGCGTTCACCTCCTCGTATGTGAGGTTCTGGAATTTGCTGATGCTCATGACCTGCAAGTGTTTTCCATCAACCTCGAGGCCGAAGAACGGGTCTCCGTCTTCGTCTGTCGCGTTTTGGAGGAGATCACGCCACTGGTCGGTTAGGTTGGCTGGGACGATGAGGAGACAACGGTCACCTTGTTCTCGGTAGTCGTAGAGGAGTTCGCTTCCAATGAACGACTTGCCTAGACCGACCGAATCGGAGATTATGCAGCCATCATATTGTGACAGCTTCGTCTTTGCACTCTCGTAGCCGAGTGTCTGGAAATAGTACAGAGGGCTATCACGAACACTGACGTTGCCGTTCAGCTCATCATACGCCAGCAGTTTATACATCTCGAACGGTTCGAGATATGTTCCAATATCTGCCTCATCTTCGACTTCATCATCGTCCTCGTCCTGCTGTTCCTTCCACTGCTTGTAGCGATCGGTCTCCTCGATGATGTTGATGATTTCCTCAGAGAACTTCTCGCCGTTGGCCCATTGGTTGTCGTACCATTCTTCAAACGCTTCTGCGTCACTTCCGTTCTGACTGGTCAGGTTCAGTTCAACGTTGTGACGGTGCCCTGACTGTGAGAAATTCGAGGATCCAACGATAGTGACCGCACCTCGCTGATCGCGGTCACCATTCCGTAGACTCGGGTTGTCCGTCGCACCGCGAAAGCAGGCGCCTTTCGCATGAAAATACCCTGAATCGGGATTTCGAACCCTAACATCAACGAGTCCCTCTGCAATGAAATCGCGCAGTCGGTCAAGACGTTCAATCTGTGCGTTGTTCAGTTCCTCAACATCTTCCTTAACCTCCTGCTCGAACTGCTCACGTAGCGTTTGGCCTTCACTGACTTCGTCTACGGTACGTTGGTCGGTCTTTCGCCCCATTAGGATGCGAAAAGGGGCGTGTTCGAGTTCCTCCGGGTCGCGGAGGTTCTCGAGATCTTCTTTGAAGAGGTTAAAGCCAGATAAATAGAAGTAGCCGGTTGCAATGCGAATTTCTTCGCATTCAGGGACGACGGTCTTGTAAACGTCTTCGAGAGTGTTGTTCGAGTTATCTACAAGCGCGTCAAGCGAGGGTAACATCAGATATAAAACTACACTGATTATGGCATATTCATACTTTCCCCATCTCACCACTCAGGATAAGAATTGTCCCGAAAGACTAGCCCCAACTTCCATTTTGTTGGAACCTGTCATGCAATAGTTCTCAACAGATATAATTCATGCAACCAGTCCTGAACAGAATTAATGAGTGGCAAAGTTACGAGCTTCAGCGCGAATTGAGGGCTGTACAATCGCCAAGCAGAGGGCGTGGGACACATTTTATGACACGCTACTCGCTTGTTGGGAAACACAAACTGGAACAACTGTTGGTCGTGATTATCGCTGTAGTCAAAGCTGTCTATAGAGGGGAACAGAAACTTCGATGAAATTTCAGCTAGCTCGTGAAAAAGTGAGTAGAACAATTACTTGATCGCTCCCTATTATATATCAATCCCGCTCATGATTTGCTTCGAGGATAGTTCTGAAAGGTCGATGAATGTAGAAAGTTCTTTGACCACTTCTTGAACGACGGATTGCAGTTCAATTTCGGGTACAATAAGCTGATAGCTATTTTCGACGAACGCATGAAACTCCTCTACCTCTTGTCGTACAGTCTCAATGAGGTCATCTACTCCGTCGTCAGAATATTCCTGCAAGATCTTTACACTCTTGATGGTTACCTGTGCAAGGTACGAAGCGAACTGATCTGCGTTACGAAGTGCTTCTTTGGTGAATCCTCGAATCGCATAATGTACTTCGCTCAGTGTGAGTCGATAGAGAAGTTTCGACGTAGATCGCAACCGATAGAGGTAGTGATTGTTGAGATACCGCGTTCCTTTCCAAGCGGTCTTGTAATTGAGTGGGGTAGTGAACAAGAAACACTCTACGACGAATAGACCGATTGCTCTGTAGAAAGTACCGAACCGGTCCTCTTTCACCGCTTGTAGTGACTCTGCCCGCTTCGAAGCGTCCCGCAAGGTATCCGCAGCTTCCACTAGATTCCACCCAGCAATCGCCACAGCTACAACCGAACTGGCTGTCGCCGCAGTACTCGCCATCCGGGCAAACTTCCCATGCCCGAGATTAATCCCAAGGTCGTCCTCAAGTACCTCAGTGAGCTTCCGAAGCCGGCGTAGTGTTGTGGTATCGATCTCTTGCTCTGCTCGAATTAATATACGATCACCTTCTGCGAGGCTTAACTCCAAGCTGCTATCGTGTACCTCAGACAGGGCACCGGCCAAATCAAGCGCTGGTTTTCGCGTTTCTACTCTCGCATGGCGGTACAGTCCGCCATCGAGATGGCTTGCCGCTAAATTAACACGGTCAGTATCCAATTCGCCCACAGTCTGCTAGATAGTGGAAATGTATTTAATACTTGTCGGTGAAAATAAATGCAATGTCTGGTGACGAAGATACCGACGAAATACTTCTTTCTCGTCGTAACCTTTTCCGATTGTTAGGTGGGACTATCGTCCTCGGCACCCTCGTGAGTACGATCGATGAGGAGCCTCCCGATTTCTCCAGTGAAGAGTCTGAACTACAGAATTTGGCCCAGACTATTGACTCAACTGATCTTAGAGATCCCCAGAAAAACTCTATGCTGCAGTCGTCAATAGCTACAACGATAGAGTCGGTAAATAGCTCACTCTCTGAGAAGGAGATAGACCCGACTGGAAAAACTCCATCTTCGACACCTTCGGTTGGTGCTGGCAATATCAACCAGGCTTTAGACTACTATCAAGAACTGCAGCAAACTTTGGACGAGGGGGAGTCTCTTAGTGGGAAAATTGAAAGTCGTGAGATTGCTACTTTGAATGGTGAGTACTTCAACGGTCAATCAAACCAAGAGAGACACCTTCCTAATGTGGAGTCATCCATTTCTAAATTTAGCAAAACGGTAGCGACACACACTCCCAGTGAGCAGCCGCCCTCGACACAAAAACTCTTACCTGATCGTGATAGAGTCAGTTCGCGGCTGAGCAGACAGAGAACCGTATATAAGAAACACGCTGATATGCAAGAGCTGTTCCTGAAAGTGATTTTTTCGCTTAACAGTGGTATCGACGCTTTCGAACATTCGTCTTTCGACTCTGCGGGCCGCAGCTTCCAGCGGGCGAACAATAAGGCAAGTGTGCAGATCGATGATTCTCTGAAGGACTACAGGGTAACGTCATATTCACTCACACTGGGAAACTACAGTCAGATATTCAAGCTGTATCGACAGGCTGCCGGCAATATGGCCGCTGCTTGTGCTGAAGGAATGAGCCGCGAAGAACGGAATCAGAAGATCGATCTCGGCATTAGAAGGCAGCTCAAAGCAAGAAGTGTGTTTGCTGATCGCGGGCCATTTTAATTGCTGGACTGCTTTGGCAAGGGCGGTTTACTGACAGGAGGTACCGAGCTATATGATGAAGGAATCCTCGTAACTCTGTGCATTCTGCTTCAACATCTTGTACTTGTCCGGCGTTAGCCAGCAGTCATACGAGTGGTGGTTCTCATTACGCTTGATGTGCAAAGATGGTTCTCGATGACAAGTCAATCATAATAACCACAGTTTAGAACGAATGAGTCAGCTATAGCCCGATATACTGGGTTCCGTGTCGCATTTCTTGGTCAACTCCGTCGTCTTAAGGGTTATAACGTGATAGCAAGTGGCTTAGATACATGAACCGCGACGGGACGAATTCTCACTGTTCAGGTTCCACTGAGGAGCCATTTGTCGTTGAAGTCAAATCCTCCGCAACCGATGCAAATGGTGCTGTTGCCGAACTCGCTGAAGCAGAAGGGAAATTTCTCGACTATCCATCTCGGCAGGAAGCAGAAACGCACGTTGCTCAGCTCAATAAAAAGGGCGAAGTACGCGTTGCACTGCAGAAAGTAGCTCAGCAGGATACCACTGCGGCGGATGTCTACCTCATTCCCCAACCAGAGAGAAATGTCCAGACCCCAGTAGACTCCGAGGCGGACACATGGGTATTCGGAGTCGGAGCTAACCAGTACGGAGCTATCGGGGAAGCGCTGATCAAAAATCCAGGTAATAGTCCACCTGCGCTCAAGAACTTCATTGAACAAGACCTCGATCAGCCAGAGGAAGAACTCCACATCAGCATGGTACAGAACGCCGCTCACTCTCAGTACCACGACGGTCGTGGCCGTCCCCGATACAAGAGTTGGTTACCGGATTGCGTGTTAGAGGTTGAAAAGGGGTATCCTGGTGAGTTACTTCGAAAGTACTGGTGCGAAATTAAAACCGGGAGCAGTTCATTTGAGCGTAATCAGACTGAGTTGATGCAGCAGAAAGCTTCTGAACCTGGTATTACGGTCCTCAAGATTCGCGTCAGATTAGACGATCTGCCGGAACAATATTCGGTCCGATTTCAGGAAGTAAGCCCCGATACTTCCTGAATACGCTATTACCGAATTTGTTGCGTGCTGACTCTCTTCTTCAACAACTTTGCCGTACCGCCGACAGACAATCTTAGTCAAGATCCGGTATGTACCTGGTCTGTCAGAGCGGTCCCAAGCACGCCTCGTTTTGTACCTTTGCATATCTATAAACAGCCTTGATAACCGGTCTAATAGTAACCAAAAGACGTTTGAAGACTCAAGATTCATATATGACTAGAGAGGAGTCTGATCTATGCCCTCACAACGCGAACTGCTGCTCATGCTATTCGAAGAGTCTGAGCAGCACAAAATTGAGGGGAGGACCCGACTCCAGAAATTAGTCTTCTTAGTCCAGCAGCTGTGGGACCAGTCTGACAGTGAAGTATTCAATTTCGAGCCTTACGATTACGGTCCGTTCTCTGCCGACATACTACATGAGCTTGATCACATGGAAGAGGACGGGCTCATCGAAGAGCAAGTGACTCGACTACCGAAAGGAAAAAAGTACACTTACACGCTCACTGACCAGGGCGAGCAGTATTTAAGCGAAACTAGCGATGTGTCCGACGGGGAGATAGGGTCCGTAGTACAAAGAGTTATTTCTCAATTTGACTCAATGCCTATCTCTCGACTGTTAGAATATGTCTATAACAAATTCCCAGACTACACAGTGAACAGTAAGTTGTAGACTGTCTCTGGACTATCTTAGACAGAGCTATTCATACGTCAATCGGGGTCTTCGTTATCACTTTCTTCCTCGACATCCTCTAATTCAATATCTCCTTCGGACAACAAGGACTGATACTCGTCTTCCTGCTCATCGTCAACAAAATGAATCTCAGAGATCGAACTCTGTCGGACGTACAGCGCATCGGTTTCATCGGAATCCCCGACTTCTAATTCTTCTCGATTCCTTGGTCCTACGGGTGAGATTACTATGTCGCCTGCTTGTTTCCCTTGGCCGTATCGGGCTACGATGCCTTGAACACAACCATTCGTTTTTGTCCGTACCAGGACTTCTTCCTCCCGAATCTCGCCGGCAGCGTAATCCCAAGGCTGTTGTCTGTCATTGAAATTTCTCTTCTGATCAGACACACGGAGGCGGATACTTCCAAAAGCGATACCTAAGAAACCAGCAATACCGGTTTGAATAACTACACCAGATAAAATCGCTAGAAGTGATAGACTTCCAAGATTATTGCCACTAATTGGATAATAGTCTGTCATGCAATACTTCACAATAAGTAACAATACTATCCCTGAAGCGACACTTCCAGCCAGCGCGTAACCAATGCGATCATATCGGGATAAAATATCTGGTGATTGGTATATGATGACCATTAGCTTGACAAATGATAGTCCCGGTAGTATAAGATACAGTAAATATAGAGGTCCTAAACCGAGTCCAACAGTTCCACCTGCTTGGAGCAAACTTATTATGCTGATTAGAATATTGCTTATTATTACTTTTCTTTTAATCCTCTCTCGGACTATTGATTCAGTTCATCCTGAGTTTACTCTAAGAAATATGTCAACAAACAATCCTATGATCATAGAGTTTCCATGACTGCTATGCTCTTCTAAGCTCGTCGTCCATAGAATAGATTCTCCCTGCCTCTTTCAACTTCTTAATCCCGTGCTTCAGTACAGTTTGCTCGAATTCCACCCTCTCAGCAACCTCTCTCGCTGTCGCACCATCTAACTCTTCTACCACAGTAAGAATCGTTTCGCGTCGCTCTCGCTGACTCTTTGATTCTCCTGTCTCGATAATGTCTGCATCGAACTCACCACTCTCTGGATCATAGCCGACCTGCTTCATCGATTTCGTCACGAGCTTAATTGCCCGTTCTACGTCCTCAATCTCTACCGTGTCCGAAAGCCGAACCCGCGCACTCGACTCGGCAAGCCGCTGTATCGCCTCGACCTTGCGGAAAGTAACGGGAATCGGTGACGCGTCGTCTTGCTCCCCTGCACCAGCTCGGAACTCAACGAAGAACTGCTTCAGTCGTTCCGCTACTTCGTCATCCTCAATGATTGGACGACAAGTCTGCTTGGCATGAGCGACGTAGGCCCGCATCACTGACCGGTCTATCGCGGGCTCGACCCGCTGCTGTTCCGTCTCACTCAGCTCCTCGCCCCGTGTGTGACGGCCTGCAGCCTGGCGGCTCTGGACCATGTGCTCAACGACATCCGCATCGTCCTCCCGATCGGGTTCGTCGGACACCATGAACATCAAATCAAATCGAGAGAGGAGCGTCGGTCCCATATTGATCTGCTCTCCCTTCGGACGGTAGCGCTCGAAGCGGCCATTCTTCGGATTCCCTGCCGCCAGCAGCGAGGTGCGAGCGTTCAGCGTGGCGTTGATCCCGGCCTTGTTGACGTGGACCTGCTGGCTCTCCAGGGCGTCGTGCATCGAGGACACCGCGTCGGACTGCATCTTGTCTATCTCGTCGACGCAGGCGATTCCACCGTCGGCCAACACTAGCGCCCCTGCTTCCAGTCCCCACTCAGTATCTCCGAAGTCGTCCGAGACAGCCGCTGCAGTCATGCCTGCCGCGGTTGCTCCCTTCCCTGAGGCGTAGGTCGACCGTGGTGCTATCTGGTCGACGTAGCGGAGGAACGTGGACTTCCCACAGCCGGGATCACCGAGGAGGAGCATGTGCCAGTCGCCGCGGTCGCGGCTGCCGTCCGGATATTCGTGTGCCCAGCCGCCGAAGAGCTGCAGCGCCACGGCCAGCTTGACGTGTTCGTCGCCCCGGTGCTTCGGGTTGATTGAGTCGACGAGTAGCTGGTACGGGTCACCGCGGTCACCGTTGGCGATGGCTTCGATATCATCTAGATGCTCGTCGACGTCGACATCGTCGTAGTCGCTTTCCTCCTTAACCACAGAACGAGCATCGAGATTCGTGTCGAAGTCGAGTCCCTGGTCGGCTCCGGGCTCTTCGATGTCGAGAATCCCGGTCAGAACCACCCTGTCACCGGCATCGAAGCCTTCGATCAGGTCGTCTTCAAGGTGCGCGTCGACGCTTTGGGCTTCTCCGCCGTTCGTTTTCTCGGGCGGCTGCTGGATACGGGCGTACTGGTGGTCGATCCAGCTACTGGCGCTCGCATCGAGCGAGAAAGGACCCTGTCGCTCGCACCCCTGGCACTCGTGCGGCTCCTCTAGACTCTCTCCGTGCTGTGGAATCTCGTTCAGAGTCCCACATCGTTGGCACTCCCACACGGCTCCAGTGAGCCGTGGCTTCACGTCGGACACCTTCTGGACCTGTCCGCGGATGTCGAGTAACTGCCCGATGTTCTCGTGGCGAGACACACCGGAGGGGTCGAAGACGTGCATCTCCGGGAGATTGTAGATGCGTACGTGAGCGTCGTTGAGTTCGACTGCTATCGGCAAGTCGTACAGACGGAGTGCTTCCTCCAAATGTTCCTGCAGTTCCTTCGGGTGGTTCCGCACGTCGTCGGCAATACCCGGATCGAACCGGTACAGGTCGTCGTAGTCGACGTGAAGTGATTTCTGTTCTCGGGGGTAGCGTTGTTCGAGCTGTGCGATCTCTTCCGAGTAGTAGTCCCGGAAGAATTGTATCAGTTCTTCGGTGAGTTCGTGATTTTGGGGCATCATTGATTTCTGTGAAGTCTTCACAACAGCCGCGGCGGCTGTTGATTCGTCTTGACTGCGAGCGGTGCGAGCGGTTTGCGAGCGTACTAACAGCTAATCGACAGTTGTTTACACAACCGTCCTACCCTGCAAACTCTAAGGGTTCAGACGGTTTTGCTCAGAGTGGACCAATCCGGAGGGGGCTTCCCCCATCGCATCTGTTGTGAGGACTTCACAGATTCTCGCCTTCCTGGTCAGCCGTGTACTTGCGGGGGAGACTCCCGGCGTCAAGATCGAGCCGTAGCTCTCCGTTCGTGTACTGGAGCGCATCGCCATCGATCAACCGGGCCGCGCGCTCCATATCCCGGTAGATCGTCGTCCGGTCAATGTTCGGGTAGTGAAGCGCTTCCTCGGCCTCGTCCCGGTCGACGGTCGCTGCAGGCGGCTCGTCACGCCGTTCACGCGCTTTCGCCGCTCGGTGTAGGTGCTGGACCAGCGTGACCGCGCGCTGCTTACCAGACATCTTGTCAGCGTTCTCGACGACTTCCAGAATGTCGGTGCGCGCATCGAGGCGCGCAACTTCCGCCTCCAGTTCGTCGATACGCTCGTCACGCGCTGCCAGCTCGTCCTCTAGCTCTTCACGTTCCTCGCGCTCGTCGTGAAGCTCCTCACGGAGCCCAGAGATTTGCTTCGAGAGGGCGCTGAGCCGCGCCTCCAGCGCTTGAACAGTGGTTTCGAGGCTCTCGTCCCCGGAGTTCGTGTCGGGAGAGGTGCCCTCGCTGTCGGGGTCCGAATCGGTCACGCCGACCACCCCCTGATAGACCCCCGACTATGGGGGGTTGTCGTTTGGGCATCTAAACCGAGAAGGGTATGCCGCCTCCCGGATTTGAATCAGGGCCCGTACGATATTAATTCGCTCCCGGAACCAAGAGAACAGAGCCTGCCAAAGGGATTTAATCATGATTATCCCTGTAATCAAGATCTTACACTTAGAGTGTCTCAGTCCCAAAAGTAGAGTTACCTATCCAACCCTCCGGGGAATAAAGTTGCAGGCTCTCAATTACAGTATATAGTTGACTGACTATGCCCATGAAACACACAGGTCAACCCCCATTCCCAGACTGGATCCAAAGTGCCTACCAGACACTGGAGAGGGCGTACGCCTCAGGCACTGACGAACTCCCCAAGAGTGAAGCACATGAGTTCCTTCTGGCTGAGTCTGAGCATATCGAGGAGCACACTGATGCAGTATACGTGATCGATCGGCTTCTTGACCGTGGCTGGCTCTACGAGGTCGATAGCCAACTCCGTAAAACCGAGTAACACAATCCTATCGGCCATGTCCATAATATTCTTCACTTCAGAGAAGATGATACAACCTCCCTGGAGCCGAGGACGCTATTTAAGCCGTAATGATCGTTCGTTGATCGGCAGTTGCTTACGGATGGAGTAGCGACGAGGAACCACGACAGCTATCCCGAACTGAACTCACCAAGGCCGATTGCTCGTGGTCCAGCAGCTCAATGACATGGGGATCGTCGTTGCCGGAGTTGTTGACTCGCGACGAAATCTCGTCGGCGTCTACGTCTTTAACCAGCACGGAGTGGTTCGGAGTGGGTTGTTGGTTATTTTGAGGCTCACGAGGTCGAACCCCCACACCCCGTGTGCGATATGAAATCGGGAGGAGAGTGGGAGGGGGTGGTCGAAGAGATAGACAACGAAACACCAGAAATCCGCGATTTCATGGAAAAGAAATCTCAAAGACAGTAATATTAAGCTGACTACATCTTATGGAAATCTTTACATAGCTACCCTGTCAACTAGATCCGTACTGGTACTAGAGTCGGTCGAAATGGAATAGTATATCTCGTGACATAACAACTCTCAATTGTTCCTTTGCTTTTTCGTGGGTTGACGGTCTTTGCCGGTCCTGTGTCTTCTCGTGGGTTCTCCGGGCGAATACCAAGTTCCTCAGATGATTCATCCCCGTTCCCCCTCTCGCTAAATTCATATCGCACACGGGGTGTGGGGGTAGCTTAGTGACGAGATCCCATCTCACTCAGGATAGCCGAGAGATATTCTTGGTACTATCCGGCCCGAGACTACGTCTGATATTTCATCTTGCACACGGGGGGTGCCTCCGCCGAGTTCTTTTGACTCGCCTTGACATCAACAGCTGTTTGATGAATTATTCGGGATTTCATATCGCACACGGGGGGTGACTACGACCAATTGATTTCGCCCGCGGTTACCCAATCTCATCTACTACCCTCGCCTAAATGCACTCTACCTCTTGAATTCGGATGATTTAACCTCGCACACGGTATCAATATTTATTTATAGTTTCGCCCTAACTGCGCAAACATGCCTGACGGCGACGATCAAAAATCCCTCTCACAATCTATTAAAGGCCGTCTTCAGGAGGGCGTTCAGAACTCTGTCTTTCGAGATAAGGGACTTCTCGACCCGGATGCCGTCATCGATGAGGACCGGATTGTCGGTCGCGATGACCAACTGGACGACATTATCACCTACCTACGACCGGCACTACAGGGGAATCGACCACCCAATATGCTCCTCTATGGGCCGTCGGGAACCGGCAAGTCACTCATCATCAATGCGGTCTGTCAGCAGGTTCTCGAACTCGCGACCTCGCAAGGAGATCGGTTCGGTGTCATCAAAATCAACTGCCAGACGATCAAATCCCACGATCGGGCTGTCTATCGACTTGTGAAGAACGCGGCTGAAGAAGCTGGCGTCGACGTCGGCGTCCCAGAGAGTGGGATTTCGACTGACCAGAAGCTTGATCGATTCTACGAGATTTTGAGCAACAACTTCGACTCAGTTATCATCATTCTCGACGAGGTCGACCTCCTAGTGGGTCGGCAACGTGATCCGAACGATGAGCCGGCGTATTCGAAACTGCTCTACCAACTGTCGCGAGCCTCCCAGCTTGGTCGCATCGAGGGGCACGTATCCGTTGCTGCGCTTACGAATGACCCCCGGTTCATGGAGGATCTCGACGGCCGGGCAGAGAGTTCGTTCAATCCGCAGGACGTCGTCTTTCCCGACTACGATGCGAACCAACTGCAGGCGATTCTCGAACGCCGTCGCGACGCGTACCAAGACAACGTCCTTGAGGACGGAATTATTCCGATCAGTGCCGCATTTGCTGCTCAGGATCACGGTGACGCACGGAAAGCAATCGATCTGTTCCGAAAGGCGGGTGAAATCGCCGACCGAGCTGAAGAAGATACGGTCCGTGAAGCGCATGTTCGCGATGCTCAGAAAGAGGCCGAACGGGACCGAACGCTAACGCAGATGCAGGGATTATCAACGCAGAAGAAACTCTCACTTTACGCCACCGCGATTGTTCCTGTTTACTCGCAGCGAAATTTGAATGCCGTCCCCAGTACGGTTGCCTTCCGAGTGTACCAGTATCTCACCGACATTCTAGATGCTGCTGAAAAATCGCGCGACTCCTATTTGCGATATATGAATGAGGCTGAAACCTATAATTTCGTCACGTCTGAGAAACGTGGGCGCGGCTACGGCAGTGGTGTCCACAAGGAGTACACATTTGTCGACGATCCGGAAGTGGTCGCCGAGACACTCCAGACTGACTTCCGACTTGAGGGTGCTGAACACGAGGAAGATCTTGTCAAATCTGTTGTCAACGCGCAGATAGACGATTTCTTCGAAGGGAACTAACACGAAGAGACGCCGACGGCGGCATCAAATTCGTTTCGCACACAGGGGGTGGCCTCGGTGAGCGTATTATTAGAATGACTAAGTATGTCTGACAACAGTACGCAAGATTTCATTTCGCACACGGGGTGTCTCCTCTAGACTCATCAGTCAATTCATCTCTCACACGGGGTCCACGCGGAAAGCGACCAAAATCATATCGCACACGGGGAGCCCTACCTCGACTCCGTCGGCGAATTCACTTCGCACACGGGGGGTGTGATCCGACGAAATAACAACAGTTGTCGTCTTATTCGTCCGGGTTGACTGGCCCTTTATATTTGGAGATTACCTTATCGTCTTCCCGCCACTGCCAGTAATAGTAGCGGTTGTCGTTGATCTCCTTGATCGTGACTGTGGCTTTCGGCGGGACGTTGTCCGGAAGCTCATCCTGCCGCTCGTCAACCTCGTCGGGACGGCTGTTGTCCGTGACCCACGCTGCGGTGTACTTGGTAGTCTCGAAGGTGGGTTCCTCCGTGGACGCCTCCGCCGTGGTCGTCTCGCTGGATTCCACGATGGCTCGTGTCTCATTGGCCAACCGGGTGTGGTCGGCTTCTTCACCCACACGCTTCTCGTAGCCGGCGAGGCCCTCACCAGTGCGTCGGTCAACGAGCTCTGGAATTGGCTCCTTGTCCGACTGGTCTGCTTCGGGGAGATGCGCCAGACCGAGGCTTTCAGCCACTTCCGCGTCCGATTTGGTTTCGTACTCACTATGGTCCAGTTCCTCGGTTTTACTCCTCTTGTGGTATCGTTTACCGGCGCCCAGAGTTGACGACATGGGGGTGTGTGCGGCGACATTGACGACATGGGAGTGGTCCACGATATGGACGACCCAAAGCCCTGATTTCAATCTGGCTCGTTTACTGCCCCGCTTTTGTCTTTCTATGAAACTAACCTAATGACTGTTCTATTGATCCGATTCTATAGCTTCACTGCAGTCATCTTTGGCTGACCCAATTATGTTAAATATACCACCAGCAGACACCGTCAATATTAGCTCTTTAATTACCGTAATATCTGACATAGTATCTGGGATTTCTGAGGCTGAACGAATAGTTAACAAGACTACTAGTTGATGTACTAATACGTATTCCACTTAGCATTAGGATTCATGCGGTTCGAAAATTAAGGCATTGCCGAGTAAGACTACCTATCACAATCTAGAACCCTTCATCTTGTTCACAAGTTTTTTGATAGTCCCACTGTCAATACGTGCTGGCGAATTCAGAACAGGATTCACCAACTGTGTAAGAAAGTTAACACAAAAACGGTAGCGGATTACCGGTGGGGAATCGGCGGGCAAGCAAGACCGAAAAATCAGAGGCATCTATGTCAACTCAAACCAACGCATCGGACGCATCGACCACACAACCAACACTCTACACTCACGCGAAGCGGCGATTCGCTGACGCCTGGCTCACGCCCGGCGTGCGACAGGCGACCCAACTGCTGTTGATCCTCACGCTGTTTGCTGGCTCGGCGATGGGCCAGACCGACGTCGGGAACATCTACTGTGACACTGCTGTCGAGGACGGCGTTGACGTCGTCTTTGGCGCACTGGCTGGTCTTGGCCTGCCAGCGACGATGGTGTTCGTCGGTCGCAGTGGCCTGTCGTACATGCGGGCCTCTGGCAACCCGAACCAGCAAAACGAGGCTCGCCGGGACCTTATCCTCTCGCTGGTCGGCCTCGGTGTCGTCGTGCTGGCAATCGTGGCTCCAGAACTCATCACGAAGTTCGGGGACAACGTCGGTTTCGGCTTCTCTGACTGCGTGACGCCATTCTGAAGATACGATGCCATCACTCCGCTCACTGCTGATGATCGCGGCCCTTTGCTCGCTGCTCTCGACAGCCGCAGCTGCGGGGCCGGCGGCCACTGGCAGCAACCCAGCCCAGATTGAGCGGGGGACGGCACACTCCTACACCGACGCGAGTCACGGTGGCGTGGGGATACTCCAACAGAACGCCACCGCGCCGAATGGCTCCAGTAGGGAGAGAACACAGACGAATCGCACTGACAACAACGACTCCAGCGTCCAAGACCCAGCAGGCAACGAGACAGCAGGCAACAGGACAATAGCCAACGGAACCGAGGGCAACGAGTCTGCCGACCAAGGACCAGCGGCGAACCAGACAGAGGTGAACAGGTCCGTCGAACTCGGAGCAAGGCAGAACCTCAGCGCGAAAGTCTCGTGCTACGAGAATGCCTCGAACCCGCCGGCCAATGCCTCTGTCGGGGACAACGCGACAGCAGGCGTTGTGCCTCCGAACCGGTCCTACAACCACAACCACACGTTCTTCCGTGCGCTGTGGTCTGGCGACCCCGATCATCCGAACCTCACACGGGCTGACCGGGCTGAGGCTGAGAACGGCACGCTGGCCGTCCTCCCCTCATGCACGGGAGATATGGTTTCTCGCGAGCCCTCAAACACAACACTGTGGAACCGGCCCGAACACGACTCGTTCCGGACTGGCATCGAGAACGCCTCGTATCCAGTAAACGTCACGGACACTCGCTCTGGACTCTGGATTCGTGACGCCTACGTCGCGTTTTTCAGCATCGAGCCGTCGACGGTCGTCCACGAAAAGTCGGGTACGGAGCGTCTGGTCCGTCCGAACGGGACCGTGCGTGCCATTCACGACTATCGGGTGTACATCTCGGAGTTCTTCGAGGAAGACTTCCGCGTCCTGAATACGTCGACGAACACGACGCTGTATGCCAACGGCACTGCAATGGACAACAGCACTGCCGCCCAGCCCGCGCTCAACTACACAAAGATCAACGGGACCACGGAACTCCAGTTGGTCACGACGATCTCGACGAATATCTCGGAGATTGGCGATGACGAGATTGACGAGTACGAACTGACGGTCACGGACTCACGGACAGTCCAGGTGGAAAACCTCTCCGAGCGGGAGTTGGTCGTCGAGCCCGGCGTCGTCCCCAACGGCAGAGGGGCCACGACCGACGACTATCGCATCGGGACCGTAATCCCCGGCAGCTGGCAGAGCGTCCAGTTCGATGGCGGATACGAAGTCCAGAGCAAGTGGCGGTTCTACACCCGCTCACCGCCCGGCTGGGCGAACTGGTCGGAGAACACGACGACGCCAGTACGACCGCTCGAAACCCACGCTGTCCGAACCACGGAAGGCCCGGCAGTCACGGTCAACCGTGTCCAAAACGAGAGTTCCGACGGCTGGCGGTTCGTGCCCTCTCTGGAAGCAGTGTATCCGGCGAATGCGACTGTGAACACGACGGCGAACGCGACCAACAGGACGACGCTCCCGCCGGAGATTCGGATCAACCGTTCGGAGACGTTCACGACGGCGGACCGGTTCACCATTCGGAGTGCGGAACAACTCCGGACGGAGAACTTCGAAATCAACGGACTCGTCCGTGGGAACAGCGTCGAACAGCCAGCGGACTCGACGAACCCGACGCTACTCCGCGAGGTCAACATCACCTCTGAGGTCGTCAACTCGACCGACAACTCGACGGACCTGCTGGTCCGGGTCGAACCGACGGCTGGCTTCCCGATTGCGGCGGGGAACGTTACCGTCGCAACGGGACAGTCCCGGGTCGAACGGTCACTGTCTGGCGATGATTCGATTACGGTCACCGTCGACCAGGGCGAAGTCTCCTCGGCGATAGTCACGTACCGCCCGGCTCAGATCTGGTGGGAGCAAGGGCGTGCTGTCCCGGTACGAGACACCCAAGAGCGGGTCGCCTACGAAGTGAACCTCCCAGACCTTGCGGAGTTCATCGACCTCGCTGTAGTGACGCTCCTGACGGTGTTGCCGGCTGTGCTGGCGCTGTATGGCTACGACGTCTGGACGAGAGGCAAATTTGTTGGTTGGTATAATCCATGACAAAGCAAGATATACCACGAAATAGCAGTATCGACCGCAGAACAGTGCTTGGACTCCTTAGCGGGGGTCTTGGCGCGCTTGCAGGCTGCAGCGGGCTGTCTGATAGCAGTGACGGAGGTGACGGAAGCGCCGGCCCGCCAGAAGACCAGTCCGACTACATCGAAGAGACGTCGATTGAGATTGTCGAGAACGGCCGCCAGTTGGCTCTGGAAGTGGCTGTGACCGATGAGATCGAGCCGTCATCGGTCAGCATCATCACAGAGTCCGGTCGGGAGTTCGTCAGCGACTATTTCAGCCCCGGTGAAACCCGGACACGCCTTTCGCTAACAGAGGGAGAGGACTCGAATGAACCGCTGCCTCGGGGCCAGCACACGCTCTATCTCCGTGGTGACGACGTTGAGACTAAACTCCCACTCGAACTTGGCACCACGTTTGAGTTTGAGGAGGTTATCCCTGGGGCTGAACATCCAGACTTCGTCGATGGTAGCTTGGCGGTGGTTGTGCGAAACGTGGGGAAACGCACAGACGCAGCATCTCAGACGCTTCTAGATGGTGAAACGAGAAGTGAGCGCTTTGTACCAGTGGAGCCCGGTGAATCTGCTGCCGTTAAATTTGATTTTCTCCTCAAGGATGGCCCAGGAATATGTGCAAGAGCTGATGAAGCTGGCGAGATAGCTGAGATCAACCACCGTCTGGCAGTTAACTTCCTTTGGAGTGATACAGTTACAGTTTCTCAGACCATCAAATATAACAATACTGATGGGTGCAAAAAGTCGCTAGTTGGTGAGCCAGAGGAAGTCACCACAACCCCGACGAAGACGGAGACGGAGACGTAGCAATGCAGTCGGGAATTGCTGGGGACATCGTGAAGGAGGTTGTCGAGAGAGTGGTTGGAGAACTCTCGTCGGCAATTACAGCTGGTATCAGTGGCTTCCTTGATCAACTCAGAACAGACATAATTGGGTATTTTGAGGGGTTCTTTGAGTGGCTTATTGACCCGATGGTAGGCACACCTTCTCCTGAAGGACCGAATTCAGCAGCCCCTGTCGACATTGCATTTGAGTCTGCGAGTAATGCTCCGTGGGACGCGTTAATCTCGAATATATATTTCGATGGGATTGTTGGGTTAGCGCTCGGCATCCAGTTTTCTGTTCTGGCGATGATCGGGCTTAGATACGGGTCGATGAACCCGGTTATCCGGAAGAAGCTTCTACGCCGACTCGGTGTTGCCTTCCTTTCGCTGTTCTTCTGGCTCCCGGTAGCCTCGCTGGGGACGCAGTTCTTCGATGCGATTGGCCGAACACTGTACAAAGGATCACACACCCCCAAGGAGGCAGCCGCACTAATCAGCTCAGCCCAGCAGATTGCGGATCTCAGCCTTGGGATCTTCGTCGTTCTGATGATCGTCGGACTGTACGTCTACCTCAAGGCGGCGTTCATCTTCATCACTCGGTGGCTGCTGGTCTTCCTGCTGACCCTCTCGATGCCGCTGGTTGCGACGTTCTGGGCAGTCGAAGTCTGGCCGCTGAACCGCTTCTCTGGACTGGCGAAACAGGTCGCCGGCGCATATCCCGGAGTCCTCGCTGCGGGCATCCCGCCTGCGATCCTGATCCGCATGAGCTTCGAGGCGACAAACTGGGGACTGGCTTCTGACCTGTCGCTGTTCATCAGCCTCGTGACGCTGTACTTGGCGGCAAAGTCCCAGAAGGTCCTCATTCAGCGCAGTAGCCGCGTTGCGATTCAAGTCAGCGAGCAGGCCCTTGCTGGTGGCAAAAAGCCCCTCAAGATCGGTGCGGCGGCTGGTGGTGCAGCGGCGACAGCCGGCGCTGGCGCGGTCGGTGGCCCCGGCGCAGCAATGGCGACGGGTGGCACGATTCGAGCTGCCTCAGGCGCTGCAAAAGGACGTGTCGGCAGTGCTGCTACGGGTGCCCAAATGGTCCACCGCCAGATGGCAGCCAACCCCGCCGGCATGAAGAGGGGTTCTAGCGGCGGCCCCACCGGTTCCGGTGGCGGCAACAGTGGCTCCGGCGGCGGTGGTGCAGGCGGTTCCGCTCCACCTTCTGGCGGCGGCAGTGGCAGTAGCGGGTCTGGTGGCTCTGGTGGCTCACCGCCCTCTGGCGGCGGGAGCGGGTCCAGTGGAAGTCCCCTCAACAGCCGATTCACCAACGGTGGTTCGTCCAGCTCGTCTGGCGATTCTGAGAGTGACGACACCCCGATTAGTGAACGCCAGACGAAGATGGAGCCCCAAACCAAGATGGAGCGCCAGACGCAGATCAACTCTGGCGATACCAGAGTCTACGAGTCTGACTCAGACCCGCCGTTCTCGGATGGGAAACCCGACGAAAACGGGACCGATACCGACTCCGATGAGTCGGAGTCGTATGACTCGCTGCAGGACGTGTTTGCAACTGATGACGATGTATTAGGGCCGGATGTGTACCGCGACGGCCTGCCTCACAAGGAGGATGACGACTAATGGCTGACTCAGAAGAAGAGTACAACACGAACATCATCCACGAATCCCTTGGAGATTCGACCAACTTCTGGGGCGACTACACGCTGGGGGAACTCATCCTGTTCCTCATCCCGCCGTTTGGCTTCCTCGTCGCGATGGGGATGCCATTCGTGCCGGCGGCGCTGTTCTTCCCCACGTTGGCTCTCACAGCGGTCGTGGAAGTGTTCCTCTACATCCTGCACAAAGTCCGTCCGGACCACTACCGGCTCACTGAGTGGCTGCGAGTCAAACTGTTCTGGCTCGTCAAAAAGAAGCAGTACACTCACGGCCAAGGGAATCAGGATACCCGGCAGGTTACGCGATTAGAGCGGGTTATGCCCCACGGCATTGAGCGCGTCGACGGAGCGTACGTCGGCGCGGTCGAGGTCGAGCCCGCCAATATGTCGCTGCAGGACGACGAGAAATGGGAGAAAGCCGTCAAGTCACTCACACGCCTGTCTGAATCCCTGACTGGCCGGGCGAAACTCCACGTCACGACGGCCGAAGTCGACAACGAGTCCCACATCCAAGCGCATATCGACCGACTCGACGACCCCGACGCAGAGAGTCATTCGATCTTCCGGGGCGTCCTCATGGAGTTCGTCAACCGCTACACCGACGACAGCGGCAACGTTGAAACTGAGACTGAACTCCAGCGCAAGTACTACGTCGTCGTCTGGGTCACTGACGACGACATTCACGACCTCCAGATGAACAGCGATTCCATCGCGGATTACCTGACCGGGATACCGGTCATTGGGCGGCTGTTCACTCGGTTCGACAGTGACACGCTCACTGACGCCGAGCGAGAGGAGTTCAAAGGCAAGAAGCTCCACGACCGGCTCGAAACCGTCGACAGAGCAGTCAACAATATGTTTCGGTGCCGTAGCCGGTCGGTCAGCCCGCATGAGCTGGCGCACTTGACCGAGGACTACTGGGCCTGTGAAACCCGGTCGGAACGCGAGTACGAAGAGGCGGCCTCCGTCTCCCCGGTGACGTACTCGGCACGGGAACTCATCAAGCACGGCAAGGGTGCCACAGCCCACGACGCTGCGGAGGGCATGGACACCGACGACGTCGGTGGGACCGACTACGAGGTCGACGAGACTGACTTCGTCTCCCAGTTGCATAGACCGGGAGAGAACCATCGGTCACTGGTCGCGCCGACGGATATCGAATGGGAAGCCGACCACGCCCTCATCGACCAAGAGACGTACACACGGTGCTTCTGGATCGAGACGTATCCCGAGCATCCGACCAGTGGAATGCTAGAGCAACTACTGCTGGATACGGACCTCGCTGTGGATGTCTCAATCCACATCGACCCATACGACGCTGATACAGCAGTGTCGGTGATGAAGGAGTGGATCTCCTCGCTGAAGATGCTGCAAAACGACAAGGGGGAGCTGGAAGCGGAGGATATCGAACAGGAGGTCAACCAGGCAAAGTACATCCGGCAGATGGTCCGGCGGAACCACACGTCGCTGTTCCGTGTCGGGGCGTTCATCCGCCTCACTGCGGAGACCGAAGAAGACCTCCGGAAGCAAACGAACCGGCTCGAAACGCTGCTGCGAGACTCGCCATCGAACTGCGGTGTCAAGCGAACGACCCGCCGGCAGGAAGCAGGACTGGTGACCGTCTCGCCGATCGGGGCCAACGAACTCGGACAAAACCGACTCTCCTCAATGACCGGGGAAGCACTCGGGTCGCTGTTCCCATTTAGCTCGAACTACCTGCGGATGGAGGACGGCATCGAGTACGGACTGCACGGCCACAACGATTCCTCGCTGTTGATCGACCCGTGGGAACTGGAAACCGGTCACTCGGAGCTGGTCACTGGAATGCCCGGCGGTGGGAAGACCCACGGTACGCAGGCTCGGGCGATGCGGATGCTGAAAAAACGGTCGGACGTCAAGCAGATCTACATCGACCCGGTCGGGGATATGCACGGCAGCGCGAAGATGCTGGATGCAAAGACGATCACGATCAGCGGCGAGACGCCGCTGAACCCGTGTGAGATGCATCCGACGCCGCCGCATGTCCTCGAACAGTCCCCGGATATGCAGCCCGTCTCCGCCAAGAAAGACGAAGTGTACGGGGTCATCGAGAACTTCCTCCAATCTCGCGATGTCGATCTGGAGATGCACAGCGGCCTCATCACGTTCCTGATCGACAAGATATTCACTGAATCGGATATCGACCCAGCCGACCCGTCGACGCACACGCCGGAGAACTCGCCGGACCTGAGTGACTTCCTAGACGTCGTCGACCGCCTCCAAGAAGAGCCAGAAATGTTCCCGGGAGCGACGACGGAGTCCTCCCAGCAGAAAATCCAGCAGTACGCAAATGAACTCTCGATTGCGCTGCATCCGTTCCGGCCGGGAAGTACCTTTGGCAACCTCTCGAAAGAGTCGGACCTTCGTCTGATCGACGATAGCAGCAAGGCCGTCTATCTGGACCTCCAGCAGGTCGAAGGCTCGGGCAGTGGTCTCGGCAAGCAGTCGTTCATCATGCAACTGCTGTTGTCGACACTGTACCAGCAGGCCAAGAATATGCAGCAGAAGGTCGAGATCATCATCGACGAAGCTCACTACCTGTTCAACGACGACGCGAACTTGGAGTCGCTGAACCAGATTGCTCGCCACCAGCGCCACGCCGGACTGCGACTGGTGATGCTGTCCCAGACGCTCTCTGAGTTCGAGGACAAGGGCGCAGCCGAGGAAATCGCGGGAATGTGCCCGATCAAGGTGCATCACCGCGAGCCGGAACTGGGCGATGAAACCGCAACAAGCGCTGGACTGACCGATGAACAGCAGTCCTACATCCAGCACGCCGAAGCCGGCAAGGAGTCATTGGGCGACGGACAGGGCTACTCGCAAGCGCTGGTTCGCGTCGACGAACATGGCGATTACCCGCTGACGATCAAGACGTCGTGGGAAGAGAAGCAGATCATTGACCTCGACGCTGACGCGGAAGATGCGCTCGACGTTGTTGCTCACGAGGCCGACTCCCGCGCTGCTGACTTCGAAGAGTTCGTCCATTCCAAAGCAGTCGAGCAAGAGCTAACGAATCACGGATTGTCCCCTGAGAAGGCTGAACACGTCCTCAACGGACTCAGCGAAGAGGAATTAGTCGACGCGGTGTCTGTGGCACTTGACCAGACACAGCCAGATGCAGTTATCGCTGATGGTGGTATCGAAGCAGAGACCGACACGGAGTTTGACACTACGGAGTGATTCACATGAATGACATAATCTCGCTACGGATGAGTGCAGAAGAGAGAGATCAGATAGTACGGCAGGCTCGGAAGGTAGATGAAGACCTATCGGAGTATATCCTGAAAGCTACGGAGCAACGCATTGCCCGTGAGCTGCACGATCAGCGTGCGGAGGAACTGGGTCTGGAACCAGAGCTGGAACAGATCGCTGAGAGTGTGACAGAGCAAGTGAACAAGGCAGCAGATATTGAGACAACTGAAGAGTTGGCTTATGAAGTAGCTCTCTGGGACTTGATTTCGACAGACTACTCCTCAGAGGAGCGTGCTATTGCGATGGATGAAGCGACAGACAAGCTACAGGAAGAGGTAGACAACGTCCGTAACAAGGAGGGTCAAGAATGAGTGAGAGAACTGTCATTCAGATCTATACGACTGACGAAAATCGGGAGTGGCTTGAACAACTAGCCGATGAAGAGGATACGTCAATCTCGGAGTATGGTCATGAGATGATTGAGGATCACATTGACCGTGAAACTGGGGAGCATCAGTACGGCCGGTATGGAACTGATACTGAGATAGAAGTCATTTTGGACTCTCTTAAGGAGGAACTGGGGGAGACTCTGGACCAATTTGAGTCTGAAACACTCGAGGAAGTACGGCACATCCAGAGAGTGCGGACAGCGTATCTTATCTCAATCTGGAAGCTGATTAAAGACGACTACTCTACTGCCGAGCAACGGCTTGCGATGAAGTTTGCTGAACGGTTCACTGGACAGGAGCTCAACACTGAGTCCGAAGCGATTCTTGCAGGGGAAGGCAGTAGCAGCGAAGACGGACAGGGGTCCGCCGGCGCAGCGGGTGATGGCGCATGATTGTAGAAACGGACTATCAGCAGAGCGGAGCAGGGAACCTCGTCGATTATATTCGCCGTGACCGAGACCAGGATGCCGGAGCGACAGTTGATCTACGGAACCCGGCCGGCCGAGAACTCTCCGACCCAGAAGTAGACCGATTTGTCGACAAGAGTCAAGAGTTCGGATTCCAGCGGCATCTGATCGTTTCGCCAGATCCGACTGGACAGTATTCTCCCCAAGAGGTTCAGACCAACACTCGGGACGTAATGAACCAAGAGTTTGCCCGCCAGCCGACAACCGACTATGTGTATGCTGTCCACCGGGATACAGACTTTCCTCATGCACATGTCGCAGCTACTGGGAAGCAGGCAGAGCTGGAAATGGATTTAGAAGACATCCAGAAACTCAGTGAACGGGCGGAAACCGCGTTTGAAGAACCCGCCCGAACGCGCGACCCAGCGGCTGCCGCCAGTGATTCTCCGGAGGACATTGGCCGAGTCGTGGATGAAGAAGCTCGGGAGCAGTATCATGAGGCAGAGCTATCGCTGAACCCCGAAGCGGAAAAAGCGCTCAAACGGGCGACTGAGAAGAGCCAACAGAAAGACGTCGGACAGCCTACGGCTGAGAAAGCGAGCGATGAGCGGCAAACTGAACAACTCTCAGAGCGTGCTTCGGAGAGGGCCGAAGAACAGGCAACAACTGAGAGCGAATCCGAAGCTGCCCCCGAACGTGAGCAGGAACCCGAACGCGAGCGTGGGTGGTGGCAGTGAGTTCTAGTTCTTCTGCACCACCAGGACAACGCTCCGGAGAGGTTCCGAATAGTCTCAAGTACGACAACGTCGTCGGGTTCGTCTGGGCCGGGTTCATGCTGTTGTTCCCGCCGATGATCGTCGATAGTGACAAGGTCCTTCCGAAGCGGTTCTGGGCGTGGCGCTACATCTACCTCGGGTTCGGACTCATCAGCGCAGTGTTCTTCTACGACGTGCTTGTCCAGACACCCAGCGCAGCGCTGTTGTTCCCGTTCGCACACGTTCTGGCTGCCATCTCGGTCGGAACACTATTCGCTGACTTCACCGTGCCCGGGCTATCGCTGCCGATGATCTCGTACTCGACCACCGTAATCCTGTATGCCATCTCAATCGGTATCGTGTTCTCCGGGGAACTGCTCCGCCGGACCTCGCCGGAAATGCTCGCGATGAACCAGTGGGACCACGACGACGGAGAGTCCGTCGTCCCACTCGAAGAAGTCTCTCACGAACACGAAGAGGCCGAAATGCCGTTCACACTCGATCAGGATGTCTCTACAGCCGTCGTGGGCGAGACTGGAAGCGGGAAAACCTCGATGATGAAACTACTAGCCTACCAGTTCCCGTACTACAGTAACACGGCAGTCATCGCTCACGATACCGGCGAGGACTTCCAAGCATTCTACGAGGAGTTGGGCTTTGAGGTTCAGCGCATCCGCCACGAAG
Source organism: Haloarcula sp. CBA1115 (assembly GCF_000827835.1). NCBI lineage: Archaea > Methanobacteriati > Methanobacteriota > Halobacteria > Halobacteriales > Haloarculaceae > Haloarcula > Haloarcula sp. CBA1115. The sequence continues at coordinate 75,757 of NZ_CP010532.1, read as the reverse complement.
ATAGCGACGTAGCCTGGAATCTGTTCAAGGACGCCGATTCAGAGTCGGACTTCCGTGAGGTCGCCGGCGCGATCTTCGGCGAAGCCGACGGCCACGACCCATTCCATCGGCCCGCCAAACAGACCTTCGCGGAGATGCTGATGTATCTCCATCTCAACGCGAAAAAGAACAGTCGCCGCCATGCTCTCTGTCACGCTGATATCGTCTCGCTGCTCAACGAGGGCCACATCGCGCTGAAGAAAGCGCTTGACGAGTTCGACCGGCTGGACTCGGGCCACATTGACCCTGACAAGGGGAAAGGTGCACAGAACGTCTACCAAACGATCAAGGAGAACGTCGATCCCGTCTTCACTGGCGACTTCGGAGACTACGGGGAGTTCTCGCTGCAAGAGTACATCGAGAACCCGGAAGGCCGAGTCCTCATCATTGACTCGAACCCAACGGAACTGGAAACGCTCGGGCCGATGTACCAACTGCTCGTAGACTGGTCCATCCGCTACGCAATGAACGCCTCGAATCCGACGGTTCACATCCTCGACGAGATTGACGCGCTGCCGGCGCTTACTCAGGTAACGAACCTCACAGCCCGAGGTCGGAAACACAAGGCCCGGGCATTAGTCGGCGTACAGACAATCGGCCAGCTCAAAGACACGTACAGTACAATCTCTGGCATTGTCGGCAACTGCCCGCAAGGAGTCTACTTCGGTCCGGGTGACACTGAGTCGACGGACTTCATCCTTGACGAACTCGGCGAGAGTCGACAGTACGACCGCTCAGAGATGGTGTCGATGAGTCACCAGGGGCGCGGCGAAAACCCGCGAACGCAGGCTCGGGACACATACAAAGAGAAAGACAAAACGCCGGTCACCTCTGGTCTGCTCCGAGACTTCCAGCCCGGTGAGTGCGTTGCTGTCTCTCGGACGACGTGGGTCCACGGCCAGTCCTACGAACTAGACGACGTTCGCGATAGCCTCCCGGCACAGGGTGCGGAGTCGCCGGGCAGTTCGGAGCCGGAACCCACTGAGGATGACACCGACATCGAGAGCGACAGTTGGTTCTCGTTCACCCGGGCTCGGGTCGACGATGTGCTTCGTGGGTCACTTGGTGAGGACGACAACGCTGAGTCCAGAGAGAGTGGCCCGGATCGTGACTCCGAAGTCGAGCCAACCGTCGACGCGACAGACGGGTTGGGCGACGACGAGTCGAGCGACCCACTCGACCAGACAACAGCAAACACTGCCGTCACGTCTCCGGATACAGACCACCCAGATATATCAGATTTAGAGGGTAACTCTGGTGGCGCGGATCAGGACCAACAGCTGCCCGATGACGATGGCGACCACTCCCCTGAGACGGTCCCAGATCCCAGCAGTGACGAGACGGACTCTGCTGAGAAGGAAGAGAGTGAATCGCCTGATGAATCGGACACGGAGACTGATACTGACAAGAGTGAAGAACGGGACGAAACTGAGGCAAGCGGAGAGCGACGCAGGCCATCTGAGTTCATGTGACCTACATCAATTTCCCCGTGTTCTAACTATAAGACGTTCTATATATTTCTCATTTCCGTGACGTGGTGGTGCTTCTCTACAAGTTGGTAACCGGGTCCTGTCGAGACTGTAGCACTCGACTTGTATCAAAGCTATTGAAGTTACTTTCTTCGGACTATTCTATATGCGAAATCGCAAGAGGGCGTCGGTAATTTGCCAATCTGAATCACGGTGAATCACTCAAACACAGCGACGAATCATCAGCAAATCGCAGGACGGCATGGGTATGAATCGCCCAGAATCAGATACAAACTACACTCTTTACCTTGTCGTGCATATCCCGGCGGAGGCGCGAGAGACATAAGAAGAAAAACATAAGAGATAGAACAAAGGAAGAGACAGTGGATCGCGGAACCTACCCAGAGCGAAGACTGACACACTCACCCCGCAAGGAAACCTATTGAGTTTCAGATAGAAGTCGCCTCACTCCCCGGAGCCATATCATGACTTCGACACGGCGGGCCAGCCCCACCGAGTGCCATGCGAGTCCACTGTGCCACGCACGTTGCCGGCCGCCGACGTCCAGGGCCACGCCGATCACGACCACACTCGAGTTGAGCCAGTGCTGGCAGACCCACGCTCGACCCTCGCTCGCTTCGGCTTCTCGTGGCGCACAACCCGACAGCCACCGGCCGGCGACCACACCATCATGTCCGGAGCTTTGTATCTGAATCCCAACAAGTACAACACGCCTTGTTTTCACATCTTTTCACTATCGTAATTTAGTGTGGCATTCAGCCGGGGGACTGTCCGATTCCCGGCGGGGATCGCGCCCGCCACTGCAGGCACGAGTGGACCGGCGTGAGGCGCGCGACCGCGCCGAGCGCAGCGCCCCGTCGTCCGAGTGAGCGAGAGTGAACGAGGGCACGACAGACGAGCATCGCGAGTCTGTCAGTGGCGTCGCGCGCTGGGACGGTCCACTAGCCATCCAGCCCAGTTGCGCCCCGGCCGGCAGACCCACGCCTGCGATACATCCGGCACTTGGTGAGACTGTTCTTTCCCCAGGTGCCAGCTGGGGGAGCCAGCCCAACCCGGAGCTTTTTGAGCGATGACGGACAAGTCTGAATCGTACCGTTCTCATGTCACAGCCACACTTTTCTCCAGAGCAACAGCCATCCAACCAGCGTCAGATTCCGAGCATCGAAACGATCGGGCCGGTCGTCGACGAAGTGATCGACATCGCTCGGCGAGAACTCGATGCACCGCGGTCCGTGAAAATCAAAACATGGGAGGATCGCGAGTTTCTGGTGCGTGTCAAGCACGGCTCAGCACCAGGCGTAAACACCCGGTATGGATACGAGACAGCAATCCAGTATCACAGTGATCGGGAGACCGTCGAAGCCTTCCTGATCGAAGAGGATACCCACACTGATGAAGCAGAACGCCTCCTGAAGATGGAACTCGGAACGATACCCGATCCAGTACCAGAAAAAATTGGGGAGTAGACGACTGATTTACTTGTCTGTCAGTTCTCGATGGCAGTCCTCACAGACCTGCTCGTACTCTTCATCGCGCTCTGGGTCGTAGAAGGACCCGGCGCGAAACCGCACGGGGTTGTACCGGGTATTGAAGACTTCCTCACAGCGTGGACACTGGACGTCTCCCATTTGAGAAATCACCTCCCGGCGGCCCTGTCTGGCCGCCACCCGCCTGCGGCCACACAAAATCGAGGTGTTTCCGCCCGAGACATCGGGCCCAGAAAGCAACTAACCAACAGCTCCCCAGACTGCGCCGACTGTGTTGGTTAGACCAGCGAATAAGGACAGCAGCAGGTCACGTTTCACGGAGTTTGTCGCACGCTGCACAGTATTCCTCAACCGCTGCAACGGCTCCAGAGACCGTTGGATGGGGCATCGGCTTTGGAGAGACCGCCCACGCGCCACAGTCGTCGCAAGCACTCACTGAAGCAAGTGAGAATGCGTCTGATGCGAACTGTGCGTGTTCGCAGTTTGCTTGCTTCCGCTCCTCTTGTGCTATGTCGTATGGCGTCCCCCTCCTCGGACTGTAGCTTTCGTTCTCGTTGCATACACTGCACTCCGAGGAGGACCATGACGTTCGGATGACAGTGCCATCATCAGTCACGAGCTTGTATACGGTATTGCTTTTATTGTCAAGCCGAAAGACAGCGATGTACTCGTTTGATTTTGGGTGGGGGATTCGCTTGGCATCCTGACCGCTGGCAAGCTGTTCTATCGGATTGCCATCTTCTCCATTAGTTGACATGATGCTCTCCACTTTCCGGAGCGAGTCGCAAAAATGTCGTGCTATTGGTTTGTCTGGGTCGAAGCACGAGCAGGCAACAGAAGATGGAATGCGTTTCCGTCCACCTCCCGGCGGCAGGCCGGGATCGCGCCCGCTACCGCAGGCACGATGGACCGCCGCGAGGCGCGCGATAGCGCCGAGCGGAGCGTTCCGTCGGCGTCGCGCGCTGTCGCAACCCACCAGCCACTCAGCCCGGTTTCTCCCGGGCCGGCTGGCCCACGTCCACGCACACACCAGAACATCGGCTCTCTCACAGCCCCCACCAGACTGACCCACGTTGACGCGCTGGTGCGGTGGCGTACCAGTCCGTGCGCGCGGTTGTCTCGCCGCCGTCCGCTGTGCCGGAGGCGGCGGCGAGGCCGCGTGCGCGAGCACCGTCGCACCGCCCAAGGAAGCCCCCGCTCGATGGGGGAACGCCCTCGCTACCGGGCGTTAGTCTGCGGAGTGAACGAGACCCTGATGAGTGGCGGCCCCATGCTCAGTGTCGAACAGGTCCGAACACCCGGACTCGGGACAGCGGGCCTTGCCGAGCGTCACGGCGACCGCGCGGTCAGAATCCCGCTCGTTGGCCCACTGATGGGTGTCTGACTCTGCTTCCCACGACGCCGCCGTTCGACTATCGCCGGACGAACCGAACGAACCGCCCCCGTGTCCGGTGGGCGCGGGACCGTCGCCGCGCTCGATGACACACATGAGCGTGTCGCTCGTGACCGCCACCGTCTTGATACCGTTGTAGTCGTCTGGCTTGCCCCCGGAGATTCGCACCCGGTCGCCCTCGCGGAGCGTGCGCACCATCTCGCCGCCGTGCATGGACTTGCCCCAGACCGTGACCTTCGCGCTCGTTCCCTCGTCGTCCTCGATATAGAGGACTTGGTACTGGTTCCGCGCGTCTGGCTCCGCGATGATGTGGGTCACTTCGCCCTCGACCGTACACTCGTATCCGTAGGGCGAGACATCCGCGATAGGCGTGGGAGTTGCCAGTTCGTCACGGGCGTCCCTGAACACGGTAAAGGAAGCCTCATACAGGCTGTTACAGTCGCCCATCTGCCCGGACACAAGGGCCGCGAGTCGGCGGCTCGCTGCCGCCTGCGACAGACTGGTCTTGTCTGCCAGCGTCGCGGCCTGCTGGTTGACTCGCGCCAGCGTGTCGCGGTCCATCCACTGCCGGGGGTCAGCCGGTGAGCGGAACCCATCAGCCCGTCCGGTTTCGGCGTCGGTGAGCTGGCGAGCCGACGCCTCGCGGTCGGCACCGTCGACGTGGGCGCGTGCGACCTCGGAGTGTCGGGCTTGCTCGGCTTCGCGCCCGTGGCGTTCTTCCTGCTGTTCCAGCGTTTCGCCAAAGCGCCGGTCCGGACCCACCTCGGTCGAGCGCGTCCAATCATATGCCTCCTCCTGCCGGGCGTAGAAGTTGCCACGGCTATCGCTACCTCGATTCATCCTGAAATCGAGTTCGTCGCCGTTCTCCGTCTCTGCGACCGCCTCTAGAAGCTGTTCGGGGCCACCCTCGACGTGGGCCGAAAGGGAAACCGTCTGGTTGCTTGCCGATGCTTTCTTACCGCTGGAATTGGTAGCGTACATTGTCTTTCGGGATTCACGGAAAGACACTTGTCGGGTGTGCCATCACCCGATTTCTGCGGCGTGAAACTGCCCTGCCAGCGCCGCGTGCGTCGTGTCTTTCCGTACGTAAAGGCATGGGTGCCGGCTACTTAAAGATAACGGACCATTTGGATTGTTTCAAGTGCAATATTCGGGTGTCTGAGTGGTTTCTAAGCGGCGTCTTGTGTTTCGCGTTTCAAGAGAGAATAGTATATAAAGACCGTAGGTGGTTGACACCCCGGCGGGCGGTCCCATCGTGTGCGGTTGCGGTGAGCCAGCATCCCGCGCGGCCAAGCGAGTGCCGGATGGGTGAAAGCCCGGCAGCGCAACGAAGTGAGCAGCCCGGAACACAGGGCACGCAGTGCCCGTCCTCGTTCCGGCGAGGGAGCGCCGGCCGCGAGGGTTCCTCACCCGGATCGCGCGCGACTCCGACGCGTGCGTTCGATTCTGCTGTGCTGTGCCGTAGCAGTCGGGTGGGACTGAAAGGGGCACGCCGCTGGCGCTTGCTGTGGTCGCGTCAGCGGCCCCTATCCGCGTGCGGTTTGCGCGGATATGTCGCTGAGCGACCGCCAGCGGCGTGGGGCTTTCAAGGTGTGCTGGTCCGACACCGAGTTCGCCGTCGCGATATTGTTTGGAGTAGTGCCGTCGAAGCCAGCAGTCCCGTCGCAGTCAGTCGTGCCGCCGACGTCAGCGTACCGAGTCCCGCCACCAGCAGTCCCTCAAGTCCCGCCATCCGAACCGTCGCCCCCCTTGATACCGTCACGAGTGCCACATGACTCGACTCCAAGGCCAGCAGTGCCAGAATTCCCTGCTCGCTACACACGAGACACACGCCACTCGCACCCCCTCCGCCGGCCCACAGCCCACGTACCGGCTCCGGCAAGAGCGAGCGTGCCGCCCAGCGGCGGCTACCCGGCGGTCAGACGACACACCAGCCAACCACCCGTCTCTGCCCGGCCGTCAGTCCCACGCCGACACACACTCGTCTCTCGCGCTCTCAACCGGCCTGCCAGCCCCACGCTGCTATCCACCAGTCATACCTCTGTTTCGCCCGGCCGTCTGCCCCACGCTGCTATCTATCAGGTATCCGTCTGTTTCGCCCGGCCGTCTGCCCCACGCTGAGAGGGACCGACTGCCAGCGCGAGTGCAGTCGTGTCCCTCTCGTCTCCAACCGCGCGCGACCCCGACGTGCGCGTCGTCACTCCTCGGAAACGCAGACCAGCGATTACATAACTCGCTGGTGGCCCTCCCCGCAGGTGACGACAGGCTCGGTGCGCGGGTCACGAGCGCGTGGGTCTGCCTCGACGTCGACAGTCTCGGTCTTGACAATATCTGCGTCACACTCCTCTCTCGGGCATGAATCTGGAGTCCCCGACATTCGTGTTCCTCACCCGCCAGGAACACACAAAATCGGGTTCGACGAAAACTGACTGCCGCAGCTCTCCCTCAGAAGTGGACGTCGGCGGGGACGATCCAGAGGTTATCACTCTCGTCCAGAAGCCGGTCAAGCTGCGTCCGATCGCGAATCCCACATCCGTGTTCCTCATACAGTGCAATCTCTGGACCTTTGGCGGCTCCGACTCTCTGGAACGCACATCGAGCGAGGTCTTTGTCGCGCATAATCTCCTCGTCTGAAAGCTCGTCGAGGGCGTCTTTGACCGTCTGGAGATTACGCTCGAACGCTGACTTCGTTGTCTCCCAGCCATCGCCAAGCAGTTCTTGGCCGACCTCGGAGTCGACCGGAGCCGCGGTCGGACGCTCGCCCCACCGGGACTTGCCTGCGACGGTGGAACTCTCGTCGAACGTGACGTAGTAGTCGAACACTGCATTTGAGTGCCTGTCGACGCCGACTAGGGTGTCGAAAACGCCTTTGCCAGCGGCGAGTGCTGCGTCTGCTGTCGATGCCTCAACGAGCGCGCAGTATCCGTCTTTAGCTAAGAGACGAACCGCGTGACAGCAGCGGCTTATCGAGGCTTCTTTTCGAGAGGAATGAGGAGGTGACGGCTGTGCACACCAAAATCTCCTCATCGAGAATCATGCGTCGGCTCACTACACTGTTTCCCTCCGAGTTCCTCGAAGAGCACGCCGAGGAACTCGGCGTGGTCGAACGAGAAGGGAAGATTCAGATCCCAGTCCTTGTGTGGGCGCTCGTGTTCGGCTTCGCCGCAGGCGAGAGCCGAACACTCGCTGGGTTCAGACGCTCCTACAACTCTACAGCCGACGAGACACTCTCTCTCGGTGGCTTCTATCACCGGCTGACGCCGACGCTCGCGGAGCACCTTCGCGACCTCGTCGAGGCCGCGCTCGACGAGGTCGCTGTTCCCGACGCTGTTGACGCTGATATCGACCGATTCAGGGATGTGATGATCGCTGATGGAACAGTGTTGCGGCTGCACGAGTTCCTCTCTGATGAGTTCCAAGCCCGTCACGAGGAGCAGGCTGGAGCGAAGCTCCACCTGCTCCACAACGCCACCGACGAGACGATTGAACAGATCGACATAACGGATGAGAAAACGCACGATAGCACGCTGTTCAAGACAGGATCGTGGCTGCAAGGACGGCTAGTTCTGTTCGATCGCGCGTACTTCAAGTACCGCCGCTTCGCGCTGATCGACGAGAACGACGGTTACTTCGTGAGTCGGCTGAAACAGAACGCGAATCCGGTGATAACGGGGGAATTGCGGGAATGGCGCGGGCGCGCCATTCCCTTAGAGGGGGAGCAGATCCACGATGTGGTCGGTGACCTCTCGCGGAAGTACATCGACGTAGAGGTCGAAGCAGAGTTCAAGCGCGGGCAGTACGAGGGAAGGCGGTCGCTGGATACGAAGCGGTTCCGCGTCGTCGGCGTCCGCGACGAGGACGCCGACGACTACCATCTCTACATCACGAATCTGCCGCGAGAGGAGTTCCTCCCTGCTGATCTAGCAACGTTGTATCGGTGTCGATGGGAGGTAGAAACGCTGTTCCGTGAGCTGAAAACGCAGTATGAACTGGACGAATTCGACACAAGCAACCGTGATGTCGTAGAAACCTTGCTGTACGCGGCGTTGCTGTCACTGCTGGTGAGTCGTGAGTTGTTGGATTTGGTCACCGAACAGGCCGACGATGAGATCGTGTTTCCGCCGGAACGCTGGGCGGCGACCTCGGTCGCACGCCCAGCTCATACTCCACGAACTCGGTGAGTATCTCGGCTACTCACCATCCCCGTTGCTGGAGCGGCTGATCGAGGACGCTCAGAAGATCCACCAGCAACGACCGATACTCCAAGAGACGCTCGCTACCGCTACACAACCGAGGTGTGAGTCTTAGCTAAAGACGAATGTCCTCGATACTAATCTCTTCTTGAGCAAGATTCCCTTCTTGGAGTAGCCAATCAAAATACTGTCGAACTATAGGGCGGCGTTCGGTATTATATCGTCCTATCGATGAAAGGCGGATTATGTTTTTCTGGAAACAGTTTGGGATCATATTTTTGCCATAAGTCGCAATAGAGATAGAACCATACGCTTAGGTGTCACTGATTCCTAACAACTCCTCTCTCTTCTTACCTCGTTCAGTCTTCATCTCAAGTTCCTCAATACGATTTCTGACCCATCTAGTCACATTTTCATCAGACTCTTCTTCCAGAAATTCTTCGAGGCGCTTCTTCTTTTTTTTATAGTGCTCACTCTCTGGCCCAGAGAAAGATTCAGAGCAATAGTTACTCGCCAGTTTATATTGAACCTTCTCTTGATCTCCATACTTCACGAGTAACTGTCTAGCGAGACAAACCTCATCCTCTTTATGATTGAGGGTGGACGGAATCAATTGAGCTGCTAAAGGTGCATTGTTTTCGGGGTCTTCCTCTATCCATTCCCAGAACGTCTCTGTTGGTAGTTTGGTAATAGGCATCCCGCCCACCCAATTTATTACGCCGTATCGGTATCCTTTCTTTTCCAGCTCTTCAACAAATCTTGTCCATACAATTCTTGGTTCTTCATCGAACACATCTGATAAAAATCCGACATGACCATTTGAATGGCCAATAATGGAGCTACTTCTCCATAAAAGATCTACTGCGAGCTCAATAAGTGGAATTCGTTTCTTCGGATATTGTTCAAACAGTTTTTCAGCAACCTTCATCCAATCCTGAGAGACGCCCTGTATTTCTATCTGAGCATCAGGAGATTCTGTCAATTCAGGATGGGATAATAGAGAAATCGTGAGATCATACGGGAGCTTTATTTCCTCATCTGAAAACACGTAGTAATGGAAGTATACAGGAACGATATGCTGGATTCCTTCAGAGTAGTTATTAAGCAAATATCGGACAATCTCTTTCAAAACGTCCTCTGGGAGATTACTACTTGTCCCACCATAGGTAAAGCCAGCGAGTGCTGATGGACCAACTTTGTCATCCTGAACCATACCTGAGATTCGTCGAGCATCATTTTCAGTAAGACCCGAGAGCCGAATCAATTCCACCAAGTCGGTGTACTCTGATATCTGGGTATACACTTCTTCAATAGCATCTTGACGGATGTCTTCACTTTCATCAGATAAGGTAGATAAATAACCGGCTAAGAGAGTCACATTACGACTCCCGGACTCTTTTTGGATGAATGTCTCAATAATCTCATCAAGGAACTCTCTTTCGTCATCGACGCTCTCTAACTCCGCTCCCAAGTTTCTGAGGGCCTGTCCATTTGGCTCGTATGACAGCAACCACTCAAGATGTTGATGCAGCTGATCAGTGTCTTTGGCGCCTTCTTCAGCAATTTCACGAATCTTCTCGTCACGAATGTCGCGGTCTTCAACGGTGTGAGTTCCCACGTATCTCTTTAGTTTTCCGGCAAAATCCCTCTCTGAAATTTCCCAGAGGAATTCCTCCCATGCTTCCTTTTCTTCCTCAATTTCGTTTAATACTTCCTCCTCATATTTGAGGAATGACCGAACTGACTGAATCACTTCTTGTTTGGAAACCCAGTCCTCATCTACGACTTCTACAAGAATCTCTCTAAACTGCTCTGATAATGATTCCGACATTCTTGCAATGGGACGAAGTGCCCCCAGAATAACTTCCAATGCATCTGTTCTATTCTCAACCGACGACGAATTCAACTGTTCCTCAAGGATCTCGACAATCTCAGAATAGTAGTCAAAGAGGTCTCCATAGGTCTCCGGTGTCCACAAATCGGGGGGCCCCATCGGTCCTTGGTGTTCGAAGGTTCCAATTTTAGTGACTCTTCCAGGACTGGTAAGTGCTGTTTCCATTGCCGAAAGTACTACTTCTCGTTCTCTCTCCCCTTGGTTAATATTCTCTCGGAGTATTGGGAGCCGCTCTGTCGGTGGACATTCAGTTGGTGCAACTGGCCCAAATCCTGAGGAGTAAAAATTCGTGAATTCTCCAGTCGCATTATTCGAAAATACATCATCATTTTCAGCAACAGCTAACCTAAACATTAGCTTTGCAGCAGGTCTGAAAGTATCCTTCCAGACGGCGATCATCTTAAGTGAGCGGATAATATTTCGTCGCCCAGTTGTAAACTCAAGTAATTGTTCTCGCTCCCGAGTTTCGAAAAAGTGTTGGAGAGGATCGAGCGCTTCATTCGGAGCAGCTTCTGTTAACCGTAGGAAAAGCTCACTACCACCTTCCGTCTCAAGGATTTGACCGTTGTTTTTAAAGAATGGACCGTCGGTAGATAAACTTTTGCCTACCCAGTTTTTGCCCGCTTTGGTTGTCGATAGGTATGGAATTCGCTCACCAAAGCGGCTTACCATTTCCTGTGGTGCCTCCGTTAGTAACTCCTCAATGCCATCCGGTCCATTGGCTTCTATCCAAGATCTCAGGAGATTCGCTGCTAATGGAAATGGAGTGACGGCGAGGTAGTATTCACCCTGAAGAGTTCCCCGTTCCTGTTGTTCGCTAACAATATCTTGAAAAGTCCTAAAATCACCCTCAAAGCCGGCCAGTTCAGCAATAAATTCTGCTTCCCCGGAAATTTCTCCCCGTTCATTTTCCCACTCTATTTTGTCAAACAAAGAGAATACCTCAAGAACCCGCTCTGTTTGACGAGACTGGTTTCGATTCATTTCGTCTGTTCCCATTACTCGATTAAATAGCCATTCATTATTCACATCAAGAAGATCCGTATCTTCATCCGCCTCTTGCCATTTTTCGACTATAAACCGAGCAAACTCTGGGTTACCTTCTGCTAGATCTGCCACACGGTGTGTAGCATTAACAGAGGTATTCTCACTAAGAAGATTTCTCATTGCCTCTCGGGATAATCCGTCAATTGAGAGTAGATGGTCATATTCTACTCCGGTTGGATCCTCTGAAATCGTAATGAATGCAAGTCTATCTGAAGCACCCTGGAAGCGTTCTCGGATTGTTTCGTGACTCTTGGCCTTACAATTGTCAACTACTACAATAGCATGCCAATCTTCACTTCTTCTGAGCTGGGCGGCAAATGGACTGCCAATGAACTTTTGAGCCTCAGTATAGAGAACACGGCTCCTGAGGTTTTCTGATGATAGGGCTTCAAAGACTAACCGGGTTTTTCCAATTCCTGGCTGGCCCAGTACCCGGATAAATTGGCAGTCTTCTGCATCTTGAAGACTATCTCGTACTGTTCTTATCTGCGTCTCTCGCTTATCGTCTGCTACAAACGTAGCAAAATTCGTAGTTATATCTTCTTTCCAAATTGAGTATGGTTGGGCTTGCTCAATACCCTGAAGTTCTGCGACAAGTGAGGGAAAGCGGGTTACTATCTCTCCAAGGATAGACGTATCGTAAACCCGGACAGAGGCGTCAGAATATCCGTGTGATTCAAATTCGTCTCTGAGGGCATCTAAACGACTTTCTCGCATATCTTTCCCTGGTTTAGACGAGCGTCCGACCAGTTCATCGAATACAACTAAAATATAGACGCCTTCCTCATCGAGAAGTTCCGAAATACGTGGCTTTAGACTTTCACCATCTGAATCAGTGACCTCATCGCGGCAGTCTGCAGGTTGGATGTTCGAAGCATTTGAAGCTTTGATTTGAATACCGGATGTTCCTTCTGGAATAAGGTCATCGCGGTTGGGTTCAACATCCTCAATCTTAGCATCAAGCCCTCCGTCAGGAAAATTGATTTTCGTAGGAACATGCGCAGATGACTGAGTTGCATTTACTGCCCATGCTTCGGCATAGAGCAACTTCCGGAAGAAATGGACCGCTGAACCTGGCGAAAGATTTTGCAGGGCGTCATCAGGCGTATCGAAACCTTCTCTCATTACCACCCTCTTTTATCTAATAACTCATCAAACCATTCGTCTTTAGCTAATATTCACAGTAATAATGTTAGACCGTGATTTTCGGTCGAATTTCACCCATACACCACACCAAAACGCCGAAAACCACCGATGCTATTGTTGATCATCGCAGGATTTCACAAGGAACAGCACCTCGGCCGACGGAATTGGTTCTCCTAATACTTGCAGTTGTAATTGTATCTCCAAGAATTACTACTGGTATTAGCTAAAGACGAATGCTAGCGCGTAGATGAGCATATGCATTGGTAGACCGTGACCTGCCGGCGCTCCACGCACTGCAGTCAGTGTGACGCCGGCACCCTCGTCGGCGCACACAAAAGTACGCACACGAGGTCCGTCTGACATCGAGCCCGCTCTAGAAGCTGGTGTCTACAGGAGACGAGCGAGGGACTGCTTGAGACGGCCCTTCACGCCGGATGATGCAACGACTTCAATCTCGACGACACAAGAACACAGCAGCAACGGCTCGCCGCATGCAGGGCACTCTTCGAAGTCACAGAGCCGATGATGTATCTCGCCGTGCTCGACACCACACGCAGGACACGACTGGTCACGCCACCGCTCAGGGTCGACGGTAACGCCCCGTTCGTTGCTCTGGAGGACTTGTAGCTTGTACGTGAGATACTGGCTGCCCTCGCCCCACGGAATCGGGTCATGGGCTTGCCCGTCGACGTAGTAACGCTTGTCGACACACGCCGACGCTGACCGTGGCCGGCGGCAGTCGGGGCAGCACATCTACCTCTCACCCCGTGGACGCCCCTGAAACACCTCGCCACTCGTCTGTGCCTGCCGGTGCTGGGCACGAATGTCCGGTCGGTCGTCGGCTTCGGTGCCTGAAGGGTGCTCGTCGACGGACTGCTGTTCGGTGCTCATGTTCGGGTAACCCCTCACCCACCGGGGGGACACAAAATCACCAGTGCGAATACGCGACCGACAGCACTCAGGCCTCTGCGACGTCCCAGACAGAGAGATGATCGGTAGAACAGACGCCGGCGTGACGCCCGACAGCCATGCAGGGCCCGTACTCTCCGTCGACACACGCGATGCGCTCGGCGTCGACGATCGGCGCGTCGCACTCGTCGGTTCTGCAGGTCATATACTGAGACGAGTCACTGGACATCACGTCTCGCCCGCCATCGCTTGGTGACGGCGCTCGCTTTCGTCTGGTAGATCCCAGCCGTGGTACTCGCGAGCGATGTGGTGCGCTCGCCTGACGTTGCCCACGACGCCGGCTTCTGGAGACTACTGTGCCTCAATGCGATCTTTCAGGTATGCAGTTACGATTAGTTAGATTTCCGCTACTAACTGGGTGTCTGCCGGTGCTACACACCGTATTCCATATGAAAATCTGGAGTGTTTGTTGCGACTTATGCAACAAGGAGCGGTTTGACGGCGGCACGCACGTTCGAACGACATCTGAAGGGGAGAAAATGCTGTCATTAGCGAAGGGTCTGAACAGCAGGCGACTAAATGGGAATATCTAAGTACTACCCTCTGTGTCGCTACGTGGCTATCAGCTCCTTAGTACGCTCCGAGTTCTTCGCGAACGCGAAACTCCAGCCAGTCTATCCGCTCCTCTAAATCAGACATCTCTTCATCAATCTCATCTTCGACCTCCCGAAACCGTCCAGAAAGCGTTCCGAAGGGTGAATCCGGGTCTGGATCGCTCACCTCATCAATTTCTGCGACTGGTGCGATACCTGTACCGTCGGAGGTAAAGTAAAGTCCAGCATCTGCCTTGCCCTCGGGAGATACACGCCGGAAAGTAACCTCAGAACGCCAGTACATCCGCTCAAGCTGGGTTGCGACTATAGACTGGCGTGCAGCCTTGGCTCCGTCGACAGCGTCCTCTCCGACGAGATCAGCCGGGAACAGATGTGCGTGATTCTCGTAGAGGTGTGATTCGATCTCAGCGATGGACAGTGCCTGTTCTTGATAGTCCCGGAACAAGGAGTGGATTTCTGTCTTGAGCGGGTCATACGTGCTGGCATCTTTCCATGCATCAGAGTCCAGATCTATCGGCATATTGGTGTGTAAATAGCATTTTTATATAACAGTACCGGCGATGTCGTGTGGTTCTACTGCTACTGCCAGGGGGCTCGAATCTGCCTCGATATTCTACCCGTGCTCCCCACGAGTGTACTCGCACCACTCAGAGAGCGTCTCAAAGGACATATCTGCCAACACAGCCTTCTCAGCGTCACCGTCCACCGAAACAGCCACGGCGAATTCGTTCTAGATATTCCGCTATATTAGCAGCCACTATAAAAACGAGTGACTAGCAAACTCGTCTTTTAGATAGAGGACTGATAGTCCGGTCATTGCATTAATTTCTTCTCTGTTGGAATAGATATCACCCTTGTCACCCGTCACGAGCCGGCCTGCAATACCAAGATTCTGCAGAACATAGCTATCTGCTACCACCTCTGCATCTGGATGCTCAGTCTGAGAGCCATGTGAAATCATTTCGGCAAGGCGAACTCGAAGATCTTCATCTCGCTCATCTTCCACAGAGATATAATCTATTCGTTCTGAGAGAGTCTCTTTTCTGGAATCGGCTTGGGTTGTAATTCGCTCAACGAGATCCCGCATCGCGTCTCTAACATCCAAATGGGTACAGTCCTCAGTCAATGCTTTCTTGAAGTATTTTCGAATTTTTCCTTGGACTTGGGTCTCAACATCATGTTCTTCAATAAATATCTCTGAAACAGTTTCTGGCCCCAACTCCGACTCCTGACGTGAATCAACTTCCAATTCGCACATCCTTGCGTCTTTTCTGAGGCGTGCTTTCTCGTCATCGAACTTACCGTAATCCTTGGACCATTTGAGTTCTGTTTCGGCACGCGGTTTTCCCTTTTTACAGCAGTACTCGTATATTACCTGATCGGAAATGAAAAGAGAGTTATCAGTCGATATCAGCCTATCTGTGTGTTCATCCCATCGGTTCTGGAGGAACGAATAGCCGAGCAGAACGTTTGAGTCGACACAGTAGCTTGCCATGTTTCAGTCCGCCCTCAGCCGGGAAACCATCACTGCTTCAGCGGCTTCATCAGCAACCTCTGAGGTTTCCTTCACAGTCAAATAGTCTTCATCATACTCGTGAATCTGTTCCCGCAGTTCCTCTTTCGCCTCATGTGGCTCATCAATTCCCAAGTCAGATAGTACACTCATTGATGAGGTATTCGTAGCAGTGGACTCCGCTAAATCCACACAGAACAGAGACCAGAAGGTATCAAGAACTCGCTCAAGATGACCTATCGTTGCTTCAGGATTGTCTATTCGCTCGCTTAGAATGCTGTAACAGTGGTACAGCTCATTTTCGTGTTCAGGAAATGCCTCAGTTGGATACACCTGAACGAAGTCATTCAATAGCCTGCGAAACCCAACGCGGTCAAATTCCGTTGTGTTCACGTCTCCAGAAGATTTGATTGACCCAATCCGTTTGTCCAGCTGGCGGTAGTTGCGCTGGAGTTGATACGGTGCATCTTCGTACTGCAAATCAGTGATTCCTTCTAACCCTCTTTCATAGTATCTTTCCAGAACCCCTGTCACTACATCTCTGACAGTCCATTCGGCAGAAGTAGAGAGGTCGGTGCTAACTCCCGATTCATTTAGCTTGATCTCATGACCACCGCCTGTCTCAACGACTTCTAAAAGAGGGCTCTGGGAGGTCCGGGCACAGGTCCCGTACTTGTACCAAAACAGCCCAATATTTGATTCAATCTCTGGCTCTGCAGAGAGTTCTTTATGAATAAAGTAAATGAGCTTGTGAAAGGCTTTGGTCCTCAAAGGTGTGGAATAGCTTCGTTCCTGATATAGTACGGGAACAATGTCGTCTAAATTAACAGACTCAGAAGTCACCATGTTGACTAATTATCAAGTATAGAAGTAAAAGCGCTTTTCGGTTGTCTACAGGCAATTGTTGCTGGGTTGCCTGTATGATATACTGGTAGAATATTATAATTAACCAGATGTTTCAGAATCACGAAGGAGGGAGGGAAGTTAATTTTCAGCATTCAGAGGATTATAAAGATCAGATCAAACTCTACTGGGAAGCTCGGGGATATGATTTAGTTGAGGATTCTGTTGATGATAATGACACTGCTGATTTGATCTTCAGGAAGACTCATGAACACGGTGATGAAGATGTCTACGTTGAAGCAAAGTATTCCAAAGTAAGCCGAACTAACGATGGCTTCCTTACCGAAGTAGGAAGATACTTTTTCAGATATCTATCAGACGGCCCTTTTGAATTCCATGTTTTTGCCAGAGATCTAAGCAATATCAGCGCATGGAGGAAAATCTTCGATCCGGGTATTCAACGGGATAGCGCAGTCCGTGAATTTTACGAGAGAATCAGAGAAGACGCCAATTTTCAACCGGAGGAAAAACAAAACTTCGAGGAAGCACGCTTTGAGAAGTTCCTTGATTTCGTATCCTCTACCAAGATACATAAGGCCAGTTATGAAGTCCTCAAGATGGACACAGACCGGCTTCAGAACTCCGACAAGTATCAGATCAATCAGTTTATTTCGGAGCGAGAACCGCTCAACGAAGCCTCACAACTTAACGCGAATTTTGGAAAATTAGACCCTCTTCCAACAAATCTGTATGTGGGATTTCTTGATTCTAGTGTGTTCGATTCAAGGGTTCAGAATACAATACCGAGAACCGCCCCTTTTTGGTTCGAAAATAATAGAGTCTATTCGCTCCGTCCACCGGATGAATTCCCCGGGCCTGTGGAGCGCACCACAGAGATGGATACAGTGTCGGTGGAACCGTTCAGTTCCTGGGCACAGGAATCCGAGAATAAATTAGGGGCGAAAACACTCTTAATGAAAGAGATATGTCGGAATATTGTAACAAGGGAGTTCTCTTCGACTTTTAATAAGAACGCTAGCGGAGAATACTATGAGTCAGATGACTATTGTCAATGCGTAAAATACAGAGGTGATTATTACTTGCTATTCAAGCATCCGTCTCTGGCCGTTGAGACACAACACGTTGAGGACCAGTTGATAACAAAAGTGTTCGATGAAGAAGACACGTTTGTGAGACATAGATCTGCGAAACTCAAGGTTCATGATTTCGCAGGGAGATTCTACCTCTCGATTTTAGTTCGGAATCACTTCACAGAGAGTGGTGGGAAGCGAACGTTGATACGAGGTCCCGGCCGTGACCGGCTGACAGACAAATTTAATCAGAACGACTATACAAATAGCCAAGCCTTCAGCGAGTATCGCCACTGGAGAAAAATCCTAGGCATGGATAAGACAACATCTGCAAACGCAGATGAACAAGAGATTGGACTAAAGAAGATTGGCAGATTATCAGTTGGGAAGCGCCCTCCTGAAGACAGGCAGGAGGTCGAAGAACGGGATACTAGCCAGCAGCAGAAGCAACTGGGTGATTTCCAATAATGGATTTTGAAACGGAATACATTGAGGAGCCATCGTTGAAATTCAAAACTGGGGAAGCAAAGGATCCCAGAGCAGGTCTGATGGAATACGGACCGTGGACACCGGGGTCATCGGGTCATAATGAGATTAAAATTGGTCTCATTGGTACAAACCGATCAATCAGTGCGGTGAAAGGCTTACTTCAAGAGATGGAGACGGTCATTCCTAGGAACAGTGAGGAAGTTAAGAGACATCAACCACCTTTCCCCTCAATGGGCCCCAATTCACCGTTTGAAGCCTCATTTGTGTTGATGGATCGTCATCAGAGTGAGTTCACAAGACGAGATTTGGACCATATTACACAGCACGATAGTCCAAGTAAAAACGTCGGAATATTACTGGATCAGATGGACAAACGGTTGCAAATCTTGAAGCGTCGAAACGACCCGCCGCCGGACGTTGTCATCGTTGCCATTCCTGAAGAAATCGAAGATGCATGTACAAGCTCAGGGGTAAATAAGGCGAAAATGAAGGATGGTCCAACCGACTTTCATGACCGGATTAAGACCTTTGGTCTAAAGTATGATGTTCCCACACAACTGATTCGGCCGGCCAGTGTTCATTTCGATGGAACTGGCCAGTCTAAAGCAGAAGTCGCTTGGAATCTTTCGGTCGGTCTACTATATAAGTCTAGAGAAGGGAAGCCATGGAAAGTAGCCGATCTGGCCGAAGATACCTGCTACGCTGGAATCTCATTCTATCGAGAGCGCCATGGTGATCGAAGTAAAGCCCATGCCTCTCTTGCTCAAGTGTTTCTCGATACTGGCGAAAGTTTTGTAGTTTGGGGCGATCCCGCGATTAAAGACGATTCAAAATCGAATTACCACCTCACAAAAGATAGTGCTGAGGACATCGTAACCCAAATTCTAGACCAATATACGATGAACAAGCCTCGGCCAGAGAGGTTAGTTCTCCACAAAACTTCTCGATTCCATGATGAAGAGAAAGAAGGGTTCCTCAACGCTGCATCGGATATTCCAAAATTAGACTTCGTCACAATAAGAGAAGGTGATGGAATTCGTCTGTTTCCATCAGGTGACTACCCACCACTCAGAGGTACAGTCTTACACCCCCGGAATACGAACAAGTACTTTCTCTATACTCAGGGCTATGTCCCATCACTAGAGACATATCCCGGTCCAAGAATCCCGACACCGATAACTGTCGAGTTGGACCCAGATATCAATCACACCTCATATAGAGAGATATGCCGAGAAATATTGTCATTTACCAAGCTTGATTGGAATACCTCTTCGTTCTGTAAAAAGCAACCAGTTACAATCAAGGTCGCTCGATCTGTCGGTGCAATATTGGCCGAGTCAAAAAATCGGGGCATAGATGTCCAGCCGCAGTACTACTATTATATGTGATAGCTTCTAGCTTTGTTGAGAATCACAGTTACTAGCCGAACGGTGCACCATCTGTTGTAGCACTTGCAGGCCTACACTGTCGCTGCCATATGCTGATACTCAGTCTGCGACGGCGTCGGTTGCATTGTCAACCCGGCTAGGGCTAACTCTCGTAGCACCTCTGGCGGAACATCCCGAACCACACAGTACGGCGTCGAGCGTCCATTCACCGTACTGGCCGGCGCTCGGCGCAAGCACGTCGACGGACCCAGTAGCAACTACCTCTGGAATGGCCCGGGCAGCACGCCGAGCACGCTTGCGTTCCTCCACGGTACAGCTCATGCCTCAACACCTCAGACAAAATCGCCGACCAGTGATCTGCCGACGTGTGACTCAACGTTCCACCACGCTCGCCACGCGTGTATTCGCAGCAGTCGAGAAGCGTCTCATCGGGCGTATGCGACAACACGACCTTCTCGGCGTCACCCTCAACTTCGACAACAGCCACGGCGAACTCGCAGTTGTCCCAGTAGGGCTGTGCCCTCGCCATCGACGCTCAAAACCAGCGGACGGCCCTAGATCAGCAGTTCGGAGGCAAGGTGTGTGTCGGTCGTGCTGACAGATTTACTAGTCGGTGAAGCGGAAATGGCTTCACAGTGTCGAATATCTGTAATAATTATAAGTGGCTCCCTGCGAAATAATTTTCTCATTTTATATAGTATATTTTATACTATAAATAGCGGCTGATTCTGGCTCCAATTATCACCAAGTTACAATGGTCACATGGGTTTATGTGTGAGTAGTTTCAAGAAAAATTCGTTATGACTAGGGGAAACGACGGGAAATTCAAAAAAGACGTGACTGACGGCGAATTGTTGCACTACTTCGATACGCGAGAGCAACCGGTACTGAGCGCGGGCGACGTGGCCGATGAGTTCGACATTAAGCGCCAGACTGCGGATCGTCGACTGAAAGAACTCGAAGAAGAAGGCGAACTCAAGCGGATCATATTTGGTGAGCGGTCACAGGCTTGGTGGCGAGAACGCGATCAGGTAGTCTTAGTAAAGGAGGAAACAGGATTCTCTGCCCATGATGTCCTCACTGGTATCGCATCTGATGGCGAATCCCGTGTAGAGGCGCTGCGGGAATTGGCTGATGCCATCGAAGCTCACACAACCGGCGGAGAAGTAAAACCAGACCAGATTTATGAAGAACTAGATATCGACCCAGAGGAGAATTCTGGCGGCGAACCACCGTTTTAATCCATTTTTCCATTTACACCCCGGTAAGCGAACGCTTTTTAATGATAGTCGATATGTAAGGGACATGACGCGGCGGGACTTTTCGGGGCGTGAAATAGCGAAGGTATTAATCAATGAGTGGGGTTTTGAACCAGCAGGTGGACACGGCAGTCATCGTGTGCTTTACTATGAACATCCAGATAATCCCGCTGACAGGCGTAGAGTAACAGTCCCAATGCACGATTCTATTAGCACTGGGACACTTCGGGATATTGCGGACCAAGCGGGTGCAGACAGTTTTCAGGAGTTCTGCAGGGAAGTCAACCGATGTCTGTAGGCCTTAGCCCCTGACCAGCACATCTGTTATCACAGCTTGTTCGTTAGCGCACTCACCGTATAGGATTCAAAATTTACGGTAGCATAGTTCCCGCTTGGTTTGCCACCAAAACTACTGAGAATATCGGCACCGGTCGTTGTTCCGCCACAGCTAGATAGGACGTACACTTGTCTGTTCCGGTATTTTTCGAGTTGTGCGTGTGCGGGATTCAAGA
This sequence comes from Haloarcula sp. CBA1115, assembly GCF_000827835.1. Lineage (NCBI taxonomy): Archaea > Methanobacteriati > Methanobacteriota > Halobacteria > Halobacteriales > Haloarculaceae > Haloarcula > Haloarcula sp. CBA1115. Next base: position 54,450 of record NZ_CP010532.1, on the reverse strand, counting down.
TCGGCGAGCGGTTTCAGGCACGACTCAAAAAGAGTGGCGCAGGTGTTGTTACGCCGTCGCCACGACGTGTTGATGCTCAGCCTGCGTGGGCGTCGGCTGCAACGTCAGTCCAGCCAGCGCCAGCTCCCGAAGCACTTCCGGCGGGACGCCCTCTGTCTCTCGCAGTACGGCGTCGAGCGTCCAGGCGTCGTGTTCCGAACGGACCGGTGGCGTCGTCTCGACCACCGCGATCGGCGCGGTCTCCCGCAACGCTCGGGCGGCCCGGCGAACGCGCTGGCGGTTCTCGACTGTGCAGCGAACAGTCTTGCTCATGCGTTCAGCCCCCGAGCGAGATCATCGACGAGCGAGCCCCTGACGTGTGGGCCGACGGCCCAGCCGCGTTCGTCCTGCGTGTACTCGCACCAGCCTGCGAGTGTTTCATACGGCGTCTCGGCGAGTGGGACCTTCTCGGCTTGGTCGTCCGTCGCAACGACGGCCACAGCGAATTCATATGAGTCCCAGTAGTGGGCCGCACCTTCGCCGTCGACACCGAGGAAAAGCGGGCGGCTCTGGGTGAGCAGTTCGCGAGCGATACGTTCCTGTGGATGTGCGTCAGTCGTGCCGACAGATTTACTAGTCGGCGAGGCAGACTTACTCATGGTTCTTCCAGGAACCGACGCGCCTGCCGTGTTGTGACCACGGTGGGCAACTCGTGTTCTCGAAGGCACAAAATCGCCCAGCAGCGCGTCTGTTCCTACTCAATAGTCACGGCTTCCGGCTACTTAGTGCTTGTCATAGTACTATGCCAAAAAGAAGCGCTAAGATTGGTCTCCGTAGTAGTATCTTCGTCCCTTTTCAGTCGCTTTGTAGAACCCATCAGTACTCTCAACTCTCTCTACGTATCCTTCCTTAAGCAGTTCCTTCAGATATCGATTAACAGTCCGTCTTTCGAACGTAGCACCTCTCTCCTTACAGTTGTGGAAAATAACGTTTGGCGGGAGGTGAAGCTCTGTTTCGACCAACAGACCCAGCACTTGTCTCACTCTTTCCTCCTTACCCATACTGCTATTTTCAGCGGGTTTGCTGTTATTTCCGCCGGATTTGTCGGGCATACCTTGTTCTATGACTTGTGGCATTGTTCTACTGTATTTGTCACAGTACGATGCCAACCACTAAGTGCTTGTGATGGTACATCACCGAATATGCGCGACTCGCCGGGGAACAATAGGCTACCAAAATCGAGCCACCGGGGTTAGGGCCCCGCTGACCCGGTCGCGCACGGCATCATGACCGAAGCAATCAGACCACAAAACGATACCGCACAGGACCGTCAGGAGCGTAGACTATCGACAGCCAAGTGCCTCTTATCAAACGCCGACACTGACGCCGCCGTCATCGAGTACTGCCAGAGCGTCCTCGATCCGCCGGGCTACGAGCGCAGCTACACCCAAGCACGCCTCGACGCCTGCGCAGCCCGACTTGCACTGGCCCAGACAGACACCACAACCAGACGAACACGCGAAGCCAGACAGGTGCTCCTCGCCGTCAGCGGAGGCCCACAATGAGTACGCACCACTTGCGCCGCCCGGCCTATCTCCATGGCCACCCGCAGCCGGTCGCCCAGCCACTCGAAGCCTCCACGGCCTCGGCCACGACTGTACCACTGCCACCAGTGGAGCGCGACCGGTGAACCCAGTGCCACGCCGGTCCGGGCGACAACAGCACATACAGACTGCTCGTCGTCGGCGCGGTGCCACGACACAAATCCACTAGACGGAGCGGGGTTGCCACGAGCCAACCACCGCGTCTAGAGAGCGCCAGCTACGTCACCGAGAGCCCGTGCTGTGGTCAGCACTGCTCGGTTCGATTCCGAACACGGGTCCTGTGGTCACAATGCCACGACAAACAAACCCCGACGACGACAACGAGACCGACCAAGCCCTCGCCGACCACCTCGACATGGACATCGGACAGGCTGAGATGGATACCGACGAACTCCAAGCGCTCGTCAGCGATCTCGACGGCGACGTGTCACCCCTCGTTTCGAGTGTTCTTGAGACGCTGGTCGCGACTATCGATGACCTCCACGAACGCGTCACCGAACTAGAGGCCGACCTCGAACAGACCCACAAGGTTGCCACCACCGCCGTCGGTGACGCCTCCACGAACGACCAGCGCCTCGACGAGCTCGAAACCCAGCAGGAGACTACCCGCGATGTCGCCAAGAGTGCTATCGCCAAAGCCCAGCAACTCGAAGCCAACACCGACCACCAGGAGGACGCCGAGCAGCTCCCCGAGGGCATCGAACCCAGCAGTTCACCGCTGGATTTCTTCGCGAACTGCCGCCAGTCGAAAGTCAAGGCGATGTTCGTCGAACGGTCGAACCGCCAGAACACCTATCGCGCCATCAGCATCGCCAAGCGCTGGCCCGAATTTGCCACGACACGAACCGACGGCAGCGGCGTGTTCATGACGAAAGCCGACCTGCAGACGGCCCTCACCGCGGAACTCGGGAAGGAGCCCCATCGCCAGACGATCAAGCGCGTCTGGGAGACACTGGTCGACATCGGCGGCGACGACATCGTCGAGAAAACCCGGCAGGTCGGACGGGATCAGACCCGAACCGAGATCCTCGCGATGGATATGGCGACCGCCGAAGGGTTACTCGAAAAACGCTACATCGGCCTCGATCTGTTGGAGAACAGCGACCACAAAGCCGCGACAGGTGGCGTCACACCCGTTGTGGTGGAGTCTACGCCCTAACCCTGTGACACACGCCGGATAGGACACGAACCGACACTGAACCAACGCTACTGGACGCGGTGGTACGTGCCCTGCCGCCGTTGACGCCGCTGTTTGCTAGCTGCAGCAACCGGGAGCGACCCCATTCGTACAGGAGTGTAGTGAGTGGTCGTAACACGAACGGAGCGACCACAGCAATTCCAGTGGTCACAACAGGTGTGACAGATCCATCTTGATACTGGTCTGGATCGCCTGCCTGTTCGGATATGGCTGATCGGGTTTCCCTGGAACGCCTCTCACTCGGCGGAGGCTCACAAAATACGGGCGAGTTCCCTTGCTGTCAGACTAGGATTGCTCTAGCGGTTCGACCCACTCGGGAGCGCAATCGTGTGTGCCGCCGTAGATCGAGTGCTCGGGGTACTGGTCGTCGTCAGCCTCGACAGCGACGATCACGTTGCCGCCGGAACACGAAATCTCTGTAACGGTTCCGACGACTGCATCTAGTGGGCCGTCTCCGTCGGTCCAGTCGGCTCGGACGCCATCACCGCGGTCGAAGTCATACTCCTCGAAGGAAGGCTCTGTGGTACTCATGATCTCCTCCGGCTCCGAGGGAGACACAAAATGGCTCGGATACCAGCCAGAGTGCTGATGCTTTTCGCCGAGAGAAGAAGAACTGATGCCCGAATTGCGGGTCCGGAAACCCGATGGCTGGACGACCGTCTCGTTTCCCGACGAAGTTGCGACGATTTCGGTTGTCGGTGGGAAGGTCGACGGCCAGCTGTGCCTGACCCTCACCGCCGAACGGGAGGACGGTCCCCGTCTCGTCGAAACCGGCATTCTCGACGTCGACGAAAGTGATGAGCACTTGCTGGAGAATACAGTGCCCCGGACCGAGGACGGGACGAGTGTCGTTTTGGATCGGCTACTACCGGATTGACTGCAATTTCAACTGAGGACTACCGTTCCCACGGGAAGAAGCCATTCCGCTCGCGATAGGCACTGATCTGGTCCTGAAACGCTTGTTCCTGGAAGTCTGGCTCGTCGCCGTGGATATCCTCCGGTGAGACGCCGTCGGGAAGATGCTCATAGCCCGTGACGTCCGCCGTGTCATCTTCCTGCTCAGGTTCGTGTCGGTGCTGCCCACACTCTCTGCAGGTCCAGATCATGCGGTCAAGATGTGGGTGACACTCGAAGCCATCGAGCCCGTGAGATTCGTGTCCCGTCACGGCGCCACACTGCCGACAGTGGAACCCGATTCCAATTATCTCCGGTTCGGCTCTTGCCTGATGGCGCTTCACAACGCCGGGAACAAGCCAGTACGTGCCGTCGTCCTCCCGGAACTCAGTCAGAATCTGCTGGAACTCCGAGCGGTCGGTGACTGGCGACCCGTCCTCGAGATAGATCCGTGGCTGGACGTCGTCCCCATCCCCGTCCCAGTTGGTCTGTTCGTCGGCTGTCTCCAAGAGCGCCTGTCCGGGTTCCTCGTGGATTGTGGTTTCGGTCGGCAGGTCGGGCCAGCCTTGCGTGAGAGTGGCGGCTGGCTCCGTCCCAAATGCTGCTCGGCACTTCACCGTCCCGTGAGAGACATCCTCGCCGCTCGCGATGCTATCAGACACGGAGAAGGCCGCAGCGCCGAGGGCTCGTGCATGGAAGTCAGTGTTCGCTTCGACGAGCGCCAGAACAACCCGCCCGAACGTCCACTCCCCAAGTGGACTACTACCTTGATCGTTGGAAGGAATCTCTGAGATGCCGGTTTGAGCGCAGAACGGACACTGGTGTTCATCCTGTGGGATATCCTGCCCACAGGTCGTACAGGTACGAGCATCATCCTCTGTACGGTCGGGATAGCCGGTGGAGTCGAGGACTCGTTCCCGTCCGTTCCCCCTCGTTTCAGGATCGGAACTCGCTGCGCCGAGGATATCAGCGGGATCGTACTCAGGATTTCGATCAGTCACACGCTTGGTTGCGTTCGTCATCGTATTTAAACTCCAGCCCCGAGGGAAGCACAAACCGACAGAGACCAAGACAGGACGAGTTGGCTACTCGTCGCCCGTGCTGTCTGTCACTTCTGCGATGAACGTGTCCGTGGCCCTGTCCAGATCATACTGGTTGATGAGTTCGAGGGCAGCCAGCGCTGCGCCTGTGTCTACGAGGTCTGCGGCGAGCAACCGTTTGAGACGAAGGGTGCCTTTGTGGGCACGGTCGGAATCTGAACCGCGCATCTGGGTAAATTCCATCAAGAGTCGTCGCCAAGCAGTCGCCGAGCCGGTCACCGTGAGATTCCAGTCCGGGGCTTCATATCTAGAGGACGACTGCCGGCGGTAGTGGCCTTCAAGTCTGTCGAGCAAGTCGTCGATGATCGTGCCCTTCTCAACGGTCCGTCCGTGTATGGCGTAGTCTGGGTCGACGAGATTGCGCCACTCGTCGGAGGAGTCGATATCGTACTCGACAGCTAGCTCAACCTCGACTGTTTCGAGACAATCGGCCTTCCCGGGTTCATTCACGCGCCGAAGTCGATCTGCGGTCCCCTCGGCGTGGACTGTAAGGTCTGGGAACTGCGCTTCGCTGGATGCTGATTGCTGTTCTCCGGTCTGATCGCTGTTGGTGGTCTTCGATGCCATGGGTACTGTCGGGACGCTCTCACTGGACCGCCCCGCATCCGACTGGGGGTGCAAAAAATTGCTATCGGCTTACGAGATCAATCGCTGAATATAGTTTCTTCACCTATTCAAGTGAGTGAAACAGCTGTAGCGTGTACCTCCGCACATGGTGGTATCACGTCTCTGAGAGACCTCACCCCACGGCAAATTTAGAGGCAAATTATTTTAGCGACTACCCCGAACCTGTACATATGTCCCACGAAGTCGAAGACGAAACGACAGTGAACGAGAGCTATTCTGTGACGGTCCCAGCAGCGGTACGGAGAGAGGCTGGTGTTGAAGCTGGTGACAAAATCCGCTGGCATGTCGACGATGACGGGAAGCTTTCAATCAAACTCGTCAAGCAACACTATGGAGCGTTCTCACAACTAGAGCCAGTCGACGTAGGCGAACCAACTGATGCCGCTGACGACCACGATCTCATTGCTGGAGACTACTGATGGCCGCGGTTGTTGTCGACGCAAACGTCCTCATCGCTACTCGTCTCTCTCGCGATCAGAATCACGAACGTGGCAAAGCAATTACACAGGCGGTAGACCAAGGAGTCCTCCCGACAGCGTACATCCTGAGTGACGTGCTCGAAGAGGTCATCAATTATCTTCAGGCAAGGGCTGGGCACAATGTTGCGACTGAAACGCTTGATGCTATCATCGAGAGCAGCGGGTTCTCACTCAGACAGAGTTCAAAATCTGATTTCGACACTGGCCGGTCGCTGTTCCGACGCTACGAGTCCCTTTCACTGACTGATGCCATTATTGTCGCAACGATGCAACGAGAAGAGATCGAATATCTCTACAGCTTTGACGACGGATTTGACGGTGTTTCCTCACTCACTCGCCTCACGACACCTGATAACCCGTTTGAGCAGTAGCACCTCTGTCCCGACTACAGGAAAGCTCAGTATACCAATGAGCGCTTATTCGGTCGCTGAAGACGTGTGATAGGACGCCCCGGAGTCAAACGAGGTCAACTCCTCGATGCGGTCTTCGAGTTCCGCAATCTCGTCTTGGAGTTGCTGAACTTCGTCATCGTCAGCATCGCTGGCGACAAGGCGATCTTTCAGCCCCTGAAGCCGGGTCTCTTTGGTCTCCTCGTCAACATCGGCTTTGCGGACGTACTCGGTACTCTCGATATCGTACAGATCTGTCTCAGACAGTTCAGTAACCTCCAGAGCATCGTCTACCTTGTCTCGATCAACACTCGTCACGCGCTCACGGTCAATCCCGGCAGCCTCCAGTGCGTTCAGCACAGTCTCCTCATCTTTGAGCGAGCGTTGGCGGCGTGCGGTCCGCTGGACGGAGCCAAACTGCCCGCTGACTGGCTGATCGTGATGGAGCCGACTCAGGATGACGTCAGCGACCGCTTTCCGAAGGTCGTTGGCACTCCGCTGGACATCCGACAGCATCGTGTACAGGTCCACCAGTGTATCCGTCTCGATATCGCCAAACGTGTCGACGTCGTGGCGCTCAAGCGCATCAGTCAATAGAAGTGCGTCGCTGTACACCTGCAGATCCGGTTCAGTGCGCTCGGTTTCTTTATCCTCATCGCCGGTCGTAGCGATCTGTGTCGTGGTTTCGAGGTCGCTCTGTCGGATGATGCCGGCATCTTCATCAATCTCTATTCGTGGATGGAGCGACCAGACCGTAGCGAAGGGTTCGGCGTCGGGTGGCAATCGGTCAAGAGCGAACTCCTGATTTGGTTCGTCATGCACTCGCCGAAACAGCGTTTCGAACTGTTCGCGCTGGAGTGGTCGTGTCTCATCCTTTTCCACGTAGTCGACGATGATTCGGTGTTCCTGTGTCTCACTGATCCGGAATGGCGTATGTGAGAGTGGCGTCACCAGCACTACATCAGGTGGGAGTTCATCAGCCTCCTCCAACAGCGTGTGCCAGTTGACACTGAACGACATATTCGATCCAGTACTGCCACCATCAAATGACTACTGCTCACGCGTGCAGACACACCACCATTTCCGGTGAAAAACCACCAGACAGCAGTAGTGTTTACACTCGAAACACGGTGTGGTGAACCTGGGATGTGACCATGCTCAGCGCAGGAATGGCCTACACTTCGAGTGGCTCCATCGGCTCGACCTCGAATGTCAGCAGATGCGACCGAAGTTGGGCGTAGGCCCCGTCGCCGTCAGTGGTGACGCAGTACCGGTTCAGCCGGGCCTCACGAGGATTGCCGTCGTTCTCTTGCCACTCTTCCAGCGTAAACTCAAGCGCCTCCAACTCGCTGTCAGCGTCTTCAAAGACGGCCGCGACCGATGGCGTCCCGTGGTTGTCAGCGACGTATGCGACCTTGACAGCGTCGTGGTTGGCGTCAAGTCTCGTCCACCCATCGAGCGCTTCCGGCGGGTCCTCAGCAAACTGCTCGATCTCACGCTGCGTTAGTTCGGCCTCTACTGCATCCCGCCACGCCTGCTTGATATCCTCGGCTTGGGACCGCTCAATTTCCTGAAGAACATCGGCGTCGATACAGTCCGCAGCCCAGGCAAGCACTGTCTTGGCTTTCTTGTGCTTCTCCTTGGGTTCGCCGTTTAGCTGCCCGAAATTCATCTCCTGAGGAGACATCAAGAGAACATGAGTGCGCCAGTAGCCGGGGTCAGCGTCGCACTCTTCACCGGCATCGGGAGCCCACGACTCCATCGAGGTCCGGACTTCCTCGTTATGGCCGAAGCCAGTTCGGACGCCGCCGGCGCGCAGGATTCGTTCCGCGAGGTCGATAGTTCGCTCACGCTCATTAGCAGGCGCTTCGTCTGGACGGTCAACGTCGGCGTAGAATGGCAAGCCGACGTTGTCGATGATCGTCTGTTCGTAGTTTGGACTGAGTGGCGGTTCCTCGACGAAGATCGGATCGAACGGTGGTTCGGCTGTAGGCAACATACTGGAAAGCCTCCAGCCAGTGAGGCAGCACAAAATCGCTCTGAGGCGGGTCAGGTCGAGAGGTACTGGTCGGCAGTGTCACCGTGGTTCGCTTCTAGAGCGTCCCAGTCAGCCATCGAATCGTACTCTGGGCGGATCTCACTGTCCAAGAGCATGTCGTCGGCGAAGGCTTGGACTTGTTCGTCGACGGGTGCGGCCTGCAGGTCACGCTCCTGGACGATGAACTGGATGCCGCAAAACGTGCGCCCGTCTGCTGCAAGCTGCCAGAGCATGAGCTTTCGATTCTGATGGGTTGCGAGTTCGGTCAGCAATGCGTCGTCTGTTGGATTGGACATCGTTTGGAGCCTCCACGCAAGAGGGGTTGATAAAATGAACATTGTGGATAAGATGAAGTAGCAGTACAGTGTTTGAAAAGGGGATTAAGTGGAATTACGCTAAGTGCGAACGGATAAGATTATGACTCTCGCAGGTGGCATTTGGTTTGACAGGATGTACGATGTGAATAGCTTCAAGCGCGATATGATGGTCGTTATCGCAGGTATGGACAGTCCGATGGGGACAGAATTGACCGCAGAACTGCAGGAGTACTACTCTGAGGAAATCACAGTAGGACGTGTCTATCCACAGCTGGATGATCTAGTCGAAAAGGGACTTATCAAAAAGAAGGCTAAGAACGGACGAGAGAACGAATATCAGTTGACGAGGCGTGGTGTGCGAGATCTTCAAGCCCATCGGGAATGGGAGGACGAGTACTTGGCTCCGATTGATGAGCTATCCGCATAGAAGGTGTGAGTGGTAGCTGCGACTTCTATAGAGGTTTTTCATCGCCCTAAACGGCAGTTTAATACTAATCTTAAATTAGACCTATTCTGAATCTATCTCAAACTTTCGTCGGGCCTTGTCAGCGACCTCGGGATGCCGATTCGCCAACCGCTCTAGCTGGTCACGGAACTCGTTGCCCAGATCGACGTCAACGCCATCGCTCGCACGAAGCTCATCGTAGAAGTGCTTCATTTCGGGACCGATAGCGAAGCCAATCGTCTGGTCACTGCTCCGACGGTGAACGTCTCACCGAACTCGCAGTTGGTATCACCCGGTGTCGGCGTTGGTTCCAGCATCGGTTCCAGGGTTGCCCGGCACGGGCGTCGCAGTGGCTGTGGCTCGGTGTCCGCCGTGTCAGCTGCGGCCGCCGCTGTGGACGCATCCATCGCTGGTGCTTCAGCTCCGCCGCTGTCGCCGCCTGCCCGGTGACGACCCATTCCCAGTGAAACCAGGAACTGACGGATATCGAATCTGAACTTCGCTCTATCTTGATTCAGCGAGAGAATCCCGCCCTTCCCGCGAAGGACGAGTGTTCCGACGCTCTGTCGGAACCGAGGACTAAGCAGGGCGGGAGTGAATCGCGTAAGCCTCTTGCCACAATCTCCGTGACTGTTGCCTGGCTGAATACCCAACGTAAGTATTTAGTGGGGTAGAAACGTACAAATTCTTGTGCGAACGGAGATAGATATGGAGCGCGGTGGCGACTTACACGAGCGGGTCAAAGAGTACGCTCGTGAGAATGGTATCCGCCATCCGCGTGCCTACCGCGAGCTAATCGAACAAGGGTTAGAGACGGATGAAAACGGCGACTAAGACGCTCGAAGCGACTCTTGCCCCGCCGACAGCACACAAGGAGCGGAAACTGTGTGACCTGCTCGACACCTACCGTGAGGGGCTACACGAGGGGTTCGACGCCGGGTGCGACACGATGAACGCAACCAGCGACGTGGTGACGCCCTACGACCTGCCGTATCAGGCGAAAGCGGCACTGTGCAACTACGTCCCACAACTTCACGACACCTACGACGCACAGGAGTTAGACGATGACCACCCGGTTCGGCTCACCAACCAAGCCGCCGAGTTTGACCACTCTCCGGCGCGAGACTATGAGTTCACATGGTGGGCACCGCAACCCGGTCGCGGAACGAATTTCTGGATACCGCTTCGTATCAACCCCGAACAAGAGGGGCTTTGGCACGACCTCGTAGACGGGGACGCATCCGCAGGGCAACTCCGCCTGCAACAGAATCGCACATCGTGGACGCTACACGTCACTGTCGAATTTCCGGTTGAAGAACCCGAGTACGCGACAGACGGCGACGACGTGACGCACATCGGTCTGGATATTGGTGAAACCGCCCTGATAACGGGCTGTGCCCTCAAGGACGGTTCACCAACTGGCCCGTTCGTGTGTGACGGGAGCCGTGCGAAGCATCTTCGCAAGGAGATGCACACGACTCTGAAACGACTCCAAGAGCGTGACGCCGCCGAGTGGCGGATAGACGAGCGATTCGACCACTACCAGAACGCGCTCACTGATATTGTCGAGAAGGCGTCTCGGCGGGCTGTTGAGTATGCCCGCCGGTTCGAGAAGCCGGTACTCGTGATGGAGAATCTGACGTACATCCGCGAAGAATTGGACTACGGTTCGTACATGAACCGGCGACTCCATGCGTGGGCGTTTGCTCGGTTACAGAACCGTGTCGAGGACAAGGCACGAGAGGCTGGTATCCCAGTCGAGTACGTCCGACCGGAGTACACCAGCCAGACGTGCCACGCTTGCGGTCACATCGGAAACAGAGCCGCACAAGCCACGTTCCGGTGTACCAACGACGGGTGCCACATCACGAAGTTTCAGGGCGATATAAACGGCGCAATCAACGTTGCACACCGGGCTGACCCGTGGGGAGAGAGCGTGCCGCTGAAACCGGCAGGCAATGACTCGCCTCGGGATGGGAGTGTCTGTGACAGCACCGCGACCCACCGAGAGACGAGCGAGAAACACTCGCAAATGACTCTCTCGGCGTTCCACGGGTCGGTACCCTCTACCAGCAACAGCGAAACTTAGCTGGTATTCCCCATGCGTGGGAAGCCGCGCCGTTCACGGCGCGGAGGATGTCACGTTGGCGCTCGTCTCCTGAGCCACGTTCACTGACTCTACACTAACTATTTCAGAATAGAATACTATTTCAGAATAGAAAATCATTCGCACTATTCACCACAGATTTAAGTTGAGAGGAGGTGATACTGCTGAATAGCATGGATGGCTCAAATAGTAAGAATAGCATAGATAGAACGAATAGTCCGAATAGCCCATATAATTCGATACAGACCGACGGGAACTCTCGGGCTGTATCGGTGTGTATGCTGAAGGGGGGTGTCGGCAAATCGACGATTGCTGTCAACCTCGCCCGGCAGCTGGCCGCACAGGAGCACGATGTGCTCCTCATCGATCTTGATCCGAACGGCCACGCGTCCGTTGGTTTAGGCTTTGACGACCAGTATCACAACACCGAAGAAACTATCGGCGACGTCTTCTTCGACGATGCTGATCCGACCTCTGTCGTCTACGATACTGGCTACGAGTTCGACATTCTCCCGTCCAGCGAGGACTTAGAACAGGTCGAACGGGAGATCGTCGTCGGCGACGTGTTCCAACCCTCTGCACTGCTCAAGCGAGAAGTTGTCGACCCACTCCTCGGAGACACATACGATTACATCGTCACGGATTCGCCGGCGTACCGGTCCCGACTCACGGATAACGCACTCGTCGCGACGACGAATCTAGTGCTTCCGCTTGCCCCCGGAAACGAGGCGATGGCCGGCCTAGAGCGGACCATCGAACGACAGATTTCACCGCTTCGGCAGCATATGGACGTCGACGTCCTGGCGCTGGTTCCGAATATGTTGAGCGGCCGTATTGACCAGCAGACGCAGGATCGACAGTTGCTCGAACGGCTCAACTCGCATGATAATCTCCAAGATCGCATCCCGAACTTCGCGCGGATTACGGACTGGGAGGCCGTTGACGCCGGTGACCTCAAACCTTCACCGGGTATCCGGGACCGTACGAGCATCACGAAGGCCTACGGTGAGCGCAAACCGCTGCTGGACTTCGACCCTGACTGTGACCAGTTGAAGTGTTTCGACGAGCTGGCACACATCGTTGAGGCAGGAGAGGTGGTCCGTCATGTCTGAGGACGACCCGTTCGCCGACCTCGGGGAGACGCTCGAGGATGAACCGGATGACGAAACACAAGAGACGGATGAGGCGTCCGATTCGGAGACAACCGCGGAGGCCCCTGTACAAGAATCGGTCAAGCCCCGTGACCCGATGACCGATACTGCGTTCAGCTACGAGGCTGCCAAACAGCGCCCCTTCTATGCTCGTGAGACTACGATTGAGGACTTCGATTCCTGGCTGAAGTACGAATTAGAGCGGGAGCTCAACCAACAGGGCTACCAGAACATCGTCGTTCGCGAGATGACTGATGCACTTCTGCGAACCGTCGTGGAGGAAGATATCGTAGAAGAGGTGGCCGAACGGTTCGAACAAGCCCGCGAGTCTGCTCTTTCAGAACCGGACGAATAGCACACTATTTTAAAATAGAATACTATTCTACAATATCTCAACAGCAGTCTCAGAAAAGCCGGATCTCACCGTTGGACGGCAGGCTCAGTTGTGGCCTCCGCTGATAAAAATTGAGACCGACCTTCTCAATGCATGTGGAATTTTGACATAGTTCCTGAATAGTATGAAGGCGTAGTCTGGGATAGAACGATGGCACGAGACGACGCTGATCTACCGACGGAAGGAAGACTCTGAGCATGACGACCACCGCCAGTATTCAGTGTTCATGTCCAATCGCGGTAGTGGCTTCCTCACTGAGTATGGGTATCGGTGGGAGATCGAGAGCGGCTACAGATCGATTAAACGGTTCATGGCCGCGATGACATCGAAAGGCTTCGGACTCCGATTCTTTTATTTCGCGTTTGCGTGCCTGTTGTACTCGATTTGGCGTGCGGTGGATCTGCTCGTACAAGTCGAATTGACTGGTGAGTACGAACACTCGCCGATGGTGACGGCAGATGACACACTAACGTTGTTGAAGAAGGAGACTGGAATCGGGTAGGGATAACTCGATTTGTGGTCGCGCAGCGTCTGAGTGACTACGCTCTTGAGAATCTTCGAAATTCGGCGATATAGTCATTAGTTCAACATAAAATGGTGGTGAGAGCCAACTTGGAGTGGCTTCCGCTTGACGATTCGTCCAAATACACGCATTACAGCCACTCTAAACCCGCTGTAGTCTCATCTTTCCATACACGTTTCGGTGATATCGAAGTGCTACAAACGAACATCGATTTGCATCGATCAGGATTTGAGAGATGAGAGAGTACGCTCTATGCGTCGCATTCTAACTAATCCGAGGCGAGATCAGCCCCCGACATTAGCTAAAGACTTCTCGGACTTCTAAATACGGAAGTGTGGATTTTGGCCCCCGCGCTGGCCTATAAAACAACTATTTCAGACATGGACCAAGCTAATTAATGTCTAAAATATCGATATCGACACTCAAAGTGATTACTATCGTTATAGTAGTTGGTTGAATTGGAGATAACGGGATCTCGTACTCTAGTGGAGTTTCCAGATGACACACTCAGAATGTCACTTTCAGACTTGTTACCAATCCACCCAAAATAATATTTGTACACTTGTTATCTAATGCTGGCATTTCTTTGCCCTACTTTCTAAAGCTCAGTTCACATAACAGATAGGTAGGGGTTGGCAAGAGCGAGTTTCGTGGCACTGACTGGTAGCTCTATTTCCTCTCACGAATTCTCCGCATCCATACGAATTTACTGGCGGTCTGTAGCAAACTCACCCGTTTCACTTGACTCATTAGCAACAAAACTACGGCGATAAGGATTAGAGCCTTGATTGTGTAATCGTTTCTCGTCCTGACTTAGTTTAAGACTGACCCTAAGTTTCGTACTTTGGGGGATTCAACTCTCAGCGCACCCAATATCACGTAGTTCTCTCGGGCGCGCTTTATTTATCTTTGTCAAAGTTCGGTAGGTGCAGATGACGCTCTTCGGTCTCCTCATTACAGATTCTGACTAAGCGGAAGGGGGAGAGTCTTGTAGGTGCGGTCACGGTACTGACCGCAGTTCCACCTCTTGATTTTAACCACTAAAGGGTAAATTTTCCGTTACGCGGGAATTCGTCAATGTATAAAAAACGCACCTCGCTCGCTTATCCTTGCCCTATTTGTACCACTGAGTAGCACCCAATTTTGTAAATAGTAATATGTCAGCCCATATTTTCAGCAATTCACCCGGCTATACTCAATCACAACAGTGTGTTCACGGAGGTCCGGAAGACCAATAAAAAAAGTGATCTGGATAATCCGAGGAAACCGCTGTTGGCACCCATCAGCTTGGGATAACTTCATGACATGCTCTACGCTATAGGTTATTCAGCACGATTCCTATCCAATCACTTTCTACAACTATACGTGACTAATTCTCTCTAGTATCTACCAGGAATAGTATCTAGAAGCTTGGATTCTATTCAACCCCATCCCAGAGATATTGAAGCATGACACCTACAGTCGACACAAATAAACCGAGAATTCCAATAAACATTCCTGGTTCAATGAATTGGGAGAGATCCGATTCGAGTAACAGAATCCCAAAGGCAATCAATGCAATTCCGTAGACTGTAATTGTTTTCATGTCTACACATATCAACTCTTGCTATTTATGTTCTCCGGATTAATAATTATCTCACGTCATGTCACACTATTAAGTTTAAAATATTGGATATCACAGTGATGAGTGTGGTGCAAAAAAGAACCTCCCGAAGAACCGCTCTGAAGCTTATAGGATCTGCTACTGCGCTATCATTATGTGGTGGCGTAAGTGCAAATAGTGACCCTCCAGCCACAGTTATCGAGTACAAAAAAGGAGACAGCAATAATCCAATTAAAAATGAAGATATTCGAGAAATGCGTCAAACTGCTGTAGAGAAATCCGAGGTTGCCTCATCGAAAGAAAAGAAGGAACAAAACGATAATAACGAAAAGGAGAAAGTTAGCACTCAAGTAGACAGGATTGATGATATGAAAATGCTTGGAAATATCAAGACATATTCTTCCCAAGCAATTACTGGATATGCTATTGCTATAAAAAATAGAACGCCAGTTGAAAAGATCGTTTCCGAACCTGAAAACGTAAGTAAGTCAGTTACGCTACAATCCGAGTCAGACAGTTTGCCCAAACCATCGCACAAGTCTATTGATAAATTTATAAAGAAGCATTCAAACGAGGGTGACGTGAAGATACAGCAACAAGGGGCAAGTGAAACTGAGCCTAGGGGGAAAACTACTAAAATTGGGACAATAAACCATGAAATATTCTGCTATGATTTCGATGTTAACCCAACCGAAGTTGCTGGAAGACTAAGTACGTGGGTGGAAGCATGGAAGATTGATGCTGAAGAAGACGCATACTTGGTAAGTTTACTCGGTAAACAAATTCCAGCGAGCTATGATAATTTTGATTATGGATTTGGTGACACAATTAAATTGAAAGACAAGACCTCCAACTTCAGATCTTGGCTGAAGCAGAAGTGGACCAAATCTGACCTAGGCGACCCACAAATAAAAGATAGAGAACCAAAAGGCAACGTAACAGGGTCTGTTGACACTAGTTTGAGCATCTCTGTTGGAGCTAGTGGCGGCGATCCGGGTGCTACGGCAGGGCTCAGTGTCGATATAGATACACCCTACGTGGAGCGAACAGAACAATCAACAGTCGGCCGTGATGTAAAACAAAAGTATAGATATCCACACAAGTATTTCAACAAGGACGCGACGAAGGTCCCAGTGTCATTGTATTCTCTAGGCTACGGACATCTGTCAAAAGATCCCGCTGATAGCAAAACGCTATTGAAGACAGAAATGAAAGGGGAGTGGTTAGGTCCGGGTGATTTCAATAAGACAGAAAAAAGTGAGATTGACGCCACTATCAGAAAGTTGGACCAACCGGTGCAATAGCACTCTAGCTACAGTATCCCACAGGGCCGGTGGTTGAGAAATCTGCTTGCTGCGAATTTACCACGTTTCCGCGATATGAGTGTTTACAAATGTACACTGGTAGCACTGTCTAGTTAGTGACACTGAACTGGAATTCGTTCATCGAGCGCTCAATGCCGTCGTTGGAAGTTATAGTATTGCGCAAATTCCATCAGTCACTTGATGCTGCTCCACCGACAGAAAAAGACGCTGAGCATGATGTTTTCGGGTAGTATTCGGTATTCCTAACAAACACTAGCAGCTCCTATTTTGCCGAACACGGTATCGTAGAAGATTGAGAGCGGGTACAGGTCGATAAAGCGATTCATGGCCGCGACGACGTCGAAGGATTTCGGGTTGCGGTTCTTCTGTTTCGCGTTCGCGTGCCTCCTGTACTCGATCTGGGGTAGCGCGGTGTCGAGTGGCTACACTGTTGACCATCTTCGGAATTCGGCAATATAGCTAGTAGTGCAACAAGAACGGGTGATTGAGAGTAAATCTGAACCTGTTTCCGATCACTTAATCGTCCAAATACACGCATTACAGCCTCGCTAAACCCGCTGTAGTCTCAACTTCCCACCGTGGTGTAGTCCGAAATAGCGATCCCAATGCGTGGGATTCCACGGAGAACTGAACGACCGCATTGTTGTGATCGTTAGTCTCTATGAATGGCCTGAGTGGCGTGTGGGCCATCGCGACAGTCGATGGCCCACACAGCCACGACCCGTGCAGAAGCATTCGAACCGCTTCACGAGAAATCAGACAAGCACGCCCGCCTAGTCTGGGGACTCCAGACTGAAGATGGGTCACAGAAACCGTTGTCCAAACGCGCCTTCCACCTCGCAACGCACTGGTTTGGTCACGATGAACACAATGATGTTGAGGCCTTTCTGGCCTGGTTACCGATCACGATTGGCGGCACGCCAATCGATGATCCGTACCCGCAATGGCACGCCAATACGACCGATTTCGATCTTGTCACCCGACTTCACTTGATCCGGCTCTATCATAACTGGAATCATGAAACCGCGCTCTGCCAGTACCTTGACGCCGAGCCGTCGCTACTCGACGCGCTCGGCGTCGATTCTCGCCCCGACCAGTCAACGCTGTACAACGCTTGGCACGAACGATTTACCGAGCAGTTCCGTGAGGAACTGCGAGCGACTATCAAACAGGTCGTCCGCGTTGCCAAGATCCGCCGAGTCGATGTTGCTGACCGGATGTCTACGGCTGACGAAGCCACTGAAGAAGACGAGGAACCCAGTGCCAGCTCCCAACGAAAACACGCTCGGGAGACGACCAAGCAGATCTGGCAGACAGCTAAACCACTTGTCGGGCCGGTCGTCGATTTCGACCGGCCCGACGAGACCCAGATACACGATAACGCCTTTCTGGAGTTACACACGTTCCTGGGCTGTCGAGAAGACCTCTACGCGGAGACTGGTGCTAACGACTTTGTTGAAGACTCGACCCGGGACCGCACGCCAACTGGATCGTATCACCGCAACTCTATTCGCGACCTCTCAATCCAACAGCACCGCCAAAACCACCGCGCGGCGATGACCAATGTCATCGCTCGCGCCAGACAAGCGGGACTGCTTACCGGCAAGCAGACCGTTGCAATCGACATCACCGAGGGAAAGAAATTCTGGGGAGAACGCGATACAACGGAGCTACAGACACAGATTATTGGAACAAAAGAAGACAATCGGGAGGTCGCGTACCAGTACGCGACCGTCCAACTGGTCGGTAACGACCTCCCAATCGTTCTTGATGCAGTGCCAGTCGTCAAAGGAATGGCTCGCGACGAAATCGTCGATAAGTTGCTCACGCACGCAACAGAGATGGTCACTATCGATCTTGTTCTCATGGACCGTGAGTTCCAGCACGACGCCATTAAGGAAGTTTGCGAAAAGCACGGCGTTTACTACCTGAATCCGTCGAAAATGTACCGTGAGGAAAAGCTCACAGCAAAGCAGGTAGCCCGTGAAGATACCACGATCCACATTGAATCCGTAGCGGCGGCCGGCCAGCGGCCGCCGCGAAAGCGTCTCTGGGTTCCACGAGCCAACGTGAGAAGCGATGAGATGTTACCCGACGGTGGAACAACCGAGGAAACCGAGGACGTGTCGGAAGCCGACGAACCGTCGGCTCCCGACGGAGAGACCCAGAAACAGCGGATTCGTCGTGAAATAGTGGAAGATTTTCTCAAAAGATTCGTAGACATCTCGGAAGAGGAAACCGCCGAATGGGATCTCGGCACGGAGTTCTTGGAGACAGTGGAGGAAAGTGCCTACAGGGAGTCGTATGCCGTCTCCGAGGACGGCATACGACACGTCGTTTTCGAGACGAACCATCCGGATATCGACATTTCAGACGGTAGAGCGAGCGATACAGCAGTAATTCACAAGATAGCACGCTTCACGCGACAGTACGCCAACCGGTGGGGAATCGAAAATGGCTACAAGAAGAGCAAGTCGATGATGGCAGAAACAACCAGTACAGACCACAGCTACCGATTTTTCAATTTCATCTTCGCCTGTTTGTTGTACTCGCTATGGCGGCTCATCGATGTGCTGGTGAAACGCTCGCTCGGCGACGAGCGAGCGGGGACCTGCGTACGTGCATCAACGTTCCTCACCATTGCCAAGCAGGATCTTGGCCTCGGACCACCAGAATAATCACCTGATTCCCGTGGAGTTTGCCCGGCGGGCCAGCGGCAGCGCTGGCCCGCCTGAGAGGATTTCCGGCAGTCGTCGACTCCAGTTGTCACGTCACGGCTGACAGACTCATCACGCGCCGATTTCGCGTTATCTTCGACCCACCGTAACCGCTGAAACGTCTGAAATCCCGCGCATCAGCCGGCCTATCTTGGAGTCCTCCACCGTGAAATTAGATATAGCGATATGCACTTTATCAACATCGGTATCTCAATTCTAAGCACTATAGAGGTGCTGAGACGCGAGAATTCTTGTTTTGAGATTAGGTTTGTATTATAATATTAAGCACCACCAGTTTTAGGCGGGAGGCCGCTGTACGGGAAGCATGGATCGTCTTCCGCCTGCATACGACGCTACTCCCGGGGATGACGCCCTCGAAGCAGCCATCGAGAAACGACTCGTCGATATCGACTCCGGGCGCTACCGAACAAATGTCGCGAGCGTGCTGCGAAAGTTCGCAGCGTGGGCACGGGACCAGCATGGAATCAGCAGTCCCGAGGACGTTGACGACGACCTTTGTCGGCAATACGCTCGTGACCTTGCTCGAGCTGATGACCGAGACGATATTTCACCGGAGACTGCTCGTCGGTACTTCGCCTACGTCCGCTCATTTCTCACGTGGGGTGTCTATGAGGGCTTGATCCCGACGAACCCGGCCAAGACCAACCACGCCGAAGGTCCGCTCCCGACCGATGAGACCGAAACAGACCAGCAGTACTGGACTGCACGGGACCGCGACGCCATCTGTGCCACTGCGACCGCCCGCGTCGACGACGCCGGCGAAAGCGATGACGTCGACCGCACGGCGGCCTATCGCGACCAGGCACTCGTTTTCCTACTCGCGTACTCCGGTGCGCGTAGTGCAGAACTCGTCGCTGTTTCTGATGATGAAGAACGGAACGGCCTGCGGTGGCGTCATGTCGACCTCGAAACCGGTACGATGCAGGTGTTCGGCAAGAACAGAACCCGCGAGTCTGCGCCGATCCTCGACGATGCGCTCAGTCCGTTGCGGCGCTGGAAGCAACTTCGAGAGCCTGACAAGAATGAGGCCGTGTTTCCGCGACTCGACAACGCGGCAAAAGCACTTGACCCGACGCCGTCGATCACAACGCAGTCGGCTCGGGATATCCTCGCCAAACTCTGTGAGTGGTCTGAGTACGACTTCGATGAGCCGCTGAAACCCCACGGCGCCCGCCGTGGCCTCGGGCGGGAAATCTATCG
The DNA here is from genome assembly GCF_000827835.1 of Haloarcula sp. CBA1115. NCBI lineage: Archaea > Methanobacteriati > Methanobacteriota > Halobacteria > Halobacteriales > Haloarculaceae > Haloarcula > Haloarcula sp. CBA1115. Next base: position 34,339 of record NZ_CP010532.1, on the reverse strand, counting down.
CGAGAACCCACAGCTGGCACAGGACGTGCTCCGGCACAAGTCTATCGAGACGACCCACGAAGGCTACGCACAGGAGGCCGCAAAGCGGACACGCGACGAAGCGAACGATATCATCGGCGGTGAGTAGGTTGCCGACAGCTCTTCACAAGGAAGCGACAGACGACCTCCAATTGAGCCGGTCTGCGAGGTGAGAACGTATCGTGTGCCTTGGAATCGTTTCTACAATCGACGGTAGATGATGATCCCACCGAGAACAGCGACGATCATGCTCCCACCAATAAGCAGATTCGGAGGTGAGGTGCCAGACGGCTCGACATTGTCTGTGGCCGCGGTCTGAGACGGTGTGTCCGTCACGTTCGGCGTGATTGCTGGCCCACCACTACTGGTCTGGGTCGGGATTGATTCCTCGGTGTCCGCTTCGGTCGAGCGTTCAGTCACTGCGGTCGTCGTTGTTGTTGGGGTGTCACTGGGCGTCGGTTCCGTTACTGTCGGTGTGTCCGTCGCTGTTGCTGTGTCATCAGAGTCACTGCTGCTGGAACCGCTATCACCGTCATCACCGTCATCACCATCATCATTACTACCGCTGGAACTGGAAGAGTCCTCCTCGGTAGGAGTTTCTGTTGGTGTCTCCGTTGAAGTTGGAGTTTCTGTCTCAGTCGGAGTCGGTGTTGGCGTCTCCGTTGGGGTTGCTGCCGTGTTATCTCCGGACTCGACTGTCAGTGTTCCATCGCGTACGCTGGTGACATTGTATGCGGTCCCGGATTCATCACCGACGGCTGCAACGGTCAGATCCACATCGCTCGTCCCGGCAGCCTCGCCGGTGAGCGTGACAGAGACAACAGATATCGAGCCACTGTCGGCGGTATCCATTCCAGTCGCCGCGATACGGACGCCGTTTGCCTCCTCGGCAGACTGGACTGTTTCTGGATTTCCAGCAACAGACGTGTTCGAGACTGTTGCAACCGATCCGTTGGTGCTTGCAATATCGAGATCCAGTGAACCAACCCCGTCTGTGGTCGACGTGACTACGATATCAACAGTGGTTGTGTTTCCAACCGTAACAGTGTCAGTCGAAGGCTGGACCACGACACTGGTCGTTCCTGCCCCCATCGCGATCCCCGCCCAGAGGGATACTGCTATACAAAGGCCGAATACTGTCGCAAGCTTCCTCATTAAATATACTGTCTCAATAAGTAGGATTAAGTATTCTGGTTACTGATTCAAATTCACAATACTACCTCTGGTGGGGGTTTATATGGCAAGTTCAACGACAAAATTACAAGCGTTATTTGGAGTATTACTATTAGTGACTGTCGGTCCGGTCTCGGGAATGATGACCGGTACCGGGGCTGGCCCGTTGCAGACGGCCGGCAATGATACCCTTGGTACAAGTGCTGGAAACCAGGCTGTTACCACGGCCGGAAACGAGCCAACACGTACACAACCGCAAACACCCGCCTCAACGGCCGGGAACCAGGCGACCGGACCACTTTCGACCAGTTGGAATGGCTCAACCGAGCCGAATGCAACTGCCATTGAGCAGTTAGGGCCCCGAGAAAACGACTCTCACCCGTACCCACTCGTCGGTGATAACCAGCCTACTGATCCAGATGGCGACGGACTCTATGAAGATGTCAACGGCGATGGTGCTGTCAATATCGTCGATGCTGACGCACTGTTGCGTCATCTGGGGACCACAGCAGCCGGTGCCAACTGGAGTGCGTATGATTACACGGGTGACAACCGAACCGACGTCGGGGATATCCAGTGGCTCGTCGTCGCCACGCGCTCGACGCCCTCGAATGACACTGATGGCGATGGACTACCCAATGCCTACGAGCGAAACGTCACGGAGACCGACCCCAAGGTAGCAGACTCTGACGGGGATGCTGTGATTGACGGCGCAGAAGACTGGGACAATGATACGTTACCGGCATATCGCGAATACCGACTCGGAACTGACCCTCGCAGCAATGATACAGACGGTGACGGACTCACTGATGACGTCGAATCACGGCTCCAAGGCGTTGATCCGACCAACTCTGACACAAACGGGGACAGTGTCTCAGATTCCGAATGGAATCCAGATCAGGATAATTTGACTACCGGCGAAGAACTCGAGGCTGGGACTAACCCGCTCGTAGCTGATTCCGACGGCGATGACCTCACCGATGGACGCGAAATCGAACATGGAATGAACGCGTCGAATCCGGACACCGACGATGACGGCTTACCCGATGGCGAAGAGATCGCACTGGGTACCGATCCGACAAATCCGGACTCGGACAGCGATGGTGTCCGCGACGGCAACGAGACGTTCACGACAACGACAGCGGACGAAGACTTGGGTTTGACTGTCCGAGTCAACGGCTCCGGCGATGTCGCGCCCAGCGTGAGTACTTCGGCAGTAACCGACAGACATGTTGTCACTGAACCCTTACAGAATGCAAGCGTTTCACCTGTCGTCGAATTCGAAAGTGAACGTGAGTTCGATAACGCGACCATTGCGTTCTCCTACAATGAGTCGGCGGTGCCGAACAATGAATCCACGCTGGCGATATTCCGATACAACCGGTCGGCCCAAACCTACGTCCCGCTGAATACAACGGTCGATACGGCGAACGATACTGTACGGACACAGACGCCGCATTTCTCGCGGTACGCGGCGATGGATTATACGGAATGGGCCAAACAGTTCGACGGGAATCGCACCTCCCCTTGGAGTGTTGATCAGAATTTTACCAATGCGACCATCGCGAATCTCTCATTGTGGACTCAGACACAAGGGATGGCAGCACAAGCTCGCGTAACGAACAGCAGCCTGCAGGTGACGAGTCCGGGAGACGATTCGACTACCGGCCTGAAATCGATCGATACCTTCGAAGACGGTGATTTGTCCGAATATTATCTCCGCGAGGGTCCGTCCGATCATGTGGGAGTAACCGACTCGCCCCAAGTGACACCGCGGAACGGGAGCAACTTGCTTGAAGTCGCATCTGGTGTCAAACTCCAGTCAAGGAGCGGCCTTGACCGGTACCCGTCGGCAGGTGATACGTTCGATTTCTGGGTCCATTTCAACGGCGTCGAATACGGACAAGAACGGGATCTGGGCTTCAGATTCGGTGTCACGGATGAAGCTGATCACTTCTACACTGCTTATCTCGGGCAGGGTGACAGTCCGATTCAACTCAGAAGGGAACACGGTTCTAGCAAGTATGTTTTCGCGGAAACAGATACGCAACTCCCCAAAGACCGCTGGCTCCGTAGCCGCATCGAGTGGGGAAAGGACGGCCAGGTATCACTCACCGTGACGGACGCCAAGGGCAACCAGTATGCCAACATCTCTGGCGTCGATACGACCCTCAAATCCGGCGGAATTGAGTATCATGTTTCTGATAACCATGATGATCCATCATACTTCGGAGAGTCGGCAATCATCAACGGCTCTGCTATGTCTCCTGACGATGATTCGTCCAACGAGACATCTGAGCATGGTCAGGTGACGCGCACCTTTGGATCGCTTAACCGGATCAAGAACTTCACCGTACAGATCAATGCCACATCGACCGGCAGCGGTCGGGTTGCACTCCAGACCGCGAATGGCAGTGTCCTCGACAATGCGTCCATTACCGAGCGGGATGTTTACCGACTCAATGCGTCGAGTACCGAAACGAACGGCCGACTCGAACTGGCAGTAACGGCAGAGAACGGAACCGTTTCAGTCGACCAAGTACGCGTCAAGCGGGATAGCGATAGCGATGGACTGCCAGATACTGTCGAGCGGGCTGAGACACGGATTGGTAGCGGGAAGACGATCCAAACAGATCCGACCGATGCCGATACCGACGGAGATGGTCTCTCCGATGGGCAAGAGCTTGGAAATCTAATAACACGGGTTGATTCGTTCCAGGCTGGTCCGCAGACGGTTACGATGACGCGAACCTACAGAATTGCCAAGAGTAATCCAACAACAGTTGACACTGACGGCGATGGCCTCAGCGATGCCCGGGAAGTCAGGAACACGACAATTGTCGTTTTCGATTCTAAAACCGAGGCCAACGCCTTGCGCGAGGCGATGGTCACAGAGAACCAGAGTCTCAATCTTCAAGCCGCAGGGACAGTACTGAATGTCACTTCGTCGCCTCTGAACCCAGACACTGATGGAGATGAAATCTCGGACGCAGATGAGTGGCGGTATCGGACGAATCCACGGCAAGTAGACACCGACAAAGACGGAGTCTCGGATACGACTGAACTCCGCAACGGTCAGGACCCAACACTACACGATATTCGGGGTCCAGCTATCAAATACCTACGTACTGACTCGTATAATCCCGGCTGGTCCGGTCCCCACTACGTGATTGACTTTCTTGTGCGCGATAGAAGCGGGCTTGGCACTGTTCGTATTGCTCTGCGTGGAAACGAAACTCTCGACCGCACGAACTTCACCGGACATACGCAATATCACTACAGTCAGGATCTAACTGGAAACGCACTCCAGAGTGCAGGGACCTTCGCAGGCGGAACTAAAGTATATATTCATGCCTACGACAGCCACGGTAACAAGCGACATATTCCCGCGCTGACGCGGTCGAACAACGTTGTCAGCAATCTACAGGGACGCTACGGCACGATCGGAACGTACGGAGCAAAGACATTCGGACGTGGGTCTGGGCTCATGCACGGTGCTGGAGAGCTTGGATATACTGTCTCACATCCAGTGGAGACAGCAGCGGGACTATCTCAGGTTCCGAGTACGCTGGCAAATTCTGGGAGAGCATACGATTCTATGGTCTCCAAATTCAAGCAACGACAGCGGATAAACAATCCCTATCCAGCGGGGAAACCAGAGAACGAGAGCTTTGCGCGGGGATACTTCGACGGCTACATCGCGTTTCTTGTTCTCGAAGAACTCACCGGGACAGCTGCAGTAAAGGCAATAAAAGAATCAAGCAGAGTTGCACGCGCGATAGATAAAATCGAAAACACTCGCTACTTAGGGAAGTCGGTCACCGCAGCCAGACAAGTGAAATACGCGAGCGAGCTCCCGGCACGGGGTGTCGGGCGTGTGGCATCATTTGGCGTTGATCAGGCCAAGCGCCCGTTCGCGCGATACTCACTACGTAACTCACGGACGGTCGGGAAGGTGGTTCGGACACGTCACTATGTGGCCGATAAGACACCTCAGAAAGTCTACGATCTGAATACCAAGCAACGGAAGCTCTCAGCCCGATACTTCCGAGATGCCGACCTTGGCAGTCGCTCCCCGTCGGAACTGGAGGCCGCCGGGAAGCTGATGGCTGAGAACAATCCCAAGCAGGTCTCACGGATGCTCCGTCGGATGGACGACGGCCAGCAAGCGGCGTTCTTGAGTGGTGATCTTGATCCGTCTGTTCGGAACAATCTCCACAATAGCTGGAAGCAGGGTGATCAGGTTACCGCAGCTGATGTTGCCCAGAGTGCTAAGAGCTACAAAGGAATTGACAACCAGCAACAGCTAGCGGACGTAATCGACCGAACAGGGCCTGCTGGAGTCCGGTTCGCGGGCGACCTCAGTGATGAGACGATAGAAGACTTCTTCTCATCGAACTGCTTGCCGGGGCCCCGCAAGGTAAGCGGTGGTGTTGTTCCTTCCGGCAATGCTCACTATCGCGTTGGTGCACCCTCCCTGTCGCGGAGCTGTTACGACAAGGAGTTCGTCGATACCGTCATCAAGTTCTCCGATGCGCCCGATTTCGATAGACAACGGTTCACCAAAGAATACAACGCATTAGCCGAAGAGCAGCCAGTTGCAGCGGCATACTATCGTGAAGCCATCAAGAAGGGTGAGATCAATCCATCGACTGCGCCGCGTGGTCGAACGGTAGTTCAGATCATTGACTTCCGCCGAATGGACCCGTCGGATTCTCGGGAGCTGCTTCGTGATATCGCCGATGGAACTATTCCTGAGAACAAAATCCAACAAAATCTGGATAGCGATACGTCTCACCGGGATTTCCCCGGCACTTCCGAACAGGTGGATATTGACGCCGTCTCTGGCGATGTCGACATCACGAAACCAGATGATCATGGTTCGGACGGGAGTGTCACGGTTGAGAACTACTACCCGGAGAGCCGGAAAGAACTCGTTGAGGAAGCGGGTGTTAGCTGGTCCCGATGGAGCGATGCAGATGGTCAAAAGCGAGGTGAACTCCTCGAAGACGAGATTGCACCACATATGCTCGAACGGGACGGATACGATGTTCTCTGCAGTGGCAGCGACTGTCCCGGAGGCAACAATGGAATCGACATCATCGCCTGGGATCCTGATGCCAAGGGTGGAAGCGGTGAAATCGTGGTTATCGAGTCGAAGTACCGGGCTAACAACCGTGGTGCAGGAGCTAGTTCGCTCGATTCCTCTCGCGAGATCACCTTAAAAGGAGACGAGACGGAGGAGGTCGGCCAGATGACTCATGATTGGGTCAGAAACTCGTGGCAAGAAGGTGAATACACACTAAGAACGGATGGAGCCAGACCCGATATCAAGACACGGTATGGAACGGATACGGTTGAAGATGCAATCGATCGGGCAATCAGATCCGGCCCCGGTGAATCCGGAGGCTATCGACGCGAAGCCGTGTACGCTACCGACAACCGCGGTGGCGGAACGGTTTCGACGGATAGCGCTAAGTTCCCACGAGATGGCAACAAATACATGGATGAACTGTTCACGCAGGTCCGATACCTGAAGCTCGGTGATGGTGGTGGGAGCTAACCAATGGTTACACAGAGCGAACTCCAAGACCGGAGTGATGAACTAAAGAGCGGCGTTGAGAACTCATACTGGGCGATAGAGAACAACCGAGAACACGGAAACCCCTATACCACAGCATTGGGGGGGCTCTCCCACGATGCGGAAGAGATCGTCGCCTGTGAATTGCTGCTGGGGAACGTGGCCGAAGCGCGGGAGTGGGCCGCCCGCCTTGCATTGGCGAACCGCTCGTTCATCCACTTGATAGAGACCCGGACCGACGAAATCCCCAAATCAACACTGGGTACTGGAGGTGTACGAGCAATGTGGGGGATCTTCGGGGCCGTGTTATCTGGTGACGAGCGGTTGATTACGACACTGGCCGCACAAATGCACTCGTTTGAGTTTATCGATCGCCACACCGACCCAGAGCACTACTACTGGATCGGGAGTTTTCTGGCAGCACTCCTGGCCGACGAACCCGCAGATGCAAAGCGCGCTCATGATAAATTCGAGGAGGCACTGGATAACCCGGGTGAGTATTTGTCTGGAACCCGGGCCGTCCAGATAGGGCTCATTGAGCATGATTCGGACCGAGTTGCCAACGGTATTGAACAAATGCTTAACTACCACGGAGAGCATGTTGAGGACTTCCCCCGCTGGCGGGAACTGCTTCCGCTCTCGGCAGCCGTATACTACCTTGTGGCACGAGATTACGGGCTGGAGATCGATATTGAAAGTGAGTACTTGCCCGACGCTGTCGGACAATACAGCATCGACGAGCGGATTTCGCTTCCCCAGCCCGACTATCTGAAAGACCATCTCCGGGTGCCGGCCGAGCCCACCGAAGAAGAGTAGTATATCAGCAGTAGCCTAAGCCTCCATCCGCAAATTCTTCGATATTGGGTATCTGGAAATTAGAAATTGTCTGTCGGGCACTGTCTAGTTCTGGATGACCTCAGCTGGCGTTCGCCCGTCGAGTGCTTGGTTCGGTCGTTCGTGGTTGTAGTGGTGTCTGAAGCGTCGTAACCACTGTTTCGCGCTGGATTGACTGCCCCTCCAGAAGGAGTGAAAGCGGTCGATTCGCATGGTCACAGTCTGGAACCACTTTTCGATGTGGTTCCGGATTCGGTAGTCGAGCCGACCGCTCAAATCGTGACGTGAGAGGGCAGTCAGATAGCCGCCAGCATCAACGAGAAACACTGTCTCGGCAACGTCGTGTTTCTGAGTGAGCCGGTGCAGGAACGCCGCCGCGGGGTCAGTCCCGCGGCGGCTGAGCACGTCAACTTCAAGCAGCAGCTTTGATTCGGTATCGACAGCGGCGTACAACCACTTCTTTTCGCCGTCGATCTCGATTTGTTCCTCATCGACCGCGACCCGCGACGGCTTCGCCGTCGGCGGGTCGCTCTGTGCTTCAGACAGTGTATGCACCCAATTCCAGACCGCGCCGTGAGAACGATCGACACCCAGCAGGTCTAAGATAGCGACCGTCTCCCTGATCGACAGCCCGCCGAGCGGAGACGCACCCCGAATCGCCGGACGGGTGTCGGGGTACGCTCATTCTCCCAAACGTCTTGACCGTCCGTTTCCAACGTTTCGCTGAGCAGATCTGCGAGTGTCATGAACACCTCTCGCTACGGCCTGCTCACTTCTCAATCCCTCAACTAGACAGTGCCCTTAGAACTATGAAGGAACATGAGGATGTTGCTTTCGATGGCAACACACTGGAGATCCGGGCGAATCGCGTTGGGGATCAAAACTTGGTCAGTTCAAAGATTACGGAATGGGAGCAGAAGAGCAAATGGGGGTCTGCAGACATTACGATCAAAGTGGTCGATGAAGGCTCTGGATCAATTATCACGGATTAAATTGGAGGCTACTAATGGAAGATTACGATCTGATTGAACTTACCTATGTCCTCGATGAGGAACCGTCTAGTGATATCTTCGAGACGCTCATTAACGCGTTCCCGGAGTACGGTAGGCGAGATCGCGGACCTCGAGAATATGGGATACGTGCCAGTAAAATAGATGAATACACCAATGAAGTAGATATAGTCGGAGGGCGTGAAGAGATACTCCAAACAATATCTACGTATCCAGAGTGGTCAGTTGAGGTGCTGCTGAGCCACGATGATCTGACAATTGCACGGAGCAAGAGCGAATTGGGTCTACTGTCAGACTTATCAAAGCCCAATTTGCAATTTTCAACCTGGATTTACGCGATGAAAGATTCAGATGATCATGGCTCTCCTCCCGAAGTGAAGAAAATGCGGAAAGAGTTTGTCGAAGTACTTGCTCAAGCCGCAAACATTCTCGAACCAAAATGGGGCTTTGGCCGCCGCGGTGGCCTCGCTATCGGCGAAGATGAGACGGTCGAAGACCTTGCGACGAGGACCAAACCACCGCTGTACGAGTACAACGTCTTCCGTCCGGAAACGGTTGAAGCAATCGGTCGCGAGCAAGTCCTGTCGGCCCCGGCCTACTACGTCGAAGAACTCGACTCAGGTGGCGTTTTCATGGCTGTCACGGAACCACCCAAGCAGTGCGGACACGAGGGCCAGCAGTGTGAGGAAGTCGCCGACCAGCTCGGTCTCTCGCTAGCGAAAACGGAACGCTATCACTGACCGCGATTTTAGATCTAAAGTCTACAATAATTCAAACTACAATACTGATTAGGAGATAGTCTCATCGCCGAGACGACAGGCTCTGCGAGTGGGGTCCAGCAAGGCTACCAGCGGACCGTCCCGACAAGTTCTGTCGTCAGACAGTGGACTCAAGAAGACTTCTCTGCTGACACACAGGCACTCCTCCAGAACGGGAATGTCGATTTGCCGTTGACGCTGGTAGCGGGAGCCACGTCCGTTCGTGGGGACGCTGAATACGTCGCCGGATACGGAGCAGAGTACGTCTACGAAACCTCGCCGCTGAACTCGCCAGCAGACATCGATCACGTCCTGTCTACCGAAGTGGTTGCCGAAACGTCGGAGGGATACGATGTCGTCATCGGGGAGAACCCGAATGGCGATGGCCACATCGCACTGTATATACTGGGCTCGACGATCATCGGTGCCACCAGCGTCGAAACAGTTGAGGACACGATCGAGCGAGAGAAAGAAGAGGATACTGATCAAGATGGCTCCGATAAAATAGGCGAGGACGATATCGACGACGCGCCCGGACAGGAAGAGTGGTGGCGCCTCAGCGAGCGTCAAAAACTCTGGATCCGGACTGTCGGTGACTTCGTTCTCAATCTCTACAAGGCGTCCAACATCTACGACCAGTATTCAGACGACGATGACGAGAACGACAGTCAATGCGGTCTAAATGCTACAGATATCGATATGGCTGTTGACGAACAGGTTACCGGTCGGTTCTCGTCGTCGAGCACGTATACGCTGTTTAGCGGCGAATATCAGAAAACTAAAAATAACGTTGCGACGGATTACTACTGCGTCCACGACCGGGATGCGTTCGTCCAGACCTACGCCGATAACCCCACCGACCTGACTGATGGGAGTGCTGGTGAACGAGTCTCTGTAGAGCTGATGGAAGAACGGGGATACGAGATCGTCTGGCCTGAAGGCGGGTTCGACGAAGGAGACGCCTCAGAGATCGGTCCAGACGTCATTGCTTACGACGAAAATACCGGAGAATACGTTATTGTCGAGGCTAAGACAACTGGTAGCACTGATGCAGTTGGAATCTCTCTATTCAGAACTGACGCGTACGATGGAGATCCACAGCTTTCTGAAGAGTGGATCAGAAATAGCATAAGAAGACTCGAAGAGAAGGGTCGCTTAGATAGCGTAACCGCCGGTAATATTCGCAGGTCTCTTGAAACTGGCTCGCTTCAGCAAGAAGTGGTCCTCGTCAGGGACGTTGACAGCGCAACAGGTCGAACTCTCACTAGCCCAAGGTCTGAATCCACCGACATTACCAATGAGACGGTCATCGGTGTTGATAGTGTAACAATTACTGATTTGCAGCCAGAGGATGAGGATGTCAACGATGACTGAACTGAACCCTGAACAAGAGAAACGACTCAAGCGAATCCAACGAAGCAGGCGTAAAAATGCCGAAGAGTTAGAGGATCTATATCAGCAAGGTGAGATAGAGACCAAAGATTCGAGCTTCTTCAGTGGCTTAGCAGGCGATTATCAAGATTTGGGTGTCTTTGCAATATATGACGGTGACATCGGGGCCGCACAAACTTCGTTCAACGAAGCTACGGCATATTACCAGCGAAGTTCAGACAAAGACCCCATACCACTACACGGTCCCCGGCAGCGAATGCAAGGAATGTACACCGCATTGCTGGCAGGCGAGGAATCCACCCTCGTCGATATCGCCGAATCGATGCAACGGCTTGCTGCTGAAGAAGACTGTGACCCTGATGATCAATGGGCTGACCGCTATTTCCTCGGTTGGTGTCTCTCCGGCGCAGTGTTGGGTACTGTCAACGATGCTGCACTGGCGGGATTGGAGACTGTCAACGACGAGAAACCCGGAGCGCACGCACACTACGGGCAGGCAGTGCTATCGACCGCACGTGGTATCCGCGACGACGAACCGGCAGCTATCCAGTCGGGTATCGAGTCGATGGTCACGTTCCACGAACAGGACATGGACGCAGACAACGTCGTTAAGCAAATCATGTCCGTGGAGGCGACCGCATTGGCGATCTTAGGACGAGCGAAGGGATATTCACCAGCCATCTCCTCAGAATTTATCCCAATGGATCTCGTCGAAGCGAGTGCCGCAAGCTTCCATTTATAATCTATCAGGGGCTCTGCTGGATCAATAGAATCTGAACGTACAGAATCAGTACCTCACAAAGCCTGTTAGTTGAGAGGTCTGCTTGTTGAAGTGTGTCCAAACACTGGCGACGCCCCGCCGCGGCGGGCGTCGCCTCTGGTGGTGGCCGTTCGAAGAATTCATTCGGATGGTTACTCGTGCGGCGTGGAACGCGCTGTCAGTGAGACGTGAGATTCCAACGAACAAGCCACCAGATGACCGGTTCACTCGATAGGTATCGACCGGGAACGTCTGGCTTCGCAGTGGCAACGCTGTCGTCGTCGGCGGCGATCAGCCGCCGACTCGACACCATCGGCCAGCTGTTGTCTGTTCAGTCGAACACTCACACCCAATCTGTGCCGACAGCGGCTTTCGTCTGTGGTTGCGGTCAATCAGTACCGAACGCTTTGTGAGGTACTGAGTCTTGTGTGAGTGGTCTGAGTACGAGTTCGAAGACCCGCTGAAGCCACACGGTGCTCGCCGTGGATTGGGACGGGAGATCTATCGCGAGAATCCACAGCTGGCACAGGACGTGCTGCGTCACAAATCCATCGAAACGACCCATGAAGGGTACGCTCAGGAGGCCGCAAAGCGGACACGCGATGAAGCGAACGATATCATTGGAAAGCAGTGAAAGATACAGCTATTGCAAAGGGTGCTGAGTAGTTCGGGCTCTGGAGTGCGATCCGTGCCTGTCACCCCAGATCACAATTACTGGTTCAGTCACATTCGCGATTTTCACTCGTGGTCAAGGCGAATAGAGCTTGGCCTCGGGCGATTTACGCTGACTTGCACGCTTTAATCACAACTTCAGGGTCGTCAACAAGTTGGTTTACTGTGTGTGCACCCTTGCCCTTTCCCCGCCCTTTGCGCTCCTGCTCAACGAGCGAGAGAAACGCAAGTTCAGAGAGTAGATCCCGAACACGTCGCACTTTCAGTGGATCGACCCCATTGCTCTCACAAAGGCGTTCATACACCGAATAGACGCTTTTCGTTGGGATTGGAGGGTTCTCACCTGACGTATCCTGTACTTGTAACGCAAGCGACTGTAACAGGTGTTTTGAGTGTTCTGGCTGCTTGGCAATAAGCTCAGAAAGTCTAGCCTGCTCTTCACGGTCATGCGCCTCATCAACATATTCGATTTTTACTGTATCATCGTCGTGTTCGTCGGCAATCTCCCCTGCATATCGGAGGATATCGATTGCCTTGCGCGCGTCTCCATGTTCCTTCGCCGCGAGTGCTGCTACTTTCGGGATAACATCTTCATCTAGAACATCCTCACGAAAAGCATCGGAACGAGATTTGAGGATCTCACGGAGCTGGTTCGCATCATACGGTGGGAAAACGAAGTCTCGTTCCGACAGGCTTGATTTAACTCGTTCATTGAGAGAGTCTTTGTAACGGATTTTGTTACTGATACCAATCACACCAAGAGTACTTTCTGTCACCTTGCCTGCTTCGGCAGCGCGTGACAGTTGCATTAGAACGTTGTCACCTTCTAATTTATCTATTTCGTCAAGAATAATGATTCCAACATCCAGCCGTGCATCAAGAATATCCCAGAGACGGCGGTAATAGTCCGAGGTACTCACCCCAGTATGTGGAACTGTTATTTCTGTCTCTTCTGGGCTATTGAGTGCTTGAGCAATTGTGCGGACTGTCTGTGTCTCAGTTGATTCTTGGAAACAGTCCACGTATGCGACGCCGATTTTGACACCGTTGTCGGCGGCCGCCTCAGTGAGATCGCGAGTTATATACTTTGAACACAGGCTTTTGCCCGTACCCGTTTTTCCGTAAACCAATACGTTGTTCGGGGTGTCTCCCCGCTGGGCGTCTTTGATAGCATTAGCGAGCTTTCGAAGTTCAGTGTCGCGTCCGATTATCCGGTCACTCTCCGGAAGGTGGCTCACTCTAAGGAGTTCCTTGTCAGCAAAGATTGGATCTGGATTGCCGAAGAACGACTCAGACTCATTCATACCAACACAATCTCATGGACTTCATATTAATATTGTCCACCACCTTGCCGCTGTAAAACAGGTAAGATTGATATGCTATATTTGAAAAGTCGTATATCAGTCGCTCAGTCCTCATCTATTGGTGATATTCTACTCCAGAATACTGTATGAATTTAGAAGGTAGTAGTACTCCCACACCCCGTGTTGCCGCTGTAACAGTTGAGATGAGTTTCCAGATGAAAGCGGGCACAATAATGAGTGATAGCATACTTACACGCTATCTACACGCGCTTGAACAGATCCTGTGTAGAAGGGGTGAAAACCGGTATTTCACGCTACCGACGCTAAAGCGTCGTTATTTTAGTACGCTAAAGCGTGGTACGGTACCAAACAGCATAGATCATAATAAAACTGATGATGCCTGTCCTAATTTAGTGGCTACGCGGAGTTATCAACTTGATATGGTAACACGCTGTGGCTGCTTTACCTATTCACTTACAGCGGCAATGAGGGGTGTACAAACATGACCTCGCATAAAAATAAGAGACAGGCAACTGTTCTCGATTGTTTACAGCGGCAACGAGGGGTGCGACTGCAGACTAGTCTAATACTAGCGTGTCATAGAGTACGTCACACACCCTCTCCTCCTTGCGATCACCGCGGATAATTTCGCCGTCTGGAAAGTCTTCCAATCTGGTGCCACACTCTGTAAATTACCCCTTATAACCCTGTTCATCGTATTTTGAGACGACCGCGTGAACCACGTTCTCAATCTTGACTGCGGCGTGGCCATTCAGAGTCGGAAGTCATCCAGAAGGCTCACCCGCTCTGTATTGTTGTTCCCACTCGTTTCGAGCAGCTATCTCTCGTTCGCCACGTCGCGTGATTGAGTAGATGTTGGTCCGTCTGTCTTTTTGTGCCTTCTCAACGAGCCCTTTGTCGACAAGTGTGTCAAGGTTCGGGTATAGCCTCCCGTGATGGATTTCTCCCTCGTAGTATTCCTCCATCTCCTCTTTGATCGCGAGGCCATGTGGGCCGTCTAGACCGCACACCACGTACAGTAAATCACGCTGAAAACCGGTGAGGTCAAACATCTCAGGATAACTAACAACTTTGCGCCATTAAGTTTACTGAAATTGACCAAAATCCAGACGCATTGATGGCTAGGACCGGTCTCGAAAGCGGCTGAAATCTGATGTTAAATGGTTGTCAATCCCCGTCTTACTCGCCTGCCTCGTCTCCCTCGGGCTGAACATCCCGAAGCCGGCCACCGATCTCCTGCTCGTACTCTTCCAAGAGCTTGTAGAACTCTGCAATCGTCTCCGCAGCAGTCTCACCCTTCGACTTGATGGTCACTCTGTCTTGATCGCGAGTGTCAGTGCCTCGATCCAACCGTGCTTCCATACTGCATCCAAAGTCCGTTCGTTCGACCTTTTCGACTGAGTCTGGAGCCGTGTCTGGCTCTGTGTCTGATTCTTCTGACATGGGTCTTCTCGGGACGCTCTCACTGGAACGCCCCGCACCCGACTGGGGCACACAAAACAGCCGTCAATCGCTGCTCTCGAACGCACCCAGACTGGCCTGCTCACTTGGGACAGACGTCGCAACAGGAGATGCTTGGTCTTCCGCGCCCGTGTCTGCCCCCTGCGTTGGACTGGGCTGGTTCTCCGCCTCGACCGTGTTCTCGAAGGCGTCGGTCACCCACTCGTGAAGCTCCTCGACCTCCTCGTCGTCTAGCTCGCGAACGCTCCCACCCAGCGAAGAGTACGACGTCTGCCACGCTCGCTGGAACTCGACAGTCAGTGAGTCGCCTTGGATAACGTAGGCATCCAGATTCAGGAAACAGCAGTTCAGTGCCGTCATTCGGGCACACAGTGGGTCTTTGTCTTGCCCGACAAACAGCGCGTCTGGCTGCTTTCGACCGGCGACCAGCAGTGTTCGACCGCTCCCACAGGCCAGGTCAAGGACTGTCTGTCTATCATCGGTATCGCTCTCGTCGCCAACGCCGGCAATCTCGGCCATCGTCTCGCAAACAGAGTGCGGTGTAAAGTGCTGGCCGAACGCATCGCTGGACATTCCGTATTCCTCGTAGACAGCACCCAGAACGTCAGCGTCAGTGGCCGCCATCCGTTCTTGGAGCTGGCCGAACGCCTTGGCGAAGAGGTCGACCGACCGCTGTCCGTCTGGATAGTCCATGTCGCCGCGCTCGCGATAGTCGTCGACGATCTCCAGATACAGATCGTCTCGGTCCTGCAGTGCGAACAACATGAGGTTGACCCAGTCTCGGAAGACTGTGTGGGCGCTGTGCCCGCGCTGGCGAATTTGCTCAAGCGTTTCAACAATCTCGTCGACGTCGATCTGTGGCGAAGCCATGCTCTCTCAGCCACCAGAGAGGCACAAAATCTGGCCTGCCGGAGAGTGCCACTCTGGGAATTCCACTCCTGGAATGAGCTGCTCAGTACAACTAATGAAAAACCCAGAGAGAATAGAACAAAAGCACGACGGACACCCGTTCTTAGTTAGCTTCCCAAATGGCGATGGGAACGGAGAAAGAGGACACGAGATCTACAGGATTAGTGTTCTTCTTTTCAATATGACTGGAATAAATTAACAAAATATTCTACGCGAATACGTACTATGCATACAAACCAGCCGACTAATTCAGAGTCTAGATCTTAACCGATCTTATATAGTTACAATTCTTTAATCGATGATCTAGAGACGTTGCCATCTGGGCCAACCCGAAGAGAAATAGATACATAGTCAGCTATAGTCTGGTTATACACTGTCTGA
Source organism: Haloarcula sp. CBA1115 (assembly GCF_000827835.1). Classification (NCBI taxonomy): domain Archaea; kingdom Methanobacteriati; phylum Methanobacteriota; class Halobacteria; order Halobacteriales; family Haloarculaceae; genus Haloarcula; species Haloarcula sp. CBA1115. The sequence continues at coordinate 18,065 of NZ_CP010532.1, read as the reverse complement.
TCATTCGCAGATATTATAATATCGCAAGATTCGCCATCAGCCTTCCGTGTGATCGTGATTGAGTCACCTGATTGGAGTTTGTAGTTCCTCTCACGACATGCTGCTTCCACTACAACTGTACCCGAAAAGTCTGCGTCTACAACCACGTCTACAAGCTTTGTTCCTCTACAAAACTGTGGGTAGCAATCTCCCGCTGAGGGGGTAGATTCAGTGCTTGTACTGTTAGGGATGGGTTCAGTGCTTGTACTGTTCGGTGTATATTGATCGTTTGAATCAGTAGTACACCCAGACAAGAATATTACGGATAACGTAGCTGTGATTATTTTTCGACGCTTCATGATTTCTTTACCTCCGAAAAAACCAAAATACTTTGTGTGAACTGGTCACTGGTTAGAAAAAATTCGTCTTATTAGTTGTTAAAGTACACCAAATGGGATAGTTGGCCTTGTTGAAACCCTCAACCGGTGATAGGTTTCAGTAGTCCTGCTGGTTTCAGAGCGCAAGTCGGTCACGGACAAGTGGCCGCTTCCAAGGCAGTCGGTTCGTTCAATACAGGGGAGACAGCGACCAGCTAGCTGTTTGCGAAATGCCAATATTCGCAGCGTCAAAAAACGCTATCAAATAGCCTGCCAATCAGGAAGACAACGACGAATGCACCGAACAAAATCACCACCGCTAGAAGAAAATCGGTGGGACTTCCCGACCCCTCAAGACCAATTTGTAAGGCGGGATACATCGTGTTCGGAAGGTTGGGTTAGAAGAGTAAATAGCCAGTGGGTGACGTGCTAAATTCGCATACTCACTGAACGGTCATTTCAATCGCTGCCATGAGCAAAGAAACCCTTCTACAGCGGCTACGACGGGTCGTATAGGTCTTCGACCGAGCGTCGGTAGTAGTCCTGACTGGTGTCTGGAACGGGATCAGCCCCCTCTATGTCCTTCGCGATGACGCTGGCGAACTGCTTGGGCGGCTTCCAACTGTCATCAATTTCGCGGGCCTCCAACTCTTTCAGGACTGCATACTCACCGTCGGCGGTAACGTACAGGACACGAATCCCCGGCTTCTCGCTCAGCGGGCCCTTGAGTAGCTTCCCTGTTCGTGTATTGACCAGCCACTCCAGCAAGATCCCAGCCCGACACTGGATTGCGTACAACTGCACTTCGTTCTCCTCGGGAGATTCTGTGCGACCGTTGTCGGCCCACGATTGGGGCAGCGACCGATTGTCAGTCTCATCTTTCCAGCGCCACTTCAGCTTTTTCGGCCCGGTAGTCCCTCGTCGGTATCCACTACTCATTGTTGGATTCTCTCAGCCACTAGAGAAACACAAAATCCGCTCTGTATCGCCTCTACAGCAACTTTTTTGCTATTTGAGAGTATATGTGTTAGTACGAGGACTCATCATGAAAACAGCCGAGTCCCCCACTACGACTAGCGAGTGTTCGCCCCCAGACCAGTGGATATCCCGCCAGCCCAGCGGGACCCGTGATCTTGACTTCCAGCGGATTCGTGACGACCGGTCAGCAACGTGGAACGCCGCCCTCGATGCCAGTGTCGACGTAACGAAGGGCGGCCGTCCGGACCTGTTCCTCGTCACCGTCGACGGCGACTGTCCTGTGAACTGCTCGCTGGCCGAGCATCCCAACGGGACCCACGCCGGCTGGTGCAGCTGCGAAGTCTTCCAGGCGACGACCGTCTGCCCACATCTCTGTGTTCTCCGCCAGCACGCTGCCCTCGGCGATCTCGACCTGCCGATGCGAGACCAGACCTGAAGCACAGCTCAGTCGTTCATCGAGACGCCGGCCAGCGGCCGGACGTCGACGCGCCCAGTCCGGTCATGGTCAAGACACTGGCACAGTCGTTCTCGAACCGTCGCCTGCGAACACGGCTCAACGCCAACCCCTAGCCGGGGGTCGTCTCGAATCTGGACGTACTCTGCGTCGACGTCCAGCGGCGTGTGCTCGACCCGGCACCAGATTGTCGTCGCTCCAGCCCGGTCTAGATCGGTCACGTACCGAGCAGCCACGGCTTCATGGCGAAGTTCGACGAGAACTCGTTCGACAAACGATGCGACCTTCGTTGGCGACCGTAGTGCTGGGGCCGACGCGAAAACAGCCTCAGAGTCGTTCTGTGTCGCTGATTCGGGAGTATCAGTAACTGACATATGTCTCTCTCAGGACGTGCTTGCTGGCTCGCCCTGCACCCTCGCCGGGGCACGCAAAACAACGGTCGCGAGCGCTCACGCAACGATATACTCCTCGATCTCTTGGAACCACTGCCGGGCCGTCGTAATATGCACATCCAGCGGCTCGCAGATCGTCGCCTGCGTGAGCCGGATGTCTGACTCTTTCCCGGCGAGGTACAGAGCGCCGGCTGCGATACCGTCTGGTCGCCCGTTGATCTCGGTGGACTCGGTCGCCTGCTCTGCGAGTTCGAGCGCTCGCTGGCGAATCTCCGGGGAAACGTCGAATGGAAGGTCCGAACAAATCCGCGCCACCCAGTCCACCGGGAGCGATACTGGGATCGGAAGGTCAAGTTCAGTCAGGAACGTCCGGTAGCAGTTCCAGATATATGAGTCAGAACACCGGGCAACGTCGGCTACCGTCTCCATCGTCACGAGGCCATTGCACCGGCAGGCGGCGTACACAGCGGCCGCTGCACCGCCCTCAATCGACCGTCCGATCAGGAGGTCCTTGTCTTGGGCCTTCTTGAAGAGCGTTGATGCCTGCTCTTTCACCGCGTTGCTCTCAGATAGCGCACTCGCGATGCGTCGGATTTCGCCAAGCCCGTGAGCAAGATTCCGGTCGCGCTTGCTGGTGAACTTCGACCGGCCGTGGAGCCGCCGCTGGCGAGCAAGCCGTCGACGCCGTTTCGGCGAAATATCTGCACTATCGACGCTCCCGATGTTCGTCGACAGGCCTCGGTCGTGCCGAGTGGCTGTTCGGGGTGCGCCCGTCCGCTTCTGTTCCTCCTTGTCGTACGTCTGCCACGCTGGCCTGCGGTCGATCTGATCTTGGTCGGTCACCAGGCCACAGTTCTTACAGTGCGTTTCTCGGCCGGTGCTGTCGAGTTCGCCGCCACACTCGGGACAACCCGGCGTAGCTGCAGACAACGCTGTCTGGACAGTTTGTGAAGACATATTTCGAGACATCCTCTCACCTGACCGGAGGGGCAGAAAACACGCTGTGGCGCCCGGTTAGGCGTCTGGCAGTTTTCCATCCGGGCGGGGGACTCGCTGGGCGTCGATCTCGATCTCGACCCGGCGACGGTGCTTGCATCGCTCGGCGACATCGGGACAACTGCACGTCTCCTCAAGCACATCCACCTCGTACCGGCTATCTGATGCTGAGTGAACCTCGTAGCGACCGGGCTTTGCGAGGAAGGAAACGTCGATATCTTCCTGCTTCGCTCGTTTCGTGCGTGGCTCGTCTTCGGAGGTGACGGCTAAGGGGTCCTCTGTCGGATCCGTGACGCCGCCGTCGTCGAACCGGACCTCCATGACTCCACCGTCAGCGACTGCTTTCCGTGGTTCGCCATCAACGTGTAGTCCAAACTGGTCGTCTAGGGCGTCGTCATCCACCCACTGCGGGATAGGTCGCTCGCCGGTCGCGAAGGCGACTCGCTTCTGGTGCTTGCACTCTTTGTCGGGGTTGTACTGCTTCCACTTGCACTCACAACTCCCTGTTCGAGTGTCGACAAGGTACTCTGAGCCAGACCCGGAGTTGACCAAGAAGAGGTCGTCGGCGTTTCGTGCCCGACCAATCGAGTCCAACACGGTCATGACTTCGGTCAGCGCCCGAACGGTCCGGTTGTTCGGGTCAGCCTCCTCCAGTTCGCTCTCGTCGATGCTGCTGGCGTCGCTACGGGATTCTGTGGTAGCCATGAATAACAGGCGGCACGCCCTCTCTGGGACGCCCCTCACCCCGCTGGGGCACAGAAAATTCGGTGACTAGAGTTTGTGAAGGCGCAACTCTATTTCAGACAGAAGTGGTCAGTGCAGACTATACACTGACGGAACTTTTCGCTCAAATGCCGAGGCTATCTTTGATTGCCGAGTCGATTTTCACCATGTCTGATGACGGGACAGACCCAATGTTCTTTTTTACACGTTCGTCGATGTCAACAACCCGGATTTGACTTAGGTCTGCCACTGAATCGTGATCAAGGACAGTATCCGAAGCCAGTACTTCTACCTCAAACGGGTACGTGTCTCCAGACGTGTACTGCTTTGTGAATGGAGCGATGATGGTTGTCGGCGAGTACTGATTCCCAACATCGTTCTGGATGACAACACAGGGCCTGCTCTTCCCTTGCTGCTCACTCCCTTTCGTGGGATTCAGTTCAACAATGACAATGTCGCCGCGGCGTACCTGCACAATTGACTCCAGAATTCACTCGCTCCAACCGGGCGCGTCACCGAGATGCCCGGTTGCTTCTGAGGATGCTTCTTCCATTTCTTCAGCCAACTCACGAGACCGCTCGGCTCTCTTTCGGTATCCCTCAGCAAGCCGTTCCTCATCTGTCGGCGGTTTGATTATGATCTCGTCATTCACTTCGACGAATTCAACTTCGTCACCGCCTTCGATGCCACGACGGTCTCGCAGTTCCTTCGGAATCGTCACCTGCCCCCGATCTCCGACTTTCCGTTTGTGTTCAGGCATACCGATTCATACTTTTTTCATACTGATATAGATGTCGGTGGCATGGTCATTCAATTCGCATACATACTGAGCAGGCGTTGCAGCCAGCATCATGGCTAAAGAACTGCCTTTTCGCCGCCTGTCAGAGTTCGGTCGCCTGCATCTGCTCGTGGGCGTCGGGATTGACCACCGGGATGACGCCCTCGATATCCTCTTTGCCGTACTCCTCACGAATCAGGTCGTGGATATCGTTCGCGAGAGCAACGGCCCCGTCTTGCGTGTTGGAACTCGCCTCGTTCTCAGGAAAATCTGCTGGCCCGACACCCTCCACGACGATGAACAGGTGGTCGTCACTCATTTTCGACCGCCTCGACGAGCAGCGTCGTTTCCGGCAGGTCGTCGCGAGAGGTCGACAGGAACTTGGACGTTTCTAGCGTTTCCTCGATCAACTCAACCAGTTCCTCCGAGACATCGCCAAAGTGAACGATGGCGTCGGGATCGGGGTAGTTGTCGTACTGCTGTGCAGCCGTCTTGTCTGTCTCGTTTCCACTCATAATCAGTCGGCAGCGCGCCCTCTGTGGGACGCCCCTCACCCCGCTGGGGCACAGAAAATACACGGCGGCTCGTTCCCTTCCATCCGATTCATCGCGATGAGCCTTACCTACCTCCTGAAGCGGGACCGCCGGACCGGCCTGCCGGTCCAAGGTGGAGCGTGTCCCCCGAGCGCTTGCGCTCGGGAACCGTGAGCGTGAGAGTGAGTGAAAGAGTGGCTGGTACGGCCCCTCGATTATTCCGCGATTACGTTCCCGTCCTCGTCGATGGCATACCTGAGTGGGTACACGTTCCCGTCGATATGCGTGGCCTTCTTCGGCAGCGTCTCGTTCAGCCACGCTTCACGGTCGGCGTCAGTCTGGATGTCCTCGTTCGGGGAGTGGACGCTGAACAGGTCCATGCTCACCCAGCGATTGACCGTCAGCTCACCGGACGGGGAATACACCTTCACCCGCTCCTTTTCAGCGTCAACACCGACGACGGCGAGTGCAGACGTGCCCTCGGTCGTTTTCAGTCCATCACCGATATCCACGGCATCAGGGTCGATATCAAGGTCGTCGCACTGCTGTACAGCCGTCTCGTCTGTCTTGTTTTCACACATAGTCGGTAGGCAGAGCGCCCTCTGTGGGACGCCCCTCACCCCGCTGGGGCACAGAAATCACACGATGGCTTGCTTCTCGGCATCCGATTCATCGCGACGGATCTCGCGTGCCCGCTCTCGAAGGCGAGACTGCACTGGCGTCCGGTTCTGGTGCTTGTTCTCGTATGCGAGATACCGCTGGACCGTCTCCATTGAGTGCATACAGTTGATGCCGGCGACGATTGGTTGGAGATGGTCGGCGTCCAGCAACCGCTCTGGCGGGAGTTTATCAAGAATTGGGTCAGGAGTGTCGCTCATGAATCCTCCTCTCGGAAGTCATCGAGTGTCGTCCTGCGTTTGTACCGACAGCCCGGGTAGTGAGCCAGAAGCGTCTCGTCGACGGCGTCCCAGAAGCTGATTTTGTGTGGTGCAACCGACTGCCAGAACCGGGCGCGTGCCAGTGCTGCTCCAACTCGGTGGCGTTCCTCGCGACGCCACTGCTCACGCTCAATCATCGCCATGCCGACGCTCCCTCCGGTTGATCCGCCATGTACGAACTGGCAAGCTCCAGCCCGGCGTCGAGTGAGCGTCGTGTCCCGACCAGTTTGGTCGCCCGTTCGAGCGTCCAGCCGCCGTCGCCACCTTTGAGCAGGACTGTTGCCCCGGTATCGGGAATGTGCCAGCCGATTGTGTCGTTGCCAGCGGCGAGAAATTCCCACTCACCGGCAGCGGCCTCCTGTGCCGTGCTCTGTGTGTCAATCAGCACATCCGAGCGTGGGCCACCAGCGCCGAAATCGCCCAACGTGGCCGTCCCTCCTGCGTTCATGCAGCGACCTCCCGTCGGTCCCAACCGGCGAGTTCGGCTTCGATGGCGCTGATGATGGTTGTGACCTGTTCCTCCAGCGTGTCTACCTGCTCGCCGTCGACGTCCAGGAGCGAGCGAAGTTCGAGTATGTCTGGAAGGTCAATGCTGTCTGAGCGCCGGGCCACCGCACGGAGGACAACTGCTTGAACATCAGCGCTGCCGGACTGCCCCCGAACAGTCGTCGCGATGGACTCGACGAACTTCGGGGTGGGTGGCTGCGACAGGTCTTCCGAACGACGGCAGGACATATTTCGAGACATCCTCTCACCCGCCAGAGGCACACAAAATTGGGACTTGCTGCCGCTGTAGATGGATTTTTGTGATTACTGTGCTGGCTGAAATACCCGCTCAATAAGACTGCTTACTTCCTGTTCCGAGAACTCTTCGTTAACCGTAGGAATCATTGTATATCGGGTTGGAACTTGGACATAATGTCTGTCGATTTAAACGACATCACCCACGTTACGAAGGTTGATCCAGCGGAGGAATTACCCACGGATTTGAACATTCTGGGACACACAGATTTAGTCATCGTCGGTGGGTCCGACGGCGTAACGAAAGAGAACTCCCTTGAGGCTATCGAACAGATCCTCACTCAGTTTCCGAACCTCCCACTATTTCAAGAACCCTATAGCTCAAGCCACGTTTCCACAGAAACGATAGAGGCTGTTGACGTTCTCTCGGTACCGGCGGTCTACAATGGGGATCGTGACAACTTCGTCGCAAAACACGTGGATTTCTTTACGGAGGTCGGGAGTAAACCCGAAGAGATTCTCGGGGCCGGACTCCCCCTCGTAGGCGACCTTATCGCATCCAGAGGACGTGATGCGATTGCCACGATTTCGGATAAGATAATGGGTGAAGGATATGTCGTTCAAAATCTCGACTCGAACGCAGCCGATGAGTCTGGTGTCGAAACGCTATATACTTCGGAGCAGGTAGCAGGTGCCGCACTAGCAACTGAATCCTTCTACGGTTTCCCTATCTTCTACATCGAGTACTCCGGAACGTACGGTGGTCCCGAAGACGTGAAAGCCGCAGCAAAGTATCTCAGTGACACAGTCCTCTTTTACGGCGGAGGTATCGAAAGCCAACAACAGACCCAAGAAATTCTCGATGCTGGTGCCGACGCTGTCGTCGTGGGTGATTGTTTCCACGATAACCCTGATCAGTATCTGGAGACCGTCCCGAACGCTTCGCTCTCCAAGTAGTCAGATTGAGAAACCTATACTCTGTACTGCTCATTAGCGGAGCAGACCCATCAGTTTCGTGGAACTACCGCCGGCTACCCAGTCCACCCGCCGATCTCGACCTGTGTACTGTCTGCTGGAGCATCGCCTGCTGTCTTCCCACCTGAGTCAAACGGTAGTTCAACCAGATGGGGCACTCCGTCGTCGTATGTCCGGTCAGGGCGTTTCACACAGTCGACCGGCAGGATAGGACTACATTCACTGCAAGAGTGTGTTGCCCCGTCGAAGCCGTTGATTGTCACCGACCAGGAGATGATGCTTGCGAGCCGATACGTCTCCGCTGCTGGACGACGAGTACTGGCAGACTGGCAGCCAACAGCGCCACAGACATCGCAGGTAAGGAGATGGTCTCGATCTGCCTCGTGGAAGAGCGAAGCGGCCTGCTCGACGTTGTCGCGGTCCTGAAGCGCACACGCCCGGCAAATCGTAAATCGGAACACGCCGTCTTCTCGGTCGACCTCGTTGGGCCACCGGACATAGGTGTACGCCTCGCCGAGGATATCGGCTCTATCCCCACAGAATCGACAGCATTCAGCCGTTGCTTCGGGCTGGACGTCGGTCATGCAGACCACCGTGCAAGTGTTGACTGTTCGCGAGCAGTCTCCACAGGGCAGAGAAAGCGCCATTTATACCGTTCACGGATCGGCTTGTCCTCGCGGTTGCTTGCCTGGCCCGGCTCGCGGTAGCCCGTGCAGGTCCAGCCCTTGTCTTGCAGCGCTCGAACCATCGCTCCATCGTAGTCCGAGCGAACCCACGTTAACAAGAAGCGAGTGTCACGGTCGTCAGCCTGCAAGAATCGCTCCTGTGAGCGGGCCAGCGCTGCCGACGCGAGGTTCGGCATCCGAACGCCCATGCAGATCCGCGCGGCCTCGACGAGCGAGTCACCGGATACCACTTCGCTGTCAACGACTGGCGTATCCATCGACGGAAGCACCCGCCGGGCGGTCGCTCGAATCTCCGCTGGAAGGCTGTCGATCTCGACTGGCTCGGGACAGAGCGGGCCGTCGACGCCGTACCGGATTCGCTTTTTCGAGATCAGTGGATACCGGTACGTGATAGCCCCGACCAACGAGTCCTGAAAGTACAGCCCGTGGTGAGTGAGGTTGACCGACGGTAGTGACCCCATGTATGAGTGATGCGCCTCGTAGACGGCGGCTGCGGTTTCTCTGTCGATTGGTTCGACAGTGACGTGATCGGCAAATCGAATCCCGAGAGGTGCGGTGAACGGGTCGCCATCGGCGTGGATCGGACAGGAACACTCCCCTGTGTCTGCTGGCGGGCGATGCTGAAACGACTTCGACGCTGAGTGTGTGGACATCCTCGCACCCGCCAGAGGAACAGAAAACCGCCGTCTCAGTCGAGGCCGGGGAGTCGTTCAGCAATGATGATGCCGCCCCTCGGCCCCTCCAAGTATAGTGCTGTGTGTCCACGAAAGTAGATAGTGTAGCGGTCTGGAACGTACTGGTGGCCAGGTGAAAGCGTCGCGATAGCCTTCGACAAGAGCCGCGCCGAGAACAGTGAGTCGCCGTTGTGGTTCGACAGGCGGTCGGATTGCAGTGGCTCCCAGCTATCGAACTCGTGGTCCGCTGGTGGCGTCAGTGTCGTCCGGGCTGTCGCGATCAGGTAGTCAGCCCCGTCGACAACTTTGGCGGCGGTGTTCGTTACATCTGGAATGAATTCCACATTACCCCCGAAGTCGGTCATCGGCTCGTTGTCCCAACGCAATGCTTCTGGATGGCCGGCGACCGGCACCGGCGGGCCTTGGAAGCCCTCGCTTCGGATGTGGGATTTTGCTTTGCTCTCGGAACCGAATGTCTCCCCGCAGGTGCACTCGAACGATTCGTCGTTGCGATAGTAGCCGTCAGTATCCTGTGAGCGGACGAGTTCACCGTCATCGTCCATGTAGATGGTGTCGACATACCCCCACGAATACGACACCTCAATCTCGTGCTCTTGACTGGGCTTGCTGAAGTCGAAGCCGGCTTGCTGGTCTGGCTGTCCGTCCTGCGTCTGAGTCGGATCAGTTGTAGTCATCCTCTCACCCGCCAGAGGAACAGAAAATCGCCCGACACAGCGTGTTAACCAACAGAAGCGATGATACTAACTGGCTGTTGGTTAAGGGTTGTGAATACGGCCTCTTTGTTCATCCAACTGGCTGAAACAACCGGTCAGTGAGCGTGCTTATTGAGGATACCCAAGAGCTTCAGCCACAGTCGCTCACGGTGCTGTCTCTCTATAGATTTGCTTGATAATCTCCGGGGGTTTATTGAGCGTGTGCTCGTTAAATTGTCCTTTGCTCCCTTGGTGTTGGTTCCGTGACTCGGTGATTTCAAGAAATGACAGTTCCTCCAAAAGTTGTCTCACACGCTCATGGGTGACTGGATCGACAGCGTGCTCATTGCAGAGTTTTTCGTATGCATCTAATACCTGCGAGGTCCGGAACCACCCTTCATCAGAATTACTAATTGTAAGCGCTGCGAGTGCTCCGATAACATGCTGGGAATGGGCTGGCAAGCCCGTAATAAGGTCGCGAAGCCGTTCAGCTTCAGCCATCTCGCGTACTTTTGGAACATCTTCTTCTGAGATAGTATCATAACCGTTTCGTATGGCGTATTTGCCGAGTGAAAACAACAGTTCAATACCCTTTCGGGCGTCGCCATGTTCTTTCGCAGCGAGAGCTGCCACCCGGGGGATGACTCCCTCCTCAATCACCCCTTCGTGGAAGGCGTCTGATCGGTTCCTAAGAATCTCCCGTAATTGGTTGGCATCGTATGGGTCAAACACGTACTCTCGATGGCCGAACGAACTTTTTGTCCGCTCGTTCATCTGATTCCGGTAGTCGATCTTGTTCGAGATTGCCACGATACTAATGGGTATATCTATTGAACCATTTTCTCGAGCCCGAGAAAGAATCATCAGTGGGGAATCATCGCGAAGTCTGTCGACTTCGTCGAGCGTAATGGCAACACCATCGTAGTGCTGGTTAAGGATCGACCATAGCCGCTCATAGTATTCATCAGTCGAAATACCGCGGGACGGGAATTTGACGCCGCTTTCAGGAGGGTTGATGCGACGGCCAATATTGCGCGGGACTCGGGCAGGACCGTCAGTTTGTGAACAGTTTATATAGGCAGTTCCAACACTGACACCACGACGGTCAGCCTCTGCTTCGACTCTGCCCATTACATGTTTAGCGACAAGCGACTTTCCTGTTCCCGTTTTTCCGAAGATCAGCACCGAGCTGGCCGGTTCACCAACAACAAGAGCCCCAATCTCGTGAGCTACCTGTTCAATTTGTTCGTCACGGCCTATAATGCGGTCGGCGTCAGGGACGTGATCCGTGTCGACGAGGTCTCGGTTCTTGAAAATCTCGTTCCGATGCTCCACGACAGGAGCGTCGAAAAGGGGGTCGCCCCCTCGGTCCCCTGCATCTGGCATATCTCGCATATCTTATTGATGGCACAAAAACCTATGGACCTAGTTTGGAGTGAAGATGGTAGTTTTAGCTCCTCATCACTAATTCTATTGGATATTCAATTGACTCCAAATCTATCGGAACACACTGGATTTGGAGTGTACTGGGTGGTTGTATCATATGCCATCAAAATGCAGTCAAAAGGTCCTCAGATTCTGCTGTTGATGAGACATCTCTGTGGAAGATTGGATAAGAGTCGATACTGGGTGTCCATATCTGAAGTCTATTCTAGGAGTTGGGTAAGAAGCGGTCAACACACACACCGGATTTGGAGTCCAGAAACGCGAGAGGCTGGGGACAAGCTCTCGAAGTATGTTTACGGATGTGGCTGGACTCCAAATCTGGTGTCTCCTTCTAGTCTAGTCTAACTAGAATTTGAAAGGAAAGGAAAGATGAGACAGCACAGTAAGTACAGCTTCCGTAAGCGCGGGACTCAAGCACACTCATATTGAGATATCTCGACTCCAAATCTGGTGTGTGTGTAAAATCCCCCATTAGGGGTCTGCTAGTGATTTCCTCCCAGGTATAGACTCCAAACTTGGTGTGTCTGCCACTAAACTTGACGTTTAATTCTTGGGCTGTATTGACCGAAAGCTCTGTCACAATCTCGTGAATAAGACAGCCGTATTCGCAACGACCGTTAAGACGATGACCACCGTTTCAGGTCGCTCTGGGCGTTGGTCTGTCCACGGAACGACAGCCGGTCAGCCATTGGAACGCTCACCGCTTCGCCGTTGCGAGCCACGTAATTATTCAGATATCGGTGGTCATCGTCGCTGTAGCTGCCGTCCTTGTTTGGCTCGCTGTCGGGCGAGACGTAGATGATGCTAAACGCCGGCAAGCCAAACGCTCGAGTTTGCGAGATTTGTAGCACCATCGCGTCACCGGGCCCGTGGCAGTCAATGAGGTCCCCACGATGCAGTTGCTCCCCGAGCGGCGTTCGAGTGGCTTCCGACCGGGAAAGTCGCTGTCCGTCGCGATGGGAGTTCCACGGCTCAAGGAGATCTAGCTCTTGATCTGGGCAGATCCGTGCTGTGGAATCGTCGATCAGCTCCACGACGTACGGGTTTTGCTGGCCGAAGTGGTACTTGTAATCCGGAGACCGCCGGGCTCGCTCGATGTGGGTCTCTACTGCTTCGGCTGCCATCTCCCGGGTTGGGAACAGTCCTTGCCAAGAACAGTGGTTGTCCGAACAAACAGCCAGAAAGCCAGTCTCTGTCATCCGGATCACCTCTCGGTCCAGTGGCGCGTCGACGTGGATATCCGCATCTCGGTCGATATCGCAGGTTTGCGTGCTATCCATTTTGCCCTCCCTCCCCGCCGTCAGTTTCAAGACTCGTCTGCCTCGTGGCAAGGAACCGCTCAGGGACGTTCTCGAACGCATCCAACCCAGCCTGCTCGGTTCCCTCGACGTCGACGCCGCTATGACTGGTTTGCCACGTAGCAGACTCGCGCTCAAAGCCGCCGTCGAAGGCTGAAAGCTCTGCTCGACAAGCGGGCTTTGCAGTTGCTTCAAGTTCTTCGGCCCGGTCTGAAAGCCAGTCCATCTGGTCGAACATCCCGTCGAAGTCACGCTCCTGGAAGGGGAAGCGAACTGTCGCTTTCGGGGGAAGAGCAGTGTACGTCTCCCGGCCAGTCCGAATCGCAGTTGGCCGTCCGTCGAAGATCCCGCGCTCACGCAATGCGTCAACGTAGTCACTGCCGGCCAGAACGACCAACTCCCGACAGGGGGACTCCTGTTGATCGGCAGCGTATGGCCGCCGGAGCCAATCGCCCAGTGATGAGTGGACACGGAGCGCCCACTGGTCTAGTCGGCTCTCAACTGGGTCCCCTGACGGCAGCCGGTAATGTGGCTCTCCCTCGATGGGTTCGCCGCGCAGGTCCTCAATGGTCGTATCGTACGGGGCGACCGTCTGCCGGGGCATCAAGATCCCGTGTCCTGCAGAGAGAACCGCCCAAGTGTTCGCTCGTCGGTCAGCGGTTCGAGCCCACTGGACAGCCGCCTCAGCATATGATCGCTTGACCGCGAAGTACGACGAAGTGTAGAGGTTGCGTGCCTCAGCTGGATCGTCGGTTTTCGCGTCGCCGCATCCGATGAGTACGAAGCGGCCACGGGTCCGCTCAGTCTGTGCAGTAGTCATCTGTCTCCCTCGCCCCACCGGGAGTCACAAAATCAGGTGCTAGAATCAGTAGTTGTGGCCGTCTGGCAACGCTTCGGGCAGATGTGCTTCTGGGTGGTTAGCAGGTGCATCAACTGACTCAGGTGTGATTTTGCTTGGATCCAAAATTGCACGGTAGCTCTTCCGGTCTGGGGTAGCGTCGCGTCCGCATCCAGAGCATTCTCTTGTACCGTCGTTTCCGTAGTCTCGCGCCTTCGTGCAACCGCAATTCGGGCAACTGTACTGTGGTGCAGTCTCCTGAGACAGTTTCGCGCTCATATCTGGAACTTCCCCACCCATGGGGGAGACAAAAAATTGCGGCTCTACGGGATACACGGCTGTTCAGTGGTGACTCTTGCCTGTACTTCTGCGGTTTAATTTGAATGAGTAGCACGATCACCAGTGGCGTCGGTCGCGTCTATCGATTACGAGCGAAGAGTGAGGAAGGCTTCCACGACCAAGAGACATCACCTGCTGAACCGGTGTCAGGGGTCGCGTTCAGATTAGCTGATTCCATGCGAAGGCGAACGATTTGAGCCACTCGTCAGCAGTTTCTGCGCTTGCGTGACTGAAACAGTTCGAGAAAGCGGTAGTTCTGCGTTTTACCTCTCGAAAGACACGTTCGACGCTGTTGCGATTTCCATGTTTCTCGTAGCGGAAATCGAGGCCGTGACGGGTGCAGGCGTCTTTCAGCGGCGTCGCACCGTCGACGAGGAACACGGCGTCGTCGACGTCGTGCTTCTCGCGTAGTTCCGTGAAGAACGCGTGAGCGAGCACGTTCGTTCTCGTCGGTTCAAGCTTCGTATGCAGTAGTTCGTTGGTTTCTGGGTCGACAGCAGCGTACAGCCAGTAGCGTTCGTCATTCAGTTGGATCACGGTCTCGTCGACCGCGACGTGATCCGGCGAGTGTCCGTCCTCAGGCTGTAGATCAGCCTTATGAACCCAGTTGTGAACGGTCGATTTGACGCGGTCGACACCGAACAATTCAAGAATCGAAACAGTATTCGAAAGCGAGAGACCAGCAAGATGCAGCTGAATACTGAGCTTCATCAACAGCCGCGGTGTTGCTTCTCGCTCCACAAAACCTAACTCGATCTCGTCCAAAGAGTCGTTGAGGACGGCGTTTTTGGGCATAGAACACTTCGAAAATGCCGTTCCTCACCTTTCAGTGCTTATCTGAACACCGCCGTGTCAGGGAGACAAAACCGCTGAAACGGCACAGACGATGCGTAGAGATGCTCTCCGCAAGGTGGTAAACGGAGCCAAATCGCCCTCTACGCTAAACCGCAGAAGTACAGTTGCCTAATCTGGTGAAATAATCATAGAAGAACTGACATTGGTGCGAATTGGCAGCAAGATATAGAGAGTGAGTTTAACACACTTGCTGCCGAGAAGAATGGCATGTAGGTTCTTGATAGGTCATTTCCACAGAGAGTTAGTTTTATTCGGTCTAATCTTCGACTACCACTATGTTCCCTCTTATATGCCGAAAACTGGGATTAGCCGAGAAGGATTCTCTGCGGTTTCAATTATTCAAAAGGCGCGCTGGCACAGCAGAGTTGTACCGCTCGTTATGGCACCGTCATGTTGAGAAGAGAATTTCTCCACATCTCACAGGCATCCGCTCATGGAGAGCCCCAGCATTTAGAGCATTCATTCTAATCGCCGTAATCATCTCCCTCTGCTTCGGAAATGCCCTCCTCTTGGGGAATAATATCATACTCCTGCATTTCGATGGAATACCGATTCAGTACATTTCCAATGGGGATTATCGAGCGCTCTGGCAAGCACATGCAGCGATAATTAGCATAGCATTCATCGGTATCGTGTTTCTCTACGAGTTCATCTCAGACGAAGATACGACTCAGTTCGGTGCTCAAGTAGCAGTTACTGATACTCGAGGTGTTCAGATCATCTCCTTCTCAGTCCTCGCTAACGGCGTGATGGCTGTATCCTCGGTTCTTCTCCCACCAGACGGCGCTGTAGGTTCGAACGCAGACACAGTGTTATTTGGCACCCTCCGTGGAGCGGTTCCTGCGCTATTTCTCGTGACTCTCGCCTTTGTCTTAGTCCTCTACGGCCGAATCTCATCTATAATCTTAGATGAGGGAATTGGGAATGCCGTGGAAAGACGAGGATTAACAGGGATAGACGAAATAGTCAATTCAAATAAACCTCAAGATATCGAACTGGAGATGCTACAAAAGCATATCTCCGAGTATCCGGAAAGCCAGTATTCACCAGGTCTAAGAGGCACCAGAATCCAAGGAGACGCAGTGAATAAAGATGGTGAGATCTCTGATTTCAATCTGAGACGCTTAAAACAAGTTTTTCAATTCGCAAAGGCCTTGAATACTGACATTCTCGTAGCTCCGAGGCTTGGTGATGAACTTGGTCAACGGACTCTACTTACCGTCGATAAAGACCTCGGTCAGATTGAGGAAGCACTGCTTAGTCATTTACTCGAGAAAGCGATCATAACCCGAGAATCCACGAGGTGGAATGATGTCTGATTTTCAAAATGCGGTCGAGTACTATTTAGAGAAGTCGAAATCGGCTGCCAATCGGGGATCAGCAAAGGACCTAGAAGAGCAACTCGACCATGTTGAGTCTCTCCTTGAGCATTACAGTGAGAAGACTTCTCCTGAGAATATCTCTGATTTCCCCCAAGACACGTCCCTTATTGGCGAGTTTACAAACTTCTATAGAAGCGTCCACGATTCCTGTACTACCTCACCAAATCCAGAGTGTATAGTACTGGTTCATCGACACGCTTGGCGCGGTGTGTTCACTGGATGGAACAGCAACCATAAAAATGTATTTAGTGATCTACTATCCGTTGCTATTGACCAATACCTACACCAGACTCTTTCTGACAGGGTGAATGAGAGTGTTTTGGAGAAGACCGAGTCAAATCTTCGGTCAATATTCCAGTCGACAATAGGTGCTCTTGATGATGCAGAGACTCCTACCGACCTCCAGAATATTGAGTTCCAATTTGACGAATTATTCACTCAAGTCAGGCGGATCGTTCGTGATCCACCTAAGAATGGAATCATTGAGCCCAGTGAAACTATTCTTGACCTCCTCTCAAGTCTACTGCTGAGACCAGAAGGGTTTGAGGCAGATCTGGTCAACTACAATATTGACATCCGCTCAAGGGCCAGCCAAGATGATTCTACTGAGACATCCTTGAATGAATTGCGAGACAAGATGGCTCTCAGTGCCAGGAAGCATCGACTTGCACTTCAGTTTAGCCAACGGATTGAGGTTCTCCGATTTGTCGGGTCGGCGTGGATAACTCATCTTCACTTAGAAGGGATAGTTAGCGATGAGCGATATGATGAATTTGCTGAAAATGTGATACATGAAGATTACTCTAACCCGTCAAACATAGCCGAATTGTTCCTCCAACTTACGGGCAGTGAGGGCTATTGGGAAATGTGGGATCTCCATCGGCGTATGGATGATTCGCCGGCCAGATTGTTTCCTCGGGCTCCGCAACCTGGGGCTGGGCACTTGAGTTCTATCTACTCCAGATGGTACGAGTTCTATTGGAGACTGGTGATATCGAGTCTGACCTATTAGATGAGAACCGATCCCTGTAGAGGATATTCTAAGGGTCCGAACCTCACGGATCTTAGAGAAAATAGAGCAACTTCGAGGAAAAGATATCTTCCAAGAGTTCCTGTCGCCCCTTTCAGTAATGAAGACATCGAGATGGCTGTAGACCACCTTTACGAAGCCCACGAACAACGAGAAACAGAAGCTGAGGCAAACTGGGAGGAAACCCTTCGGGACACGGAGATACCGAATCCCGGAAGACCCAATTCCGAGAAAGTTTGAGTACGGAAACATTGTCAAGCTTCGAGCTTCGCAAAGTGTTTGATTCACTTGGATGGATAGGAAGACAGGACGAAGCGCCAGATGGTGTAGTGATCGAGTCGTACGTGTTGGGTCGGCCTTCTTATCCGAAGCGTGTTTTTGTGGATGACCCCTATGTGAGCCAACACCTCAATACTTCACAAATCTCATCACAGATTGCTACAAACGCGACTCAGAGCTGGGTTGATGCCTTTGTCTCTACGGAACTGCTCTCCCCAATCAATCTAATATTGCAGAATTTCTCGTCGAACAGGTCGATACATCGAACGCACTGTGTTACATAGTCGATATTGGCGATGAACGCCGAGATATCGTTGACTCGGAGCACTTCTCGTATCGCTCTGAACAGGGAGAAGAACCGCTTCTGATGTTGCCAAAACTGGGTATCTAGCTGGGACTCCGGTCATCACGACCCGGTTAGGTGAAGCAAAGGCCATTGTGATTGATGAAAGCACAAAACCGTATATGACCGGTTAGACGGCGGCCTCTCTCAATAGAAGTCATTTCAGGTGAAGAATGGCAGCAACGTCATCCAGTTTCCGAAGACAGCGATATTGAGTTAAATGTAATTGTCGAAGTCGAGTACTCATTCGGAGTTAGTGGAGGAGGAATAACGGTGGTTCAATAAATCCGGCTTGAAGTCAGATCGCTAACTTGTAGA
>NZ_CP010531.1:0-133853 GCF_000827835.1 Haloarcula sp. CBA1115 | reverse complement strand
AAGTCGTCAGCCAGCACTCGACGGAAAATGTCGAGCGCTGTTTCGATGTCACCCGTACGGAGCGTGCCGAGCGACGAGATGATGTCTTCAATATGTCTCCTCGCGTCGTCGTCGATGTCGTCGAGCAGCGGATCGAGCGCGACAGTGTCGCGGCGTCGAGCAGCTGCCGTGATAGCGTCAACTTGCTCTCGGGAAAGGAAGTCGACGAGTGGATTCGACAGCAGCGATGCCAAATCCTCAGCGTGTGGTTCCTGCTCGGCAAGACGAAGCAGATCGTGGACGACGCTCCCTGCAAAGGTCCGATCCAGTTGGGAAGCAGCAGTCGTCACATGTGGAATCTCATAGGTCTCGAAGACATCGTCGACGTACCCTGCATACGCCTCAGTGCCGGGGATTACGACTGCAAGGTCGTCTGGATCGCGACCGTCAGCGAGTTCGGTTCGGAGTTCGCGAGCGACGAATCGAACCTCGCGTTCCGGCGTCGGTAACTCTCTCCATGTGAGCGTCCCTGGAATCGGTATGTCACCGGGGTCGTGCCGGTACATCGCGTTCGTGACTGTGGCGACGTCGACAGCAGAACCCTGCTGTGGTTCGACCACCGTCCGCTCGAAGCCCAGCTCCTCGTAGACCTCTAGTCCATCGACGGTAACACTGTCGGCGCCGCCCTCGCCATGTTGATGGAGCGGGAGAATCGCGATCGTATCGAACGCGTCGACGATTCGCTCAATCACAGCGCGTTCGACGGGCCGGAACTCGTGATACCCGGAGAGGATGACAGTGTCGAGTTCTGGCGAGAGGTCCGATAGATCAGTGTCGGCAGTCGCGACGGCTTGGAAGATCTCACCACGCGTCGCGGTCCATTCGTCAACGTGGTCACGATGGAGTTCTCCATACGATCGATAGGCGTCGACAGTCGCCGCCGAAATCCGGTCGTCGAGGGCTGATCCCGCGAATTCGGTTGCAAGTTCCTCAGCCGTAGAGACGCCAGCATCATCGAACAACGAGAAGCGACTACTGAAACCGTCCGCGAGTGCCGCAGATGCTGGCTCGCCTGCAAGAATACTTCCCTCACTCTTGGTCGCACGGTCGAGCGCGAATTCCGTGAGACGCCGGTTCACCTGTCCGGAGAGTCTCGCGATGGGGCCGTCGAGTGCTTCGTACCATTCACGGACGACTGCATCGAGCGTTTCGGCTCGGAGGCGAAGCGGACGATATGTGTCTGCCCACGCGTCTTCGACGTGACCTCGTCGAGCATCGTTTCGCGTGATATAGAGAATGCTACCGAGCGAATCACCAGCAACGGTGTTGGCTTTCTGGAACGCCTGCTCTTCGAGAAGTGAATGTTTGGGACCGGTGAGAAGCGTGGAATCCATCGAACAACCTGTACGATGACAAGGCTGTTACTTCACTCTTGGTAACAGTAATTAGATATCTGACGTTTACCAGAATAGTCCCATTTGGAAGAGATCCCGTGAGTCAGTTCCAATGCGTAGAGTAGGGAGTTCAGCGATTACCGACAGGAGCGACAGCCAATCCCATCAGGAGTGACAGAGAGGTAATTCGCCTCCGAAAGGGGCGCCTGACAGGACTTACACGTTACTTCATCGGTAACGCCGGCCCCGATAGCATACGGGGCTCGAACAGTCTCAGTTCGCCCGCCTTGACTCACAGAGAGTTCGATTTCACCTCGTTCGTAAGCAACGAGAGTTGAAGCGACTGGCTTAGTAGTGATCTCGATAGCGTGTCTCTCGTAAATCTTCTCGCGTTCCTGGGCAAAGCCACTCGTTTTCTCCTGAAGAAGGTCTTCAAGTTCCGTCTCCAAATCTTCTTTTTCGTTTTTCAGTTCTCGGCGCTTCTCAAGTGCCTCAACACGTTGTTGTTGGGACTCAGCACCGTCAACATCTGTAGTCAGATCTTGAAGCCGCTCAGAAAGTCGATTGATCTCATTCCGAAGTTCATTGATACGTTGCTCCTGCAGCTGTCGATACTCCTCGAATTCTGAATCAGCAGAGCGAGAGGCAGACTGGCGAACCTCCACGATCTCATCCCGAACTGCCTCTACTGCAGCCTTTTGTCCGGCTGAGACCGCATTAGCAAGCTTCTCAGAAGACACCTCCAAGCTCTCATCTACGTCATATCCCGTCGTGTCAGAGGATAACGGTTCTCCTGGCGCAAAGAAACCCTCAACAAGGATCTCCGAAATCCCTGGAAGTGGCTGTTCAGACTCGACATCTACCGTGACTGCTTCCATAAACTGAGTCTGATACTCGCTTACTGTTTCCACACCAATTTTCACGAACACGCAAATCGCAGTTCGGTCGTAATATGGGCTAAAGCTAGAATCCTCTACTGAGACTTCGCTCTCAGTCACCCATGATGGATAACGATGGGCATCATCAATCAGATAATTTGTGAGAGCGAGCTGTCCAATGGGCGCCATCTCCGCAGCCTCGTCGAGCAATTGCTGAGCAAATTCACTCTCCGGAGAGAGAACCATACCGCCACCGTCTATTTCAGCGTCACGTTCACCTAGCAAGACCTCGAATTCCTGGCTGTCAGCGAATGCCACGTTGACGTGAGACGGTAAGCGAACCTGCCACCGATTATCGCTATCCTGAATCGAGGCACCAAGTCCGGTGAAGTAGTCTCGAGTGAAGGCCTCCAAAGCAGACTGAGTCACGGGATGTGTAGCGTCAGTCATCGCTTGCCCCCAGGTCGAAGCTCTCGAAGACACCGCTATTGAACTTCTCCACCTTCTGTGAGAGATCCTGTTGCTCTTCGAGATCGATAGCCATCGATTCGAAGTCGTTCTCGAGGTCGATCTCGGAATCAGCGCTCGCGAGTCGCTCGAAGATCTCGTCTTCGAAACTCCGCCCAGAGTCTTCGAGCCGGGTAAGAATCGTACTGAGTTCACCGACAGTCTGCTGGAACAGATCGATCTTGTGATACAGTCGGTCCAAGACGTACTCTTCTATCGTCCCTTTGAGTGCCATGTTGAAGACGTACACCGTACGCTTCTGTCCAATTCGGTGGATACGGCCGATTCGCTGTTCCACCTTCATCGGATTCCACGGGAGATCGTAGTTTACCATGATATTGCAGAACTGAAGATTCCGACCTTCATTCATCGCGTCTGTAGAGACGAGAACACCGCCATCCTCTCGGAATCGATCGACAATCTCCTCCTTCTCTTCACTTGAGTGTCCGCCGTGAAACGCATGGGTCGTATAGCCCTGCTTCTCGAGTGCGTCCAACACACGACGTTGAGTCGGTCGGAACTGTGTGAAGACGATGACTCGCCCCATCTCAACGTGGTCACGGGCTTCCTCGACGATATCGAACAGCCGCTCTTCTTTGGTTACGGTGTCTATGGCATCGATCTTTTCGACGAGTTCTTCGAGTTCGCTCTTGTGAGTGAGTTCGTTATTCTCGTTGAGCTGTTTGAGAACCGTCTGCTTGAGCGCTGCTGGGCTGCTCACAACCTCCTTTTGCAAGAGCATCAAGACGAGCTTCTGGCCACGGTCTTGGCTGTAGGCTTCTTGAACGTAGTCAGTCACAGCATTGTAGAGGTCCTTCTCAGCGGCGCTCGGCTCGAACGTCCGTGTATCGATAATCCGATCCGTGAAGTCGATATCAGTGTCCTCACGGCGATTCCTGATCATGACCTGGCCCAGCCGGCGTTGTAGCTCATCGCGGTTTACGAGTGTTTCCTGGCCGTTGTCGACGAAGTAATGATGGAACGTGTCTCGGCTCCCGAACAATCCCGGTCTGAGCAGTGAAACGATATTGTACAGATCAGTGAGCTCGTTCTGGATTGGAGTCGCGGTGAGGAAGAACGCGTAGTTGTAGGTGAGCTTGTCAATTAGTTCGTAGCGGTCAGTGTCCTCGTTTTTCACGTAGTGAGCTTCATCCATCACGAGGACATCCCAATCACGAGCGAGTACTGTTGCACGATGCCGGTCGCTCTTTGCCGTGTCTATACTCGCTATAATGCGATCGTGGGCGTCAAATCCCTGAAATTCATCGTCATAGTTGCAAACGAACTCCAGACCGAATTTCTCTCGAAGTTCTCCCTGCCACTGTTTCGCCAGTTGTGCGGGAGTCAAAATGAGTACTGAGCCGCTGGTCTCTCGGTAATGCATCTCCTTCAGAATCATCCCGACCTCGATAGTCTTGCCGAGACCGACTTCATCGGCGAGAAGGGCCTTGCCATCCATCTCGAACAGCGCTCGATGGGCAGCATCTACCTGGTGTTCGAGGAGTTTGACTTCTTCCTCGTCAACCCGCGAGAGTGAGCGGAGTTCCGTATCAGGCTGACCCGAGAGCAGGCGGTTTGCCATGACGGTTTGCCTGTGAAACGAAAAATCAGCGACTCCTGAGGAATATGATGCAACCAGGTCATCAGGGCCATCATGCGTGACCTCGATGTCTACGAGGTCCTGCTCGTCCATGGGATATGAAAAAAGGTAGGCAGACAAATAGGTTATGTTGGCAATTTTAAAAGCGACTCACATAAACCGAAGATACGTCCAGAGGGGGATCTGGATTATCGGCTTTGGCCCTTCATCATATATCTCAACACCACGTTCTAGTGCGGATCGAGCGTTCGTTAATAGAATTCCAAATGAGGGGGCGCCATCAATCACCGACGTCTCATCTTCGTCCATGTACCCCTCATAGCTATCCTTCTGAATGTATTCCCGTCGACGCCTTACAGTGTTATCCGAGACTGGCATATACAGAAGTTCATCAATGGGGTCTCGCTCACTCTCAGATGCATTTCCCCCCAGAAAGTCCTGTAAAGCGTCAAAATCAGGGGTATCAATACTCCTCCTGAGCTCGTTGATCCCCTCATTGAATGACCAGAGGATTGGGACGGGAGTGCCGTTGAGTTTTACAACGAAATCTACAGACCCCTTCGAACCGGGCCAGAACTTCACGAGACCCCGCTTGGGATCGTCCTGGTGGTTGAGTTCACACGATAGACGAATGGTTTGGTCGAACGCAGTCGACTTTGCGAGGGCCTCCTGTAGTCCGGGCTCGCGTCTGAGAACGTCAGTTAGATTCGTTCGACAAACAGCATTCGTGAGGCCTGGATCGCGAAGATAGAAGCGAATTTGACGAGGTCGTTGGTTATCGTACTCCTGTGACGGGGAGAGAAGATGGAGTCGAGAGAGGATACTGAGATACTTGTCCCGAAGCGTCCGGCGGTCGATGTCGAGAGTATCCACTAGATCATCGAATGCGACGTCTTGAGTCGGGTGTTCGTGAGCAGTGAGAGCAAAGAATCGCTCTAAGCCTAATCCGTCTTTGATTCCGCGCAGATTTGTGGCTGCACGCAAGAGACCCTCTCTACACTCCGAGAACGTCTCTTCTTGCAAAGCTTTGAAATCGAAATCACCACGGCCTCGGATAACATCGACGTACTGTTCCTCCTCAATATCAATCCCACTCCCCGCAAGTCGTAGCGTTACTGCCCCGCCAGTTGTACAGTAGTTCGCGATCTCGCGACGGGCGGTAGTGGCCTCGACAATCGCATCTTGCTGCTGAGTCTCTACCTCGGAAGCAAATCTTTCAGGAGTGCTCTGGTCCACCGCCTCATAGAGAGCATTCCGAACGCTCGTCCCGTCAAAGCGCTCTGACGGCGGAGCAAGGACAACATCACGGTGGCGTAGTCTCAGGAAGTCAGCGAACCCCAGTGTATACAGCTCGATGTTCTCGTGAAGAGAGAGGCTATCGAGAGCCGAGTCACCTGTTTGTCCCAAACGCGCTCGAACGGCATCGGCTGAAAGGGCAGTCGAAACAATTCGACGGTCGCTCCGTTCGTCAAGCAGATCGGCAATCACACGTTCCCAGTGGCCGACCTCTGTGCTCCCGCGCTTGTTCGGGCGCTCAACGATATGAAGATCGTCCAGAAGGACATAGTGATCTGCCGAGTCAGGACGTCTCAATACGTGTGTTTCAAAGTGGTCGATGGCGGCCCGGAGCTGGTCTTCCGGCCTGACTTGGAAGACAGGATCATCGCGAAGAGGGAGATAGAGAACATTAGAGGAGGGGACAAGATTCTCGTGAGCCTGCTCTCGCTTGCTGGCATCTCGAATGAATTTCTCAATGAAATCTGGGTCGACGTGGGCGGAGGCCAATTGTTTGAGAAGTGTGCTCTTCCCCACCCCGTCCGGCCCAGTAATAGTCACGAACCGCCGATCATCTTCATGAAGAGTCTCGTACGTTTTGTGGAAAGCAGTCCTGAGCGTAGAGTATTCTGCAGAGATACTGGTTTCGTGATCGCCATCCCACCAGGGGTTGTACTGCTCTAACCGTTGTATCAGAGTATGGCCAGAAGTGAATGGCTCGGAGTCGAATGACATAGAACGCGTCTTATATTCCTGATTAAGGCGCATAGTGATGTGTCTTTAGGTCACTCCTCCGCGATGTGGAGATCGCTTTCGCTCGTTCTCTCACTCGCACATGTTGTTTTATGGTAGCCCCCCGATATTCATCAGATAATGAGCAGCGGGAAGCCGAGCTTCGAGAACTACGACCGCGAGGAGGCGGAAGAGTTCAGCGGCATTATCCGAAATAATGCGACGTATGCTACTGACTTTATCAATCGAACATCTGATCCAGATGCGGTTCGTTACCTAGTCAACGAGCTTGAAATCGATGGAAGGCGATCTGGAGACCGAGAGCAGGTCAAGCAGGCAGTCCTGACTTCCAGTGTTACCCCATTCGAGGTTAAACAGACTGTCGCACAGCGAAATTACAGTCTAGGAGAGACACTTGTACCCGATACCGTCAAGAAAAACGCACTCACAGCAATCGAGGTCGGAAAGCCCATCGTATTGTATGGGCCGACAGGCACGGGTAAGACCTACTTCGCCAAACAACTCGCTTTGGAAGCCTGTATCGACTATTCCATTCACACTGCGACACCAACGTGGACGCCTGCAGATATCACTGGGAGTATCCAGCCCGAGACGAAAGACGGTGAGATAGAATATCATCGCCAAGCAGGCTGTGTCTCAAAGGGGATCCAGAAGGCGAAAGAATACGATGATAACTGGGCTGTGATAATCGACGAGATCACTCGTGCAGACATCTCTCAGGTCTTTGGTCCACTCTATACCGCCATCGAGGACGAAGAGCAGGTGATCTTCCGCGACGACGATGGCGAGCCGCTCACGCTCAACGAAAACGTGAAGATCATCTGTACGATGAATATGTCGGACCGCACGGTGAACGAGTTGGACAACGCAATCACACGCCGCTTTGCGATGATCGAGCTCAGTACATATGGTGATGAGGAGCGAGCAGCCCTGTTCGATCGTTGGATCGGGGAACTCGGCTCCGATGTGGATATCGATCTCGACAAACTCCAAGAACTCTTCGAGACTCACCACCAAGGAATCAACGCAGGGACGACGACGAGCGGGGAAGGTGGAATAATGGAGTTCGGCCCGATGCACTACGAGGACGTAACTCAGTTCCTCAAGCACGCCTGCGGAAGCGGCGGTCCCTACGCCGGCGAAGAGAACATTGCGGTTGGTCAGGCATTCGCCACGTACATCGCACCGAGACTCCTGAATACAGCAGCTCTACCTCAGATTAACCGGCTCGCAAGTCACTACGAGACGCTCGATAACCAATTCGAGGCGTTCGACCTCACACCAGCGGTCGACCTCGCAAACAGGCAAGCAGAGGCGGAAGAACGCGAGATGGGCGTCAGCGCGTATGAGTGAGGCTGTTCGTTACGAATACGGAACGTCGTTGTGCTCGGTCCAGGAGAATCGCAAACTAATCGTCGAAGAGTGCGATCGAGAGTCGATTAAAGACGAGCTACGGGCAGCGAACTTCGTTCGAGAAGGCAGCAAGTACGTCAAGAAACGTCCTCGGTTGCGGATAGCCGCTGGACAGGATGCTGAAGAAGACGCCCTGCAAGTTCTGTCTGTTCGGCTTGTCGATAACTCGCTTCACGTCAAGCCCTCGGATATCGTCGGGATCGTGAGTCTGGTTCCGGGGATGAACGTACAGATCGAGCCCAAGGTCGACTGGGAGCATGTCATCGAAATGCTGCTCACAGTCTACGACATCGACAGAACCCAGTCCTACTACGGCGTCCCACTCAGCGAACTAGTCTCCAGCGGCGTCGAGTCCACTCGAATCATCGCGATTCTCGCGATCAACTACGTGCATGGTCTCAGGACGATTCGACGGAACGGGTTCATCCGGAATCTCCACATCAATCGTCGAAACGGATTCGAAGGACTCGGATCGGTTGACGTGGAGCAAACGCTGATGAATCATGCAACCGGGAATCCAGCACCGACTTGGGTTGAGACCCAGGTCGAATATGCGAATCCGGTAAACTCGGCCATCCACATGGCTGGAAAATTACTGTTGAGACTACTTCAGCAGGACCAGGACGGACACAGCCATCCGCGACAGGATGTGTTGCTCTCGATGGTCCACCAAGAGGTCGAACGGATGGAAGAGCTGGGAGTCGCTAGCAGCCAGAAGGAAGTTGGTGTCTATCGACGACTCTCACTCCACGATCTCCCCAGACAGCGCAACTATTATCGTCGGGCGTTCTATACGGCGCAGTCAATTCTGGCCTCTGCGTTGCTCGGTCAAGTCGGAGGAGGACCCGAGGAATTACTCGTCGACTACGCGCTGAGCATGAATTCGCTGTTCCAAGATTATTCCCACAGAGTCCTCAGTCGAAAGGTAGGATCCATACGGACTATTGACTATCTCGACCAGCTCAGCGATATCGAGTGTAAACCTGAGCCGTCGATCTATCCTTTCGCAGGGAATGCGGAGGCTCGCCACGAGCCAGACCATCTTCTCACGGATGGTGACGAGACGCTAGCCGTCTTGGACTCAAAGTACTACCGTGAGGGAAAGAACCCAGCAAACGAATCAGAGTCCCGGTCCAGGATGTTCGCGTATGCCTATTTGACAGAGACCAATCGAATGGCGTTCCTGTGCCCCCAATATCAGCACGTTCGCCTCCCCGTACAGCGGACCGGGGCAGAAGTCGAGATCGTTTCACCAGACGACGAATTTACCTGCGATGCCTATGAGGATATCATCGAGGGATATCTCCTCGAAACTCTGGCAATCGAGTATCCCGAACTCCGGGTGTTCGATGCCGCGACTGAGGCACACCTCTGTCTCAGTGGCGTCTCTGATGGCGATCTTTCCGACATCCATGATACGAACGGGCCGTTCAGCATCAACAATCCTGCCACGTTCGCGGATCGTGTGATTTCGGCGATAGCGTTCTCGTCCTACGGGCCAAACAAACCAGAACTAGACGACCAGGGTCGGTGGACAAAATCCCGGATCAAAGACGCCTGTGGGAAGACCGATGAAGAAGATCATCCAAAGTATCCCCGTCACGAAACGACTTGTGTCCCGGTCTACGATCCTGAAGGGAACGACGATCACGGGACGGTCACGCTATACTTCCTGAAGTCCGTGGATGGAGAAACGCAGGTGAGCACAGAAGGCCCGTGGGCCCTCATGTGAGCATAGTCAAAAGCGATTATATCCGGAATGGAGCAACAAGCCAACCCGAGTCTCGTTTCTTGATCTGTCGGCCAAAGATCGGGCGCAGAGAGTAGAACTCATCGTCAATTTCAACTTCGAAGGAATCGCCAGCACCCTGAAGGTTCCCTTCGACGACGAACTGAATCGTCGGAAGCGGACGCTGGCTGTTCAGGTAATCCATCTCTTTTCGCATCGTCGAGACCAAGCGATCTCGAATATCGTCTTCATCCGTGAGCACATCCTCAAGCCCGACGACGCAGATTTCGTCGGGTAGATCTCTGTTCTCCAATTTGGATAGAAATTCATCGACTGGGACGCGATAATCTGCGGATTCGCGTTCCCCGCTGACGATGATATTGTACATCCCCGCAACGGCGTCAATATCGCTCATGTCATCCCGAATGTCTCACAGGGATGTAAAATACGTTAGTCCCGGAAGAGTTGTCGATAGGCTTCGTCACCAGTAACGGTTGCTAAGTCGGTGGCAACGTCGAGCATTTCGCCGGTGACCTCCATCTCACGTAGCTCGTCCATCGTCCTCGTCTCCTGTTCGGTATCGTACCTCAGAAGCTGTACTCGCTCGAGTGCTGTGAGATCATCAATATCCCTCGCTTTGAGATACGCGAGTCGATCATCATCAGCCCAGTTCGTGAGTCGGAACCCATCACTGGTATCGAAGAGTGACCGATCACGAAGGTCATCTGGATTGATTTTAGTTCCTCTACAGAGTCGGTTGACGTCATCAAGGGTCGGGTCCTCCATCGCCAAGAGGTCAAGATAGATCTCGTCGGGAGAGACATCTCCTGCGATTATATCGTAGATTTCCTCGACGACCTCATCAGCAGTCATTACCGCACCTTCACGGTGGACTTTCGCGTGATGTTCGGAATACTCGCGGAAACACCGCCCGAGTTCGACGACGCTGATATCGCCCTCTGAGATGGTTTGCCCTTCACGAATTTCGTCTCGTACCTGTCGGCTGGTACGGTGCATCCGACGGCGGAGCGACGACCAACTGATCGGCTCTCTGCCGGAAGCAGGGCGGGCGACGACAATCACGCTAAAGGAGAGTTCATCCCCCATCATGAACTCGCTGAGGTTGGCAGAGATGGGGTACGTCGCCGTGATGTCGAAGCCCTCATCACACAGCGCCTGAACGAGCGCTCCCCATGACTCCTTGCCCCCGTGACGATAGGTGAACGTGAGAACGCCGTCGTCTTTCAGAACTTCCCTGATGCGGGAGAACGATTGCTGGAGTTCACCCTCAAATGCCTCCGCATCTTTGTTCACAGCTGGGTTAGCGACGATGCTCTCGTTCCGAGGAGTCGCATCTGGAGCGAAGCTTTGATACTCATCGGCCAGGAGTAATCGTTGCCAGACGTAGAAGAAGTCAGAGACCTCCGAGTAGACGACATTATCGTAGTATGGAGGATCGGTGATGACTGCGTCGTAGTCGGATTCAAGATCGACCTCCCGGATGTCTCCTTGATGGAGTGAATACGTCCCACCGACCGGATGCTCGAAGGGCTCCGTCTGGATGAGCTCACCATCTTCGAGGTATCGCTCGGTCGGATGGTGGGCGAATTCGACGGCATTGACTATCTTCTCCCACGTATTCTGGAACGTGCCGCGACCTGCCCGCGTTCCCCAAACGTTGTTTTCAGCGTATTCTACGCGTGGTGTGTACGAATTCTGTCTAAATATCCCCTCGATTTTCGTCCCAGAAACGTTGTACAGCGCAAATCGGTTCTGGAACATGAGGGAGTCGCTGAATGCGAGGAGGAGATACTCTTTGACCGACTGGTCCTCAATATCGTCGATTGCCGAGAGAAGCGTCGAGAGGCAGAATAGCTGGCGGTCGTTGAACATATCCTGCCAGGTTTCGTACCCGTGGCGAAATACGTCGTTCCCGTTGATTCGAGAGGCCGCTGTGATAGCCCCTTTTGGGATCTCGCCGCTTGGGGCGTACTCTCTCAGGTCTTCGTCTGATTCCCAGCCATCACGTGCGCGTTCGAACTGCGTGAAGTCGTCCTCGGTAGCTGGCTTGTAGCCTTTGAACGTCGATCGCTCCTTCCCTTCGTCCTCGCAGTCTGGACAGTAGTATTCGATCGCGTAGAGCTTCTCGGAGTAGGACTGTCCGTCGGCAATTGCGTCGACGATAGGATACTTCAGCCCGCACGAAGGACACCCGTAATTTCCGCCCCGGGTGACAGGGCCATCGGCGGGAATATACTCGTGACTGCATTCCGGACAGACCGACTCAGACTTGTAGTCATCAGTTAGGAAAACTGACCCACAATCAGGACAGTAGATATTGTACTTGTCATCGTCCTCGTATCGTCCGTTCGCTACACGGTAGTCCTTGAACAGCGGTATCGTCTCTCCACAGGAGGTGCAGTCTAGCTCCCGCACCCACATCGCGTAGACGCTATCTGCAACGTGATCTGCGTCATGGGGACAGGCAGTCTCGTAGAGAGATTGGAGGTCACCGGCTACTGATTCCCGAACGTCGTCGAAGGCCTCCTGCAGAGCTTCGATGTCGACTTCGTGGGCCTCCAGCTCTTTCTTCGAGATGAACCAGGCCACGGGGTTCAAATCAACACCCGTGACCTCCGCGTCGAACCGAATTGCCTCCATCAGGCTGGTTCCGCCACCCATGAACGGGTCGAGAACCTTCTTGCCGTCCACGCGGACATCCTTCGGGTAAAGGTCCCAGAGTGCGTCTGGGTCGCGTAGACTTACAGCGTCGATGAGTTGCTCGATATCTATCTCGCTTCCATCTCCAGTCTCTTCACCGAAGTCAGTGAGGTTCAGATCAGTCTGGTCGGGATCGTGGACCTCGACAGAGTTCGGATCGTCAACGAGAGAGTAGAGCGTAATTGCCCTGAACACGCTCCCCAGCCTCCTTGCCCACCACTTGTGCATCGTGGAGAGTGGCCGGTAGTAGAGCTTGGCCCGTCCCTCACGGTCCGCGAGATCGTTTACCTGCTCGATGGGGAAGCCACGCTCGATGGGGAGCGTGTTCCGTGAGTCCGAGTCCGGATTAGGCATGGGTAGTGGTGGCTCCGTTTTCGTATTTCAACATGCGCGTCACTCGAACTGGATGGTGATGTCGATGCCAGTGGCAGATTCAGGGATGTTCTCCAGGATATCCGCAACTACCTCGTGGGACTGACCGAGCCCGAGCTGGAGATCAGTATGTGCCTGCTGGAACGTCGCGACGCCTTGGAGCGCTCCTGGTGCAGCATCTTCGCCATTCGTGTTGAACGAGAGAGAGCCATAGGAGACAGAGCCAGACTCGTGCGATTCGTCCCACTCCTGACGCATCTCACTAGGACTGTCACCCTGATACTCGAAGGTCCAGCCCTCTTCTGGCGGAATGCGGAAACCAGCACCGGGGAACCAGTCTGCAGGATCTTCGGAGCCAGTCGCTCCGACGACGTAATGGGGGTCTTCCTGGCCGAGGTTGGCGAGCAGGAAGTGTTTGACTGCTGCTTCTGCCTGCCCCGAGGCACATTCGCGCTGGATATCCTGAACTTGGAACGTGGCCTCCTCGTCGAGGTCGCCGATATACTCCAGGATCTGGTCGCCGATATCATCGGGAACCATCGGAGCGACGACGACCGAAGTCGCTTCTCTGTCTCCGAGCGTGCTCACGTAGTCTCCCCCGGTCTTGATGCGGTAGTCATCGGAGAGAAGCGTACTCACGGCACTTCGGAACGCGGAATCCGTGTCGCCCTGCGGGAGGTAGACCTCTGTATCGTTGCGGATCGCCGTGAGCACCTGACTCGTGTCGGCCTCGCCGGCGGACGCGATCGTCTCCTCGATACGTGTTCGGACCTCGTTGGCCCCGATTGTCTCGGCGTCAGAGACGTCGCGAAGCGTTGCGTCCGACCGAACTTTGTCGAGGATCTCACTGCCGCTAATGAGGACGTAGTGATCTGCGTTCGCGAGCCGTCCAGCAGCCATCTTGACAGCGTCCTCCGGGTCCTGGTCGTGAATCCAGATATCCGTGCGCTGGCGGAGATCGAGCTCGAACGTCCCCAGATCGACCTCCTTCGTGCCGGCACCGAACCGGCTCCGGAGCTCGGATTCGACCTCTTCGGTAGACCATTTCTCGACCTCGCTCTCCAGAACGAGAACCGTATCGGGGCTCAGGCCGCGGAGTTCGTCTTTGAATCCGCTCCCGTCGTGGGCGAGGACTGGTTTGTCGTCGAGTCCATCTTCGACGGCGTCCTTGACCTTGTCGACGCTCCCGGGGATTGGGTACGTCGGATCCATTAGGAACTGCTCGTAGACCTCGTCGATGGTCGTCTCGGATCGGCTGTCGAGTCGGTCCCGAACGATATCCCAGACGTGACGCTGGAGGTCGAAGGGGTCCGCTTCGACAGCTGCGGCGATGTTGCCAGCGTCGAGGACGGGTTCCGTCGCGACGAAGTTATCCAGCGACATCTCGGCCGCGTAGTCGAACTCGTTGAGCAGGTCGTCACCGTCGATGATCTCACCGTATGCGCTCTCCAAGCGCTCGGCGAGGTCATCCTCATAGTCCTCTTGGAGATCTTCTATGTCGTCGCGGATCTCCTCGGCCAGACTCTCGTCGGCGGCTCGAATCTCTGCGCCGATGACCTCCTTCGCTTTCCCGAGGAACTTCTCCTGCTGAGACGTGGTCGAGATCGTCTTTCCGTTCTTGGGCTGGACGAACACCAGCGTGTTCCGCCACTGCCGGCCAGCGGGCTGGTTCATGATGACTTCCGCGACGCTGTCCTCGTCCCACGGGCCGTTCTTGACGACGGTCTTGATGTTCTGGCTGTCCGGGACGCTCTCGAGTTCGTCGTCGACGTTGAAGCCGACGGCGTGTGCGCCGGCGCCGAAGGTCTTCTCGACCGTATCGCCGATCAGCTCCATTGCATCTTCGTCGTCGACGTCGCGAGCCGCGTTGCGCACGAGCGAGCGCGGGTTCTCGTCCTCGCGAATGACGTAGCGGTCGTCGGAACGCCAGAGGTGGTAGACTTCCCCCTGCAGGCGTTCGAGATCGACGATGATGTCGTTGATGCGGTCGCCAGCGTGGTAGGTCCCGATGACGATGTCAGAGGTGGTCGCACCCTCTGCAAGCCCAGGTGTGAGCGAATAGATGAGGACCGTGCTGAGGATGGGGCGACCGTAGGTGATGTCGGCGTCGGCGAGGCGTTCATCGATGTCGTCGTAACAGCGGTCAGCCCGGGAGTGTTCGACGTTGATACGCCCCAGCTCGTCGTTATAATCGACAGCGTCGACCACACCGTGAGTGATGAGGTCCGTCTCCTGGTAGCGGTCGACGAGGACCTTCGCGAAGAGATAGAGCATCCCGCGGGTTGCGCCCGACTGAGTCTCCGCGAAGTACCGCGTCTTCAGGGAGTCGATGAGAATTGGGTGGAAGGGGTAGGTGTCGTACATGTCCTCCCGAAGCCCATCGGGGAGGTCGACGTAGTCCGTGTCAGCGTAGGCTTCGATATACTGGTCGACGAGCGACCGCATCGCGGAATGGTCGTCGATGGAGTCGATGAGACGGTGGCGGAGGACGTCCTCGATCTCGACCTGGTTCGACATATTGACCTGGACGCGCTCGGGCTCGCGGGAGAGAATATCGTGGACGTCCGAGCCTTCGCGGAGGACAGAGACGAACGCGAAGAGTTCCGTATTCGGCTGGGTGGTCGTTTCGAAGAGCGCCTGGAGGAAGCCTTTGTTCGCGCCTTTGCGCTCCCCCTTCAGCGACTGGAAGAAGTCCTCCAGCTCGTCCATGAAGAACGCGACCGTTTGGTCACCGACGGCGTCTTGGATAACGTCGATCGTCGGGTAACCACCTTCGTCGTCGTAATCGTCTTCGTCGGGCTCGTAGTCGAGTTTCTCGAACAGGGGTTCCCAGAGGTAGTCGTACTGTTCCTTCTGGAGCGAGACGACGATCGGGAGCGCGTCGTCAGGGAGTGCGTCACCGAGACCTTCGATCCGGCCATCGGCCCAGTTGCCGACGACGTCGGGCGACTGGAAGCAGTGATAGAGCGCCACCATCTGGTGAGACTTACCCGTCCCGTAGGGACCGTACATCTCGTGGAGGCGGTTGTTGTCCTCCCCTTGGAGGGTATCTCGAAGGCGCTTCAGAGAGTCCTCGAGTCCACCGGTCAGGAGCGTGCGGTCGAAGAACCGTCGTGCGTCGGATTCCAGCGTATCTGCATCGCTGTCAACATCGTAGAGACGGATCTGGCCCTTGATCAGGCCATCACCCTCAGTGAGTTCCTGACTGAGTGTCAGTACGTCATCGATGCTCGTATCGAGAGTTCCTTCGGCGCTCATGTATGCCTGACACGATGGCGGACTCTCTTATTAAGGTGAGCATCCTTAGAGAGACTGGAGTCTTCAAATAGGGCTTAAGCAAATCTGTATTTTACTAAGCCCATATATTAGACATAGTAATGTGTTTTTCCACCTCAGACGGCATTTTCAGTCCTTCAGCGGGGCAGAGAAGAGTACGAAAGAGGAACTCGTAGAACAACTGTCGTGAGATATTGGGTGAACACTAGTGATCAGTAGCCCCGAAGCTCGGTGAGACGCACTTCACCATCTGGTGTGATCGTGTAAGTATCGCCCGACGATGATTCCAGATACCCGTCTTCAACCAAGCTCTCGCATCGGTCAACTGCATGAGCTCTGTTGGACCGGAAGCGCGTTGCGATCTCAGATGCGTCTTTTGGGGAGCTGGCAGAGAGGTCGTCCAGTAATTTCTCCTCACGGATGAAAAGGTCCGAATAGACCTTGTCGGCTGCAGAGAACGACTTCATGGCCAACCAAATCATCTTCGTAGAGAGGGCCTCGTCATCGACGAAATCGGTTCGAATACCATGCAGAATCTTGGAGCGAGGGGACCCACGGCCCATCAATCGCGGATAGAGGTCTCTGAATGGGTCACGGAACTCCGAGATGTGTTGGTGGCTGCCTTCTCCCTTGGCGACGACCCGGGTACCAGTAACCTCGTCATCCAGCTCCCAGATTCCTAAATCAGTCGCCGCTTCGATGATTGCGCCGTCGATTTGCGTCAGCGCAGTCGGTATCGATAGACCATATCGTCCCTCGTTGTGAGCTGAGATTGCGTCCTTGAGGAGTTTTTCGCGCTCTCCTTTGAGATACCGGCTATCGACCTGACTAAGAATAGCATCTAGCGTTTCCTCATCGTCGAGAAGTTCGGAGAGTACCGAGACAACTTGCTCCTCGCCCTTCTCTTGGTAGATCTCATAGAGTTCGTCACGGAGTCCAGCCACGAGGAAGTCGACCCACTTGAATTCGAAGTCGGACGCCTCCAGTTCGTTGACGGACTCGACAATCTCGTCGAAGTTGATATCACCTAGCGTGCTCGCGGCCTGTGCGTAGGCCTCGCGTTGAGATTCGAATAGTATCTCTGAATCTGGAGGGTCCGATGGTAGCTCTACTTCCTGAAGATTGGCTTCCTGCAGATGGACGCCAACATATTCGCGAATCCATCGTTCGATCTCGCCGCGAGAGAACCGCGATTCTTCAGCCAGCGCCTCAACGCTCTCCCCATCGAAGAACTGCGAACCGAACCGTTCCGCCCAGTGGGGGTTTTCTGGGCTATTGTAGAGGATAGTGGCATACTGCTTGAGTCGTCGTTCAGCTTCTGCTTCTTCTATATCCTGCTCAGTGACCAGTGTCTGTGTTGCTTCATCGGCGTCTCCGACGTCGCGAAAGACTCTCCCAGCGTCCCTGATTTCGGTGCACAGCTCGAAAGGCGTCTCTTGGACGATTTCGTGACGTTCACGCTTGACTTCTCGGATCTTTTCGAAGGCAGATAGCAAATCGGACATCTAAATTGCGTCCTCCCGAGCTCGGCGTTTACTCGTCGCCGTATGAGTCAGCTGGCATATTCACGCCAACCATCGTCAGGTAGGTCTCGTCACCAGTCACTTCTGCGAGGCCCTCGCAAAGGTCCCGGAGTTCGTCGTCGTCGTTCCATCGTTCAAGATATTCCTTCGGGTCTTTCCCCTGCTCGAAGCGGTAACGGAGGAAGTGCGCCTTGTCAAGGGTCGTAAGATCGCCGTTGCCCTCTTCGACTTTACTCTGGACGTAGGCCTGGCGTTTTTCATCGTCCCACTGGCAGAGGACGAATTCACCACCCTCCATACGGAATAACTGCATCTCTTTCATCTGTTCCTCGGAGGCGTCCGAGCGTTTCAGGTGCTTATTTAGGTCGTTGTAGGTGGGGTTATACTCCTCCAGGAGATCTCGGTAGATATCTTGTTCACCACGGTCATTGTCTTGGATGATGCCATATATTTCATCAACGACATCCTTGGCAGACATCACATCGCCAGCTCTGTGAACTTCTCCGTGGTGCTTGGAGTACTCCTGGAAACATTTGCCCATCTCGATCACACCTATATCCCCGCCTGTAAGTTCTCGATCCTCCTCAAGAATTTCGCGTGTTTCTCTTGCGGTGCGGACAATATGACGCCGTAATGAGTCCCATGAAATCGGCTGCCGATCCTCGGTTGGACGAGCAACGATGACAATGTCGAAGGCGACTGCTTCGCGGGCTTCGATAAACTTACTCAAGTCCGAATTGATTGGATATGTAGCCGTCACTTCGAAGCCACTGTCACATAATGAGCTGAGCAACTCTCCCCAAGATTCCTCGTCGCTGTGGTGGTACGTGAACGCGAGTGTCCCGTCTTGTTTCAGAGCCGTATTGATCGTTTCGAGCGCTTGCCGCATCTCGTCTTCGAAGTCGTCTTCAGTCTTCCCGAAATGCGGATTCGTTACGATGGATTCAGCTCGGGGAGTCTTGACCTCGTCGAAACCGTCGTACTCGTCTTCGAGCAGGATCTTCTGCCAGACATAAAAGTAGTCTGATAATTCAGAGTACATTATGTTGTCGTAGTACGGGGGATCGGTGAGTACGAGGTCGTACTCATTTTTAGCCTGAATCTCCCGCATATCCCCTCTGTGGACGCTGGCGTCATTCCCGATTGGCTGAGCAAACGCCTCGGACTCCTTTGTTTCACCCGATTCGATGTACCGGTCGGTCGGGGCATTCGCGTACTCCACTCCGTTCACTAGCTTGTCCCACGTGTTTCGGAAATTCCCTCGGCCGAACTTTGCCCCCCAGACGTTGTTCTCGACGAAGTCAGTCTGCGGGACGAACGAATTCATGCGGAACACTCCCTCCATGTTGTTACGCTGCTGGTTGTAGATCGAAAATGTTGACTGGAACATCAGAGAATCGCTGAATGCCATCAGCAGGTATTCCCGGGCGTCAGTATCTTCGACTTCACTAATGCTCTTCAACAGCGTCGCGAGACAGAGAAGCTGCCGCGGCAAGAACATATCCGTCCACTCGGTGTAGCCGTGGTCGAATAGGGGGCGACGTTCAACTGTCTCGTATCCGGGAGGGATCTCTTCGTCGGGGACCCATTCATGAAGACTATCCGATATTTCCCACACCTCTTCCGCCTTCGAAACCTTCTGTTCGTCCGCGGGATCGACCTGTTTGTACCCTTTGTGGATTTCTTTCGGCCGTCCTTCGTCGTCGCACACGCCACAGTAATACTCAATCGCGTACAGTTCTGCTTCGGGAATTCCCTGAGACTTCGCTGCCTCCGAAATAGCTTCCTTCTGCCCACAGGACTGACAGGTATAGTACCCTCTTGAAACAGGACCGTCTTTGGGTACCCAAGAGGTTCCGCAATCACACTTTGTCTCGCTTTTCCAGTCGTCGACCAGCGAGACGGACCCACAACCCGGACAGAAGACGTAGTACTTACTGCCATCCACGTATCTAGCTTTCGCGACTCGGTAGTTCTTGAACAGGGGAACGGTCTCCCCACACGAAACGCAGTCCAGTTTTCTCACCCAGAAGTTGTTGACCGCTTCAGCCTCGTGGTCACCATGCGGGCAAGGGGTTTGGTAATGGTCACGGAGTTCGGCAGCGACGTCTTTCTTCACCTGCTCGTACGCCGCCTGGAGGTTATCCGGATCAGTCTGGCCTGCTTCAAGTTCCTTCTTCGTGACGAACCAGGCGACGGGGTTGAGGTCGTACCCAACCGTCTCAGCGCCGAAACGGGATGCCTCGACAAGGGAGGTTCCGCCGCCCATGAACGGGTCAAGAACTTTCTTGTCACCGATTCGAACATCCTTGGGATAGAATTCCCAGAGCGGTTCGGGGTCCTCAATATCCGTTTCACTGATTGCGTCAATGATATCCGCCGCATCAAGGCCGTTGGTCCCAAGAGACTGGTTTTCGCCGGGTTCGTAGACCTCTATCTTATTTGCTGGCGTATTCTCGTCCAGCAACGAATAAAGAGTAATTGCACGGAAAAGACATCCCGGTCGGCGTGCCCACCACTTATGCATCGTATAAATCGGTCGATACCACGGTTTTGCTCGGCCTTCTTTTTCCGCGATTTCGTTTACCCGTTCAACCGGGAATCCGTTTTCAATAGGGAGATCAGGACGGCCTTCCTCTCGTGGTTGCTGCTCAGACATCTGATGTCCCTCCATTTTCACGAGAGACATATAAAACTGGTACTACGCTCGCCGGTCTCACGCGAAGTTGGAGTCCAGCAGAGGTGATACTGCTATCAGTAGGAGGACCTCGTCCCCAATGGTGAAGAGTGTCGTTGCCAATCGTTACTCGAGAACTCCAGTTTGAACGTTCCTGCACTACGGGCCGTCTCCGCATCTGCAAAGCGTACAATCGGATCTGTCGACAGGACCTCGGTCACCCTGTACACACGATATCGCTCTGACTCCTTTTCGAGCAGTTGCGTTTGCTTGGTATTGAGATTGAAATCCCGTTTCGACTCTGCCGTTGACTTGACTTCGATAATCTGCCCGTCGGGGTCACCAATAGAGCCGACGTCCAAATCCCGACCGATCTTCGCCTGCCTCACGTCGACGTCTTGATCCGCTTCAAGCTGCAGCTTCACGAAGAGCTCTCCCAGCGCTCCAATCGTGTGTTTTTCATCGAGCATCGAATCGACTCCAAGTTTCCGAAGGAACGATCTCCAGTCGTCTACATCGAGCTCGTCGAACGTTTCGAGGTACGCTTCACTCACGTATCGAGGACCGGTTCTAAGAGCGTCAGCTCCTGCTTCAGCGAAGATACCGCGGTTTTCGGTCACCGTGTCTGTGGTAAACCAAGGTGCAGCCTGGAGATCTTGACTCGAAGCATCTGAATCGTCTGTCACAGTCGGAGCGTAGGCTTCTCCGAGTAGAATTCCGGATGCCGAGAGCCAGGAGCCATCTTCAGATTGTAGTCGAAGGGCCAGCGGATCTTCACCGACTTCCCACTCGCCGTCAGTGAATGCTCGACAGAGAATCGCCGCTGCGAGGTGTCGATCGTTCGTCGAGAGTGATCCCCAGTTGACGGTCTGGAGCCACTCTTCGATCAATGCTCCTTCGGTCAATTCATCCACATCGTTTCCACCCAGCACCGACCGAATCTCCTCTTGCTCGGCAAGGTCACTATCTACGATATTGAGAGAGGACCGGACCTCTTGTAGCGGGTTCTCAGTTTCGAACTCACCCAGGTCAAGCTCAGCAGGCGGAAGATAGACCTGTTCCACATCATCAGTGCCCACGGCTCTTCCATCTTCAAGAGGAATACCAGTTGAGCTGAGGGTCTTTGATTGCTTCCACGAACTCTTGCTTGAGAGGCCGTTATAGATTTTCTCGAAGGTATCTTTTCGAGTGTTGTCGGTGAGTTCTTCGAGAGGAGACGTTACCTCGTGGCTCTGCAGGAAGTCATGAAGTCCCAGTGAGTTCCGTCCCTTGACCGTCCGGTAGATATCTTCGTGTTCCACGTGGATGGGGCGGGAAGCACCCGCTTCCTCAACTTGATCAGCGTCGAACGCTTCGCGAATGTGTTCGTCAACCACCTGGCAGTCGTCAAGTTTGATTCGCTGACCCGCCTGATCCCGAACCAGTTTCGAGTTCTCGACGTGCTCGTGGATTTTGTCGACGATCTCAGTCGTTACGAATGTGTCTCCCCGTCCTTCTGGAACGAATACGCCAAGGTCTGTCCACCAATCGTCGTGGCCGGCAACGACATCGAGGACATCCTTCGCACACTCGACTACGCCCTGCGCGATCTCGCGGTTCCAGGGCAGCTCTTGCTTGATCGTCTGTCGGTCAGCAGGCGTGAGGAAATCCGCATGAACGAGAAAGTCGAAGTCAGTCTCAAGTTCTTTGAGAGGAAGATAGCTGAACACGCCGGTATGCAGTGTCCCGCTTTCTGGCCGAGCGAATCCACCATCTTCGTCTACGATACAGGCGATGAACACCTCACGATAGTCCACACCCCCTCGCATATACTGCTCAGTCTTCGGATCATCCTGGATGCTATCCGGAACCTCCCAGAGATGTTTGAACAGTACCCACGTATCCGCCTCCATCGTTCCATCCGCTAACGACTCCTCAAGCTCTACAACTTCGATAGGATCGAACTGCGCGTCTGCCTCGTCTCTGATCGTTTCCTGTTTTGAACTGGGAAACCCCTGTCTTGCACTCTCAACGGACGAGGCTAATCCATCATCACGAACTTCATCTGTCCGGCTAATACGCCGTGAGCTGTCCGAGTAATCATCATCGATAGATAGCTCACGTACGTCCTTCAAGAAGAGAAAGACACGTCGGTCGATGTTCTCGCTCCGGAGTGGTTCAAAGAGTTCGTCGTCGGAAAGCAGTTGCTGTCCCCGTTCATCCAGCCTGACGACAAACCGGGTAGTATACTCGGTTCCGTCAATCTTCGTGGGAACCCCTGTCTCCTCCGTAGGCTTACAACTCCAGGGGACGACTCTCCAAGGAATCTCATCACCGTGCTCTTCCGCACGCTCTCTATCGAACGAGAAATGGAATTGACCGGAATGAACCTCGACACACTGACTGATCTCGAAGATCGATTTGAATCCCACACCGATGAAACCGATGTGATCACGGGGATGCTTCGGTGAGACGCCAGCGGCACACAGTCCAGTTACGTCGTCCTTGACGTCATCGGCATCTCCATTCTGGCCCACGAGTGCACTATCGGTGAACTCACGCCCGTTGTTGAGAATTTCTAAGCACCAGTCTCCGTCGATCTTGCGGATTTGGAAACGAACAGCACTGGCACCCTCATCGTCTGCGTTCTGGATGAATTCGAGCGGGAAATACGTCGAGGCAAAGTTCATCTGGACGACATTCGAGTGACCGTGAAGACTCGTCCTCACCAGATCAGGTGAATCAGCCAAATATTGTTCTCGTATGTTCCGGACTAATTCGTCTGGATTGCTGGCATCCATCTATTGGTGGTAAATCAGATGTTCTTAACATATAACTTCCAACGGCCACACTACGACTGGTAGTAACGTGTCTGATTCAGATATGGACCTCCCTGTTGACCCTACTCAGAACGAAGCCTCACCGCAGGAACTCATACAGGCTCTTCCGACACGAGCGGCCCGCCGGCGTGTCCTCCAGGCGGCCGAGATCTCCATCGACGTCGACGACAAGAATTTCGAGAGTTTCCTCGACGAGCTATCCGAGGTCGAACTCCGGCGAGCCGCTTCCGAGCTCAGATTCGCCGGCGAACCCACCGTCTATTACTATCGGGTCGACGGCCTGCACCGACTCTCCTCCGATGATGCCCTCGGACGAAGCAATAACGAGAGTTCCTCTGGAGCGTAC
The DNA here is from genome assembly GCF_000827835.1 of Haloarcula sp. CBA1115. Lineage (NCBI taxonomy): Archaea > Methanobacteriati > Methanobacteriota > Halobacteria > Halobacteriales > Haloarculaceae > Haloarcula > Haloarcula sp. CBA1115. The sequence goes on along the minus strand of NZ_CP010531.1, from coordinate 110,591 downwards.
GGCCCTGATGTCGAGACAGCAATCAGGGACCACGACCGTATCTACGTCGTCTGCCAGGTGCCGGAAACTGGATCACAAACACAGCTCACACTCGCCCCTGACGACCGGGAAACGACCGTCGCGACGTTCAAACCCAGGTCGCAACTTCTCGCAGTACGCGCCAGCGATACAGAGACTGCAGATGCCACAGCCAGCGCTGTGTCGAAGTACTACGAGATGGATGGAGCAGAACGAATCTCGTTTCTCGATGCCGGAATCCGAGGCCGATTCGAGGACGCGTGCGTAGATGGATATTCGACGCTCCAACTCCGGAACCTCAATTCACAGGATAACACAAGAGAAATCGAAGTTCGTTCGAAGGAGCCGGATGGAGAACGCATCTCCGACGTCCGTCACGACCCGATCGTTGAGGATCTGGTCCGCCGTGGTGACACAGAACTTGCCGCTGCGACAGGTCTCGTATCGGTACCGACTGTGGTCCGGTTCCCAGAAGATGGCGAGCCATTACATCCTCGAGTGACGGTTAGGTTCAGCGAAGGAAGCGTGACTTTCGAGCAATTCGTTCCTGAGTCCATCCTTATCGAGTTCGACAACATCGTGCGAGAGTCCTTGTGAGCCGGCGATAAATCTGGAAGTTGTCGTATGGAACGCTGTGGTGAAATCTGGAGGTCATCCCGATTCTATTTCGAAGGCTGTTTCGAGCAGGTCGGTTAATTCTCGGAGCTCAGGGACGACGGATTTATCGACCTGGACCGTGACCCGATCGGTTTCCTTGGGATGTTTCTTCCCCAGAGAGAGGACGACGTCCCCATCTGGAGAGAGCGATGCTGAAAGCCACGCCGTTACTCTGGGGGAGCCCGCAAGCCAAGCGGTGGTGAGGTCGTGCCAGGGGTGTTCACGCTCCACCTCCGATGGACGTTCTTGACCGAACGCTTTCGGCTGGAGTGTCTCTACAAAAGACCGTAATTCCGCACAATCGCTCTGTTCAAGCTGGACCGTGACTCGATGCGTATCTGCGTTCCATCCCCAGTCCTTCTTTCCGAGCTGGAAGGTGAGATTCCCTGTTGGTGAGCGAGAAATCGTCACCCACGCCCGCCCCTTCTTACGGATCCGGCGCTGTGCGACGGTTACCCACTCTCCGGACTTGTCGAATGAAGCCCAGAACTCACCAGGAATCGGGACTTCCATCGACACAGAGACCGACTTCTCCTGCCAGAGCCATCTCGTCACGTCGGGATAGCCTTCGGTTCCAGTCCTACTCGGAAGCACGTAGGGCCAGACGGTCAGCATACCGGAGAGATCCACGTCGTACTCTGTGAAGTCGGCTTCATCGAGCCATGCGACACTGTACTCCCGGTCGAGATAATGGTCCGTGACCGCCTCGATATCCTTTCCGTGATTACGATACTGAGCCTCCACAGCAATTCCCCTCCCATACGGATGACAGGGCTCGTCGAAGGTCACCAATACGTCAGCAATTCGGTCACCGACGCCCGATTCCAACTCTACTGTGGCGTCGGGGAAATCGTGTTCGAGACGAGCATAGGCTATCGACTTCATCTTTAGATGCTCATCTGACTCCCCAGGGCACTCGCCGGTCGTGGCGAGATCATCGAACGTGACCTGCCCTGATTTTGTAGAGATCTCAGACCTCTGTTCCTGCTCGTGGTGACGGAAATGCCGAGAAATGAAGGCGTTCCCCCGTTCGTGTGATTTCACTACTGCCATCGGTTGTTCGCAGACAGGGCAGGAGACGGTCTCTCCATCGTCTACTTGTGGAGGAATGACTCGAGTATCGTCGAGGAGGGCTAAGTACGGCATCAGACTCGTTTTAGGGAATAGGTTACATGGCAGACGTAAAGACAGTTTCTGCGACACACGCTGCGATTGTATCACCCGCAATCGGTCGCAGCTTACTATCTTCCAGCATCGAATGAGCCGTAGATCTATATGCAGGAGTCGACTTTTACACTTCGATGACGGGGGGTGCGGTACGTGTTGGGAAGATTTCAGTCGAGGACTGCGGGAGATGTGCGAGTTACACATCGATGACGGGGGGTGTGGCTGACAGATTATTTGGACGACAATATCAGGGCGGTATCCAAATCCAGCCGAACCGCACGCTGTTACACTTCGAACACGGGGGGAGAACCACAGCAATGTACTTCGTCACCGGTATTGAGCCGAGATAGCCCAGAATGCCGAATATGAGGAGTAGCCCAAATGACGCCGAGAGATATACATCGACGGAGGTTAATCTTTTTAATACCTCCGTCACACAGCAGAAGTATGGCCGGCAGCAATCAGGGTGGCACTGATCAATCTACGTTGGAAGATGAAGCAACGCAATCACAGACAGAGGACACGTCCGATGCCACTCAGGACAATACCGCTGCCGACAACGCGTCTCTCGGTCTCTCCGAAGACGACGCTGACGGAAGTACACAGCAGTCGATCCGGGATATGCTCAACGAGGACGGTGGCGGGTCAGTCTTCGTCAACCGTGACCTCGTCGAGCCCGACACCATCATCGACGAAGAGCGGATCGTCGGTCGCGACGACCAACTTGAGTCCGTCGTGTCGTTCCTGAAGCCGACACTGCAAGGAAACCGGCCGCCGAATATGCTTCTCTACGGTCCTGCCGGTACTGGGAAGTCACTCATCATCGGTGCCGTGACGCAGCAAATCGTCGAGCTCTGCAAATCGAAGGGTGAGAGCTTCGGTGTTGTCGACATAAATTGCCAGCCGATCAATACCCTCGATCAGGCGGTCTACGAACTCGTCCAGACGGTCGCGAAGGACGTCGGCGCAGAAGTGGGCGTGCCCGAAACTGGCGTGTCGACTAAACGCAAGTACAGACGTCTCTACGAACTCATCAACACCCACTACGACTCGGTCATCTTCATCCTCGACGAGATCGACCTCCTGGTCGGACGCCGCGCTAACGACGAACCCGCCTACTCGAAGCTGCTCTACCAGCTCTCGCGAGCGAGTAACACGAATGAGATCGAGGGTAGAGTCTCCGTCGCGGCGCTGACGAACGATCCGAAGTTCATGGAGGACATCGACGGGCGAGCCGAGAGTTCGTTCAACCCACGGGACGTGTACTTCCCGGACTACGATGCCAACCAGTTGCGCGAGATACTCCAGAATCGTCGTGACGCCTTCCGACCGGATGCGCTCTCCGATGACGTGATTCCACTCGTCGCTGCCTTCGCAGCACAAAGTCACGGGGATGCTCGGAAGGCCATCGACCTGTTCCGTGGCGCTGGCGACCTCGCCGACGAGCGTAGTGACGACAGCGTCGAGGAACATCACGTCCGCGAATCACAGGAAGAGATCGACAAGGACCGTTCGCTGAAGCTCGTCGAGGGACTCACGACGCAGAAAAAGATCTCGTTGTACGCCACTGCTGCCGTCGCGCATTACTCGAAGCGCTCTGGAAGTTCTGTTCCGAGCCCCGTCGGATTCAAAGTGTATCAGTGGGTGACGGACGAGCTCGACGCGGACCAGATGACTCGGGAGACGTACGTCAAGTACGTCAAAGAGCTTTCCACGTACGGCTTGATTTCGACGTCGAGGAAGAGTCGCGGTCGCGGTGGTGGGATGTACATGGAGTTCACCTTCACGGGTGACCCCACGGGAATCATGAAACGGATCACGGAAGACACCCGATTGGAGAGTATTGCCGAACAAGAGGAACTCCTCCGAACGGTGGTCAACGCACAGCTGAAGGATTTCCACCAGGACTGAGGCTGGCGCTTTTCGCGGAGTATGAGTGTAGATACACCCCCCGTCGTCGATGTGTAAGTTCCTGACCCCTCCCCCCGTCATCGAAGTGTAACTGATTTCGATGCAGTGACTAGTTCCACGAAACCGAGCAAGGGTGTTCGATATTAGTGAACGCAGAGTCCAGGTGCGAATAGTACAGATCACTCTTGTCAGACTCTATCGGTATAGGAAGATACCGTCCGACAAACGAGAGGGAGGAAGTCCCCGACGAATGGCCTCGAGTCCATAACGCAACCCCCTCCCCCCGTCATCGATGTGTAAATCACCGATGAAGGGCGGGTAGAAGCGATAGAGCGAACGGTCTCATTCAGGGTGAGAGGGTCTAACGCTAGTGATAGCAAGGGAAGGAGGGTGTAGAATACCGATCATTCAGAGCGATTGACCTCGCTCGGTCAGCTGGAGCATCACTCCACCTGACACTCACTCTAGGTCCATTGCAGTTCTGGTTAATCCGGAGGTGACATAAAACTTCGTCAGACTAGAGTCATAACTTCTAGAGAAGTTACTTTAGGAGTCTCACGACCTCTCGTCCGTGTCTGCGGCTGTTCCGTCCATTTTCGCATGATCTCATCTTCTCCCCCCGCCCCCTTCTCACGGTTTTACACATCGATGACGGGGGGAGAGGGTCCCGGTTTCTGGCCTCGTCGAGCTCGTTCTCACCTTGGGTTAACCGGTGCGATGTACTCGTTCTTCCACGAATCGCCCTCTCGCCACTGCCAGTAGTAGTACCGGTAACTTCTCTCTCCGGTCTGCTTCGTTGTCTTCACGGTGATGTAGGCCCCGCTAGCAGGAACATCATCGTAGTCCTTCGGATCTGTCGAGATTTCACGTTCTTCCAGGTCCTCGAGGTCCTCCTCGCCGACTTCTTCTTCAGCCCATCGACGTTCGAGTTCATCTTGGCGTTGCTGCCGTTTCCATTTCGCCAACTCGGTCGCGTACGACGCAACCTCTTCGAGCCGCTCCGACGATTGCTTCTCCAGTGGCTCGCGAAGATACTTCGGAAGATCGGGCGCTGGTGGTTTCGTTGACTCCTCTTCTCCCATAGTTACCCCACATTGAGCGATAGATATCAATCTGTGGGGTAACTCAAAGTCGCTCTCTCAGGTCCAAACGAAGAAGCTCTCCCCGGTGACGCAGGACCTGTAACTACAGTACTTCGACGAGATAATCAGATGCACTTGATTCGAGCGCGTCGACATAATCGTCGTACGAAAAAACAGGCGCATTTGTGGAGATGGTTCTCGAGCGGAGTCTGAATTCGTCTAACACCCTCGATTGTTCTGATCCTCGATCTCGATGTCCTGGGAAAACCAGCGCTCCGTCAGTCTCCATCGCAAGAATATAGGAGGTCAACTGGTACACGTCTCCAGATGAAACAGAACCTGTCTTCCATTTCGCGTCTATAACCGTAATCGGGGCTCCTTCGCGATCTCTGACGACGACATCAGGACGCATCGAGACGGCATGTGGTCCATCTACGATGTTTTGAATTGACGCTTGCCCTTCCACGACCAAATCACCGTGTTCCTTCGCTGCCGCCCGAAATGCCCGTTCTACGATCCGTTCAAAAATATTATTCATATTCACGAAGAGAGCGAGTGACCGCTGTGATCCAGCACTAACATCCTCGAAGAAATCACGTGTCAAAACAGTCCGAGTCAGGTCTACCAGAGTCTCGTAATGGTCATTCAGTCGCGACAGCTCGATTCGTTCTACTGCCTCCACTGAGACTGACGAAGGGGTTACAAACTGCCGGAGCCGCTGCTCCTGAACACGGAGACTGCTGGCGAGGTCTGTATCTCGAACCAACCGAGTGAGGACTCGAGTCGCTGTGAGTACAGCACGATTCAATTCAGAATCCGCCGTGAACTCATCGTGCTCGATCGCAAAGTCCGTTGGTGCACTTATCGATCGCCGGAGCTGTCGTTGGACATCAATTCGACCGGTGACGTGCTCTCGAACCGAGTTCGTCCTAACGTATTCCCGATGCAGTCCTCGGTCGAGAACAGTCCGTAGCTCACTGAGGAACAATACAGCGATTGCATCGAAAAAGGTCGATGCAGCACTAAACTCTGTCTCGACATCAATTGACTCGACAGGGGTATCGAAGGCATATTGCAGTGCCCAAAGTAGGTTAGTGACGGACCGTTTCGGTGTTACCTCCACCTGCGTTCCGCTTGGGAGGGTCAACACACCAACATGAGTGCCCGTAGAAAGTACCGCTAGTCCCTCGCTTGTATATGATACGGAGAGCGGTGCTGGCGTACACTCCTCCTCAAGTTGTTCTAGAAAGGCAATATCTTCTTCACCAATCTCAAATGGAATTGTTTGGTCGTGTTCCTCTAGCGAGATCGGGTCTGACGGTGGAACCGTTTCATCCTTCGATGTAGAGTCAACTACGGGTCCGAAGTGGCTGATAGCAAACTCACTCATCTTGGTTTGCCGCCTGTTGAGCGAAGGACTGGAGCCCCTCAACCAATGCGTCCATCTCTTCGTCGGTTAACGTGGCGACATCGAGCGTCGGTGATTCGAACTCTTCCTCATCAGGATTCCATGAGTGTGCATATCCGTCGATTTCATCAAATACGGATGCAGCATCATCTATGAATTCTGGAGTGAGCGAATTCTCTTCGCGACCCGAAAGCCAGTCCCATCGGAAATCGATTTCCCCGTCCTGATTGAGTTGAATCACGCCGACACCAGGATCAATGTCGTCGGTTTTGAGCTGGGCGGTTGGGAATTGATCTCCCCGGCCAGTATCAACCCATCCAAGGTCCTCACCGATGTCCAACAGCCGTTCGACCCGTTCTGCGGCTTCCGAATTCAAATTGCTTCGTATACGCTCTCGAAATGCTTCCTGTGTCTTCTCGCCGGCAGCCCAGGAATCCTGAGCCTCGACCGATGTACCGTCTCCGTCGGAAACGACTACCTCTGATGTATCAATAAGCGGGATCGGGTCGCTGATTCGCGCAATCTGGCATAGCGCGATATACAACGACTCGGCATCGAATGACCGAATCTGTTCTGTCTTCCAATCGATGAGGCGTTCGCCGGTTTCGGTGAGAAGGTCGTTCTGAAGCCGGTCGAATTGGCCGAAATAGTACTCCTCCAGTTGCGGAAGGATATCGTACCGCCATGCGTCGACGACGTCTATTGCTGAATCATGTCCAAGCAAGTAGGTGTGACCGAGCTGCTTGCCTTTCCCAAGCTCAGGTGCATGCAGAATCCGCTTATTCAGCTCCGATATCGCCTCTACACTTGCGCCCAACAATTGTTCTCTGCGAGAGCCTGCAGCGCCTGGCTGCGTCACTGCAACGGTCGGTGAGTTCGCCTCCATGTTGTATTCCTGCCAGACCACATTGAGATCCGGAGGGAAATCCACGAACCGGAAGCGCCGGCGAAGTGCTGTATCCACCAGCGCAATCGACTGATCGGCTGTGTTCATGGTTCCAATCACGTATAAATTAGGCGGCAGCGAGAACTGTTTACCAGAGTGAGCCAATGAAACCTCAAAGCTCCCGCGTTTGTCTGCCTCAAGTAACGTGATGACCTCTCCGAACACTTGGGCGAGATTCCCGCGATTGATCTCGTCGATGATGAGAACATACGGGGGTGCGGATCCAGACTCACTAAATCCGTCCGAGGCCGAGGCGGACTCCTGTGCTTGGTCGTACGCTTTTTGAGCCCGTTCCGCAACACGCTTCAACACCCCGTCTTCGATCTGGTACTGGACGTCGCCTCCTTCTGTGGCCTCAGCAGTCAGCCCCTCAATGAAGTCTTCATACGAGAACGAGGGATGGAACGTTACGGACGCAACCTGCTCATCGCGCGGCTTCCCGTCGCTCTGGTTGAACACCCACCAATCGGCAAAACGCTTCGCCTCGAACGTCTTACCCGTTCCCGGTGGTCCATAGAACACGACCTGCTTTGCAGACTCCAACTGTCACGTTACCGTCTCAACCACGTCTTCTGGCGGCCGTTCTGGTGGGTCAACACTCTGAATCTCATTCAACCGATAGTACTCCGGCAGCACTTCGTCGAATTTGTCGATCAAGAGATCCAGCGTCAGCGCGTCGGTTTCGGTGATGGTCTCAATATCGACTCGGTCTTGCCATCCATCTTCACGTAGTTCGTCTCCAACGTACAACCCGTACCGCACACCGTCCCACTGAATCCCCATGAACAACTGGTACGCGTTGCCCTTGCTCCCACGGATTTCGGGATAGATCGCAAACCAGGCGTCGTCACTAAGGATATTTCGAGGGGCGAGGAAATCGACGACGTGAGCCGTACTTTCGTCAATTCCCACCTCCTCAATCAGAGCGCTCGTAATATCGTCTAAATATGCACTGACACGCGGGCGGAAATAGTCGAAGTACAGTTGACCGAGAACGCTGAATGAATCGAACGCCCGCATGATGTCAGTGTCATACTTTGTATTCTCTTCATCCACGAACGTCTGCAGATCTTCTTCTGACAACGAACCCTGTTGCCGGATCCTTTCCAGTGCGCTGAACCGGATCTGATTGACTTTGATATCACCCTCGTACTGAGCGTGCTTCGTCTCCAGGTATTCTCCAGGAAGGCGATGGATTGCTGGTATTAGTCCGACCTCGTCAGGATTGTCGATATCTGAATCAGCAGAGCTTTCGAGCTGCTCTGAGCCAGAAAACAGCGTCTGGTCGTACTCATGCAACTGCTTTGAAAACCGCCACAACCAGCGTAAGAAGAACGTTCCAAGTGGCTTCGGTACAGGTTGTTGTGTGATTCGGTGGAGAAACCCCTCAAATTTCTCTTGATCAATATCTCTGCTGTACTGCTCTTCGAGATTTCTGGCTAACCGCTTGGTAAATTCGTTGTAGAGCTCTCTCTTTTCATCGCCGGACAAGGACTCCAACGTCTCTTCTGGTTGTGCCATTAATGACTCTTCACGGGCAGGCCACCAGTCAGCAAAATACCGGATCAGCGCTTCGAGCGCTGCCTCATCGTACCCCTTGTTGGACGAACGCGCCGCAGGTGGAACCGCTAGATACGCATCCTTCAGTGCCTGCGTATCGAACACGAACCCCTGAATTTTGAGAAAGCTCGGCATCTACGGATGAGATGATACCCTACTCAAATATCAGTTTCGCTACTCATGATCTCCCGAACAGGGTCTCGTTGGCTAGAATATCTCTTCAGGGAATGAGGGCATATTCGCTCTCACAAGAGTTACCCCACGAATCAGAACTTGTTTGGTTTTGTGGGGTAACTAACCGCAATGGAATCTCTGTTTTCCTCGACTAAATCTCACTGGAACCCGACGGCAGAATCGTCGTCTGATGCAGAATCGGTCCAGTCGACATCGCCAGAACCGACTTGTGGAGTTCGGTTAGTGGAGGATGACCTACTGGTCACATCGAGGTCCTCGACGCTTGGGAAGTCTCTTAGAGAAACCCTGTCAGCATCTCGCGTCGCCGCATTCCGCTTCGCTTTCGTGACTACTTCTTCGATATCTGCACCACTGAGACCGCGACTCCGCCTTGCGAGATCTGCAAAACTATCACCCGAGAGTTCGTGTGGAACCCCCTGCAGTTTCGACTGGATAATCGCATGACGACTCTCCTCTTCGGGAAGACCAATCTCGATATGCGTGGCTAATCGTCCTGGTCGAAGAATCGCTGGATCGATGTCTTCTGGGCGATTCGTTGCTCCGACAACGATGGCCGTTCGATCGTCTGCAGTGAGGTGGACCAGAAGTTCGCTCGTAATCTTCCGGTCTTCAGCGTGAGCTCCGCCGGCGCCGACATCGCGACCGCCGAGGAGATGTTCGGCCTCGTCGAGGAAGATCACACATGGGCCAAGCGACTCAGCTTCTTCGAACAACTGGCGAACTCGTTGCGGACCCTCGTTGATCCATTTACTCGTGATGTCAGCAGGACCTAACTCGACGAACGGGACAGCGAGTTCTCCTGCTAGCGCTCGAGCAAACAGAGTCTTCCCAGTTCCTGGTGGTCCGTGGAGGAGAATCCCTCGTGATGGCTCGATTCCGAAACGGTCGAAGCGTTCGTCACCTTGGGTCGCTGCATGAATTGGTTGTAGAACCTCGTCTGTGAGCCGCTGCTTGACTTCGTAGTAGCCCCCAACGTCGTTGAAGCCAATCTCTGAGTTCATCCAGGCGTACTCGAATTCGTCGGTAGCTGCTTTCGCTGGTGCCCTGGAGGTCTGGGAGTGACGTTGAGTCTTGTCTGAGCTGGTAACATTCGACGAGTCCGGCCCATCCCGAGCTGTCTCACCCTCTCGCTGGATCTGTCTGAACTTGTCGTAATCGACGTTCGGCGTTACATGACGGCCAGTAGCGTAGTGGTACCCGTTTTCTCCTCGGGGATTGTAGTACATCGCCGAGACGATAGAGGCAGAAACAACCAATACGAGAGCCGCCTGTATCCGAACGTCAGCTGGAACGACTGCCGAGAAGAATCCAAACTGGGGAACTGGAAGAGAAGAAGCAGCCAACGACACAGCCTCTGCAGAAAGCAACAGGACGACGAATATCTCATACACGAGTGCGAATGGGAAGAGTCCGATGACACCTACTGATTTGAATAGGGGAAGGCCGAATCCACCTGCGACATAGACAATCAGGATCCCGAGCCCGAGAGCCACTATAGCATTCGGTGGCAGATCGAGCCAAGGGGCCACTATCCACATGTGGATAAGCGCCAACGCAGACCAGGCGAAAATAAAGAATAGCCTGTATATGCTCCGCTTCTTGTGATCTCGCTCCATGACTCGGTAGGTCACGTACTCGATAGTGGCGAATATACCGAGGAAGATGATTACGGAGAGTACGGTGTTGAGGAGTTTCATCGGCTCACGAGGGGTCCCTCTGTAAACTGAGTACGTCACCGAAGACGTACTCATGGGCTTCTACACACACTCTATGCCGTTACTACGCTATAACATCTCGCTCCGTAGGGAGGTGGTCGGGTCGTAGTCCCAGGCGCAATTTCACAGCGTCTCTGATTGCTCACCTCCACTATCATTCTCCCACGGAGGGTCGGAGGCTTGATTCGGCCCCTCTCTTTGGGCTGCCCAGTCGATGTCTGCCTCACTTGCTGAATCAGCCAACTCGTCGTTTCCAGGGCCGATGAGGTGTTTTCCACCCCGCTTTCCCATATTGTACGCTGCGTATGGGCTTCGCGTCATTGCCCCTGCGAAGACGATTCCGCTTGCCTTTCCGGCCTTAACTCCTGTCTTCCCGACTTGCTTGCTGGCTCGACCGGTCGTGATCGCAGCTCGTCCTGGAGCTTTCGCCGCGCTCTGTGCAGTCCGAAGTCGTTTCACACTCCTAGCCGACTTGGAGGCGTCATCTCTGAGCGCCGCAGCCTGCTGACCGAAGTTTTGGGCTCTATCGTTAATGTCGATGGTTGTACTCCCGCCAGATGTGGTCTCGTAGGTCACCTTGCCCTCAGCATCGGGAGTCACAGTGGAGACTCCAGTCGCTGGCTCTTCAGCACCAGTCAGAATCCCCCGACTGGAAGCCTCTGTGACATCGAATTCGCCATTTTGGTAGGCCTCAGTCAGGAAGTCGCGGTTCGCATCGGCCTCATCGGCGGCAGCAAGATTCTGACTGATCGCTCTTCGATGACTGTCGATGCTCTCCGACCCAATTGCCTTACGAGCGCTACCTAATCCACCGCTCTTCGCTTTTGAACCCAGTCTCTTTGCGGCAGAGCTAGCCCGATTTGCGTGTGAACGCGCGGTGTTTCCTCCTGGGGCACCAGCAACAAATCCAGCTGCAGAGTCTTTTCCTCTTGAGAACAACCCTGGTGCTGAATCGACACTATCCTCAACGGCCGATTCTCGAGTACCCAGCGCATCTGAGATACTACTCCGCATCGTGCCGCCGACGGTCGAGTTCCCGGTGGAAGCAGATGGATCCGACGCGGTCCCTCCGCTTCCAGCGGCACCGGCTCCGCCACTACTTGCCCCGCCGGCACTCCCACCACTCGCTGCTCCAGATCCAGAGCTGGAGGCACTGCTGACAGCCGCCGACCCGGCTCCCGCGCCGACAGCGACTGCACCGACGCCGGTGGCTGCGATTGCGGCGGCCACAGTCATGGTGAATGCGGCGTCGACGCCGAGCGGCTGGCCTGCCCAACCGATGGTCTTCCAGATCACGACGAACAGGATGATCGGGAAGATCAACGCCAATGCTGCCGAAACGTAGAAGTCGGCGACGTCGCCGGTCGCGGAGATTCCACCGGTCGCGATGACGTTGAATACACGCATCACCAGGGCGATAATTGGACCGACGAGCAGGGCGTAGACGCCCATTCGGAGCCACGTCGCAGCGAAGTTGCTGATCGCCTTCATCGGCCCCCAGTTCGCGTACCAGAGGACGGCGAAGAAAGGCGCACCCACGGCGACCGTAACGACGATGAACTGCCGGAGGACCAGCAGAACAGACGCAAGGATCGTCGCGATGAGCATCAGCGGCACTGCCACGAGGAGCGCGACGACCTCGACGCCAAGTCCGAGCGTGGATCCCCAGCTCCCGCCGAGGTCGGCGTTGAACGTGAGGACGAACGTCGCTGGTGCAAGTGCATTCGTGACCGCGTTCGAGGCTTCGATGAGGAACCCGAACAGCGGCTGCGAGATAGCGATGAAGAATATGACGGCGACCACGCGAGCCACCATGTTCCAGAGCGAGGCTTCGCGGTCCTGACTGAACGGCATCGCGATCAGTCCGGCGGCGATCAGAATCGGGAGAAGTGCGATCGAGAGGCGGAAGACGTCGTCCCAGGCGGTCGTGACCTGGGCACTGGTCATGATTGCTGGATCGATGTTCAGCAGTGGCTTCAGCCCGAAGTTGAACATGAAGTTGATCGCACTCACGAGCATCGAGCGGATGAACTCGAAGAGTGCCCGAGCAATAGCGTCGGGAATCCAGCCAAGGTCTAGGAGGTCACCCATCGGCCAGATCCTCGATGTCGTCGACGCGTCCGCTCGTCTGGACCCCACAAGCGGTCGACAGTATGTGGAGTGACGAGTTCATGCCTCCTCCGGGGTGTTTCCGTTCTCGCCCGACCCGGCTGGCCCGTCCGGGTCTACGTCGCTGGCATCAATCGACGGTTCGTCGATCTCGACAGAGAGCCCATCGTCGAAATCAGCCTCCATCGCCATCTGGAGGTCCATGTCCCGATTCATCACGTGGGGCAGGTCCGTCATATCGAGATCCTCGTGGAGTTCGACGTTTCGGGCATGACCTTCTCCCTCGACGAGGTCGACGCCCTCGACGCCGGCGAGCCAGTCCCACGGGTCGAGCGCGTCATCGAGAACCGTGTGTTCGAACGGCCCGCTCCGAATTTCGAGCCGTCGTCGACCGTGGACACTCGTCGCTAGCAGACACTCCGAGTAATCAGAGTCCTGTCCACGGGCCGCCGTCTGGATGAAGCGAATCTCGTCGGCGGACAGCCCGTAGTACTCGGCGGTCTCCTCGGAGACGGATTCGGCGTAGAACAGGCACTTCACGTCACAGTTCTCGTACACCTCGCGGCGCTCAGGCGTTCGAACGAACTCGTGGGCTGTTTGGCTCATCAGCGTCAGGCCTGCCTCGTAGTGGCGGGCGTGCCGGATGTAGAGGTTGATCAGGTCGCGTGCAGCTGGCCGGCCCAGGAGGTAGTGTGCCTCGTCGAACGTCACGTCAACCTTGTACGGCGAGCGCTTGGCCTCGAGGTACGCCCACGAGAGCATCGCGTGGAGGATGAGCGGCATTTCACCTGTGTCGGCGAACGAACTCATGTCCATCACGACCAGCCGCGAGGAGAGATCCAGGTTCGTCTGGCCGTTCAGATTGTGGTTGACACCCCCGGGTTTGAACGACTCGAACTTTGGTTGGAGCGAGGTCGCCAGCGCGACGTGGTGCTCGGTCGGGGAGACGATCGTGTCCGAGAACGGTACACCCTTCGCAGCCGTACTGCTGCCGGATTCCTCATCGAGTTCGTCGCCGAACACACCGAGCGCTCGGAAGTGTTCGACCTCTTCGTCGTCGATGACGCCGGCTTCGGTTGCGGCTTCGATACCGCCGGTCGCGATGACGTTCACGCCACGAATCAGGTCGTCGATGACTGGCGATTCGTTGCCGTAGGTGTCGAACTCTCCGAGGATGATGCCCTTCGAGAGATACGCGTAGTGTGCTGCCTGAATCAGGATACCCTCCTCGCCAGCAGACATCCCGTCACGCTGTTCGAGGTGCGTGTTCAACATCTCGATGACAGACCGAATCGTGAGCGCGTACGTATCCTCTCCGCCCTCGTACTCGGCCTCAGCAGGCGGCGAGATGTCCAGCGGGTTCACCGTGTAGTTCCCACCGAAACGGATCACCTCGCCGCCTAGCGACTGAGCGAAGCGTGGATAGTCGTCGCCGGCGGGGTCGAACAGGATACACTGAACGTTCGGGTCGCCGAGCAGCCGCCGATAGATCTCCATCTTCCGGAAGTAGCTCTTGCCCGACCCGGTCTTCCCGGAGATCGCCATCGAGTGTCCCGATAACGCGTAGCGGTCGAGGATGACCGGGCGCTTCGTATCGTCGAACCCGAACAGGACGCCCTCCGGGTCGTAGATGGACGGCTCGACCAGGTTGAAGAACGTCCCCAGCGCTTCGAGCTGGATCGGATGGGTGTTGTTGATCGTGTCGGTCGCGAGCGGCGCGACGGAGCCCATCGCGTCCAGCTGTTGGTGCTTGACGGGACTGAGATCGACGTCCTGCTCGGCGAGAATGGCTTCGACGCGGTCGAGCATCTCGTCCAGTTCGTCCTGGGTATCCGCGACGAGTTCGAGGTAGATCGAGACATCGTAGAGCTTGGTCGTTCCTCGAATGGTGTTCTGGAGAAGGCGTTCGAGGTCCTGCCGTTCGAGTTCGTCCTGGTAGGTGTCCGTCCGCCCGCGTTTCTGCTTCACCGCGACCGACGTGACGGCCTGCGTGTAGCGTTTCTGGAGTTGGCGGCGAACGTCCTTTGCGGCTCGTGGTCGAACGTGCAACGAGAAGCGGAGATCGACATCTGCGAGCGTGAGTGGGACGAGCCAGCCCAGTCCTACCTTTCGGGGGAACGAGGTGACCGTCAGAATCTGTGAGATTCGGTCGTCGCGGATCTGGAACTCCGGATAGTCCTGCACGACTCGCGGTGCGATGAGTCGCTTGTCGAGTTCACCGCGCTCTTTCATCGTCTCCATCAGCGTCGCGAGGTCGACGTCGTCGGCCTGAAGCTGGTAGGCCGCCCACTCGATGTTCTCGGTCGTCGTCTCCTTACCGAGGAGATTCAGGTAGTCGAGGGCGTGCTGTGTTTCTTCGCCTGACAGCCCATCTATCGGGAGCCGTTCGTCACCGTCTTCCGGTGAGTCGTTACTGAACGCTTGCGTGATTCGATTGATCATCTCTGAACCTCCAGCTCAGGTCGAGCCAGAGTAACCGCCTCCCGGTGAAGCCCGGGTAGCTCAGACATCTGCCTCCTCCGTCGGAGATTCGTTGTGTCGACTCTCGTCCGTGGGCTCGCTCATATCCTCGAAATGTTCGAGTACGCTTCTGCGACCGCGCACGGCGAGGCCGACACCGACGACGAGGAGGAGTAATCCGACTGCATACACCTCGACGACGAACGCCGTCGACGCCGTCGGAGTACTGTCCCACTGGAAGGGATACGCCTGACTGAACAGGTAGACTGCCACAGCAGTCACGCCGACGCCGGCGAAGCCCACGATGGTCGCACGCTGGCTCGATGGAAGCAAGACAGCAAGACTCAGCAGGAAGGTCGGGAGACTCCCCGCCGCAAGTCCGAACGAGGCCTCGCGGACAACCCAGTAGGACTCAGATCCAGGCTGCCCGCTCCCGAGGAACGTCCCGAGCGCGATCACTGCGAACAGGAGGCTCGCAGCGAACAGTCCGACGCCAGCGTACACTGACAGCGGGGAGTGATAGTTCGTTCCTCGACCAATGGGGCCGACGGCTCTGGCGTACCACGCGAGAATCCGTGAGTTATCGACCTGTTCGACGTATTCTTTTTGGACTCGTCCGCCATATGGGAGGTCGCCCGTCGTCTCCGGACGCGGGTCAGCGTCTTCGTCTGGTTCAAGCAGTGCCTCTTCTCGATCGGCGCTATCAAACGCCGCATCCAGATCTAACGGATCACCAGTCGCTGGATCGGTCTGCGTCTTCTCATCGGGTTGGGTGAAGACGCTATGCTCGAAGGAGATCGGTGCCTCCTGTCCTCGATAGACCTGGTAGAGGACGTCGAGGACCTCCGCTCGGTCATCGAGGATCGAGGTTTCGACGCGGGTCCGTGGGAGCTGTGAGGCGACACGCTGAACGCGAGCCCAGACCTCGTCGAGATACGGCTCTTCGTCCTCAACGTTCTTCGCACCCCCTCCGAACGGGAGTACATCCGCAATCGCGTCGAAGCGACCGCCCTCGTCGTCTTCTCCCTTCATGACCGCGACCGCGACGAAGAACCGACGATCTCGGACATTCGCGAGCGCAATCGTTCGGTCAAGCCACTCTGCGTGAGCCACGCGCCCGTATTCGAGGAGCGCCGAGTCAGCGACGTGGTCGATGTGTGGCTGTGGAGCCACACCCGCCGAAGCGACGCCACCGTCAGTGGCAGTGTCCTCGACGACGTCGTCGGGTGCCTCTTCATCCTCCATTGCTGGGATGGCTGTCGGCTGTCCAGTTGGCGCGCCCAGTGCATCCGGGCCGATGAAGCGTTCGAGGTAGCGGTCGCCGTCGAACCGGGTCGTCAGCGTCAGGAACTGTGTCGGGAACTGCAGGCCCCGGAGGAACGTCATGTACGAGATGTACAGGCTGGTCCGACGCTCTTCGGAGAGCGTCAACCACTCGCGGGGCTCGATCTCGACAAGCATCGTGTAGGCTGTGGGCGTCTCGATAACGCCGCCATCTCGAACGTTCTCGAAGTTGAGTAGGTCGAGCGTTGACTGCTCGCCCCCCATGCTATTCCCAGGGTTCATCGGTCGTCCTCCGTCGACGGGGAATCGAGGTCTGGTCGTGTCGCGTCGAGGACACCCTGGTAGGCGAGATCTGTTCCACTATCCTTCACGGAGTGCTCTGCCCACCCAGCTGGTCGCGGCTGGGTCAGCCACTCATCCTGCGTCACTCCGATACCGAGATCGCCGTGTTCCGGGTCGGGATGCCGCCAGACGTAGACGTTCGACCCTGTCTTGAAGTGAAACACAGCGTGAGCGTACTTGAGCGGACGCTGTCCGGGTGGTGTCTTCATGAAGATCAGCCCGCCTATCCCGATGCCGAGGACGAACAGCGGGAAGGTGAACAGCAGCGGGAAGCCAACCGTATAGAGAACGGCACACGGCGCTAACGGGATCGCCAGCGATTCTGCGAGTCGCTTCACCGAGAAGCCCAGGAACTTCGACTCCAGGAGATTGCTCGCAACGGGCACAGGGTCGGGCATCTACTCGTCCTCCTCGCCGTCACAGAGTTCTGCTTCGGTCGGAAGCACACCGCCCGCTTCCAGCCGTTCAGCTCCTTTGATCAGCATCCCGCGCCAGTTGACCCCGTGCCGCTCACGAACCGCGTCTAACTGTTCGAACTGCTCGTCGTCCTTGATGATGATCCGTGTCGACTTCATCGCTCGACCTCAACTGGACTGAACTCGTCGACCGATGGGCGTTCGTGACGTGCTCCGGTGTCGAGCGTTCGCAGTGACCCTCGAGAATCGAACAGCGAAGAAACCGGGTTGTGGTCCTCAGCAGAGCTACCTGGACCATCATGCCTGCTGGACTCCGTGAGTTCCTCTCGCCTTCGCTTCTCACGCCCGTGTGACCGTTCCGACCCGTGGCCCTGGAAGGGTTCTGTCGAAGCTTCACCCCTCTTCTGATCGGTGAACCAGATCTCCCGACCTTCGAGTCGCTTGGCTCCTTGAATCAGCATGCCCCGCCACTGCACGCCGTACTTGTCTCGGATCGTTCTGAGTCGGTGGTACTCTGTCTCGTTTCTGAACCGGATCTCGATTTCAGGCATTCTCAGCTCACCACCCTCAGCTGGCACACTCGGCGAGCGAGCCGTCACTCAGGAACGAGAGTTCGAATGCAGTCACGACTGGTAGCATCGTGCCGGTGGGGAGCGACAGGACTGCCCCAGTTGTGGGTACTGTTTGGTAGTGCATCACACCACTCCTCGGCGAGGAACCCATTTGTTTATTTCAGGAATGCGTATGACGTAATACTGCGTACAGCGCACTGTTGCGGCAGGCGCAAGCGTTCGGTTTCTGCAATAATCCGATTGCCCTGATGGGCTCTAATCATGATGGGGTAAGAAGGGTATATCCAATACTGCTCTAGTATAGATGACAGAGAACCTGGTGGATTGATAATCACGCAATCAATCTTGAAACCTATGCGAGAAAAGTGGGACCCTATATTTACTTTTCAACACAGTGGACAGACCAAGGCGGAGCAACTTGAAAACAACACGACAAAAGGTCTTCTGAAACTGCTGCAAGATACCAACCCAAGAGTGTTGGCTGACTTTCTGTCTCTATTCGTTGGCGATTTTCAGATGTCTCCTTCAGTATTTGATGTATATGAGGATGCAGAACAAGTCCCTGATGAGAGGACACTTAGGACTCAACCCGCAGGAGACCCTGTTACATTTCATACACAGCGGGGTATCGATTCGCTTGATACAGCTTCAGAAAAGGGGTACGTTCTTGGCATCTCTCGAATGGGGGGAACGATAGATAACGAGGATAAGGTTAAGGACTTCAACATTCCTGACGGAATCATTGATGTCCCACACCGTAATGGCTCTTCAATCATTGTTCTGGAGGTGAAAACAGGAGCCGATAAACTCACTGAGGACGAGCTGAATCGATATGCCCATTCCCTTGATACGGACGACACAGAAAGATTGGAAATCAAGTGGAGACGTATCTACGATTTCTGTCTCTCACTCTTTACTGATGCCTCGTTATCCAAATTAGATCGTTATCTTCTAGCTGAATATGCACGGTATCTGGAATATGAGCAGCTAGAGATGGATATCTCTGACTACAATCCCGACTCTGGGCACCGTAAACTACTGCAACTCAAAAGACTGAACGGTGACTCCAGCGTATTTGAGGACGGGAAATTGGGACTTCGAATTCGATGGACTGACGAAAATAGTAATAAGACCTCAAATTTTGGCTGGATAAGTGCTGAGTATTTTTCGTCACTACTCGGAGCCATCCCGGAGAGCATTCGAGAGATGACGTTTTCAGGAGAAGAAGTCAATTATGAACCACTAATCGAGTGGGTGTATGAGGAGTATCCTGAATTAGAAGCGAAGGAAGCTCAGCACGTGTACGTTCCTGAACGGGGAGCGGATATCTTCAAGAACCTGCCGGGTGAGAGTACTCGTCACCTACAGTTTCGATGGACTAGGGACGATGATGGAGAGTATTATCATGAGCATCCGAATCTCCGATTGTATCGAAAAGGGGCAAGTTGTCCCGACCTGGCCCCGGACGCTTTCGAGGAACTGTTCGAGGAGCTTGATGCGGAGGTCCGAGAGAAAATGTTCTGTGGTGAAATCAATCTCAGGGCAGGGTGGAGATCCTATCTACGGAGCTAATCATTCCTGCGTACAGCGCACTGTTGCGGCAGGCGCAAGCGTGCGGCTTCCGCATTCTTAGAGGACTTTTCTCGCGGTACAGCCTCCTCGATAGCGACGACCATGCTGACACCTCACCAGTTCCACCTCTTGCTGCCGTTCGCTGGTGGCTTCCTTGAGCGCCTGTCTGACCTGCTGCTCCCCGTTACAGGGCCACTGACGATTCCAATCGAACGATTCCACGTCGCTGGTGATGTCTTGGGCTCGTTCACCGACCTCGGATGGCTGTCTCTCTTCGTATTCCAGCAGTTGCGTCCGGAGACAATCCTCGCAGTCGTGGATTTCAGTTCGATGCTTGACTTCCCGCCGTGGACGGCGACAGTATTCGTCTACGCTGGTCTCGTCCTGTTGGTCCTGGGCGTGATGGCCTGGCTCGGGAGCCACAGCCTCTATCGCCGTGCCTGGGGTCGAAGACTCGCGATGTCAGGCGGCGGGCTGTTCGTTGTTGGGACCGCTTTCGGGACGTTCGTGGACCTCCTGCAGTATGTCCTCGGATAAGTCTCGTGAGGGCCGCTCGTCCCTCTCAAAACCACGCCGAGTAGCTCGATTCACGAAACGACTACCTCGAACTCCCGTTCGTCTCCCTGTGACACTCGTGAAGACACGGCTCGTCGTCGCCGGCGTCGTCTTCCTTCTCGTCTCCAGTGCGGTCATCGGGGCAGCGGCAGGCGATCTAATCATCCCCAGTCCAGAGCCGGGTGTCGAGAAGGACTACGACGACACCTTTCGGGTGTTGGCGAGTAACGATCCCGACCCAGGGCGGGGATCCAGTGTCGTTCAGGTCTACGAGTACGGCGAGAACGGAACGATCACCGAAGTGAACCGGACCGTCGTTACCCAGCCGGTCCAGCTCTGGGACTCGAACATCCAATCACGCGACGCACTGCTCATCGCGAACGAGTCCGATATGTACCAATCCGGACTCCACGGGTTCGTTCAGGTCCCGTACCGTGACCAGTGGACGACCCTCCGGGACTGGTGGGACGGCGAGTTCCGCATTCTTCCGATCTATACCGGCGACCCGAGTCGAGCCACGAGCAACGACGGCCAGTACACCGTTGAAGTCCGACACCCCAATGGCTGGTGGAACCCGGTCTACAATGCAGACGTCGAGCGCGTCGACGGAAACCTCACCGTCACGAATCCAGATGAGGCGCTCGTCCTCTCCTCGTACTATAGCACTGTGATCGAGCGGAAGATCCAGATCATCGAATCGCTCCTTCAGCACTCCGAGATGGCCCCCAGTGAGTCCGCAGCGCGAAGCACGTCCGTCGTCCCCACAGAGAACGGCATTGAGGTATTCCCAACCACTGACGGCGCGAACGTCAACCTCCAGTGGCAACCGGGCACTCATGCGCTCGTCCGCGATGCGTACGTTGGAAACATCGACGTCATTCCCGGTGTCTGGTACGACGGTCGGTACGTCACCCCGAGCTGGCAGCTCACCACCTACGTCCCGTGGGATTACCGGATTGAGGAGCCAGCCGATTACAGCGAGAGCGGAACCTGCACCATCACCCACCACCACAAGCAGGGCAACACGACGGTCACTCACAACCATACCTATCCCCTGACCCGCTGGGCCAACTACCAACTCATCGATTCGAACGCCTCGATTGTGAACGTCACAGCGGGGAACATCAGCCTCGACCGAACGCGACCGGGAATGTGGACGACGATGAACTACACGACCTCTCGACCACGTCGGCTCCCACCGGGGAACTACGACCTCTCCGCGACACTTCGAATAGAGGTCGAACTGGAGACTCACTACGGCGTCTCTAGCGCGCAGTGTTCCGAGTGGAACAACCGACGAACGGTCAACCGGACGGTCGAACTCCAGTACTCGGTCCCCATCGAGACTGTCAACAGCGACGATCTCTCCATCGACGTCCAGGTGTACGACCGACCGGGTCGAGACATCGTCGCCGTCAATTGGAGTGGCGAGCAGGGACTCGCAGCTGGCGCAGCTGCATGGGAAGACGTCGAAATCCAGATTGGCGAAAAGACGATGTACATCACGGCGCCGTGGCGATTCTACTCTGTCTCTCGGAATACGCACGTCGAAGAGCGGACCCAGGGTGGAACGACTCAGGTAGAAGCCTCCCATTCGTACAACGGGGCCTATCCAGCGATGCTCCGGTATCGGATGAGTCCCGGGAACGTGAGTGTCCTCGCGGAACAAACCGCAGACCAACGAATCTGGTGGGAGACGACGCACGTCGCTCAGAACCGATCAGTTCCAGCGGCGTCACTGCCGAGTACCATCGTTGCCCCAGAGAACACGAAGCCGACATACCTCTACGACCAGTACGCGGGCATCCTGAAAAGCCTGGATCGCACGATGGGCGAGACGGTGAGTGCTCAAGCAGGCGATGTCTGGGGACTTCCCGTCGATACCTCTGTGAGCGTCGTCCGCTATCAGGAGTCACGACTCACGGTGACGATGAACCACAGCGCTGGGACAGCCGAGGTATTCCTCTCTGATACTGCCGGGAACCCAATCCCGAACCGACTGGTCAGTCTCGATGGAGCCAGCGTACAAAACGTGACGACAGATGCGAACGGACGAGCGACAGTTCCTCTCTCAGGGACGCTCGTCCGTGCTCACTTCGCCGGCGATGATTGGCGCGAGTCTCGGTCCCAGTACTACCTGGAGACCCACTCATATGGCGTCTCGCCCAGCTCATTCCTTTCGGGGGCTACCGACCTCTTCGGCTACCTCAACGCTGCAATCTCGAATACAATCCTCTTCATCGAATGGCTCGTGCTCGGAATCTTCGCGCTGTTCTGGATGCGATTCATGCGGGAGAAGCCTGTCTGATATTGAATTCTGCAATTAATGGGTTTTAGACCTGAACGGCTCCATTGTGATCACCTGGGGCTGGAAGGGATGGTGTGACCGCTACACAGCGTATCTTCAGAAGGAAGTGGTGGATGCTTTTAAATGTCGGTTGAGAGTCCCGACACTCGAACGCCGACGGTTTACCAGTACCAAAACTTGTTTGCAAAGTCAGGGCTCATGCGAGACCAGTGAGACACTGTCCACTATACCGACTGGTTTTCTACGGTGTGAAACCCATATACTGAGTTATTGAACAAACGCCCGAGAGTTTACATCTCACACCACTGTGGTTGTTCCACAATAAGATCCAGATGCATGCTGCGGCATTCGTCTCTTACAGGGTTTTTATCACCCAATTATGGTCTTGTCGAAGGGGGTGGTCGGATCATTTGTACTGGCGTTTCTGAATGGCGAGTTCGTGTTCTAGGTCTGGTTGGTTTGATTCCGTTTTTGCGGAGTGTCTGGGTGATGAACCTGTTGGTAGGCCTAGGGATTTATGACGTTGGAGTATAGTACGATAGTTTGAAGGAAAAGGATATAGTTCGAGAATACATGGTTGGCTCCAATAAGCGGAATAGGTTCGAAGAAGCATTTGAACGCGGTCAACGGGGCGATATCAGCAACTACGAGGCCTGGCTCCAGGATCAAGGCATTCGCCCCGATCGCGTCACGGAGGCGTTTGTGGCGCAGTATTTCAGGGAGCAGCCGGAGTATGCGGTGAACCACGACGACCAACTCGAGGATGTCGCGGAATTCCTCGGGTTCTTCTCCAGAAGGGAAGGACCGTACCACATCCCCGTTGTGGGGGTGACGGGTATCGGGAAAACCCAGTTCCTCGGAACGATCCAGCATATGCTGGACCAGTTGGATATCGGGTTGCCGTACCGGGAGTATTCGGCAGTCCGGTTCGGGGAGGATACCGAGGAGGGCGAGCCGTACTGGGATGATGTCCTCGCGGAGTTAGCCGATCTGGAGAAGGCGGTCATCTTGCTTGATGACTGTGACGGCGATAAGCGAATCGATCACTCGCTGCAGACGATTAGCAGCCGAGTCGAGGATGCGTTCGTTATCACTGCGTGGACGCCCGAGCGCTGGCGTATGTGTAAGGACGAAATCACCGATACGCTCCCCGTATCGCAGGAAGTTGCCCTAACACCGCTTGGTGAGGCAGCCACGGTTGAGGCGTTACAGGTGACGATGGAGGCGTTCAGTACGGAGTCGGTTGAGCTCCCGACGGACCTGTACCAGCGGATCTATCGGTACAGCTTCGGGATTCCGGCTTTGTTCCACCTGTTCCTCCGGAAAACGTTGCGGGAGACGTTCCTCCAAGGCTTGGAGCTTGGTGATGGCGACGCGGTTGAGGCTGCTGCGCAGACGCTCCATTTAGACGGTGTGGAGGAACGCGTCTATGATCTCTCGGAGAAGCAGTTGTTGATCCTCAAGCATATCTTACTGGCTCGGCATCCGCAGGGGCGGCGACCGTCCGAACTGGTCGAACTCCTGGACCGGGACAAGTCCACGATCTCGTACCATCTGCAGAATTTGACGGACACTCATATATTAGAGAAGGAGAAGGCTGGTCGGTCAACGTTCTACCGGGTGTATGCCCCGGTGAAACCGATTGTGCAGCGGCGTGTTGCTCAGGAGGGAGAATTCCATGCCTAGTTACAAGCTGATACCCACACCCCACGACGACCTCGATACGGACAACGTCGAGGAACGAGTTGAACAGCTCTCAGCACGAGAATCAAACGAGGACCTGCGTCGCGGAACACTCCCGGAGACGTTGGACAGTGTGGCGGACGACGTCTTCTGGTTCGAGTACGCGATTGAGCGTGAGTTCGAGTATGAGACGCTGGGTGGTGAGTACGAGACGAAGATCTTGGAGAAGCATCCTGTTGTGTTCTTGGGTGGTGATTTCGTTGCCATCGGGAACTGCAACAAGGATGTTGAGAACGAACTCCAAGGATTCCTCGAAGACCACTTCGTGCCGGGCTACGCCCTCGAAACGCTGGACTTCGAGGAAACCACCCTGCAAAAGATTATCGAGCAGGCGCCCGACATCGTCAAGGCGGATCTCAACCCTACGCAGAGCTCGGAGCCTGAACAGATCTCGGGCCGAGACCGCCGTAGCCTGAAAGCTACCGACTTCTGGGACCGGTATGAGGGTGAACCGGTCTCCAAGGTCAAGGTCAAACTGCCGAACGAAGGCACCGAAATCACGGTCGGGTTCGATAAGCGCGGTATCGTCATCCTGTACGAACAATCACTGACAATGCGGGAGCAGGTGGAGGCGTTGAGCTACGTGGCTGACAACGTCCTCTCCCGGTTCATCAACCCGCAGTACCAGACCACGCTCCTCGAGGAGTAACATCTACCAATGACACACCAACAGATCCCCATCGAAAACAACCAGGGATTCAACCTCGTATCGCTCGATGACGCACCCACCGGGCCTGTCCTCCTTATCGAGCGACAGGACGCCCACGACCAGTTCCATCAGGACCACCCCTGCCAGTTAACGGTCCTGCTCCGACTCACCGACGTGAAAACACTGGTCAACAAGGGTGAGACAGCCGACTCCTACTTCGGCGACCACGTCACGGTGATTACCACCACGACGATCAACGACCGAGTCCTCTCCGACCTCGGTTGGGATGACGAACTCCGCCTTGTACGGGAGTTCCAACCGGCATTCCATATCCCGTGCGACTACCCCGTTTACAAAGATGACGACCCCTTGCTTCGGCGCAAGCACGTCCTCAAGTGCTTAGAGGGAATGATCTGGATGGCCAGCAAACTCGCAGGGACGACGACCCGCGTCATTCCCTTGCTCAAGGGCGAAACACCGCATGAGCGCCGCCTGTGCTACCAGGTCTTCCAGTACCTCGGTGTCCGGTACTGTGTGTTCTACGGTACGCAATATTTCACAGCGAACATCGGATTCTACCAACTCCTGGAAGACCTGCGGACCGTGGTTTCCGAAGCACCACACCTCCAAATACTGCTCATCGGTCTCCAAGCACCCCATCGACTCGAACAGGTACCCCCACAGATCGTGGCGGCAGCAGGCCAACGCTGGATCGATGAAGTCCAGCTCCGCGACATCCCATACAGCCAATCACAGGAACGCTTCACACAGATGGAGGACGACATCAACGCTGCGCTCGGACACGGACAGATGCCGATCATGGCCTGGTCAAGCGGAATGGAGGTGACTGCATAAATGGGGGGGCGGTTACAACTCCACCGACCAGACATACTCCCACACCGGGCGTGAACCCGGCGATACCGGCGGTGCCGGGCAGACCCTCCATGATGCGATCTCCGACGACCCTGAACCAGAACCCGACAACGAACCGGAGTCAGACGAGGTCGAAGACTGCTACGAGGACCACGTCGAGGAAACGGAAATCACCGACCGGCAAGCTGAGACCATCTCTGACCGGCGGGACGTGCTCGTTGACATTCTCAGCGACGACATGGAAATCGAGGAGAGCCAGCTGATCGGATCCTACACCCGCGGCACCATGACTGCCCCGCTCAGAGAGGATTCTGATGCTGACGTGATGATTGTCCTCGATGCGGACGAGCACCGGCAATGGATCGAGCAGGAAAACGGGCCGCGGAACTGTTTGAACGCGATTAAACGTCGTATCGAAAACGATCCCCGGTTCTCAGAGACCGAGGTGAAGGTCGACCAGAACGTTGTCCAGGTCAAATACCACGACTCAACTATTGAGATTGCGCCTGCCTTCCGGTACAGCGAAGTCCCCCATGCCGATCACCCGCGCGGTATGTTCGGGTTGTTCACCGATGCGAGTGATGGCTATGCGATTCCGGATACACATGGGCGGCAGTCGTGGCAGGGCACGAATCCCCGGAAGTACAAGCAGATGTTCGATGCACGGGACAAGGCACACGACGGGAAGGTCTCCGGTTTGACGCGGACGATGAAAAAGTGGGCTGAGTCCAACAATGTCCCTGTCCGTTCCTTCCACATGGAGACGATGGTCTACAACTACTTTGAGGAGAAGGCCCGACGCGGCGAACCTGTCCCCGACACCTACCAGGAGATGACCCGCGAATTCGTCCAAACCCTCCCGAATCGGGTCAATAACCGGACTAAGGAACCCGTCTACGAGGAAACTGTCGACGATGGAATGAGCCGAAGTGACCGTAGGAAAGCGGCGAAACAAGCTAAAAAAGCTCGGGAGAAATTAGATGAAGCAAAACGTCTCAAGGAAGAAGGGAAGACGAAACAGGCGAAAGAAGAGCTGCAAGATGTCCATGGGGACGACTTCAACTCCGATTAGGGTGTTACGGTGACAGGTGACGATTTTGATTACGACGCACATGAACGATTGCGGAAGCGGACCGCAAACAAGATGGATAGTGTCCTCTGGACAGAAAAGGCACACTTCAAGGCGGCTGATTGGTATGCGACGTGGGGGCGCCGGATGGATTGGCTCATTACATTCGCCGCTGGCGCACTGACCGTGGGGCTGCTGTGGGAGACGACACCACAGATGCTTCTCATCGGGATAGCAATATCCACCGCGGTACTGTCTGGATACAAGACTGCTGCCAAGCCACAGAAGAAAGCGGAAGATCACTATAAGGCTGCCAATGCCTACCTCAAACTCCGCGATGACTTCCGTGATTTTGTCGAACTGAAATTAGCTGATGAAAGCGTAGGGCTGGACCAGATGCAGGAAAGGTTCGAGCATCTCTCGCAGCGACGGCAAGACCTCAATGATGATATGCCCAGTATGAGTAGCCGGTGGTACGATCAACTGGACGACTCGATTTACGATGAGATAGAGACGACCGATCAGGCTCGAGAACGACTCGCTGGCTGTGCCAACCTTCAGAAGCTTCCTGACGACGACGAGCAATGACGATCCTCAGTCCACAGTTAGAGCCATTCAATTGAATCGCGAAATTCACCTTCGTCAGAAGGGCCGATAGAACAGCCCCAGTGCGAGTATCTGTGCCCCGATTCCACCGACTAGTAACGCTCCATTCCAGATGCGGGAGTTCGACCGAACGAGACCGAATCTGAGTTGTTCAGGGGATAGTGGTTGGAACGGGCGAATTGCGTGATCACTACGGCCGACCGTTAGGGCATCTGCGATCAGGTGTGAGACGATCCCCAGGAAGACGGTAGTTCCTGCGAGTAGAGCGAGCGGCCAGGCTGGAATCTCAATAGGGAGTCCGATGAGACCGACATAGAGTCCAGCTGTCGTTACTGCTCCAGCACCCACTGCGAACCAAATCGTGTGGGTCAGACCTCTGTGTGGGAGCCAACCGAAATCGTGGTCGAGATCGGGAAGCCGACAGACTGCCACCGCAAGAATCGTCATCCCAAACCCGACAATCCCGAACAGTCCTGTTAGTGGAACCATCAGCAGTAATGCAACGCCCCGGTGCCCGTCCTTGTACATGGGTTATCGACTCAGCCACCAGATCCGGAATGTGTGCTGATAGAAGCAAATACGTTAGGGTAGATAATAAATTAAGCAGGAGATAAATAAATATATAAACATTCGAACAAACTCAGCATCTGATTATATATCCTCGAAAAGGAACTGAATAGTGTTCGAAACGAGATCGAGGGGACATTGAAACACTGCTAACCGTGTAATTTTACGATCAATCACTGATATCTACCCCTATAAGAACTAACTCCGAATGAATCTTGCTAAACTAACCAATTATTACGAGCCTGATGACCAACTACACTGCCTCCGTTTCTGTTTCATCATCGTCGCTTAGTGCTTTCTTAACGACGCGTTCAAATTCGCGTTCTAGATCTTCTGCATTAACTGGCCCACCACCCATATAGTACTCTCCCGATTTAATGAAAGCGCGACGATTTGCTCGGCAATCCTTATCGAGGGTTGCACATTCCCATATTTTTCGTTCAGCCCCCACATCTTCCCCCTGCTTTGTCGTTTGTTTCTCTTTATTGGTTTCACTCCCTTCTATATCACCTTTTATAACTTTTGCATCACCTGTGATTCCTCCCTTAATGCTTTCTGAACTACTCTGTGATCTTGCTATAGATTTAGTCTGATTACGTTTGAGGGTACGTGGTTCAGCTATTGATTCGTGGATAATGCATTGTCTTGTACCTCCTTGTGCAACTTGGATATATTTTGAATCTAACCCCCACTTTTCTTCTTCTTGATTGTTAATATAGATGTAGAATTTCCTCCAGCAATTTCGTGTAATCGCTGGCCGGTAAACAAATTCAATACGTGTTTCGTGGGGCATTTCTTCGAAAACAGCCTCCACTTGATGGGTAGACAGTTCTGACATAGATGATTTCAAATCAGCTAGTGATGCCCCCATCTGAGAATTGACCGGCTCATTGTCAACTTTACCCTCATACTGATCTCCTTCATTAAGTATCAGAGATTTAATTTTTTGAAAAAGCATAATCAATTACTAGCCTCCAGCACCCCCCGTCTTTGTCGAAGCTACGATCCCAATTAGTTCGTTCATCTCTTCTTCTGTCACCCCTGGATGCTCTGAAAGACTTCGAAAACTCTCTTCTAAGGTATCAATATCTGATATCTCGGATGGCGAGTCAAATAAAATAACTGCTAATGACTTCGCCGCATACGGCTGCACTTCTGAGTAGCCCCCTTCCACTATCTTTTGAAGTGCACTGATTGATTTTGGATATTCACACGGTTCCTCAATTAGGATTGGAGATAGCTCAATCACCAAGACCTCACGGACAGATTCAGACCCATCTCGTAATATACTAGCAAATATGTCGTCGAACTTGGATAATGACACTACTGTATTGTCGTTTGCTGTTTTTAAAGCCCGTAAAATCGATATTTGCACTGAGGGGATTTCAATTTTTGTTAGTAGTTCTGCAAGTGGGTCAACGAGATTACGGGCATATTCTGGATTTTCTTGAATGATTATCTCTGCCACATCTACTCCTTTTGATTTATCAAGAATGCCCTTGCTATTAATTAGTGACCTACTCAGGTCTAAATAGTCAATATTATTTAACTTTGCAGAGGCCACATTGACACCGGACAAATCTACATCACGCAAGTCCGTCTGATCGAGCTTAGCACCTGATATGTTGGCTCCATCCATGACCGAGCCTTTCAAATTCGCGTTGGTGAGATCAGCATTCGCTAATTTTGCATCGGTGAGGTTTGCTCCTTTGAGATCCGCATCCGAAAGATCTGCTGAGGATAAATCCGCATTCGTTAATTTGACTTCTACGAGACTAGTATGGGACAAATTTGCGTTTGATAAATCCGCTTCTCTGAAAGAAGAATGGGATAAATCACTACTTGAAAAATTTGCATCACGGAGATTTGAACGGGTAAAATCGGCGCCTATTAATTCGAATGTGGTCGGGTCTACACCGTTTGCTGTGATGTCTGACCAATCGTCTGCAATATCATATTCTTCTTCTTGTGCGATTTGAATCTGGTCTCCTTCCTTGGTTGTCTCGTCTACGGTAGTAGATATGACGAAGCCTTCATATCCTCCATCCAGTAACTGACACCGAGCCTTTGCACCGTGGCCTTTTTCAGGGAATTCTTGCTGAATTTCGATTACTTTAGCAGTGATTGAGATGGACTGATCTTTTGTTGAACTCTTATCGTGGTCTTTCCCCTCTCTGTCTCCTTCTTTTATATCGTTTAAACGATCTATGAGTTCATCATTTGAACCTGAGAAAGTATAGTTCACTTCAGAACTCTCTGATTGCCTTGAACTCTTTCTAGAAGCACTGCCAGATCGTCTACGGTCCGTAGATCTACTTGGTTCCGAGTTATAATCTGATTCCAAATCGGCCAATCCATGTGATGCCTCTCCAGGATCAATAATTGCAGCTGAAGTGGAGCCAACCTTTAATCCACCAGCATTACCTACTGCTTCTTGGTCTGAAATGAATATTACAGGTATCTCCTTCTCATGACAAAGCTCTGGGAGATGCATTACGATCTCTTCAGGTTGGACATCCTCAGCGATGTAAACTAGTTCAGCATCGCCACGCTCAACGGCCTTTGTTACATCATTTGTCCCTATCGCAATGGTGCCTGTCTTACGAGCGGTTTCTAAGACAGAGAGGGCTTCTTCCTGAATTTCGGTAGAATTTTCCCCCCGATCACCGCTCACGTCAGAATTATCAAACATTGACTACTACGAATATTGACCTCTAGCGATTCGCAGTTGATAATATTTACTATAAGGATATTTATGTTTTCTAATGTTCTGGTCCAATGCATTGAATGCCGCAACTGTGCGTGCTCCGCACCTTCTAAGCCTATTTCTTTTTTCTCAACCCCTGTGAGGTAAGAACCATGCCGTCTGTTTCCGATCTCGTCGCTCCAGCGTTTCGACTGTTCACCGTTGCGGAGGTGACAGCCAGATATCTCGCGCTGATTTTCCTCGTCGTCGGCATCCTCGGCTTCTTCACAACGAAGACGAATTCGCGACGGTCGATTCGCTACCGAGGGATGATGGTTGGAGCTGCTGCCGCTCTCGTTGCAATCCTCGGTATGAGTGCGTTCTACGACCTCGTCGCATTCATCATGGGCGGGACAGGATTCCTCCCATCGGGCTGGCCGTACGGAGCTAGCGGGACTTCGGGACTTCTCCCCATAGCGCAAGCAGCGTCTGGAATGCTCTCCTATCTGGGTCTGGCTTGTTTTTCGCTAGGGGCTGCGTTGTGGGCGGGAGGCTCAAGATATGGTCGAACCTCAACTCGCGGCTACCGCGGAGTCACATGGGGACTCGTGATGATCGGTGTCTCGATGGGTGGAATCCTGTTCTCTGCCATCGCGGGTATCTATGGGCTCTGAGTATCCGAGAAACCCCAAAAACTGAAAGGTGAGTCGCGCTTCGGCCGATGTTGGCCGGTCCCAATTCTGTTGATCGCGGAATCGGAGCTAGACGCGACCTCGTTCGATGGATCCGTACTGCGCGTTGAGTTCTTCGGCAGAGGCGAACTCCACTTGATCGAGGAGTTCGTTCACTGCCTGGTCGTAGGACTGTCGGTCGAGGAGGTTCCGATTGCTGTACGCCCGAAGGCGGTCACGGGTTCCCTCTTTCACGGGAATCGAATATCGGCTCATCGCTGACGTCCCCTCTGGCTGTTCAGCCTACCCCTTCTGGTAGTATACGACATGGTGGTCACTATGGTTCGACTACAGATCGGGACCGCAACTACTTGCTCGCTCTATGTGGGTTGGTATTGAGCATAACTGTTTCCCCACAATCCCCTCATAGAGCGCATTTATTGCCGAGATTCGCGCATTTGTGCGTCCGACGCAACCTTGCGGCCACCGTAAGATTGCGAAATCCGCATTCCTGAAACAAACATTATACCTTCCAGCTTACGGCTGGTGTGCAATGACGAACCAGCACACCACAGACTCCGACCCCGACACGAACAGCCTCCGCCGCTTCCGGCGAGTCCTCAACTTCGAGAGCCTTTTCGTCACCGCGTTCTTCTCGCTGATGCTCTTCGTCAACCCAGTAGCTGCACAATCCAGCGGACCTACGGGTGGGTCCGGTGGCTCTGTCGCAGGCTGGGAGACGATCCTCACCAATCTCTACGACGTCGTCTACACGACGCTCCAGTACGCCGGCCTCACTGTGCTGGTCCTGGGTCTGATCGTTTGGCTCACTGCCCGGACGAACTCCCAGCGGTCCGAGACGGGAATGAAACTGACGCTCGGTGGCGGTGCAATGGTCATCGCGTACTTCGGGCTCGGCGCACTCGTCTCCCTGCTCGAGTTCATCGCAGGGTGAGCCCGACGAGTACCCGCCCATTGACCCCTTTGGAACTGACCCGTGACCGGATTTCATACTGCCATCTCGAGGCTCCTTCCCGTCGGGGTGGACGATCCACTTGGTTCGTGGACGGTAGTCCTGACTGGTCGCTCGTGGCATCGGTCACCGCTCCTACGACGTGACCTTCTTTCCGAACATGCACACGCTAACCCACAATCGACTGTATAGCCACCTCAGACACCGACTCCGTGCAAGAGACCGCTCACATCAGTGGTCGGTGAGGACTCAAAAGAGGTGGTCCCCATGACGAACGGGTCGGGACCGTCTCGTAGGTCCGGTTCTGGAGGACGCGAGCCACGACTTCCGAACATTGATGACTCCGAAATCCAGAATGCGGTTTCGACACGGATCCACGGTCGTACGAGTGACGACTCGGGCCCAAGTTCGGAGGACGCAACACCTGCTGACAGAGCCGAAGGGGATCACCCAGATTCCTCTCCGAGTGATGCACTATCCCAGTCGGACCACGATTTGAGGGGAGACGATTCTGATAGACTTTCAGACGACTCTACTGACGACGACGATGGATTCCGCCCGTATATCAAAATCACGCCGGCTCGTGAGCAAGTAACGCCGGACCACGTCGTCAAGGGACTCTATGGCCTCTACCGGGCTGGGAGTGGCCGAGAGATGCCGTTCCATCTCGAACGCCGGCTTTCGTTCGTGAGCACGCAGCGGACGTTCGAGTTCCTGATTCACAAGCCAGCAGATACCCGCCGATTCGACTTCTACCTCGGCGTTCGGCCCTACGAGGTCGAGGCTCTCGAACACCTCGCAGCGAACGTCCGGGCGATGTATCCCGAGAGCTTCCACTTCGAAATCGTCCCGTTCGCCACGACCGATATCTTCGTCGACGACGTCGAGCCTGCTGGTGCGACGCTCGCGGATCTGGCCGCGTTCGAAGGTATCGATGAACTCGTTGAACTGGACGGATTCGAACCAGACCTTCTCGATACACCTGACGATACTGGCGACGAATCTCGACGTGGCGCGAATGGCGACCCGACGCCGCCGGCGATGGTTCGATGGGAGGGCGTTGAGACGAAGAACAACGACTGGATGACGTTGCTCTCGCAGTTCAGCGAGATCTCGGTCGACATCGAGGATTCGTTCCGGTCGCCCCTGAGCGTCCTCCTCGAACAGGCAACCGAGACGGACGAACCGTTCGTCTTCCAGGTCGTCTTCACGCCTCGTCGTGACTGGACGAAGGAAGCAGAGGTCCAGAAACGGAACCTCAAGATGGGGACTACTGGCGTCTTCAGTTCGTTCAAACAGGAGGCTGCCGCGATGATCCTCGGCACGTCTGAAGAGGAGCGTCGGCAGCGTCACCGGCCAGATACACCCGAGCAGATCGGGGGCACCATCTCTGGCGGGGGTGACGGCCAATCGACGCGACACAGCCGAATGGGGCAGATTGACCTGAAGCAGCCGACCGTGACGTTCGACGTGTCCCTACGAGCAGCCGGCGAAGCGAGCGTTGTGAACGGCGTCACTGGCGCATTCACCGCTCTGAGCGGGCCGTACTACGGCGTCGAGGGGGCAAGCGTCAGTCGGGTGGGCCATGAGTTCGATGCGCTCTGCCGGTCGCGACTGAGCCCGACGAGTATTCGAGAGCGTTTCCAGAGCAAGAACCCGATCATCGTCGCTAGTCCAGACGAGCTGGCGAACTTCGTAACTGTACCCAGCACGGGCGCGCTTCCGAAGGCGAGCCGTGGTGCGTCTGGTGGCGCTCCAGACGCTCGCTCGCCGCTCACCGCGACCGACGAAGAGTTGCTCGCGGAATTCGACTCTGGGATGTGCATCGGTGAGGCTGAAACGGCATCTCCCGACCGCGACAACATCCCCATCAGTCTCACTGCGGAGCAACTCACCCATCACGTCCTTAGGGCGTCGACGACGGGTGGCGGGAAGACGACAGCGATGATCAACGACGGTCTCAGCGCGTACGACGAACTCGACGGGTCGATCTTCATCTTCGACAAGAAGGGCGGCAGTATGGCGACAGAGTACAAACGAGCGCACTTCCGGCAGTTCGGCGACCTCGACGACATCGTCCATCTCCCGGTTCCAGGGCCGAACGGCGAACTGCCCGCGTTCCCGTTCTTCGACATACGACCCCAGATCGCGGCTGGCATGAGTCGTGAGGCAGCTGTTCAGGAAAAGATCGACCGCTACAACGAACTACTGGAGTACGTCCTCGGTGACGAACATCACAACCAGGCGTTCGTTGCACAGGAGATCCTCAGCAACCTCATTGGTGCATTGTTCGACCCGGTGTACGGCCAGGATGCGTACGCCATCAGCGACCTCCTCGATGCGGCCACGAAGATGCAGACCGAGCAGACGATTCCAGAGGTCAGCGATCCGGAGCTTCACGCGACGCTCATGCGCCACTTCAGTGCCGAGGAACGCCGGTTCGCCACGTCTATCGATGCCGTTCTCAACCGCATCACGAAGCTGAAAGAGCGGGACTTCATCTGGCGAATGCTGAACTTCGTTCCCGAATGGGACGGCGAAGCCCAGCGGTATGCTGACGAGCAGATGTTGCTCGATCTCGATGGGCTCCTCGACTCGAAGTCGGTCGTGCTGATCGATACCGGCGAGTTCCGACCCGCGTCGAGCAACGTCTTCACGGTGCTTATGCTGGATTACCTCTGGTCGTGGGTGCGACTCCGAAAGCGATGGAACCGGACTGTCCTTGACCCTGCCGACGGTTACTGTGTGAACCTGATCATCGACGAGGCCGCACCGATTATGCAGTCCAGTCTCGTTCGTGACGAGATGATTCCTGACGCCCGTGAGTTCGCTCTCGCGTTCGAGCTCATCGTTCACTTCCCGGAGCAGGTCAAACGTGACGCACTCGATACGCGGGCCTACAAGGAAATCCTCCGCAACATCAACACCAAGCTCATCGGTAAGCTCGCAATCGACGACGAGCTGGCGACGACGCTGTTCCACGAAGAACTCGACGCCGCCGCCCTCTCGAATCGGATCGCGTCACTCCCTCGCGGTGAGTGGCTCGCACAGCTACCCGACACCGGCTTTATGACCGACACGCCGGAACTGGTGACACTCAAGCCGCTACCCGTCCCGGACGGACACAGCGACGGAGAGGAGTCGGTCGACGCGGGCACGTACAGCCCGACGGCAGAGATGACTTTCCAGGAGGCAGACGAACTCCAGTGGTCACGTACTCGATTCACGTACTGTCTCGTCCCCGGCGTCAACAGTCCGCCAGACGCCGCCCAGCGTGCAGCCCGCTATGGAACCGGCCCGATGAACAGCGCGACAACTGAACGACCTCCGACGCCTCCGGACAGAGACCAGAATGCCGAGCGGCCGGACTCCGGAGAAATAGACGAGCCTCGGAACTCGGATGAACACGACTCTCAGGTGGAGACCCATCCCGACTCTGCTATTGGCGGGGCTTCCAACGAGTTCGGAACCGTTCTCGGAACCGGCTCGCCATCACAGGCTCACTTGGATGATCCGAAGGAGAGAGAAACCTCGGGAACGGAGAGTCCTCCCGCAGATACCACAAACCACGTCTCTGATCTTCCAGCGACACCTGAGATTGCTAAGAACCCCGACCAGGAGAGTGGCCTGACAGACACATCACGGCAGTTCCTTCGAGACGTGATCGCAGGGATCAACGGCGAACTGGATGGGTACGATCTGACGCAGTCGATGACGGCTATCCGGGATGCGATAGAGGGAGAGGTCGACGAAGAGCAGTTGGTGGAAGACGGACTCCTCGAAATCCAGCGTGTGTACGGTCGGAAGTATTACTACGTGCCTCCAGCGGGACAGGCCGCAGTCAGCAGGAAGATTTACGCGGGCCGGAACAACGGAGACCTCTTCGAGAAAACGGCTCACAAGGTCTACGTCGAGTACATCGCTCGCCATCTGCGAAACCGGGGGCTTCTCGTCGAAACCTATTACGAGCCGATGGCTGGCGGGATGGTCTTCGACGTCGCCGCATTCCTTCCACGTGACGACGGAAGCCGAACGCTTGCGGTGATCGCTGAGGTGGTGACGAATATCCGTCCGGAATTGATGGTTAAACACTACGACGACCTCGCGTCGTTCGAGGGGGTCAGGAAGATGTGGGTAGTCCCGCATACGGACGTCGCCCACGAAATCATCAGAGCACTGGCCGATGCTGGACGTCTTG
Organism: Haloarcula sp. CBA1115; assembly: GCF_000827835.1. Taxonomy (NCBI): domain Archaea; kingdom Methanobacteriati; phylum Methanobacteriota; class Halobacteria; order Halobacteriales; family Haloarculaceae; genus Haloarcula; species Haloarcula sp. CBA1115. Next base: position 74,279 of record NZ_CP010531.1, on the reverse strand, counting down.
AGAACGTACCCCACAAAACTACCAAGAACTATGCACGTCTCTCCGAGGAGGCGTTCGACAATCCCCGCGAATGGCGATTCGTCGGCGGTCGCAATATCATCGAATCAGTCGATCAAGCTGAGGAGGACTCCGAGGACGATGACCTGCGCCACTAGCTGGGCGCACCGTGTGCTCTATAGCATCTCTAAAGCAACCTCCTGCCTTCCTGCGTCTATCGGCGAATCACCTAGAATAGGTCTTGGCAGGGGAGGGAACGCAGATCCGCTCCAAGGACGCACAGTCATACGGTTTTGGGCGCACCAGTCCAGTTCGAGAGAGGAATCGAGCGCACGCCGGCGCACCGAGGTTTATCGCGATGCCGAATCGGCTGTGGAGACGACCGAAGCAGTTCCCCGTTCCATCCATGTCCAGCAGTGAAATCGACGAGCGTCTGATCCCAGACAGATTGACCGAGTGTGAGCAATGGATTTGTTGGCAGGAGGTCGAACGTGATGGGAAGCCGACAAAGGTTCCGATCAAGCCCTATCATACCAGTGGGACCTCGAACGCCAGTGCGACGGACCCCGCTACGTGGCGTGATCTCCAGAGCGCGCTCGAGTTCCATCAGAGCGACCGCGTCGATACCGATGGGATTGGATTCGTCTTCGCCTCCGAGACATCTATCGTCGGCGTTGACCTGGATGACTGCCGTGATCCTGCTACTGGTGACCTCACTGACTGGGCTCGTGATATCGTCGACCGACTCGATTCCTACACCGAGGTTTCTCCATCTGGCCGCGGTGTTCACGTCCTTCTTGAGGGGGAACTCCCGCCAGGACGCAACCGGCGTGGTGACGTCGAGATGTACGAAGAAGCTCGCTTCTTTACCGTCACGACCGACCACGTCAAAGGAACGCCTGAGACGATTGCTCGCCGGCAAGACGCACTGCTCGGTGTACACTACGAATACGTTCAGTCCTCACCCGATTCGGATACTGGGGCAGTTGACCTCGATCAGGCAATCGACGCGGCAGCGAAGAATGGGAACGAAGCGTCGGATGGCGAACCGACTGGTGATTCACCCGCTGGAGAGTCGGCTGATGAGAAATCACAGGCCATCGGTTCGAAGTCGAGTCTGTACACTCGCTATGGCCTCGATTTCCCGGACATAGAAGATTCGGCGCTCGAAGTCGCACTGCACAGTTGCAGCGTAGATGTCCTTCCCGATGATCCCCCGACTACACTCGACGAAATCGCCGGTCCTGGGGTCGAACTCGACGATGACGCACTCCTCCAGCAGGCGATGGCCTCGAAAAGTGGCGACACCATCGCAGCACTCTACGAAGGGGATAAGGAACTCTGGGCGTCACCCGAGAGCCGATATCCCTCGCAGTCGGAGGCAGACATGGGGCTGTGTTTCTACCTGGGGTTTTGGACCGGTGGCGATCCCGAACGGATGGATCGCTTGTTCCGGGATTCCGGCCTCTACCGGGGAAAGTGGGATCGGGTCCACTTCGCGAACGGCGCGACGTATGGAGACGTGTGTATCGCTCGGACGCTCCTGACTATCGACGACTACTACACACCGCCAACGGGCCGAGAGCGTTCAACACCTGATGACCGAGACGAAAACCTAGGTGAGACGGCACTCTCGGAGGAGCCAGGTCATAACACTGTTTCTGATCCTGTGGATACTGACGCCGTTGACGACGCTCGTCGTTTAGCCGCAAAGGTACAACGTCAGCAGCGTGACCTTGACGAGAAGCGTGAGCGGATTGCAGAATTAGAGAGTCGGCTTCGTCAGTATCGGACAGTTCTCGGGATTGACCCTGCCAGCGAGAGGACTCTCCTCAGAGAACTGAGGGACACAGACACTGTCACCAGCAGCGGGAGTCGAAGCCACCCTAGCCGCCAGTCCTGGACTAGACGACACGGCGACAGTGACTCCCAAGACGGTGCCGAACTACAGTCGAATGGACAGGGCCAGCCCGATCGCGAGGACACGGCTACTGATGATGTACTCCCCTCTCATGAAGAACTCAGTGGGACATCAGATGAGGAGAAGCCATCCTCGAGTGGATTACTCGATCGCCTTCGGCGGCGACTGTCTTGAGACGCCGCCAATAACGAACTGCTGCACCCGGTTTCAACAACTGGCGTTACGTGGATCTGGATATCTATCGGCTCCCAGTAGTTCAGGAATGGGTGACATTTATTTATCCGTAACTTGTGCTTCTATCTCACTGTCTAGTCGCACTCATGAAGGACGCCCTGGAACTACTGTACACAGGAGATCTCCACCTCGGCCGTCACCCGAGTCGAATTCCGGATGATTTGGATGGTCCGGAGCTGTCGCCGAAAGCTGTCTGGCTGTCGACGGTCCAGGAAGCAATCGACCGGGACGTCGACGCGGTCGTGATTGCTGGTGATGTCGTCGATCAGGAGAATCGCTATTTCGAGGCGTACGGCGCGTTCGAAGACGGAGTTGCACAACTCGACGAAGCGGGGATTCCAGTCGTCGTGGTAGCCGGGAACCACGACTTCGATGCGCTCCCTGATATGGTCGATAACCTCGACGCTGACACGCTCCAATTCCTCGGGAGAGACGGGCAGTGGGAACGCTGGACGCTCGAACGGGACGGCGAGCCCATCGCCCACTTCGATGGCTGGTCGTTTTCGGCTGAACACGTCTACGAGTCCCCGCTCGATGAGTATGACCTCCCGGCGACCGATGACGCTCCTCAGATCGGAGTACTTCACGCCGACCTCGACTCGCGAGGCAGCCGGTACGCACCGGTTCTGTCGAGCGAACTCCGCGACACCGCGGCAGATGCCTGGTTACTCGGTCATATTCACAGTCCAGGCATCCAGATCGACTCGCGTCCACTGGCGTTGTACTCGGGCTCGCCACAACCCCTTGACCCAGGAGAACAGCGGGCCCACGGCCCGTGGACGATTACGATACCCGAAAACGGAGACGTACAAGCTGACCAGATGCCCCTGGCATCCGTTCGCTACGACCAGGTTACGGTCGACGTGTCCGAGGTAGACGACCCACATGAAGCGACCGCTGTAATCTCGGAGGAGATCAAAGACCACGTTCGATCCGAACTCGACACGAGATCGCTGGAGCTCAGCCTCGTTCGCGTTCGTCTCACCGGACGGACGGATGCGCACTCGTCGCTCGTCGAGCAGCATCGATCGATGGAGCGTGACCTCGGATTCCGGGAAGGCTCGGTTTCCGTCCGGATCGAATCGATTGATGTCGATACCCGCCCGGCAATCGATCTCGAAGACCTTGCAGAAGGGGACAATGCAGCTGCGTACCTCGCTGACCTCCTGCTCGAAATCGAGAACGGTGATCCTCACGAAACCTACAGCGAGGTAGTCGATGACTCGCTAGGCGCTGTACGGCAGACTCATAGTGCGAATGCGTACAACCCGCTCCGACGCGAAACCGACCTCGAAGATCCGGACGACGCTGACGCTATCGAGCATCTCGAACAGCAGGCACGGGTGCTGCTCGATACCCTACTCAGCCAAAAGGAGGGTAACGCATGACCAGGGACCCGATCTGCTTCGAGGAAATCCAGATCGTCCAAGCTCCTGGGTTCGAAACTGGCGGCTTCTCTGTCGACGACCTGTGCTCCGGCATCAATGTCGTTCACGGGCCGAATGCGGCAGGAAAGACGACACTCGCTGAGTCGCTCGAATGGCTTTGCTGGCCCGAGACCGCCGACGAACGTGCATCCCTCGTGGGGCAGCTCTCACTGAATGGTGAAGCCTGGCGAGTCGAAGTCGACAATGGGTCCACGAGCTACCAGCGTGACGGCCAGGAGGCGAACGGTCCGAGCCTCCCTCCGGCCGATCAACGCGACCGCTACCGTCTCTCCCTCCACGACCTCCTCCAGCGAGACAACAACAACGAGTCGTTCGCCGAGATAATCGAGCGAGAATCAGCTGGTGGGTACGATCTCTCTGCAGCATACGACGAGCTCGGGTATTCGGATTCCCCGAGTCGGGCCAACAGGAACGTCGTCCAGAACGCCAAGGGAGCGATTCAGGAGTTACGTGAGGCGCGGAACGACGTTTCCGAACTACGCCAAGAGCAGACCGAACTCTCCCGCTTACGTAGTGAACTGGAGGCAGCGCGTCGAGCACAGGAGCGCTCCGAACTGCTCGAGCAGGCGATCGACTACGCACAGGCGAGAAACGAGCTGGAGCAGGCTGAATCGAGGCTCGACGAGTTCCCCGATATTTTAGAGCAGGTCGACGGAGACGAAATCGAGCGTGTTCGGTCCCTCGAAGATGACATTGACGAGTGGATCGACAAAAAAGACGAGGCCGAAAAAACGAAAGCGGACGCTCAGGACCGGCTCGATGAGGCTGATCTTCCTGAAGAAGGCCTCCCGACAGGCCGTATCGACCATCTGAAAGAGCTTCGCGATGACCTCGATTCTGCGGAGGACCGGAAACGCGATCTCGAAGGAGAGTTGGCTGACGCAAAACGGCAGCGAGAAACTGCCCGAGAAGACATTCCCCTCGATGTCGATACCGAGGACCTTGTTGGCCTGGAGCCCGTCACGTGGAAGACCGTCTCGAAGTTCGCACGAGAGGCCGAGGAACTCCAGTCCGAGCGTGAAACCCGGGAGGCCGTCCAACGACTTCTAGAGGACGGGGAGCATCCTGAGCCCGATCTACCCACGCTCCAACGTGCGAGTCAGTCGCTGGAGGAATGGCTGGCTGCGTCCGTTTCTACGGAGTCGAACGACGGTTCGGAAGCATTCCGTATCGCCACGTTCTCGGCGATTTCCCTAGCCTCGACGGGCATCGCGCTCGGTCTACTGGTGCATCCACTGCTGTTCTCAATCCTGGTCGTCGCCGCTGGCATCTTCTGGTATGGGCTGCGCGCTCGCTCACAGTCCGCAGACGGAGGGAATTCACGAGAACCGCACCGTGAGTCGTTCGAGAAAACTGGTCTGAAGCCGCCAGAGACCTGGTCCGAGGATGCGGTTCGGTCCCGTCTGATCGGACTGTACGACGCAATCGCAGAGCACAAGCTGGCCGAGCGACGGTCCGAATGGCGCGATAGCCTGGCGACGGATTCGGACACGCTCGAACAGAAGGAGCAGGATCTGGAGGAAACACGTGCCAAACTTCAAGATCAGTTGGGCGCCGCGCCAGATGCGTCTGATGTCGAACTCGCCGTGATCTCCAAGCGAGTCCTCGACTGGCAGGAAGCCCACGACGAGGTTGAAGGGATTCAAGAGAGCATCGACACTGTCGACGAGCAGCTCGAGACCGCCCGTGAAGACCTCCAAGCGAAACTCGATCCCTACGGCTACGACGGCGTCCAGAGTTCCGGTGAGGCGACCGAGGCAATCCGGAACCTCGAGAACCGCGAACAGCAACGCGAAACCGCACAGCGGGACCTCGACCAGGCTACGAAGACGATTCAGGAAGCGACCGAGAAGATAGATGCGCTGGAGGACGAACGCGACGAAATCTTTGCGGAACTGGAGCTCGACCCCGATGACCACGATTGGTTGGAGGAACTCTGTGAGCAGGTCGAAGCATACGACTCGGCTGCGGAGGCTGTACGAGAGGCCGAAATCAGGGCGAATACGGAGGCCGAAGAACTCGAAAGCTACCCAGAATTCGAACCGGACCTTAAGGAGCAGGAGACTGCTGACCTCAGAGAGGACCTCCGTGAGGCGGAACGAACTGCCGAGGATTTCGACGACCTGCAGTCACGGATTGCCGATATCAAGGCGGAGATCAGACAGGCAAAGTCCGACGACCAAGTTGAAACGGCGCTCGCAGAGCGTGACCGGGCGCTCGATGACCTGAAAGACCAACTCGAGGACGACTGTGCTGCGATGGTCGGCGACGTCCTGGTGGAGCACGTTCAGGAGGCGACAATGGAGACCAGTCGCCCTGATGTCTTCGAGCGTGCTCGTGAAATCTTGGCGACGATCACTCGTGGGCGGTATCGGTTGGACTTCGACGAGAATGAAGCCGAGTTCCGTGCGTTCGACGAATCGAAACAGAAGGGACTCGCGCTCGACGAGCTTTCGAGCGGTACTCGGGTCCAGGTCTTGCTCGCCGTTCGGATCGCCTTCGTCGAACAGCAGGAGCAGGGCGTTCGGATCCCGCTCCTCCTCGACGAAACTCTCGCCAACACAGACGACCGCAGGGCGAAGACCATCATCGAGTCGACGATTGAACTGGCGAGGAACGGCCGTCAGGTCTTCTATTTCACCGCACAGGGCGACGAAGTAGCAAAGTGGACTGCTGCACTGGAGAGCACGAACGGTGTTGACCACGAGATTGTCGACCTTGCAACGGTTCGCGATGTCGACGATTCGGTCTACATTCCCGATCTGGAATCTGTCGAATCGTTCACTCCGAAAGCACCCAGTCCCGACAGTCACGACCACGACTCGTATGGGGACGAACTCGCGGTGGACTCGTTCAATCCGCACCGTGGCGTTGGGACAGCGCACCTGTGGTACGTGGTCGACGATGTCGAAACCCTCCGTCAACTCCTGGAGCTCGGAATCGAGCACTGGGGACAGCTGAACAACTTGCTCCAGTGGGGGAACGGCGACCTCTCCTCAGTTGATTCCGACCAGATAACGGTCGCAGAGCAGAATGCTGTGGCGCTGAGCGAGTTCGTCGACGCCTGGAAGGTTGGTCGTGGCGAACCCGTCGATCGAGAGGTTCTCGAAGCCTCTGGCGCCGTGAGCAGCAACTTCATCGACGAGGTCACTGCCCTTGCCGAATCGGTCAATGGGGATGGCAGACAGATCGTCGATGCCCTGCACAGTGGCGAAGTGAACCGCTTCCGTAGCGGGAAAGCGGACAAGCTGGAAACGTACCTCGAAGAGAACGGGTACATCGAACCTCGTGATACGCTGGACAAAGGCCAGATTCGTGCCCGCGTCATCGAGCGCTACGTCGACGAAGGTATCTCCCGCGACGAGGCCAAAGACAGGACCGACGAACTGCTGGCACGCCTAAGTGGATCCTGATTTTTCTCAGAACTATTGGAGCCCCCATTACCTGTCAGAATTGTGTGCTACATACGCCGCTCGTAACCATCAGAACCTCAGCTCAGATCGTGTCTGACGGACTCTTTAGTGGCCAAGATTGCAGAAAGCTATACACTTGACTTCCACCAACGGTCCAGATACGATGGTACGCCCTGACCCTGGGACGCTTCAAGACGCGGCCCGCTACGCTGAGTCGGTGGCTGATCGCGGCATAGACACGACCAACGCCAAGGCACTTGCTAAGATGCGGAACGCGCTTATCCGTCTGGAGAAAGTGGCTGAAGAAGCACGAAAGCAGGTGGTTGAACCTGCGTTAGATGAGGAAGTGGACGTTGGAGATAGCGTGGCCGGCGTGCAAAGACTGGAGGGCGAGCGGCCAACTGTGACGGACAATGCGGCTGCCCTAGAGATGCTCGAGGACGCCTGCGTTGATCCAGCGGAGGTTGTGAGAATTAACCCCAAGCAATTCGTCGACGCTGTCGATGGAACCGGCGTCGACCCAACGGTGGTCATTGATCGCGAGGAGTACACATTTTACCGCCGGGACGGGTGAGTGAGCGAGCAGGCCAAAGAAACTCGATAGAACCGATTCTCCCAGACTGATCTCCGGCTCGGTGGCCTGCTAGCGACTGATTCTGGGACTTACCATTTCCAAGGAGATGAGAAGAACGAGAGCGTGAGCGGCGACAAACACCGTGATAGCGTATCGGTGTGCCTGCGCTTGTACTCTGATTCCTCCTTGGAGAACAACGATGTCTAGCTCTGTTGCCTCGACCTGCAGGACCGTGTACAGACCATCACTGACGCACTTGTCGCCTGCTACGAGGACCGAGCCAAGCTCCCGGTTAGTCTCAAGACCGAGGACGTGCCGGATCTGATGTGCGCTATATGCACTTACAGTCTCACGGGAGAAATTCAACACCACGCTCGGACAGTTTTTCTCCCAAGAATGAAGCCGCCTGAAGAAGTCCGCCGAAGGCAACTAGACCAAATCCTACTAGTACGACCTGAGCTTGGGCGACTGAAGGAATAAAGTCCGATAATGCAGTTTGTGTGAGCAGTAACATTATTCCAACAGAGAATACGACCATCCCCCATCGGAGGAGCTTGTCGCCGATATCATGAACACTACGGTAGATTGTCCTTGGTTGGTAGTCTGGAAGTTTTGCTGAAGCGAACTCCCGAGCTTTTTCTGTCGAAATGTCCTCCGATTTGATGGAGTCGATGTTCGTGATTATTTCTGGAGAATCCGCTTCTCCTCCCGTGTCTTGATCTTTTGGGACCCAGAAAATATGTGCCCCACTCGCGTCGTATCGACCTATTCTCCCATCGTCAACTAATGACCTCAACCGATCTCGCATTGCTTGCTCTGAATACCCTAGTTCCTCCTGGATGACTTTCCGTTCAATAGCCGGACTATCGGTGGTTTCAATTAGTGCCTTCACAGTGGCCACGATCTCCTCATCGCTCTTATCGGGAGGTCTTCCCGGACTATCGCCCTTCCCCATGTCAGATTGGGTTTATTGTGCAACCACCAATAGAATACCGCCCCCCTCACAATCGATACTGTGGGGCCGCAATACATTCGCATCTCAACAATAATCTATATAAATAGTGTAGCAGGTTGTATTCCGGTTCGAAGCGAGAATGAGTGGAAAAACAGAAGCATTGAGCTCCGGAAAGAGAGGGGCGAAAAAGGACCAGAAGCAGTTGGTACTGAAAGCAGAAAACCATGCCAGTCGAGAGGACTACGAAGAGGAACTGGAACTGATGCGGGATGGGATTGAGTCGTTGGTTATGGAAGGGAGCGAAAATAACCCCGAATGGGGCATCACCGAGGGATGGTTCCAGCAGGCGATAGGCGGGATGTTCTACGTGATGGGCCCGCTCTACATTTCGAAAGAAAGCTTGGTCGAATTCGCCAAGTACCAGGATGCAGATCTGTACTTCACTCGGGAAAGCGATGCTGAAGTCCTTCGGAACGCTCCCCGGTTGGTCAGATGGTTTTCAGCTTTCCTCTACTTCATCATGCTTCCAAGTAGCGTGGTGGTCGGCCTAATTTGGGGTCCAGTCCAGGGTGCTTCCCTCCTATTGGCCAGTTTCGGTATCCCGGTGTTGACGATTCGAATATACAACACTCGGTTCAACCGGGGGGAGAGAAACCGGGACGAACTAATGGCCAATAAAATTCAGGAGGCCTTAGAAACGAACGATTCGGTTTTGGCAATCGTCGGCCATGCCCATGCAGACGGCGTGATGGACGCACTCCCGGACGATCTGGACGTGGACCACCATCCAACCCAATCTAAAGGGTTGACCGCTAGCGGCATCTGGGACTTCACGGTGCGAGGCTTCCAGATGATTTCTCTACTGTTTTTCCTTTACTTGGCTATCCTCTGGGCCGTGGTGAATTTTGTACTTCCATTCATCTAACCTTCTCCGTGGCCTGCTGGCGACTGATTCTGGGATTTATCATACCCAAGGGGATGAGGAGAATCAGAGAGGGAGCGACGAAAACACACTCTGATAGCGAATCGGTGTGTCTCGAACGCTTACTCCAGTTCCTCCTCGGAGAACAACGATGTCCAGTACTGTTGCCCCTGACCTGCAGGATCGTATCCAGACCATTAGCGACGCATTTGCGGCGTTCGACGAATCCCGAGTTACCGGCGGAAGTGACCCGACGTTCGTCCTTAACCAGCGCGATATCGAGGACCAATTGGAGCGGATGTGCGCCTATCGAGTTCCGATGGACGAGGCTGTTCGAACCGTCGTTCGGAAGGCGTGTACCGATGCCGACCTCGACCGCGACGATCTCACTGACGACCTCGCCAAACTGGCTGGCTACGGCGGACGTCCCCAGAAGGCTGCTCGGACGATGCTCAACAGCATCGATGAGGCCGACAAGTGGGTCGACGTCGTCGCCGAAGTCGTCGAACTGTGGGAGCCCCGGAGCGACAAGATCGCCCAGGTCGGACTGCTGGGCGACGAGTCTGGCCGACTCAAGTTCGTCGCGTGGGCCAGTGCCGACCTGCCCGAACTCGAAGAGGGTGGCACCTACAAATTCGAGAGCGTCGTCACCGACGAGTACCAGGGCCGGTTCTCGGTGAGTTGCAACTCCGCTACCTCGATCAGCGAGACAGACCAGTCCATCGAGGTCAGCGACGGCACGATCGAAGTCGTCGGGAGCGTCGTCGACGTCCAGGAAGGTTCGGGCCTCATCAAGCGCTGTGGGCAGGGCGACTGCACTCGCGTTCTCCGGAACGGCCGGTGTGCCGAACACGGACAGCGTGACGGCGACTTCGACCTTCGGATCAAGGCGATCCTCGACGACGGCGAGCGGTCGGTCAGCGTGCTGTTCAACGAGGAAGCCACGGAAGCAGTCACCAGCATCTCGTTGGACGATGCGACGACAATGGCGATGGATGCACTCTCGACCGATGTCGTCGCCGACGAGATCAGCGAGCAGCTCCTGGGTCGCAGGTTCCGGCTCACTGGTAGCGTCTTCGGGACGTACTTCCTCGTAGATGAGGCTGAAGAGACCGACGCTGTGTCGGCTGGGCTGGATGCAGATGCAGTCGTACCCGCGCTCACCCAGCGCCAGCCAGCGACGCGGCTGTTCGCTGAGGAGCTCAACGCGACTACGCACACGTTCCAAGAATCCGACGAAGAGCGCGCTCCTGTGTACGGCCTGACGCCAACTGGGATCGGCATCAACCGGGTGTTCGTCGTCGGGACGCTTACTGAGACGGCTGACGTCGGTAACGATTCGGAGTACTGGCAGGGGAAGGTGTTCGCAGCTAGCTCCCCTGTCTACGTCTACGCCGGCCAGTACCAGCCTGAAGCGATGGCAGCGCTCCGAGCTGCGGAGACGCCCACCTACGTCGCTATCGTCGGCAAGCTTCGGACCTACGAGTCGGGAGATCGGGTCAACGTCGCCATCGAGCCAGAGTCGATCACCGAGGTTGATGAGTCGACTCGGGAAGCGTGGGTTGCTGAAGCGGCGGCTCAGACCAGTGGCCGGATTGGGGCGTTCGAGGCTGAAGAGGCCCCGTTCGGTGCTCAGGCACAGGAGGAATACGGTGAAAGCCTCGATGACCTCCGAGAGGCCGTCGTCGCTATTGAGGACGGCAACTCTCACGACACCGAAGTATAGACGCGGTCGTTCAGAATCTATTTCTTCCATTTTCCCCTCAGTTATATGGAAGCTCTTTCCGAACTCCGTCTATGCTCGTCCCTGAGGAGTACATCATTGAGGAGACCGAGATCGACGAGCGGGAATTTGAGCGGGACCCTCCGGGTGTCCACCTTCGATATAATCATACGGAGCCGTCCGTCATCAGTGACGGCGTCGACTTTATCGCTGTCATCGAACAGGGTGGCGACGAGTTCCGGATCGACTATTGGGGATACGCCTTCGGCCGGATGTACATCACTTCCGAGGGCGTTCAAGAACTCGGTCAGCGACTCTCCTACGAGGACGATGAGATCCCTTCGTGGACACTTGACCCCGAGACTGTCGACGCCAATGACCCGCCATGGTGGTTGCCTGATGGCACCGCTATCGATCCCACAGTTGCTTGTGATAACTGTGAGGAGACCGTTTCGGTGCGGGAGGTCGTCACTCCACGCCGGCCGCCAGTGGACATGGAAGGAGCCGTATTCTGTCGAGATTGTTGGGAACAGTAATTGCTCGTATTGCTTTGTTCTCTCGCTGGAGTGAAGAGAAAGCCGATGTCGGCTCTCTTGTTACCCCACAAATCCTATTTCCCTTTTGTCGTGGGGTAACGGCTGTTCTTTGATCTTCTAAAGTGCCTCGAACTCGGAGAGTGAAGCACCTCTACCCAAACGCGAGGGGGGTCAGATTATGAACTTCGCGTGCTGGTCCGGAGGCTCTATCAAGGTGTCCTATTGAGGAGAGGACAGCTTTTCCTCCAGATGTCGGCTCATCTGCGAAGTAGTGCTCTGAACCGCAGACGTTCTCATACCAACCAGAAACGAGATCGGCAGCGAGTCCCTGTCCTCTGTACTCCTCCCTGATATACAACTGCGACAGTATCGGACCTCGTTCGTGAGGTTCCCAAGTAAGATATCCAACCACCGTGTCGTCCAACACGTAGCACAGTGCGTGTTGGTAATCGTGCTTGTAGGTACTCACAACCTCTTCGGACCGAGAACCGATGTGTGACAGGACAAGAAGTGCGTCTTGGACGCGAACAGGGCCGCTAGGGGTATGATGTATCGCGTATGCATCCTCGTTGTCGAAGTCTACTATGGATTCGTACGAAAGGTCACCACCAAAGAGCCAGTCCGCAGAGAACAACTTGTTCAGTGAGGCTTTCTTCCCATGCCGATATCGGCCGTAAATTCGGAAACAGTCTTCACATGAGACGAAGCGGAACTCTTCCTCATCGAAGTCCTCACCGAGTTCCATATTTTCGTTTTCAACCAGAACCTTGTTTGAGGACATGCGATCGCAAGTGCATTCAGCGGGGTCAACTGGTGGATCACGGCTTGCCTCTCCAAGAACACTCATCGCGCTCGATAAACCGGTTACCGACTCGACTTCCTCAATATAGTCGGATTGGAGCTGAAGAATTGCATCGCTGTCCGTCGCTGGGATGAAAACTGCGCGCAGTTCGCCGTCAACGTACTGGGCGAAAGGTTCCGCTGAGAGGTCTGCTTCACCGAATTGAGTCCAAGCACCGTTCGACTGGTACGAGAAAACAGCGCGACGATCGGTGAACAAGACACTGCCAATCTGAACCGAGCCAAACTGACGCCGGTGTTCGACCTCCATTTCGACGACGAGCGTTTCTTCTTCCTCCAGCACACGTTCCGCAGATGACATTGGTGAGGTGTACTGATTCAGGGGAGAATAATCTTGGTGTGCTGAACATTCGGCAATGGGAAAAGGGGTTAGGATTCTAAGTCTCGGAGAGACTTTTTGTGCTACTTGGTTCTACGTCGTTCTCGTCACCTGCTGTTTCGTCGCTGTCTCCGACGCAGTCGAACGATTCTGCGCAACTACTTCGACATCATCCTGCGCGAGCCACCAGTCGGGCATCCAGTCCGCGATCGGGAACACCCAGCTTTCGGATCCTCGCCAGTACGCGATTGGATTCCTCGGCACGGCTGTTCCGCTGATTGAGGGCTTCGATTTCCGGTGTGGTCTCGTTCGTCGTGACTCTACGGATTCGGTCTGATGGTGCGTCGACGCTGATTCGTCGTCTGAATCGCCAGGCGCCTGTTCGAGGATCGTGATTTCGCTATCGCGTCGAGTCTCGAACGTTGCTTCGTTCCCGTACCAGCCCTTGTGGACGTTCTCGACACGCACGAGGTCACCGACCGTCAGTTCGGGGAACCGGTGTGATCGGATGAGCGTGCGGCCACCGAAGTCCGTCGGGTCTGGCGTCGGGCGCGTCTCGTCCCATTCAGACTTCTTCCAGATTGCGAAACGAATCGTCCCGGTCTCGTCCTGAAGGACGCCGGCCTGCTTGATTCCGGGGTGAGTGTTCTCGAAGAGGATCGAAACACGACCCTGCGTGGAGAACCTTCCCTTCGTCTGTGCAGTCGACATATATCGGACGTTGCCGATTTTCTGGACGTTCTGGGGATCGTTCGCTTCGTCTTCGGCCTGTCTGAGCAGCGCATTCGTCGGCTCGACGCCGCGGTTGACACGCTTTGCGAGCGCGAGTGCGAGCGTCAGCGGACTCTTGCGCACCTCGTAGACCTTCTCGAAGTCGTCACTCAGGAGTCGGTGCGCCATCGCACAGACTTCCTCGTGTTCGTCGGGGTCCAGCTCGAGCAACGGGCGAAGGCGGTCCTTTTTCGCCTGTTTCGCTCGTTTCTCTCTGGCCTCGGCGAGTTCAGCCGCAGTGAGCCGGGTCGCTGCGAGTTCGTCGAAGCGTTTGTTCAGCCACTTCGCGTGACCGACTAGCTCGACGTCGTCGCTCAGCTCGCCAGGGTGGCAGATGCCATCCGTGACTTTCCGTTTCTCGGCCTCCAATGCGAGTGATCGCTCGATGGACTCCAGAGAGCTGCCTGCGAACTGCTCGGGTTCCGTGACCAGGTCACCGAGACGAACGTATTCGCCATCGGGGAGCAAGACCTCCAGATCGGCGGTCTCGAGTCCCGTGGTTGTCTCCATCCGCTCAGCTTGGTCGTGGGTCTCTGCGTCGTCCGGTCGGTCGTACGCTTGCAGTCGGCTTTCGGCCGAACCGTGTGCGGCCGAGTTCGAGTGGCGGCCAGTGGTCGTCACTCGGTGGTCGACAGCCTTCGAAGTGGGCGTCGACGGCGTGTGTGCAGTCGTGCGGCCGGCGGATTCGTCGAGACCACTGGCGACACCAACGACTTGTTCGCCGGTCGGATCGACGAATTTTGAGCTGGCGTTACCAGGGTGCCACGATGCGAGATCGCCTGCTGAATCGGGCTCGATGAGCGCGTCAGCGGGCTGGCCGTTCGCGTTCGTTCGGGCTCTCATGAGCTGTCCTCGTTCTGGGACGATGGGGTAGCCATCAGACGTGTACCCGTACAGTCCATCAACGGGTTCTGCACGCGTCCCGAAGTCAGTCTTCGCTGCCGTCCGCTCAGTGTAGACGTCACCGTCTTTGTGCTTGTCCGTTGCGACCTCGGGGTCGGTTCGGGAGTCAGCGTCGGATGGGGCGTCCATGAGCGCCCAGAGGAGTCCTGCCAGTCTTGCGACCAGCCGAGTTCTCGTCGTGGGGTCAGTGGTGGAGCGGCGCTGCTCCTTGTCCTCCCGGTAGGTCCGGAAGTAGGGAGAGCGACCGTCTTCAGTCCGCGTCGTTGCGGTCCCATGTCCTTCGTTCGTCTGTTTCGTCGCCGCTATCGTCGCCGATAGGTTCTTATCCTCAGTGTTGCTACTGTTCATTGGAATACCTACATTCCATTCGTGAGGCTCTAGTCAGCCTCACATTCTACACTGCGTAGCGGAGCATAGGTATATCGCCAATTGAGCTACTGGTATCGGTTTTTTCGAAGGAATACCCACATTCCCCCCACACTTCGATTGCTGTTCAAACGACAGGCTGGTGTCTCTTCATAGTGAAATAGTCCAAGTGCATCCTTTTCCTGATTTTATCGACCCCGAAAGGGGTGAGGAATAGGAAATGCACATGCTCATCAGAGTTCTCGTTCCGGCGGTCGATAGCTCAGAGGCAATTAGTACAGCTCGGTACGCACTCGACCGAATGATTGGAATCGGTGACGGAGTGTCGACGGCGTTCGACTACTACAAAACCCTAGATGAATCGACGGCTCGGTATCGAGACCATCCCCGCTACGATGGCCTCGATCCAGCGCTGCCCCTGCAGTCAGAGACGGGGAGACAACTCCTCGAAGACGCCGTCGAGACACAAGAAGCGTGGTTCCGTGGGACACTCGACAAGCTACGAGTGAAACTCGAGTCTCTCGATTGTGAGTCCGTGATGGACGACGTCGACCTTACTCGGTTCGATTGTTATCGACTCGGCCAGTTCGCCGGGCCGTCTGTCTGGATCTACGACCAACACGGTGCTGGCCTTCGCTCTCGGTCAGCGGTCGAACAGCATCTCGATCACAACAGTGATGACGAGTTCTGGGTGGTTCCCGCTGATGTCCACTACTGAGCCTTCTATCCGGATTTTATCTTCGACAAATCGGTGTGGGTCGTGTACTTTGGACTCACTGACTCCGGAGTTGTCCGCGGAGGCTCGATGAGCTTCTATGCGACCGTAGTCGGGTACATCCAGTACCGGAGCCAGACGTTCCTCGATGCCGCACTCGACAAGTTACGACATGGAGGCTGGCTCGACACGGAGAACCGATGGAGAACCGACGGTCGGTCTGGAGGACACGGCCACCTATCCTCAGTGGATTCCGAGAACCTACTCCTGGTTGTTCCGTCGGATCTGTACCGAAATCTCGCTCGAATTTCGACCAGCCTGTTCGTTGGAGCAACCGACGGCGTCCTCGTGATCAGCTCCGTGGATGGGTGCTTCGATGCGTGGGTGGAACGACCACTTCCTGCAGTCGCTGCTCCAGATCCCACGACAGACGCGATCACGAGTATCGAAGCAGTCGATCTCGAAGCGTTTGCGCGAAAATACGATCTCGGTGTGAAACGGTTCGAAGCCTCGGCTCCTGGCGAATACGCAGCTTGGCAGAATCAGGTTCTCCGGGCATTCCACCGTGAATTCGACCCGGAACTTCCGCCCAACCTGACTGGCCCCGACTTCGAGTAATCCGCTTCCAGAGTTCCAATCGATCAACTATGTCTACAGATTCATCCAGCGTCGCGACCAAGCACACTGAACAGCCTGAGAGGAACAGTGCTGAGACTCACGACCGGCTCTCTACGATCGATCAGTGCCCCGAGTGCTCTGTGGTCAAGCTCAGACGAGACGGTACCGAGAGGTACTGTCCTGAGTGTGGGCTCGTCGTCGACGAGGATTGTATCGACTACGGGCCTGAATGGACGCCATATGACGCCGAAGAGCGACGTCGCGTTGGTGGGCCAGTGACGAATTCACGCCACGACTGGGGCATCTCTGCAGAGATCGGCCGGTATCGCGATGCACGAGGGCAGCAACTTCCGGCTGCGAAACGTCGGAAACTGCACCGGCTTCGGCGATGGGACCGCCAAGCCCAGTTCGAAGGGAAAGCTGAGCAGAACCTTGCACATGGGCTCTCGGAAGTCCGGCGGATCGTCGGTTCGCTCGACCTTCCTGAGAGCATCTGTACGCAGGCGTGCGTCCTCTATCGGACTGCTGCGACCGAGGACCTCATCCGTGGTCGCTCGATTGAAGCAATGGCGGCTGCCGGCGTGTATGCAGCCTGTCGATGTTCGGGACTCCCTCGGACAATCGACGAGGTCGGAGAGGTGTCGACTGTCTCCAGAGAGCGGGTCAGCAACGCGTACAGCGTGTTGAATCACGAACTGAATCTCCCGGCCGTTCCGATGGCTCCCGTTCAGTATGTCCCACGATTCGCATCGGACCTCGATCTCTCACGAGAAGTGCGCCAACGCGCCCTGGAGTTGGCCCGAGAAGCGTCCGAAGTCGGTCTCGGGAACGGCTGTCGACCAACCGGCGTTGCCGCTGCCTGCATCTACGAGGCCGCTCGTGAGGCTGACGAGAACGTCACCCAAACGAGTCTCGCCGAGCTCGCGAGTGTCTCCGCTATGACGCTCCGTGAGCAATGGAAGAAACTCCAATCGATGCTCGAACACGAAGAGGAGTCTGGATTGGAGGTACACGGATGACTTCTTGCGGTGAACGGTCGTCGGCCGTCGTCACTGTCGCAGAGTTGACGATCGATTTCGAGCGGGCGGGATGGGCTCCTGGTGACGAATGCCCCAACTGTGGTCGCGGGGCGGTTCACGCTATCGTTCGAGCAGGCGTACTCTTCCGTGACGATGGGAGTTGGGAGTTCGACGAAACACTGGCTGTATACGAAGCGTTCTGTACGTCCTGTGATTGGCTTCCACCGGTTTCGATGTAGCAGGACCTCGTCCGCAGGTGGGCAGACGTCACAAGCAGTCTGTAAACAGAAATCAAGAAACATATTTATATGAATCGGCTCTATTATTTACAGAGATGCTGACGAAGGCCAGCCTTGCACTGCTAGACGCGCTTAGCGCTGGCCGCGAGGCGACGCCAGACGAACTCGCGACCGAGACCGAGTATTCGCAGGACCATATCTACGACGTCCTCGATGAGTTGCTCGAAGACGGGTTGCTCACCGAAGCCCGTGGTTCGAAGAACCGGCGTCTTGTCCGGGTGACTGACCATCCAGTCGTCGAGTCGTATCGAGACCTCCGTTCAAAGCTCGGACACGTCGACTGGACTGAGATACTCTCACCAGCGACGCTACGGGTGTGCTGGTATCTCGACGAACCACGTCGAGCGACTGAGATCGCAGACCGACTCGACATCACTAGGCAGGGCGTCCACAACGCGTTGTCACCGCTCAAGCACCGTGCAATGCTGTCACCGTCCGGACCCGATTATGCGTTGACCGATGACCTCTCGCCACTGCTACGGTTCGCACGAGAAGTCGTGACCCACGAACATCGTTCGCGAGCTCGGGAACTCGCTCCGAGTGCGACTGTCGAGTGGTGCGACCCAAAGCGAGCACTCGTTCGCGTCCAGACGTCGGAGGATACGACGGCGCTAGAGTCGGCTGTTGACTGGCGGGTGACTGGACTCGCACGATTCCAGGAGTACGGCTTGCAGTTCTTCCTCGCCGGTGAACCCGCATTCTGGTACGCTCCGGATGAAGAACTCACGCCCTCGGAGGTGGTGTGTCACACCCTCGTCCTCGATAGTGGCTCTCGCCGCGTCAGTTATTCGATGCTGCTGATCGAGAAACTGGATATCGATCAGGAGACCCTCATAGAAACGGCAACGTGGTACGATCTGGAGACAACGGTGGCTGCGATGTACCGACCCCTTCACGGAGAGTTCGAGGTTGCTGAGGACCTCCCGGTCTTCCTCCCGAGTGAATCAGAATTTATCGCTCTCAAAGAGCAATACGGTGTCTCATGACTGTGTTTAAAGGTGGAGATGCGATCAGAGCGTTCCTCGAAGAGTTTGACAGCTGGCTTTCGGAACCCGTAGACGTGTATCTCCTCGGCGGCTCGGCGATGACGGTTCGCGGGCTGAAAGATCAGACCGAGGACATCGACCTTGCGCTGGGTGTCGTTTCCGAGTTCGAGCACGTCTACCAGGCGCTTCAGGCACAAGGGTTCGTGGTGGTTGACGAGCCGACAGAGTCGTTCGAAGGGGTCGGAAAAACTGTCGAACTCCATCACGAAGACCGTGGGTTTCAGATCGATCTCTTCGAGCGGCAGGTCGTCGGGAAGGTATGGATCACCGAGCGAATGCATGACCGGGCCGAGGAATTCTGGACCGGCGATTACGCGACCGCATTCATCCTCTCAGACGAGGATATGTTCTTGTTGAAAGCGGTCTCGGGTGGTGATCTGGCGAGTGGCCGCCGGCGCGACATCGAGGACATGCGGAAGTACGCCCAGCGTGGCCTCGACTACGAATCCATTCTGACCGAAATCGACGAACAGCGGCCGTTCAACACTGGTTCGACTGAGGAACGACACATCCGCGACCGATCTCATCCACTGTTCACCATCGAGATGGCAGTCAATTCGCTGTCTGGCCTTCCGAATACGTTTACCTCTCGTATCGCAGCGTTCGCGACAGAGTTCGAGGTTGAGTACACGGTCTTGGGTGCGGTCGATGATGGAGTGACCGATGTGGAGAACATTCGAGACCGCGTCCTCTCAAACGTGAGAGCACTTTCCGACGATCAAGCGGATGCTGTTGACGATGCGATTGCTCGCTTAGTCGATAAGCAGATCTTAGAGCGTGAGGAGACTGCTATCCGACTTCAGTAACTCCAGATCGCTCGTTGTACTTCTCGCGTCGTGAGCCGTATCTCGGCCGGTACTCCTGAGTCGAGATTTATCATCTCTAAAGAGACTGAGGGAAAGGCGAGTTGACCCCACGACCGTCCGTCTGAACTCGTGCTTTCGCTCTATCGTGCCATAGAATCCTATGAGTATAGAAACATCCACAGACCGCTCTGACAACGAACAGCCTGAGAACAACCGTTCAGATGCATCTGAACGGCCCAAGACTGGCGCGGAACCCTCGGAACAACTACCGGATGTCGTCGACATATCTGGTCTCGATACGGAACAAGCGGCCCGTCTGCACGAACAAGGAATCTCAACGATCGAGGCTCTCGAAACCGCTGACTCCGAGACAATCGCGGAGTTTGCAAACGTCAGCGTGGAACAGGCTGCAGACTGGCTGGAGCAAGCCCGAGATCTCGCATCCGGGACAGAGGAAGGACCAGAGGCAGATGTCGATACTGATGGAGAGGAAGCGACGGATGAGATACCCTCAGAGCCGCCGTCGACGTTTCGAGCAACCATCCGGGCAAGTCCTCTCAAGACCATTCTCAAGGCACTTCGCGCAAACGTCGACGAAGCCCGATTCAAGATCGACGAATCCGGGATCCGCGTCCGTGCAGTCGATCCCGCCAACGTCGCGATGGACGATCTCACTCTGAATACTTCGGCATTCGAGTCGTACGATGCTACTCCGGGTGTCCTCGGTCTCGACCTGGACCGCTTCGCCGATCCCGTGAACCTCGCAAAGAAGGACGATCTCGTCCAGTTCAGCCTCGATAGAGAGACACGCAAGCTGGTCGTCTTCGTCGACGGCATCGAGTTCCGAATGGCTTGCCTCGATCCAGCGACTATCAGGGCAGAGCCGACGCTTCCTGAGCTGGAACTCCCAGCGAGCGCTACGCTCGACCGCGACGTCCTCCAGCAAGGAGTCAAAGCTGCAGACCTTGTTGCCGATCACGTCGGATTCCGGATGGACGCTGACGAAGAGGTCCTCAGAATCGAGGCAGAAGGTGATACCGACACTGTCGACTTCCAACTCGATGAGGAGAAGCTCGACCAGGCCACGTTCGCTGAAGCTTCGTCGCTGTTCAGCCTCGACTACATGAAAAAGATCGTCCGAACAATCCCCAAGGGGGCTAGCGTCACAGTTGACTTCGGGAGTGAGTTCCCCATCATGCTCTCGTACGACCTCGACGATGATGCAGGGTCGATGACTCGGATGCTGGCTCCCCGTATCGAGACGTAACCGCTCCCAGGTGGTTTTTCCACGCACTATGAAAACTAGCTACTCACAGTCGAAGTACCGAGCACGGCGATATCGAGGAGAACGCACACTTGGGGGCTGTCTCGTCTACGCCGGCGACGATCTCCTCGACAAACACCTGATGGTACATTCAGTGTCACCGGGCGGGTTCGATTGGGGTCCGGATGCGACTCCAGAACGCGCTTGCCAACTCGCTATCGCCCTGCTCGCGTCCGCTCTCGGGGTTGAAGTCGCAATCGATGACTATCACCTGTTCGCAGAGAACTTCGTCAGACGCGAGCTGAGCGGTGATGAATGGTCGATTCGTCTGCAGGACCTCCGCGAGTCAAGCTTTCGTGAACAGTACCTTCACAGAGATTACCCCGACAACACCGCCCCACAACCGGATGACATCGACATCCAAACGGTCGATCTGGACTCGATCAGTTACGCTGACGAACTTGCTCTGGTCCGACGATACGACGAGGTCCTCTGGAAGAAGGGAGACACCAGAGGGAACCTGCATTGACTTCAGGAAATCCGATTGGGGAACCGTGACCCTGCTTCCGAATCACTGTCGAAGCAATGGCTCTCGACACATGGCCGACTGACTTCCGCTGCCGCAAAGCTGGTCATCGCTGATGAGTTTGAGACGATGGGCGAGTTCGCGGCTTGGGCCTGCTACGCCACGACGCTCAGAACTGTCGATCACATCGGTGAATCAACCGAGGAGAGCATCCGACATCTTCGGCCAACGCTCATTCGCTGGTTCGGCGGTGAGGAGTACATCCTACGCTACGACGACGAGCAAGAGACGTTACTTGGGAAAAGCGAAGTCGATGAGAACACAAAGCAGACTGCTGATTAACCGTTCGACAGAATATTGCCTCGGTAATAATACTCCTATTTATTCTCAAAAAACTTCTTATGGAGTTCCTTTGCTTTTTCCGGGTTTCCTGATGATGTTCTCGTCTCGTTTGAAGACAACCTGCTCGGAATATCTCCTCGATTCAGTTGAAGACGCCGACCAACGGCGTTAGCACCTTCTAAGAGTGTTTTTGGATGGTCAAATGGAGTCCTATGAAGCATATCCTCTAATGTCTGTGTCGGCGGTCGCCAGAGAGCCACTGCACGACCATATTCACTCTCTGGATTTCCTGAGACTAATACTGGAGTGCCATCTGCCGCGAAATCTTCCCTCACGTTAAACTCGTCCAATGAAAATTTCTCATATCGGTCTTCATCAATCCAATTGTAAGCATCATATTGGATAGTGTCTACAACAAAAAACATTCCAAAATCAGCATCTCTTACAATATCGACTTCATTCACATTATGATTGACTGGGTAAGTCGATAGAACGAATTCGTTCTTTTCCTCATCGACAATTGCATTGGGCCAAATACCCTTCTTTGACCGTTTCAGTACAGTCCAAGACCCTTCAAACTCAGCGACCGGCCGATTGTATTGACCTTGTTCAAGAGTTCCTCTGATAGGGAGAGGCAATACAAACTGACCCTCAAAATCGTCTGCTTGGTGGCGCTCAACCATGTGTACATACGATGTACATCATGAGAACAAATAAGTGTACAGGGTTGTTTTGCTATTCTATGGCGAAGCGTCCTCAGATCTCGGATGAACTTCACGAATTCGTACATCAAATCCATGAGGAATATACTGGATCCTCTGCAGGTAGCTTCGAACAGGCCCTCAATACAGTAACCCAACTTGCCGAATCTGAAATTCTCGATCGCGAAGGAACCGAACCAGGTTGGTATCCCGGTAAATATGCATCAGAGATTGTAAATCGACTTTCAAATATGGGTAGTAATCCTGAAAAAGGGAGCTCTGGGTCAGCTCCACAAATAGGAATAACAGGGTCAGAATTTCAGGTTAACCCTGACCAACAGGCAGTATACAAAGCTGTGCTTGGGAACGATGGTGAGATCTCCATTCCAGAGGCCGAAAGGTCAGCATTGAATCTTGAGCAGGGACAATTGATGCAGGTTATTGCGTACTCGATTGAAGAGGAATGAGTTCGTCTAAAACCCCATTTATCAGGTTCTAATTGGTCGACGGGGAACATGAAGAGCGGCAGGTGACGCTGTCTCGATTGTTTCCCATCTGATTCGCCATGTCCACAGATACACAGTCAGAAGCGAGCCGCGAGCGAGAGCACTCCACGTCGAGCTCCCAGTCAGACGAGGATAACCACCAATCCGTCGCTGCATCCATGTCGGTCCTCGACCTCCTAGATCAGGAAGTAACGCACGCATTTGCAGGGTTGACGCCGGCAGACGACGCTGCGTATCCAGACGCTGTTTCACCAGAAACGGGGTGTCTCGATCCGAATCCTCGATCCCTGAAAGACGTTCTCAGCGTCCTCCCCCAAGCGAGTTCGGGTAAACTCTGGGCCACAAACGAGTTCGTCGGTGTCGACGGGACCATCGACATCGAAGCTCTCCGCAACGTCGATGGGCTAGATATCGATACGCTGGAGACATCGACAGGTCAGTCACTCTCGGAGATTGCCACGGACGCGTCATCCGACCCGTTGGTTCGTGTTCGCGATCATCAGGATATCGTCGACGAACGACGCAAAGCGCTCTGCGCACTCGGGTTCGATGTAAAGTTCCGTTGGCAGATCGCCTCTGATCGGTACTCCATCATCAATCCACAAGAGGCGTACCTCCCAATCGTGGGAGCACTCCAGCAGCGCGGTGATACTGAGGCATTCGGCTGGGCAAGCTACCGGGACTGGGGTGGTCTCCTCAAGATGTTTGTCGTCTGTCCCGGTCTCGAACACACCGTCACACCAAGTGAAGACCCCGAGATAGAGGAGGATGCTGACGGTGTTACCACCGTCTCTGGGGCACACGAGTTAGACCTCGTCGTCTACGGTGGATTCGAGACTGGCTACGATTTCCGGGGGACGCAGACGCTATGGGCGAAACCCATCCTCTACTTCCCCGAGACCGGGACTATCGTCCCTGACACGGGCAAGCGGTACACTCGTCGTCACTACGGCCGGGCCACCGACGCCGACCACGAACGGGCGAACGACAGAGTTCCGATCAACGAGTGGTGGAAGGCGATCTACGACGACATCGCCGATCGCTTGGTGAAGGTCGATCTGGCGATTCGCAAAACACGGGCCATCGCTTACGACTTCGGCGAGCTTCCGTTCGATGCGGCCACCTGCTACCGCTACTGGGGCGTCGCCAACAGATATGCCGAGGCCGCTGCAGACCGGGCCACGACGCTGGCGTCTCCATCGTCGCGACCAACCGTTTACAACCTCCAGCTCTCTCTGTTAATTGCACTCCTCGACGAATACGAGGGCTCCTGGGCATCGAATACCCACCAGGAGTACCTCGAGGTCGCTGGTGAACTGCTTCGAAAACCGGCGATGATGATTCAACTGGCGATGAAGGAACACGATCGGCAAACCGACGAACCCGAGGAACGTGTTCTGACGGCTAATCAGCAGACGCTCAGCGACGCGCTCGAAGACGTCGTCGATATTCCTGGCATCGAGGTAGATACTGAATCGAATCTCACTGACGGGGCCGCCCAGCGGCTCCACGACCGGGTTCAGCACCGTCTCGACGATATGCACCAAATTAACGACTAAAAATACTCTCCCTGTCGTAGGAGATAGTCGTGAATGTAAATTCAGTCAATATTTGTATGCTGTAAGCCCGAGTTCCGTCAAACTCATTTCCACTTCATCTGGATGCCATATTTCTTCACAAGAATTGCATATAAACTTCCCACCTAGAATTTTGACATTGGAGATGTCAGCACTACCACCTACGACAGCTTCGCTAATCCGTGCCCAAGATGTTGACTCCGAGTTGAATGCTCGTCGAATATAATCTCCAAAATCAATAGCCTTGGAAGTAGCAGGGATTATTGAAATGATATTATTTGTTGTGAGTGCTGCAAGAACTGCACCGAGCACCGTAATTGGTGATGAGTAGGATTTCAAGGCTGAATATCCCTCAAAAGGTTCCGTGCCACAGTTCGGGCAGGTGCCAAACTTCTTGTTCAGTTCTTTCCACGCCTCTTGAGTGCGATGGTCGTAGGGGCCCATATCCCCCAGTTTAGGAAGCAAGTTTATCAGGATTGCTTTGGATCTAATTCTCCTCGTTTATCGAACCGAACGGGACGGCGGAATTCAACAATAGTTCCGTGTCGCAACTATGCATTCATCAGATCCCAATACAGTCACTGAGCAGCCAGAACCGCTCGTCGTGCTTTCGCACCTAGTGCATCGCCTCCTCAAGCGCGAAGGTGGGACAATCCCGGTCGAACGCGTTACGCTTCGAGTCTGTGATTACGTCGATATCGGTGAGCAAGAGGCCGCTGATCTCCTCGATGCTGGGGCAGCGGATGGGACGTTCACGCTCGACCGGGGGTCTGGTGGGAGCACGACAATAGTCGGCGTCTCTCCACAGGGTCCCGAGCCGCCCGTGATTACGGAAGCATTCGGTGGTCCCGCTGGCACGTCTGGGGGTGACGATTTCGAAGTTCTCGATGTCGTCACGGAGAGTATCGCGACTGCACTCAGAGACGCAGGCTACACGACGTTTACCGAGCTAGTCGACGCCGAAGTCGCTGAGCTTGCGAATCTGACCGGCACGCTAACAGAGAGCCGAGCAGAGGCGATTATCCAAGCCGCTTCTCGGCACGTTCCGGTGAGTGTGTGGCTTTCGCGAGCTGCCGACGCTCGGTACTCCCGACGACTCGATGAAACTGGGAGGCACGGTGTCGCTCGAGTCCTCGACATTACAACTGCCAACGAACCCGTGGGGGAACCACGCTACCGCACGGACGGCTTGTCGCCTGATGTCGTCGACGCACAGTACGTGTCCGATATCGGGCGGAATGCACAGGACCCTGTCCCAACGGGCCTTCACATCCTCGATAACCCTGACCACCCTGACGTACCGAAAGCAGCGACACATCCAGACGCCGGCGATGACGCATTACCCGTCGACGAAGCGGGTGACGTCGTCCCGCCAGCAGTCCCGACCGAACCTCGGCTTCAACTTCCGCTCGACGAACTGCTCGCGAAGAAACTCGCTCGTGGGCTGGTTCCAGTTCGGATTGTTGGCCCACGAGGCTCCGGGAAGAACTACCTGATCAAGTACCTGTGTCACCGGACGAATCGCGGCTACGTCTCGGTAGACTGTGACGAAGCAACTCACACGGAGGACCTCTTTGGACCGCTCACGCCCACCGAAGACGGGCTGATTGCGCCTCGTAACGGTCCCGCAAAGCAAGCGCTGCTGAATGGATCGGTGCTGGTGCTCAACGAGTTCCCTGTGATGCGAGCAGGGGCGGCGATGTCGCTCCATCGTCTGCTCAACGAGGGGAAACTCCTCGTGAAGGCCCACGGCGAACTGGTCGAACCCCATCCGTCGGCGCGGATCGTGATTACGATGAACCCACCGACTCGGGAGTACCGTGATTCCGAGCCGATGAACTCGGCCACTCGTGGCCGGTTCCGAGCGCTGGAACAACCCTACATCCAAGACGTCGACGAAGAGGTCGCGACGCTGGACGCGCAGGTGAATGCCAGTCACGAGGTCGTGGACCGTGGGACGGTCAGGAAGATTGTACAGTTCGCTCATCAGACCCGGCAGAATGAGAACTGGCCAACTCTCTCGACTCGGAATCTGACGATTCTCTGTGAGCACATTGAGGACGGCGCTTCACCGAAGGCGGCGGTCAAGAACGAGGTGTGGGCGGTTGCCGAGCCGAATCAGTATCCCGAAGACACCTACGAAATACTAAACGACTATTTTTGAAGAACCGTACAACACACAGCCGAATATCACCGAGCTCTCTGGATTAAGGTTCTGCTGTGGGCTTCATCGGGACGGCTCAAAAAGTATGGTTAACGGTTAGTGCACCTAGCAAGTCCATGCTGTTGGACGACTACTACATTCTACACATCCCAGCAGAGATTGAACACACATAGCATCATCTCGAATGTCTGGTTGAAGGCGTCGATAGCGTTGCTCTCGGACGGTGGATCGACAGATGCTGTCCCGGCGGGATGCACAATCTGATTGCGAGCGTTCTTAAGCTGCATAAATTCGGCCCATTCGGTGGCGTAGCGACCATTTGTGAGTCGCTCCCCCACAAGTGCGTCCAGCACATCGGCAGCCAACTCCTTTCGCCGTACGCGGCCGCTGCCGGCAAGAGATTCGATACGATCGACCGCCTCGGCGTCGTTGAAGCCGCGGCTCCGGAGCAGGAGGTACACCTGCCGATAGAGCAAATTATCGAATGCCGAGACCAGGAGTGAAAAGACCGGGACGGTATTCCGCCGACGTATAGCAGCTTCGGCCTCTCGCAGGTTCAATAGCCAGGGCGGATCAGTCACGGCAGCGAGTTGCATCCCTGCATCGTACAGGATATCGATCTCGTCCCCCGGTGCGAGCGGAACCGCTTCCGGCCGATCTTCTTGGAGGTTGGCCGCAATCGCAATATCTGTAGAACTGATCTGTGCGAGCGATATCAATACCTCTCCACCAAGCGAAGCCTGTGTATGTGGATTGTGGAGCGGTTCGATATCGAGCCAGTCCTCTTCGTCAACGCCGGTCCGGTGTGCGCCACGGAGCCCGATTTTCTCAAGTTCGTAACCGCTGTACAGGGAATTCATCGTTGAGCGGCGGATTTCCCCGATGGTGACGTCCGTATAATCTCGTTTCTCTGTGCCACCGAGCGACAGGGGAATCCCGAAGTACTGGTCGCCGTCGTGCAGTGCAAAGGTCAAGAGAAAGCCGTTCTCTGGCCAGAACTGTGTGCTGCACATCGGACAACGAAACTGGTCCGAAATCCCGATCGAAGCTGGATCAACCGTCTGGAACACGAGGGGGTCAATTCGCTGGCGGCACGCTGGACAGGTCAGGTTGGTTGATCCAGAGCTCTGCATCGGAAGATACTGCCTCACTTAGATTCCATCACTGCGACGTTATATCTCTTCGCAGGCTTTGTGAGTCGTTGACGGTAGCTGTGAGAATGCGGATGCCTGAGTAACGCCGACCTAGGATGCCTTGGCGTGTTTGTGGCTATTCTTTTATGAGTCGCCGACCGATTGCCCGGTATGTCGCTCGAATCGGCGCTTGGTGCTCGTATCCTCTGGTCTGCGACTGTCGGGTACGCGAAGGGGAAGTATCAGCGGATGGCGTTCATGGATGATGCTGTCGAACGTGCGGCGACACGGGTGGCGGAGGAACACGAGGGATTGGAACCAGAGGTGTTCCCCGCTGCGTTTGAGAAGGATGAGGTGAAGGCGTTGATCGACGGGTTCGATGCGGGGGGTGATCCAATCACGGTTGACCGTATTGCCGAGACGTTGAACGAAGAGATGCTAGATCCGGATCTGGATGCGGATCCGGAACAACTCGTCGCCGAGTTCTTCGAGTACCTTGAGCAAGAGGTCAGCCAAGACGAGGAAATCGGACTCAAGCTCCAGACAGTCTATGCACAACGCCTCTACGAGTATGCGAGCCGGCTTCGTGAGGGGCAGGAAGAACTGTTGGAACAGATCGAAGTCGCCGGCCAAGACCGGAGTGATAAGGGGTACGATGTCTTCAAGACAGTCGATGATAGATTTGAGCAGCAGCTGGCAGGCGAGCATCCGCGGCAACGGTTTGATCTGCCGTTCTATGGCCGCTCAGGGGCGGTAGACGACATTATCGAGTTCGCCGAGTCCGATAGCAATGTGCTGGTTGTTCACGGCCCGGCCGGGATTGGGAAGACGCGACTTGTCGTGCAGGCATCGTTCCAGCTGCAGGCCAGTCATCGGGAGTGGACCGTGTACACGGCCAATGTCCATTCGGATCTGGATGCGGGGCTTTCGGAGATTGAGTTCGACGAGGAGGATGGCATCATCCTGTTTATCGACGATGCACGTGATGCTGATCAGCTTGAGCGGGTATTTGATATCGCGGCGCAACGGCGGTCGCAGGTGAAGCTGGTGTTCACGGAGCGATCGATCTTTGCATCGTCACTTGAGGACAGGACGAATCGGTTTGGACTTGACGTCACCATGCTACCTCTGTCGCCGCTTGATTCTGAGACGGTGACGAGTCTCATTCAGGATGCGTACGGGATTCAGGATCCGCAGACCCTGGATTGGATTGTCCAAGTAAGCGAGGGCAAGCCGTTGATTGCCCATCTGCTTGCGGATCAGCTCGTTTCCGATGGACCGTCCGGCCACGTTCCTGTTGCGGCGGAGGACTCGGTGATAGAACAGGTGTTTGATGACGTGGTCAGGGATATCCGGCGTGCGGCCGAGCAGCAGGGCGTCGGTGATCCGCAGAAGCTTGAGTCCTATTTCAGATATGTTGCCGCAGTCGGAACGCTGGACACCGGTGACGACGCATTCATGGACGCGTTCAGGGAGGCGCTGTCGTTGGAGCCAGATGAGGAACGTCGCTACCGGGAAATCCTGCTTGATGCAATTGGTACTGTCAGTCAGCGAAGCGAGTCCCTCACCGTCCAGCCGGATGCACTCCAGGAATACGTGGTCTATGACACATTCTTCGGCGATGGGGCGCGGGACTACATGGACACGGTATACGAAGTGTTCGGTGAGTTCACCGAAAAAGAGCAGGTGAACAACCTCCTTGTCATCGAGCACCGGTATGACTGCCACGAGGCGGGTACTGTCATCGATACCATCTTATCCAGCTACATGGATCAGATGGAGGAGTACCCCATTCCGGAGCGGGTGCGGCTGTTGCGGCGACTCGAACTGCTGGGGGCGGCGAGCCCAGAGCGGGGCGTCGAACTGGTTGAGGGCGCGTTGACGACGGCACCTCCCGACGGGGAGACGGAGTCTGAGGGGTTGCGGCGGCGGATCGTGAAAGCCCCCAGCAATCTTGGACAGCTGTATTTGGCGGCGATCTCGCTGCTGAGTCCGGGCTTATTGAAGGAACCGGAGCGGATCACGGATGTGCTGCTGGAGATTGCCTTAGTTGAGGGGGTGTCTCCGAATGTTGCCGAGACGGTGTTCCAGCGTCTCGATCAGGAGTTGCGACCGGGATTCTCGCGTCATCCTGGTGCCCAGCAGCAGATCGTTGAGCGCCTCGAAGGCTATCTCCTTGAACAGGAACTGGACACTGCCTTCCGTATGGAGTTGCTGGAGGCGGTGGCGTCGGCGTCAAGCGAGCAGGCGGAGGATTTCTCGATGGATCCGGTCGATAGGATGACGGCTCGGGTCCGGCGTGGGCCGATCTGGCAGTCGGAGGCGATGCAGGCGTATCGGCTTACTGCCGTGGACGCATTGATTGCTGTTGTCGAGGAGAGCGAGGATCACGCGCTGAAGGTGAAAGCAGCGGAGCAGTTGCCTTCGTTCGTGCTGGCCCAGAAGCGGTACTACGGTGGCCAGGATGAGGTGTTCAACCGGGACGAGCTGGAGCGTATCTACGAGTTCGCGATCGATCATATCGATGGAGAGGAGGATCTGGACTGTCTTTCAGCACTCCACCGGCTGGTCGATTATGCCGAAGACGGTGAACTCGGTGTCGGTGAACTGGGGCGTCGATTGGAGGATGCGCTGCTCGCCAACGACCGATACCGGCTGTTGGTGCATATGGATCCGCGTGGTCGGGACTGGGAGGAGAGCGAGGAGGAGATGCGTGCGTTCATCCGCGATCTTGATCCGGCATGGGAGCAGCAGTTCGATGCGTTCGTTGATGTGGTGGAGCACTCGCCCGAGACCTCGTTCAAACGATTCTTCAAACTGTTCGGAGAGGAACAGCCCGAACCCGGTGTTCAGCTGCTTGATCAGTCGCCTGCTGCTCTCGAAGAGTATCAGGAGCGGGTGGTTGTCGGCATCTGTGCCGGTGACCCGGAGCGGGGAAGAGAGCTGGTCTCGGATTACATCGAGGATGGGACTTACGACTTGGCCTGTGCGGGGCTTCGGGTGTTCATCAACTCGGACCGCGACTATGCGGTGTCCGCGTTTGAGCGTATTATTGACGAGACGGACCGGTTCACGGAGGAACGGCTGATACACTTTTCGTCGGTGTTGCGTGGACAGTGGGAGGAAGACCAAGACTGGGCAGAGGAGATGTTCCTGACCTTGCTGTACGAATCGGAATCCGTCACGCCCCGAGTGCTGGACCGGCTGCTTGATGCACTGCCGCGTCGGAGGGAGAACCTGACCGCAGTGGATGAATCGGTGCTGGACGAGATTATGGACTATGCCGTGGAGTTCGATCGTTTGGGTGAGTCGCATCAGTTGCAACAGCTGGTGGCGGAGTTTGCTGAGCGCCGCCCGTTGGACTTCGTGGAGTTCTGCATCCGGCGTGCAGACCGCTTGGACCGCCAGATGGACCTGCTGCCGCTCCACATGGATGTGGACACGGAGCGGATGCGAGAGACTGAAGACTACGATGCCGCGGTGCAGACGGTCGGCAATCTCGTTATGGACACGGACGAGTACGCGCCGCAAGTCTACGCCCGCCTGTTCCACACTGTCCCGGCTACCGATGTCGCGGCGGTGCTCGCTGGCCGAGTAGCCGACTGTTCCGAGGACCAACTACTCCGGATCATCTGGTACTGCCAGCTCTTCGAACTTACTGATCCGGTCGAGGCTCTGCTGCTCACTGTGATGGGTGATGGCGTCGATAATCTCCGGGAGGCCGATGCTATTCAGCGGAATATCCTGTGCGCGATTTCCAGCAGCCCGATGGGAACTGCCGGGCCTGCCGGGATGGTGAATGACAACCAGCACCAACGTGAGCTGTCGACTGTCCGTGACTGGCAGGAAGACAGGAATCTTTCCATCGAGATACGGAACTTTGCACGGAAGGCCGAGCAATACCTCTTGGACGATCTTGACCAGGCGTCTCGGTTCAAAGAGGATTTCCTCTGATAGTTACTTCCCCGCCTCACTAGTCTTTGTTTGTTCTCTCAACCAAACTGAATCAGAAATTGAATTGGGCCTGCAGCGCTCGCAAAGCGGCCAGTACCAACCTCGCAAGAAGGTTTATCTCCCCGAAGTGATCGAGGGAGCCACGGACCCTCGTGTATCCTTATGTCCGATATCCATGAGACCGAACCAATACATCCAACAGAACAGTTCTGCCCAGATATAGCCCCTCGAGTTCGATCCTCGGCTAATAGGACCGATAGGCTCCGGGCGTTCATTTGTGGACACCTGCCTTCAGGCATCGACGTAGAGGTCGTTCTTACGCCAGCCGTCAAGACCGCGGCGGTCCTCCCTGCAGAAGCCGATGCCCTCGTGAGAAGTGATGCGACCGAGCTCGAACAGCAGCAGGCTGCACAGTTGCTCGAAAGCGTCGACGCTGAGTTCCTCATACTAGTAACGACAGACCCAGCACCGATAGACCGAATCCCGGTGAACGATCAGCTGACAGCGGACCACGCTCACCAGTTCGGTCTCGCCTTTCACGAACTGCTTCATATTCTCAAGACGGCTATCGGCCCCATTGCAGAACTTCTCGAATCAGAGATCGAGCCCAATCATCACCAACAGGTACACGACCTTATCAATATCATCGAGGACGGTGCCATCGAACGGGAAGCGATTGAGGGAGCAAACTTCAGCGATAACGCCGAGATACGCCTCAAACTCACCCGCCAAATCCACTCGCAGATTCCCGATGATATCCCTGACGGCGAGCAAGTCCTATTCTCCTTCTGGGATGCAGTGACGAGCGCCCTCTACGAGTGGGCAATCTATCCGACGGGTATCACAGAGGTACTCCTCGACGAAGATGATGAGCGTATACTCTTTGCGTCGGAGGCGGATGCGTCGGGATTTGACGCTGTTCAAGAGGCGCTAAAGGCGTTAGCACGGGATGCCCTCGCAATCCGGAGTGCAGAACGCGACGATATCACCCATAGCCACGACAAGACGGCATCTGTTCGGCGAGCCCAGCTGGTCGTTGAGACGTGGCAGTCGGCAATCCTGCCCCTCCTAGAGGCGCACTCCGAAGCATCAACACAGTCGCCAGATCAGGACGACTCTGGGGAATCTGATGTAGACTCCAACCCCTCATCGGACTCTGATTCTCCCGGAGCAGCAGATTCTAACTCTGATCCAGAACAGCCAATCGACGAGGAGGCTGGAGGAGTTCATAATGGGCAACTGCAACTCGAACGGAGCGCAACCGACGATCCATTCCAAGACGTCCTCAGCCAGCCCTCGATTACGCCGGACTCATACGACGAGGATCTCGAACCGACACCTTCCACACAGACCTCTGATTCCCTCGACACTAGCACGTCAGCCTCCGGCTACGACGGTACACCAGGTTTGACCGACAGTGATAAAGACCAGATGTCGGAGTCCTCGGAGTCTTCAGACTCTAGAGCGCGGGCACTTGCTCGCTCTATTGAACAACCTGGAACACACCTCGATTCCACGCAGAGTGGACCGACCTCAGCGGAGGAGAACAGGGATGACGCTTCTATTGATGGACGTCAGTCAACCATTGGAGACTTCGACGCTGCCGAAGCTTCTAATAACGACCACGAAGCGGGAGAGACAACCAACTCTCACGAGAGCCTAGAGCAGGATCATGACGGACGAGAGCCACCGATCACGAGTCCCTCACCCGACGAACAGCTAGACTCTATAGCCGATCCCGGCCCAGCGCATGCTGAGGTACTCGATCGAGATCCTGCTGACGAGGCAGACACCTACAGAGGGACACTCGAAGCGGATCGAGCGGCCGCTCACGACGAAGCAGATCGAGAGGGTATTGACACCGACGCCCTGGAGCGGGAACTGGAAGATCTTGTCCACCGGCTAGCTCGAGATGGTTCAGACGACCAAACAGCCGGCGGCAACGCAGGAGGACCAGGGCAGCTCGACGAACTGGAGATCGTCCCAATCGCTGACGACCTCGCACCACCAGGCGCGTGGACTGACATCGAAGACGGTGCTGTCCAGGTTGCTGGCACGCTCGAGAAACAGCTTCGTCTCGACCGTCAACGTGGTGTCCGGCGATGCTTGACTGCCGGCGGGTACGATACCACTGCGGGACATCGGCTTCTGATCGGTGACCCTCGGGTCTGCAAGGTCGACACGCCGGGGCGCGAGAAACGATACGCACTGGTGTTGGTTCTCGACCGGTCTGGCTCGATGCGGAACGGCGAGCCTCCGAAGATCGAGGTTGCGACGAAGGCACTAGCGCGGTTCGCCGTCGCCGCTGAAGGGCTGGGGATCGATGTCGCGATAGTCGATTTCATCGACAGCCATGCCCGGCTCGTAAAGCCGTTCTCAGTCGAGACGCGACACATCCAGGCGACGCTACTGGACACGGACTGTGGCGGGGACACGCCGTTGGCAGACGCGCTCGAACTCGCAAGTCAGCTCGTCGAGGACCATCGCGATGAACCGCTTATCGTGGCCGTCACCGACGGAGAGCCCAGTAGCGTCGACGACGTCATCGAACAAATCCGAGCATCCCCAGCCCCAATCTGTTCTCTCACAATCGCTACTGACACGCAGGCAGGGAATCTATCGGCTGATGCCTCAGAACTCGCCACATACTACGAACGGGAAGCGACGATCTACGATGGGGACCAGCTAAACGATCGACTCGATCAGTTCGCCAGCCTTCTCATCGGGTTATAGTTTGGTGAGAAACCAACCGAGTATTCCAATTAACTTCGGTCATGGAAATTTTTGCGCGGGAAAACTGGTCCCAGAGATGCTGGCCGAAATTTGATACCAGTGGAGGATGAGGGTTAGAGTATCGTGGTTACGCAACAGATCTCCGCTGCGGATGTTCGCTCTTGGAATTCTCTCAGTGCTATTGCAGACTCACTCATCGGCCGCGGGCTCGAAAAATGCGAACAATCAGACGACGAGATCGAACTGGTATTTAAGACTGGATCCTCGGTATTGCTGACGACCGTACCGGAGGGTGAATCACCCGAAGTCGCGTTATCATTAGATCAATTCACAGACCGACACGAGCTCGTGATTGCAGTGGCTCGAGACTGGACGCAATTTGATTTATACGCCCGACATCCAACTGAGACCGGGCTTGGAAAGCCACTAATGGTTCATTTTGGCTTTAATAGAGCAGACATCAAACCAGAGACGAGTGAAGTACGCAGAGTAGTAGAACGTTTGAATCAAATCGATGGTTATGATTCGAGCTCGCTGCCAACTCTCTTTGATGATGAGGCGCTTATTGAAAGGGTTACGACCCGCTATGAGGAGATGGTGAAAACCGTCGTGGAGGCCATTCAAGCAGACCCAGATGTCGATTCTGAAGCTCGGCAGCGATACGCGCAGCGTCTGGTTAATCGATTCTTATACCTCTATCTTCTACAAGAAGCAGAGGTGTTGCCTGACTCATTTTTAGAAAAGCAACAAGGGCAGGCGAGTTTGAAGGGAACACATGCCTACGAGGAAATCTACGCGCCGCTCTTCGCAGGGGAGCCGTCCAATGATGTGGCGAGAGACCTAGATCCGTATCTACAAAGTTTCTTGTTCGAGAAAACGCAGGCCGAAGCAGACAATCGGGTTGCTCCGCCTTCTTCAGAGTCCAATGCCAACGAGTTACTATGGAATATTGTTGGGCTGCTACGAGACTTTGATTGGGAACTTGGCGGGCCGTATGATATTCAGCATACGACAAAAGTGACGCCACGGGTGATAGGGCATGCGCTGGAACGTTATATTAATAAGCAGCATACAGCAGCGTATCATACACCAGACCAACTTCAAGATTCTCTGGTCACACGAACGATAAGGAAATCACTACTACATGACCTAAATGAAGAGTTTGATGCTGACTTTGAGTCACTAAGCGCGGTGTTTGGGACAGACACAAGTACATCCTCAGGGGAGCCAAGGTTAGACGCAATAGATTGTCTTTGGAACGAGGTGCTCCCAAATTTTCGGGTGGTCGATCCTGCGGTTGGGAGCGGCTCGTTCATAAGTAAGGCGCAAGAATTTCTTGCAGACATTTACACAGAGTGCCTGGAGCATCTAAATACTGATCAGAGAAATCTGCTTGAAAATACGCCATTAATAGAGCATTCAGATTCGGATAGTTCCCAGACCCGGCTTCTAGCAGCACAACACAATTTGTACGGAGTAGATCTGAATCCGGAAGCGATCGAGTTGACACGGTTTCGCCTTCTCCTTTCGGCGTTCGAGAATCCACGTGGCGGCCGAATTGAGATGCTGCAAGCACTCGAATATCATACGGAACGTAATTTCTTCACTGGCAACAGTCTGATCGGGATTAGTCAACGACCCCATCCGAATACTGTCAAGGGTCAACAATCACTCGAAGATTTCGAACAGATTACCAATAATTATCGGAATCTGATTCAGGAATATCGCCAATCGTCACGAGACGATATTTCAGATCTAAAGGAAAATATTTTTGAACAGACTGAATCACTGAGTCGCCAACTCACATTGACTCAGTTTGAAGGGTTAGAGAGTCTTGAAGGAAGAGTCACAGCGGACTCTCAAGTTGAGCATACCATTGGTGAACTTTCACCATTTCATTGGATAGTTGAGTTCCCCAATATCATGCTTGATGGTGGGTTTGATGCCGTCATCACCAATCCGCCTTGGAACACTCTGAAAGGCCAGAAACGAAAATCGTCATCGAAGAGTGGCCCCAGCGAACGTCGCGCTAACTACGAAGAACATGAATCATCGAACGGTGAGCTTTTCGAAATTCAGTGTGCGTACCTAACTGAGCACTATCAGACCGCAGCTCACGCAGATCCAAATCTGAGCGAACTGTTCGTCGAACGTGCAATGGAGATTGCTGCTCCACAGGCGATGGTCTCTATCTTAGCGCCAGGGGTCCTGTTCCAAGGGTCTAAGCATGAAATACTCCGGCGAAAAATACTGGAAGAGACCAGTCTCTATCGGATTCTGGGCTTCGAAAATCATGGAATCTTCGAAGATTTTGACCGTCGATACGAGTTTGGTATTCTCGAATTCCAAAATACTGGGCCAACAAATGAGCTACACGCTCAGTTCCGCCAAACATCACTGGATGCACTTAGCAGGACCGACACGGAACTTCCAGTTCTTACCCGAAGTCTTCTCGATTCGTATTCACGCTCTATTCTTGCCTTCCCTCCCGTTGAAAATGAAGACGATGTAAGAGCGCTTGAGACGCTTGTAGACCACAATCATTTGGATGATAAAGATGGCTGGCAGATCGCGCCCACGCGAGGCATCCATCAAACTCGCCAAGCAAATACCCTCTTTGATGAGCCAGGCGACTACCCAATCTACCGTGGCCGAAATATCTACCAGTACACGCATGACTCCACCTATTATGATGTTGCTCCGCCGAGCTACTGGGGCCTTGATGAATCTGCCGGCGACCAAAGTGCCAAACACGTCATCCGGGAGCGTGAACTGCGGAATCTAACAGGAAACCGCCCAATTGAAATTGATGACCATGGCCTACACTTCGAGAACGGTGAAACAATACCGCGTTCTGAAGTTCCGATGCCTTATGATGAGTACCGAATTGCATACCGTGACATCGCTGGACCATCTAACGAACGCGCCGTTATTGCAACTGTCATTCCTCCGGATGTCCTCACGGTAAACACAATTCACACGATTCATCCATTCAGATGGAAAACTACCGATCCAGCAAACACCACACATACACCGGATAATCTCTTCGAACAGCGCTACACCCCTCAAGAGATATTTTGCCTTCTTGGCATCCTCAATAGCACGCCATTCGACTATTTGATGCGATCGAAAATCAAGACACATCTATCAGACTATTTAGTAAAAGAATCACAGGCACCCCATCTCTCGCCAGTCAGTAACCTGGGTGAAACTATATGGACGCTCGCAGCGCGACTAACCTGTTACGGAGACTGCTTTAATCCACTTCAAAAAGAATTGAACGTCGACCCGATTCGAGACATCGAAAAACGGGCGGCAGCTCAAGCAGAGATAGATGCAGCGGTGTTTCTTGCATACGGGTTCGAAGATCGAGACGTTGTCTGGTCCATACTCGATTCTCTTCCTAGAGTTCGCTCTCCCCGAGTTCTCGATGAATCGTATTTTGAGCGTGTCGTCCGTGTATTCAGCCAGCAGCGGGGTGAGTTCTAATGGCAGACGACGAGCCGAGGTTATCAGAATATGTGACACGTGCAATTGAGTTACTACCATCAGACGACGAACCAGTAGTTAGTACGGGGACCGACGAATACGCCCTCCTTGTTCGACGAATCTGTGCACAAAAACGGTCCAACGGAAAGCCGACCGATCTCAAGGAAGGTCATATTGCTGGTCTTGTCGATCAAGCTCTTAGCCGCGCGCAAGGAGAGTCAGATGTCTTCACTGCTTTCGAGCGGGAGTTTGGTAAATTATCGAACGCTGGTGAGGAATCTCTATACAAAATATATTTCCCACTTAACATGCGGAGTGGGCGAAATGAGTCACCACCAGCGACAATCGAAGCTAACGAAACCACTATTCGAAAAATTGAGTCTGACGACTGGGAGAGTGTTATTGAAGACGCCCAAACGGCGGTAACCCAGCAAGCGGCCACCAAGGATGTTCCAGATCTTCTGCAAAATGATACAGAGACACAGCTATCTCAACGTGAGCATACGTTCTATCTCTTTGAGATAGAGTCGCGAGAGTCGACAGTGGCTTACTCATCACTCCAAGCAGATCTTGATATTATACTCGGAAAACTCAATTTCACAGCCTTTGATTGGGTGCTAGAGGAAACTTCGATGGATGGATTACGATCTGCTGATCGCACCCGTCAAAATGTCATCAATCGCCCAAAAATATTTTTGATTTGTCAGGATGGCGAGTATGACTCATTTAGAACACCGAATAGAGAGCTAGAGAGAACTGGCTTCCGCCTCCCACGAGGTTTCAAAACCGATTTTGAACGAATTCGTCGGTTTCCACTAGCCGGTGATACTGGTCCCTGTAATAAAGAACTGAGTCGCGGGTTTCGAGCACTTCATGCTGGTCTGACAGCAGCTCACAATGAGAGTGCGTTCCTCTACTTCTGGCGTGGTCTTGAAGAGATTACATTCCACGACCGAGGTGACAGTTCAAAAAACGCTCTTGAACGGTGTCTCCCACTCGTACATAATTATCTCCCCATTGCAATCTTACAATATGTCATCAAGGACTTAGCTGAGAAGCGAAACGATATCGTGCATAGCGGGATTGAGTCACCTGTTTATGAGCGAGATGTACTTCTACTTCGGCAAATGTTGTATCGATCCCTTGATGAACTCCTTGACCTCCAAAAGGAATATACCAGACCTGAGATACGTGGAGTACTGAATCACGGTCTCGATAATGGCGATAGCTTACAACAAAGCCGAGAAGATTATCAAGAGAATATCGATCAATCGAAAGGATCACTGGAGGAACTAAATGGTGCCCAGCGGTGGCGTAAGGACCGAGCGTCATTCACTGATGTTGAACAATTGAAACAGTTCTAACCGGAACATCTTATGCCATTGT
Organism: Haloarcula sp. CBA1115; assembly: GCF_000827835.1. Taxonomy (NCBI): domain Archaea; kingdom Methanobacteriati; phylum Methanobacteriota; class Halobacteria; order Halobacteriales; family Haloarculaceae; genus Haloarcula; species Haloarcula sp. CBA1115. The sequence continues at coordinate 35,058 of NZ_CP010531.1, read as the reverse complement.
TTAGCCTCTGATATGAGTTCTCTCTAGTTACAGTTGCACGCTAAGGTCCTTGCGAGATCCATCATACCCGACTGCTAAAATGAGGGGACTACTATACAGGCGGAAGGTTATGCCATGCGTTATGGAATTCCTCAAGCCTATCGTTGATATCCTTCATATCCTGTCTATCGCTATCTTCGGGATTATCTAATATCCGTACAAGTCGTTGGTTGTCGACCCTCTCTGGGTCGTTGAACGCAGTTTGATTCCTAGGAAGCAGCGAATTGATGTCGTCGTCTGAAAATACGAAATAATCCGCCTCTGAGTAGTCATCTAGAAGAGTGACGCAGACGAGGTGATCAAGTTTCTCTGGCTTGATTCGATCAAACCTGTATACTCCACCGAAGTCAGAGTCACAAGTGGCTGCCTTTACTTCAACTCTATCTCCGCTCTTGAGAAGAATATCTACGTCATACTGGCCGGATTGCAAGGTTGGTAAATACCCCTGCTGAAGAAGTTGATCCATTACCAGCCATTCTCCAATAGTCGATGTAAACTCGGTTCTGGGGACCTTTATTGAATTTCTTTCTAGAAACGTGATTACACTCCGGAGTCGCTGGACTGCTTCCGCGTATTCACTCATAGTATCTTCCTGAGCCTCTGAATATATTAAATTGAACTGGAAAGTTGTACTGCAGTGCTGGTTGGTATCCAAATATCACAATCACTGTCGGTAGAAGTACCGCACAGTTGCGTATCCCGCAACTACTGAAGCTATTTCCTGTCCGCTAACGTCCCTTCCTTCGATTATCGCTATGCCAGTCCTCGATAGTCGGTCCCAAGATGACGCATCTCGTCCGCCCTCCTCTCATCAGATAGGCAGTTGGCGTCGGCGTCGAGTTCTCTCAGCTGGCACAGTCACTGTACTATCGGCTCTCTCCGGCTGTCTCAATTTCATCAACCCGTCTGGGCAGGATGCATCCGCTGACCGAGAGACGGGCACGTCCTCGAATCGAAAGTCAAGGAGAGACGAGATAGCTAGCTCAGGAGATAATGGGGAAGGACCCCAGTCCGAGTCAGAGAGCGGTGGTGCATCTGAGTCACCAGACATACCTCCTGGAGGTGAAATAGTTGATGGACCCGTCGATAGTCCGGCAACGAATGAGCATCCCTGGATAGAGGATCCCGAGGATGATCTCCGGTTGGTCGACGTCACTGTACACATGGGCCCAGAGTGGATTCGTGATTACCTCCAGGTCGAGGACGACGTGTTAGCACTGACAGTAGCTGGCAATCAATTCACTGTCGAAGGAGATGCCCATATCGAGTGGGAGTGCGATACGTTCGGCCTGAAACACGTCTTCGTGAACGGCCGGGTGGGAGAGATCTATCTCGAACCCGTCGCGAACGATTCTTGCCGCACGAATGAGAACAAAGCTGGACGAGGTCCGTGGCTCGCTCCCTTCTCGGTCACAGGTCACTTCGACGGTGGACGTCCTGACGCGCTGGAGGTCCATCTCGAAGGACAATTCATACGAGGCGATGGTCCTCGTGGTGGTGCCTATACCCGCCAGGAATTCTGATTCAACAGGAGATCAGATGACCGGATCAAGGCTCAGATCCGCGCTGATTTATCCATCCAAACAGAGTGGAGAAGTCGGATAGGATCTGGCTTCTCCACGAAGTCATGGCAACCGAAGAAGAATCTCAGAACGAATCAGTTCGAGCGGACAGGCGGTCGACACTGAAGCGAACAGTATCTCGGCAGGCGATGCTCGGTAGCGGTGGAACCGCTGTCGACGAAAGCCCGGTCGAATCAACCCTCTCAGATCATGGAATCGAACTCGCACCGTCTCGGTCAAGCCGTATCGATATGCCTCGCTGCCGAGGCTTCGTCGATGAGAGACCAATTGAGAGTAGTAGCAACGTCACCGAGAGTGATCAGACGGCACTTTTCGCAGCGACAAGCCGTGATCAGCGTACGCTAGACGGACGCCTAGCGGCCATTCAGCCGCTTTTCGGCTCGTCCACTACGGACGGTGAAGGAGAATAGCCAGTATGAGGCCGTCGCTTATTCTCTTACTACGCGCTGCCGGAGTTACCCCACGTAGTCACCAGAATGCAATTCGTGGGGTAACCTGTTGCGGAGGAGTTCCTTTCGGGACCAGTCGGTGTCACTACCTCCACGAGAGAGGCCAATGAGGCCGCTGGTACCCACGCAGATTGCGCAAGCGCTGCCTCCAGAGAAACTTCTGGAGACCAACCAGCAAGGGCTGATCCGAGGTGGAATCGCTTGTATGCACGATATCCCAACTGTCCAGCAGTACGTGGCTTACGAGAATCAGCATGGAAGACGACGCTGGGTTCTCAGAATGCTCGCAAAGCGAGCAGCGGCGCTACGTGAGTTGGAAATAGAGGTAGAGACTGAAGACTGAGACTGTAGGCAGACTGATATTCGTCCCCGACGAATCTGAGTCATACAACGGAGGACTTCAATGGCAGCTCAACCAGGAACTGGCAGTGGTCGCGACTTCGTCACAGTCTTCAAGACCGGCTCAGTCGATCGAGGCGAGTATCCCGAACTCGCAGATCTACTGCTCGAGGGGCGGACTCAGCTTTCCGCGGAAACGAGCTATCTAATGAAATTCGGAGACGAGTCACACCGCAGTCTCACACCTTTCGACGTTGCCTCGCTCCACGATGTCCCAGCCTACCCGTTACCACAGACTGCACTGGATTCCCTGCCTGCTCACGTTCGGGCAGAACTCGAACAGAACGGTGCCATCCAGATGGTCGCCTCGTACGACCCTGAGAACCACCGGTTCGAAGAAGTCGATCTCGCTTGGGATGACCAGGACTTCCTTGAACGAGTCACGGAACTGATCGCCGGGGAACTCTCGCTTCACGAGGCTGTCGACTGGGTCGTTGTCGAGGAAGCAGAGCGGTACACTGTCGCCCAGTGGGCCGAAATCCGAGATGTGACCGGAGATGCAGTTCGGTCGAATATCAACGCTGCTCGTGAGAAGTTTCTCACTGAGCCTGAGTAGCCTCAGAACCCAGGTATTGGGCAGTCAGCATGCAGTCCAGGGTTCGGTGTTTGGCTTCGTTTCTAACGTTTCTAATCTCATAACGGATTGGCCCACCCAGCGTTTCTAACGTTAATAATACTGCCACCGTTACTGCTGTTGTCGATATCGCCAGCTCTGAATTTTATCTCTCTGAAAAGCGTGGGGGAGCGAACGGTCGCACTCGTTCTTCCACTCCTCTCCACATGGCAGTCACAGACTCATCCTCAATCCAAGAAGACGAACAGGGGCCGATAGCTGATGGCCGCGAGCGGCGGGCTCGCGAAGAGAACATGGACGTAGCACTGCTTCGCCAGGGTGGCCTCTATGAGGTCCAGTCCGAATCAGGCGCGAGCTACGAGGTAGACCTTCTGGACAGACAATGCAACTGTCCCGATGGGGAAAACCCGTCTTCTCCGAGCCCCTGCAAGCACGTCAGGCGAGTCGAGTTAGAATTAGAGGCCGGTCATATTCCGCGTCCAGATGGACGCCTACCGCAGCGAAGTGATGTTGGACGGTCTGAACCAGTATCCAGGGGATCCGAGATGCGGTTCAAATCACATCTCCTCTCGAAAATCCAGCGCAGAGAGGAGGAACTAGCACATCTGGATGCAGAGGTACAGGCTCTCCAGTTCGTGTACGATGTCATCGAAGAGATCTCAGAAGGAGATGACTTCGATCTCAAAAACGCGTTGTCCGAGGAATACGGACCAGCGAGTCAACTGTAGCTCTTACTCGGAGATCTCCTCGTCGTCCAGTTCTTCGTTGGCGAACTCGATCAGTTTCTGCAGTCGGTCGTTGAACTCGTCCTCGAACTCAGTGTGGAGCGAGTCATCGTACATTCGAAGAGTTCGACCCAATCCGATAGCGGCGAGCCAGTCACGGAACTGGTTACTGTTCATTTCCTCGACGGATATACTCAGCGCATCTGTGTTCGAACCTGCTGCCCAAAGTTGGAGAAGGTCGAGGTCGTTGACCATCGCGAGTCGGGCGAAGTCTGCAAAGGCAGCACTCACCTCTCGAGATAACTGCGTGTACGAGACTGAATCACGGTCGAGTTCTCGTTCTCCGTTCAGTAGCTCATTGACGTACGAAAGCGAACGCAGTGAGAGGAAGCCATCTCTATCTACTGCCATCGGTGGATCGCTCTCTGATTCGGCGATCTCGGATAGTGCCTGTCCACAAGATCCACAGTAATGGTGAACCGCTTTGACCCGGCTTCCGCAGTTCGGGCAGTAGGGCATACCGTGAGCTACGAGTCATAGACACAGAGCCTTTGCCAGTGGAACAGTTTCATCTTGGTCTTGTCCATTAGCCGGGAGGAGATTATTTGCTTACCGATCAATGTCTTCGTTAGTGGATTTTAAGTACCAACTGGTCGTCGCCGAAACCATGGTTGAAGGTGGCAGGAATCTGGAGAGTGAGATTTTGGAATCATTCTTTGAGAAGCTATCTAACGACGATTCCATTCCAGAGGAGCTCGTTGAAGAGCTGAAACGACTCGAACGGAGAGGGGAACTGAGCGAAGCTACCGAAGTAATCGACAGTGCGAAGGAGGTGATGAATAGTGCACATTCGGGAGATTGAGATCGAAAACGTCCGCGGGATAACTCACTGGGAAGAAAAATTTGGGGATGAGAACGTTCGAATCTTGGGTCCGAATGGGTCCGGGAAGAGTTCAGTAATCCAATCAGTCGAGTTTATTCTCACTGGAGATATCTCAAGGCTTCGAGGAAGCGGAACACAGGACATTCCATTTCCCGAGTACGCCTCACATATGGAAGCAGAACCAGATGAAGCCTGGGTTAAGGCAACGTTCGCTCAGGAAGGGGAACAAGACGTGACGGTGAAGCGGTTGGTATCCGAGCCAGATAATCCAGAGGTCGTCCAACCACCAAGCCTAAACCAGATTCCAGAGTGGTTGGAGGACCAAATGGCAGCTGCGGCACTTGGACACTCTATTCTCGACCGAGATCGGTTGTTACGCTTCGTGACCGCCCCGGAGGGGAAACGCGGTGACCGAATCGACGAGCTGTTTGGGCTCGAAGATGTCGACGAGAAACGAAAATCGGTGAAGCACGCCGAGCGAAAGCACCGAAAAGAAGAAAATAAAACCCTCAAACAAGAGAAAAGCCAAGCAGATCAGCGGTTTTTCGATTTATTTGATAAGGGGGTCTCGACGCGATCAGGAGCGCTGGAGCGGGTGAACGAGTTGAGGGAAGAACACGGTGCCGAGAAACTCGAATCGCTCGATGAAGAGTTCACCGAGGGAATTGATTTAGACGTCGAGATATCTGTCGATCCACTTCAGAGTGAGGCTACTGTTTCGCTTCTCGAACAGATTGAGGACCAATTCAATGGGCCACGAAAGCAGTTCCGAAGCAAATACGCCCAGTTACAAGAACTGACCTCAGAGTTACAAGCAGCAGAGGATCTCGAGCGGGAGTTAGAAACCCTGGAATTGGTGGATAACGGTCTTTCAGTGTTCGATCATTACGATGATCAATGCCCTCTCTGTTTGACTGATTGGGATGACGAGCGTCTTCTTGAGCGTCTCGAAGAACGGAGAGAACAGGCTACTGACCTAAAAGAGCAAAAGGAGAACTTAGAGTCACTCTATGATGGCGTGAACGAACTGATCGTTGGATATACCGATAGCTTGGGGAGTCTTAGAAGCGAGCTACAAGAGGAATATCCCGAAGTCGCTGCCAAGATATCCGATGAAATTGAGGGGGCACAGTCATGGAAATCGCAACTCAACAAAGGACCACTAACCGATCCGAGTGTGGAGAGCGACGTTCACGATGCAGTCTTCACAGATGGTCTCGAAGCGGAGATTCAACGATTACAGAATGTCGCAGAGGAGAAGCCCGAATTGAAGTCAACAACCAAGAATGTGGACCTATTGGCAAGAGCCGACGATCGATATGAGGATCTCGTTGGCAGAGAAAGAGAACTGAAAGAAGCAGAACGAGTTCAGGAGGTCCTCGGGAACATCAAACAGCATTTCCTAGATGCCAGGAGCCGGGTTCTGACGGACGCATTCGGTGACATTCGTGAAAAGTTCGAGAAGTACTACGAAGAAATGCACCAGGACGATGAAGCGGAAGACTTCTCGGCTATTCTCGAACCGACAGACACCGGCGTCAAGTTCGAGCCCGAGTTCTATGATCAGGGCCACCACCATCCCAGTGCAGTCCATAGCGAAGGACATCGGGACAGCATGGGATTGGCGCTGTTCTTAGCAATGTCAGATGTTGGCGGCGAGGCAATTGACATTCTGTTACTCGACGACGTGATGATGTCGATAGACTCCGGTCATCGATCGAACATCGCTAATCTCCTCGCTGGGGACGTGTCCGACCGCTACCAGATTCTACTGACTACTCACGACAAGACCTGGGACCGCCACCTACATCTCACAAACGAGTTCGACAAACAGGTTCGTTTCTCTAAATGTTCTCTCGAAGGTGGACCCCTCCCCGTGGAGAGTATTTCCGAGCCGTGGGAGAGAATCGAATATTTCATCGAGCGCGACGATGTGACGTCGGCAGCGGCTTGGATCCGGAAGACAGTCGAGTGGTACTCGCGACGCGCTTGTGCTGCTTTGAAAGCCGATGTTCCATACCACAAACTGGAAGATGAGTCACTCCAGATTGGGAGACTCTTCACGACCGCAATCGCTCAGTACCAGTCACTCCTGGAAACGGGCACTGTCGTCGAACAGACGGATTATCCGCAATCATTGTACAACCAGGAACAAATTGATAATGATATCGAGGCCCTCGAGGAACTCAAGCAGGATTTGGAGCGACATCTGAATTTGCTTCATCGGAATGTACACCACAACGACGCTGAGGCGGCGTTCTATACTGGGGAGGAGTTGAAGAGCGAACGCGACGTGTTCAGGCGTGCATATGACTTACTGTACTGTGACGACTGTGGGTCTTGGGTGAAAAATGGAGATTACGTTTACTGTGACTGTACGATTCGGGTAGATCCTTAGTTGCCGAAGCTCTTCATTTCTCAGTCTCTGCGTCTCGCGTGAGGATTTCGTCACCAATATCGCGGATCTGGATGTGCCCTAGTGCTTCTCGATGTCTTAGATCCCAAGTCCGAATCCCTCCACTTGGTTGTACGATAGAGCCATTAGTTCACACCCTCCAGTCCAAACAGGACCGCACGACCCGCATCAACTACCTCATCACTCAGTACGGAGCCGACTTCCGAGGTGATCGACTTCTTCCAGAGCTTCCGTAGCAACGTCACCTAGTTCTCCGGCTTCAATGTGGGAATAGCGTTCACGAACCATCTCTTCGGAGTTATCGAGATACCGGGCAGCGACTGTATACCCGAACGCGCGAACTAGAACCTCACCCATCCCGCGCCGGCCGCCGTGAGGGGCGAGATAGTCGTGCTTCGGATGGTCAATGTCGATCTCTGCGGCCTCTGAGAGTCGCTGAAGAATCGACCGTGCGCCGTCTGTCGTGATTGACGGCGGGCGAATACTCTCAGCAAGTGCCAGCAGTAGGTCACGAGCGTACTCCTCACGGCGTTCAGTAATTGCTTCCGGGCGTTCCCCTCGGTCGGCGAATTCATTCTGGACGAGCCCTGCGAGCGTCCGTTGGTCAAACGTCGGAAACACCGGCCAGCGCTCCGTCGATGGATCCATCAGCTGACGGTAGCTCCGCAGTGGCGAGATCACCGGGTCAGGGAGACTCGCGGCGTCCCACTGCTGTTTCTTCCGGTAGACGTCCATACTCCCGTCGTCGAGGGAGAGATCCTCCCAGCGGACACCGCGCCGGCGTGGGTCGTTCGGGTCCCGGAGGAGTTCCCCAACACGGACGGCGGTGTACGCGAGGACGAACACCAGCGCCCGGTCGCGTGCCGCCTTCAGAGCTGTGTAGCGCGCTCGCTGCTTGTCGAGGGGGTCAGTATCCACCGGGAGTGTCGTGTACGCCTCGATGGCGTTGCGAGCCTGCTCGTCGACGTGACGGGTGAGTGCGTGGCGCTGTTCGGACGTCCAGGCCTGCTGGTCGCCGGGCTTACGACCGTCGTCCTCGGGCAACGGCGCCATCGCACTCGCCCGTTGTGCGTAGTGTGCTTCGAGATACCCCTCGTTGACACACCAGCCGCACCACGCAGAGATATAGCGATAATAGGTTTGTACCGTGTTCTGCTTGAGTCCGCGATCCCCACTGAGATGCCGGGCGTACTCCCGGAAGACACGTTCGTCGAGGTCCTCAAAGGTGGGGTCGTCGTCGACGTCGTCGGAGACGATCCCGGTCCAGTCGTCGTCGCCGCGGTCGCCGGCGGCCCACTCAGCAAACCGCTCCAGCTCACGCGCTGCGTTCCGTCGATAGTTCCCGCCGTCGCCACCACGACCCTTCCCCTTGTCCTGGAGATACCGTTCGAAGGAGTTCGCGAGCGACCGATCGGCGCGTTCTCGTGATGTCATGAGTCCTCGTTCGCGTACTGATACTTCGGACGGACATCCTCGAGGAGCGATTCGACGATCTCCCAGAGGATCAGCGACGGGGTCTCGTGTTCGAACGTGATTCCCCAGCGATCCTCCGCATCGGCAGCTGAGTACTGGAAATGCGTTCGTCCGAGATCTGGATGGTCTTCGTCCTGGTGCCAGCCAGCGTGAAATCCCGTGTTCGGGTCGGTGTAGTTGATACGGAACCAATCGTGTGGCTCCTGTCGATACCACTTGATAGACAGTTCCGGCGACTCAGGCCCTGTCGAAGGGTCGAGACGGGCTGGATCAAACCGTGCCCGCAGCTGTTTGGCCTCGATATCATCAGGAACGAACTCGACCGTCGTGATCTGTGGCAAACGGTCGAGGACATCCCGCTTCAGCTGGGCGTAGAGGTTTGCGTTCGGGTCGCCACCGGGATGCGGGACCGACATCCGTCAGCTACTGGCCTCGGCAGGCTCGTTCGTTGGAGTGAGAAAGTCCCATTCGCGGATGGCGAAGCCGACGATGTCGATGCGCCGCTGGAGGTGTTCCCACTCGCGGGCGATCTCACGGCGACGGTCTTCTTCGTCGGCGTCGAGACCCTCCTCGGCGAGCGTTCCGCGAAGCTGGTTCGGTGACTCGACGTCGAATTCGTCCTCCCAGTCGCGGATCTGCGCCTTCATATCGGCGACACGGTCCGTGAGCTCCTCGACAGTGTGCCCGCTGTCTCGAAGCCGCATCGCCTCCTGCATCGCTTGGCGTCGGTAATCCGGGTAGTACGTCGTGTGAGCACCGCTGTCGTCACAATGGAGGATACCGTCGTCGACGAGCCGTTCGAGGACGCGCTTGGTCGGCTCGTGTGACCAGCCCGCTTCGGAGGCGATCCAGTTGGCCGTCCGCGGCTCCGACAGCTGTCGGGCGGCCATCCGCACGCGGTCTTCGCCCGTGGTCTGGCGCTCCATCAGACCCTTGGAATTCGATTCGTCTTCGGTCATACGTTACCGTTCACGCCCTATCTCCATATAGATTGAGGTCATTCGTCCTATATCGAACTGCGGTATTCCGCTAGTTCTTCGACGCCGCTGAGTGGAACTACAGCAAACCCGCAGCCCGGTCTCGGCGGCTCTACCCTGGGGGAAGCGCCGTTCTGAGCCGATTGCAGCATTCGTTCTTACCGGACGGCGGCGGGGTACTTCAAACTGGTCATGATTATTGGAGTAATCAAAAACAACTGGAGATTCTCTCTATGTCCCCTATTTCAGCGTCTGAAGACTCCTATATGGGGAAATTCAGTATATAGCCACTTCATAAACTGCATACCACTATACGATTTCTGTGCCTTTGGAAGTTGAGACTACAGGGGGTTTAGCGGGGCTATGATGCGTGGTTTCGGCTGGTTCAGTGATCGGGAACTGGCTCAGACTGCTCTCCAAACACCCGATCTTGTTGCACTACCAATCATATACGCGAATATCGGAGACTTCCGACAGCGTTGCCACTCAGGCACCGCGCTATTACGGGTGGAGAACCTCACTATCCGATTCCGGTTTCTTTCTTCAAAAGCGTCAGCGTGTTGTCGGCTGTCACAATTGGCGAGTGTTCGTACTCACCGGTCAATTCGACCTGCACGAGTAAATCGACCGCACGCCAAATCGAGTATAGCAGACACGCGAATGCGAAGTAGAAGAACCGCAACCCGAAATTCTTCGATGTCGTGGCAGCCATGAAACGTTTGATCGATTTGTAGCCACTCTCGATTTCCCACCGGTAGCCATACTCGGTGAGGAAGCCACTACCGCGATTGGACATGAACACCGAGTACTGCCGGTGATCATCATATTTAGAGTCCTCCTTCCGTCGGTAGATCAGCGTTGTCTCGTGCCACTCGTTCTTCCCGAGATGGAGCTTGCGGTCGGTCTCGTATCGGTCTTGACCCCGCTGGAGCAATCGCTTGGCTTGGGCTTTCTCGCTCGTCTGCATCCGTTTCGGGACGACATACGACAGTCCACGCTGGCTAAGCATCTCTAGAATGTGCTGGCTGTCGAACTCCCGATCCATCAACACGTTATCGACGTGGACCAGTTCCTCGGCAGAGTTGAGCAAGTCTTCGACGATTTCCTTACGAGCCTCATCCTTCCGAACTGGTCTCGCATCCAGTACGATTGGGACAGCGTTCCCGACCAGCTGGACTGTCGCCCACTGATAGGCGTACTCATGGGTCTTTTCTTCTGTCCCAATAATCTCGTCTTCATGCCCGGTTCTGTCGCCTGTGAACGGGTCTGCTTCAGTAATATCGATAGCGACGATCCCTGCTCGGAAGAACTCCCCCGTCTCCGCTGCTTCTTCCAACAATCGATTCACAGCCTTCCGGTACATCTCTCGGACCTGTTCAATCGAGAGGTCACGAATCTGATCGCGATGGCCGTGTCCCAATGGCGTCCTATCCCGAGTCGATTCATAGACGAAACTGCGAGCACCTTCGTTAGCAGCCAGCCCCTCACGAAGTCCGAGATACGTTTGTAAGTCCCAATACGCGTTCTCGTGGATCTCACAGCCATCGCCACGATTCAGTGAGAATGCCGGGAAAACGACGTGACTGATGTGGTCCGTAATTGATTCCGCTTCGTCGAGGAGAGCTTTGTTATCTGGGTCTGATTCCTCTTGTTCATCACCGGAAAATGGAAGCTGACGTTCTGGCTCGCGTGGGACAGCAACGTCCGCGTCCTGAGCTTTGATGAGAATCGTCCGAGCGGCTGCCTCGACTGTTTCACGAAGTTCGGCGGTGAACCGATTATGCCAGCTGCGCCACAGCGTCGACTGATCCGGAACTGTTTCCATCCCCAGTTGTTCACGGAGTTCAGGGTGGTGGGTGAGGCACGTAACGAGTGCTGTCTCATGCGTCCAGCCGTGAATTTCTTTGAACAAGAACACGCGAAACAGGTTCGATATCTCATATTCGGTTGCTCCAGAATATCGGTCGTGTGGTCGAAACTGGAAATACGCTACTGGGTAGTGAGACACGAACTCGTCAACGGAGTGGTGTGCCTGGTGGTCGAACCATATGGAGGCAACGGTCCAGATGTCTTCTTTGAGACCAGCAAGGGAACTCCGGTCGTAGAGTGGCGTTGAATCATATGCTGGCCACTCAGCGTATGATTGAGATGCGATTCGTCGAAAGACACTACGTCGAGAGCTACAACTTACAACCACTACAAGTCCGTTTACTGCTTAGCGCGTATGATAGACTTACCAGTGACATAGTACAATTTCGTTCGATGCCTTCAGGTAACTGCTTGACGTCTTTTTAACAGCGCCAGGGTTTGCCAGGTTGACACACAAATTCGGTCCGCAGTGAGGATGCCCCATCAGAGGAATTCAGACACCCGAGCGGATTGTGAGTTGAGGTTTGGCTGTTTGTTCAGCAAGCGTTTTTTGAACAGACCCAAAGACTCGCTCTCGCACTGACGGTTCGGTCTCGCCGAGGACAACAAAGTCAAAGTCAGAAACACGCGAGAGGACTACATCAAGCCGTTTATCTTTCGTCGATTGTTCCCACTTGATTCGGTCGGGGTCGATACCGAGTTCCGCAAGTCGATCTGCGAGGCCGCGGAGCATATACTCTGTTGCATCATACAGACGTTCATTGTCGTTCGTCGCGGCGTGAAAGAGAAGGAGTTCCACATCACTATCGGCAAACAGGGCTCCAAGGGTAGTGACAATCCGATTGAGATCGGCATTCGGTTTCACCAGAACAAGTCCACGTCTCGTCTCCGACGGCGACGATGTTGTCCCCGGAAGGAGGATTGATTCACACTCGTACTTGTTCGCGGCCCCATCGATTGATTGGTCCTTATCATTTGTAAATACCAATCGAGTCTGCACCGTGGCACCCTCATCGGTAAAACGGAGTGCCACTGTCTCAAGTCGCTCCTGAGCTTCCTCTTCGAACTGATTACGGACTTGGCTGGGGGCCGATTGGTCCGGAATTGGCCAGTATCCCAGAAGGATAACCTCTGATGATTGCACTATCTGAGTGTCCATCTCAGACCGAGATGTTGAATCGGACACATCAATCGGAATCAAGACCCTGTTGAGCGATTCCGGCATAACGTACGAAGATACGCTCCCCAGCGCTTATTTGTGTTTTCCCTGTCACCTCAGTGAGTCCAGTGGCTACATCACGTGGGTAGTTGTGCAACAGGACAGGCCCGACCACGGTTCACAGGCAGTCGAGACGGATGCCACGAGGCTTGACTCCGAGGTGATTGATTAGCCGCCTAGCCGCGCATCAAATTCATGACCTCATCGACCACGTCAGGTTCGACAGCGACGACGTAGCTGCTCCCTGGTGTCAGGGTCGTGTCGGCACGAGCGATTTGCTCACCGTTCGCGTCGGACACGACGAGGGTTCCCTCGGGAAAGCGTACGTCCGAGAGCGCTTTCCCAGCGGCCGGAGCGCCGTCAGCAACGCGAATAAGCATGATATCGAGGGAGCCCGTGACGTCGGCAAGTGTTTGGACATCGCTACCCAAGATTTCGTTGGCCGCCACTCTCGAGCCGGCCCGTTCGGGAAAGACCACCGCGTCGACGAATCGGGTGTAGGCCTCACCGCCTGTGCGGTCAATACGCGCGACCGTCCGGATGTCGGGTGTCAACTCTGCGGCAGCTAAACAGACCGCGAGATTTAATCCTGTTTCACCCGTAAGCGCGGCAATTACGTCCGCTCGCTCAAGGCCTGCCTGTTCGATGATATCCGGATTTGTCGCGTCACCCTGGATAACAGTCGCTATCCATTTATCGGCGATATCCGAGACAATCCGGTCATCGCGTTCGATAATCGTCACGTCGTGACCGCGGTCAGCGAGTATCTCGGCTGTCTGGAAACCGACGCGTCCACCGCCAGCGATGATAATGTCGAGGTCACTAGTCATGGTTAGTCTTCAGCTTCAGGTGTTATTTCAGTGGCGGCAGCCGCCTGTTCGCGGTCCGATTGCCCTTTGACCCGTTTAAGCGCGAAATACACGAGGGCTCCGAGCAGAATCCACGCCATGCTGAGTGCCAACGCCAATGGATCTGTTCGGAGCAGGTACTCCACGAGCACCCCTGTTAGAAGCAGATTGAGCGCGATACCAATCAGTGGTGGTGCCGGGTAGAACGGCATCTCGTACGGCCGGTTCATGTTCGGGCGCTCCCTGCGGAGTCTGATGACGGCGACGTTGACGATAATGAACGACAGCAGGAAAAACAGGCTCGACATGTTGCCAGCACTTTGTGTCGGCAGTGCCACTGACCCGAGCATCACGACTGCGCTGGCGAGGATTGCGACGAACGGCGTCCCGTAGCGGTGGTGAATCTGGCCGATCGACGGGAGCAACTGTCCTTCACGTCCCATCGAGAACGCCACGCGTGACGACGCGATGACGACTGCGTTGAGGGCGGTGAGTGTCGAGAACACGGCCCCGAAAACAATGAGTGCACCACCGTTCTGGATAATCGGTAACCCGGTCGGCATGAACGATGTTGCTGCCGTTGCGATGCCGGCTTCGCCAGCGTCGGCGAGTCCCTCAGCCCCGAGCGTCCCGATGGCGACTGTCACAACGGCCAGATAGACGACAACCGTAACGGCGAGACTGATGAATATCGCCTTGGGGATGTTTTCACGCGGGTTCTGTACCTCCTCGGTGACGGTGGTGATGAGGTCGTATCCCTCGAAGGCGATGAAGGTTAGCCCCATCGCCGGCAGAACCGCGGCCGCCCCGCTGCTCTGTGGAAACAGCGGCTGGAATTCGGCCCCAGAGAACATCGGAGATGTGAGTCCGAACGCGACGAACACCACCAGAATGGAGACTTTGATGATGGTGAAAATCGTCTCGACACTGCCGCTGGCGGCCGTCGAGACGGCGTTGAGCGCCACCAAACCGAGTACCGCCACGAACGCCAGCAGGAAGGCCAGCGGGAGCGCCGCGTCGATGACTGGAACCGCGACAGCCCCCACTTGATCCGGTGGCGGGACCACACCGTAGACGTGCAGCAATTCGAGAAAGTTCGGTGCAAAACCCAGCGCATACAGCGCCCCCGCAATCATGTAGGCAAACCAGAGCATCCAGCCCATGATGAACGAGGCAAAGTCATCGAATATCTCTCGCACGAAGGCGTATCCACCGCCACTTTTCGGAATCGAGGCGGCAAGTTCCGCATATGAGAGTCCTGTGAACGCTGTGACGACGCCGTTCAACGCGAAGACCAGAATCGCTGCCGGACCCGCGATTTCGGCGGCCAACCCTGTCAACACGAAGATACCGGCCCCGATCATCGCTCCCATCCCAATCATCGTCGCGTCAAGTAACCCGAGTTCAGCCTCAGGTGATCGAGTCTGGCTCTTACTCATTGCGTCCTGTTTTTATTCGGCGTGCCATCAATCGTACGCTGTATGCACTTTGTTCAGACCATTTGAGTACCGGGGAGAGTTCTTCCATTGGAAGAACGGTGAGTGGATTTTTTAAAAGCTTATTATAGCTGTTCCCCGGTACAATAGTGGTATTCTCGACCCATTAGAACTGCCGGGGCATTGAAGATGACGCGTTTTAAACAATACTGCAATGACCCGAACAAAGCGATTCGTCATCGCCGGTGGCGGCCGTGTCGGGAAACAGGCCGCCGACAATCTCGCGGATCAGGGTCATGACGTACTGCTAATCGAATCCGACGAGGAGCGTGTTGAGACATTGTCCGGTGAGTACATCGGCCCCGTTATCCACGGCGAGCCACAGCCCGTCAATTCTTGAACAGGCCGACATAGCCGATGCGGACGCCATCGCCGCACTCACTGACCAACCGGGCACGAACCTCGCAATCTGTATGGAGGCCCAGCAGTACGCCCCGTCGATTCGGACCATCGCGAGAGCGGAGACGGGGACGGAGCAGGAGTACGACGAGGTGGTGGATGCGACGCTGCTACCCGAGTATCTTGGTGGCGACTATGCGGCAGATATACTGACCGGCGAGGATATCCGCATCCTCGTCTATCCGACCGCTGAGCTCGACATCCTCGAAGTGAGTGTCGCCCCATCGGCCCCCGTTGCGGGGTGCCGTCTCGATGAAATCGCTCTTCCGTCCGGAAGCCTGCTGATCTCGACGGCGGACCGGACCTCGCAGGAGCTGATACGGTGCTGGAACCTGATGAGCGCTATATTCTCGCTGTCGAAACCGACGTGGTCGATGCAGTGCTGAATCTCATGCGTGGCTAGCATTATAGAGATTAAGACAGAGTACAACCACGAGTGATTGGAATTCTATATATAACCGATAGGCGACCTCTGAGCGGTTCAGCCATCGCACAGCTTTCGACCAGGCTAGCGGAATATTTCTTCAGAGAACAGGTCGTATCGTAACCCAGCAAATATTCTACCTGCGGTACAAAAAGTACCGGCATGAACCCAGGGGTGGACGTCACAAGTCGGTTTCAGGGTCGAGGTACCTGAGATCCTCACGAGCCTATTAACGATTGTTTGGGAGTGGCCAGTGGCCCTGCCACGAGGACTCACATCCGCCATTGAGTCATCGTGTTCAGATAAGCTGATTCCATGCGAAGCTGAACGATCTGATCCAATCATCGGCTGTTTCCGCTTCGGCGTTGCTGAAACAGTTTGAGAAACAGACAGTACGTCGTTTTATTTCTCTGAAGACACGTTCAACAGCATTCCGATTTCCATGTTTTTCGTATCTGAAATCGAAGCCATGTCGTTGACATCCAGCTTGTAACGATCTGGAGCCATCGACGAGAAACACGGCGTCGTCGACGTCGTGTTTCTCAGAGAGTTCGGTGAGAAATGCATGGGCGAGAACCTTCGTTGTAGTTGGTCTAAGCTTCGTATGGAGCAATTTGTTCGTTTGTGGATCGACAGCGGCGTACAGCCAATATCTCTCACCGTTGAGTTGGATCACAGTTTCGTCAACCGCAATGTGATCCGGTGACTGTCCATCTTTGGGCTGTAAATCTGCTTTGTGAACCCAATTATAGACAGTTGATCGAGCGCGTTGGACACCGAATACCTCAAGAACTGAGACAGTATTCGAAAGTGATAGTCCAGCCAAATGCAATTGAATACTCAGCTTCATCAGCAGTCGCGGTGTCGCTTCTCGCTCCACAAAATCTAAGTCGATTTGGTCGATACTACCGCCGAGGCCGGCGTTTTTGGGCATAGACACTTCAAAACCGCCGTGCCTCACTCTTCAATCCTTATCTGAACACTACGCATTGAGTATACCCAAGACTATATAAGTTGAAATAGTATCAGGAACTCTTTTCAAATCATAATAACTATACTGGTAGCACCCACCGATGGTTGACCCTCTGAAACGACTGACTAATATCCAGCTTTCTCGGCGAGACCGCCTCGTCACCTATTACCTCACCGGGCTCGCTGCATTGATTGTTGTCTATACGGTCACGTATAATTTCGCGCTGGCACAATTAGAGGGGGTCAACCAATCGATATTCGCGTCATTCGAATTTATCGTCCAGACAATGACGACGACTGGATACGGCCAAGATTCGGGTATCTGGAGCCATCCATTGATGTTCTTGTTCGTTGCAGCGACACAGATCTCCGGCATCGCGCTCGGGTTCTTTACACTCCGGCTCATCATTATCCCGCTGTTTACTGGTGCAGAGGTCAATCTTGACAATCGTCTCACCTCCAAGCAGGACCACGTCATTATTTGTGAATACCGTCGGGATTCGGCCGTACTACTCGACGAGCTAAGAGAGCTCGGCATCGAGTATGTCCTGATCTCCTCGTCCGAAGAGCACGCCAAGGAACTCGCTGACGACGGGTACTCCGTCATTGACGGCTCACCGCAGGATACGTCGGCGTTCGAACGAGCCAGCATCGATTCCGCACGGGCCGTCATTACAGATGCCGGTGATGCGAACGTCAACACTATTCTGACAGTGCGCTCGATCGACCCGGACATAGAAATCATCACCCTTACCGACGACAGCGATATGCGTGATATCCTGCTGGATACGGGCGCCGATACCGTGCTGTCACCACACGGCGTTCTCGGTCGCCGACTCGCCGAAAAGGCCATCTCTTCGTTCAGTTCGGACTTGACGGATACAATCGATATCGGCGGTGAGATAGAGGTCACAGAAGTCCCAGTCCAGCAGGGGAACCGACTCATCGGGACGCGAATCCGCGATTCGAAAATCAGGGAAGAGACCGGCGCAAATATCATCGGTGCGTGGATCGACGGGGAGCTACAACTCCCACCTCACCCGGATGCGATTATCCGCTCGAATACGGTATTGCTCGTCACGGGCGCCCACGATGCCCTAGAGGCGTTCAGTGACTTTACCCAGCCGGCCCGAACGCTCCGGAAACACGAGCGTATCATCGTTGCCGGACAGGGAGAAGTCGGCCAGGCTGCACGTGACGTTGTGTCCGAGAGAGGGCTTGATACCGTGACGATTGATATCGAAGACCGAGATGGCGTGGATGTCGTGGGTGATTCCGGATCTGACGAAATCTTGGCTGAAGCGGGTATCGAGAGTGCTGGTGCTATTATTATTGGTCTGCCGGATGACTCTGCGGCACTACTGACAACCGTGTTAGCTCGGTCGTTGAATCAGGATATCGAAATCCTCGTTCGGGTGAGTGACACCGATGCGACCCGGAAGGCACTCAGTGCTGGAGCGGACTACGTGCTGTCGGTTCCACGGGTGAGCGCTCGAATGGTCGCCAGGGAACTCCGCGGCGAGGATGTCCTTGCACCAGCGAGTCAGATTCGGCTACTCCGTGTTCCCGCCACACCGCTGGTTGGGTCGACACTCGCCAAGTCAGGCATCTACGAAAAAACGGGTTGTCGCGTCATCGCTATCGAGGACGAGTCTGGGTTCACCAGCGCGGTTGATCCACAACGGAAGTTCACTGGAACCGAGCACATTGTCCTCGTCGGCTCCGATGAGTCAGTCCAGCAGTTCAGAAAGCAGTTCGACGTCTCACCGATAAAGTCTTAGAGATAACAGCCTGGGGGGTATCTAACCCTGCTGTTCGATGGGTGTGGATCTCTCTGAGGCCGATGATTGCGCCACAGACCGACCCAATATCGAATCGATACCTGATCTGCTGTCAATCCGTAACCGACCGGTCTTATTACAGTAGACAAGTGAATGTAGGATACGGATTCTCATGACGGACCCGGATCCATTACGAGTCGAATACACGACAGTGAGAGAGCTGATTGATTTTCTCATGTATACGGTCGAGAGCATCAGCCTTGGCTTCGATCGGTGGGAGGAAGAGCACATCCGCGGCCCTGGATTGTATTTCGTTATCGTGACAGGGGTCCACTCCGGGGCATATGCTGACTCATTAGGCGAGAATATGTGGCCGACCGAAACCTGTCAGGTCGTGTCGGAAGATCTTGATAGACTCGTCGAGGCGGCACGCACGGTTGGGTTCACACGTGATGGTGCTGTTATCATCAGCACGGACGGCACCATCCAAGAGCAGATGGTCCGAATCAAAAGCCAAAGTGACGCCGACGAAGACACACCGCTTGATTATGCCGACTGGATGGGAACAAAGCATCTGAGCGCCATTGAGGTCTCGGTTCGTTCAGAGGTCGTTGCAGCTATCACACTCAGCGAAGAAGACGGACGGATGTCGCTTTTCCAAGATGGCAGTTACGAGGATTACAAGCGCCACGAATTAGGTGGTGTGTGGCGTCCATCAGACTAATCAAATCGTCTTTGTCCCCGCTCACAAGTCGATTCCAATTTCACTACCCCATAAAAAAGGCAGTTAGCTACCTCTACGACGGATACATATCGTCGGACGGTATATGGGAGACCAGAATTGCTTCGATCCCTCAGCGAGTATTTCCGTCGGTTGCGGTTGCTCGTGTGGAACCAGCAAAAGGAGGATGACACCCAGTGCGACTCCGATCGACTGGACAGCCGCCCCGATATCACCGCCCCCAAGCAGCAGTGCCGAGGCGATCATGAGGTACACCGCGATGACGAGGTCCTCGTAGACGAGCGTCCCCAGCATCGGTTCGGCCTCATCGTTGGCGATCCACCCGATGTCGATGAGGGATTTCGTAATGATGGCCGACGAGGAGATGTAGACGATTCCCGCCACCAGAAACGCCGGCAGGAACGCCCGAAAGAGGACGAACCCGAGCACCAGCCCGCCCCCGAAGTTGACGACGAGGTCGACCGTCCCGGCTTTGCCGATGCGGCTCCGGTTGGCGAGCAGGCGATTGAGGTTGAACTCAAGCCCAAGGAAGAACAGCAGGAACACGATACCGAGTTTTGCTCCCAATTCGACGAACTCGGTCGCGTCAAGCGCGTAAGGACCGAGTCGCCTGGCAACATTTGGACCGAGAAGGATGCCAGCGCCGATATAGAACAGGACGACCGACTGCCGGAGCTGGCTGGCGATGCTACCGACGAGTGCAACCGCGGCAAATAACACTCCGAGTTCGAAAAGCGCCACTTCACTGACCACACCACATCACCTCCAGTTCGTTCGCCATGGAGTCACTCTGAGTTAGCGGCGTCGTTGGAGAGGAACGAATCGAACTTCTGCAGATCCTCTTGGGTGCCTAATAAAAACGAGCGAGTATCCAGTGAAAATCAGACTATTCGCTCCATCGGTGTCGTCAAATCGACCCCTGTCGATGGCACTAAAAACTAGGAGAACGGTAGTGGGCAATCATTATTTTTGACTTATTTGCTTTCCACAGTTTGGACAATACCTGACAGAGGACAACACAGGATGGAGAAATTTCACTTCGAATTCGTAGTCACAGTGTGGACAGGTATTATCGGGCGGTTCACGCATCCAAATTCGGAGATTGGGCTCTGGTTCCTTCTTTTGAATCCTCCCAGCCATGGTGAGACTTCGAAGGATCGACCACATGTTACCGAGAGATGTACCGATGCGGTCTGCCAACTCTCGGGTAGTATAGGGTACGAACGGTTCCATTTCCTCGTAGACCGTTTCATCTGAGATCTGTCCAGAATCGTGGTTGTCCGATGGGGGATCAGTGGGCATTTGATAGCAGTACACTCCGGACCGTTGTAAACGCCTATATTCACAGTGACTCCCTCAGATGGCGTTCATGACTTCTGAGAGGATATGGGTACTAACAAAGAGCACGACGTGGTCGCCAGGCTTGATAATGGTCTCACCCCGAGGGACAATGAACTCACGGCCACGGGTGACTGCGCCAATCACAACTTCGGATGGAAGGTCAGTGATGCTTTCGTTGATCGGACGGTCCGCGAGAACACTCTCCTCAGTGACTTCGATCTCGATAACCTCTGCTTGACGATTCTCAACTAAAGAGAGATTCTCGATCTGTCCTTCTTGAGTGAAGCGGATAATTTCCTCGGCAGTAACTTCCCGCGGGTTGACTGCGACGTCAACGCCCACCGCCTCAAACAACGGGGCGTACTCCCCGTCTTCAACGATTGCAACCGTCCGCTGGACGCCAACATCCTTGGCCAGCAAGGAAACGAGAAGGTTCTTTTCGTCGCTATCTGTCGCTGTGATGAGTGTCCCCACCTGGCCGATATTTTCACTGCGGAGGAACTCCGTATCAGTTGCATCGTTATTCAGCACTAGGGTGTGTTGTAGCGTCTCGGCCAGTTCCTGTGCTCGGTGTGCATCTTGTTCGATCAGGCGCGGCTCGATATCTTGGCCTTCGAGTCGTCGTGCCGTATGATATCCGATATCGCTGCCGCCAACAATGACGATATCGTTACTCTTGTCTGGGACAGTAGCAGGGGTAACTGTTCTCGAAAATGCCCGAATGCTTGCTGCCTCACCAATGATAATCACTCTATCTCCGGCTTCAATGAGGGAGTCTCCATCCGGGATAATAATGTCTTCATCTCGGGCAATCGCAGCAAATGTCAGTGCCTCGAACTGGTCCGCCTCCGCAACAGTTTGGCCGACAAGTTCGTTTTCTTCCATAAGCTCAAATTCAGCCATCTGGACAAGGCCGCCAGAGTACGTCTCAACATCAACTGCTGCTGGGAGTCCGACGATGCGAGCAATGTTATCAGCTGTCAGGAGATTCGTTGAGACCATGAAGTCCACGCCGAATGCCCCCTCAGACAGTTCCCACGTATTAAAGAAGATCTCGTTACGGACTCTGGCAATCGTAAAGGCGTCGCTGACGGTCTTTGCTGTCCCACAAGTGACTAGGTTCGTCTCATCATCGTCTGTGCTGGCGATGAGCATATCGGCCTCCGCAATGCTAGCTTCCTGTAGTGTCTCAAGGGAGGTCCCATCTCCCTCAATCGCCAGCACATCTATTGAATAAGTGAGTTGTTCAACTTTTTCCGGGCTAGTATCGATAACGACGACATCGTGGTTCTCAGAAAGACTTGCTGCGATATTTAACCCCACCTGGCCAGCGCCGACAATCACTACTTGCATTGGCTTCCGGGAACCATTCATACTCTGATTAATAGACGACACCCACTAATGGTCGTTCTGCATATCCCAGTTTGATGACGTATACTATATGGGGCTCTCGGCAGCATCGGGAGACGTGAAGACTTTTTATACTCCTCTCAACATGGTGATGACGGGAAGTTAAACGGAGAAAGTTGATTCTACTATGAGAAGCTACGTCGACTGGCGATCTGGGTTCAGCTTCGTTGGGACAATCCTGCGGAAACTATCTATGGCCCCGCTTGTTCCGGCTCTGGTTGCAGTGTATTACGGTGAGAATATACTCCCGTTTATTGTCACCACAGTAGCTATGTTTGGAGCTGGTTTCGTACTCGAACAACTTCGTGATGACCGGGAACTCGGCAAGCGTGAGGCGTTCCTAATGGTGAGTGCTACATGGCTAATTGTTCCTATTTTTGGTGCCATTCCGTATCTTATCGCTGGTCAGGGGACAATCGCACAACCCGTGAATGCCCTGTTCGAAAGCATGAGCGGATTTACGACGACCGGGTCAACCGTTCTGGCAGAAATCTCTTTTGAACAGCACTCCCACTCGATTTTGTTATGGCGACAACTCACACAGTGGATTGGGGGAATGGGGATTATCGTTCTCATGGTCGCAATTCTCTCTGAACTGTCTGTCGCTGGAGCCCAAATCATCAACGAGGAAGCACCCGGTTTTTCACTTGAGAAGTTAACGCCACAGATTCAGGAAACTGCACGAGCACTGTGGAAGATCTATCTCGGATTCACTGTTGCCGCCGCTCTCGTTTATTATGGTTTGCACTTCGCCGGGGTCGCTCCAAACATGGGTGCTTACAATGCCGTTGCACACGCTCTTACGACAATGCCGACAGGTGGTTTTTCGCCCGAAGCACGGAGTGTCGAAGCCTTCGCTCCCATCGTCCAGTGGGCAGTGATGCCGTTCATGATCGTTGCCGGAACCAATTTCGCGTTATTGTGGTACCTCTTCAACGGTGAACCGAGACAACTAACGAAGAATCCAGAGTTCCGAACGTATCTCCTCGCTGTAGCTGCCATTGGCTCGCTCTTATCTGTCCTCTTAGTAACTGGATTAGGGATAGCGGAGATTCCGACCAATATCGGTCAGCTTTCCGGGGATCTGGAAAATTCGCTACGCCAGGGACTCTTTCAGACAATCGCGATCATCACGACCACGGGGTATGCCAGTATGGATTTCAATACATGGGGAGAGTCAGCTCAACTGGTTCTTCTGTTCGCCATGTTTCTCGGCGGGTCAGCTGGCTCAGCAGCGGGGTCTGTCAAAATCATTCGCTGGTATATTGTCTCCCGAGCGATGGGTCGACAGTTGTTCACGACAATACATCCGTCGGCTATTCGACCAATTCGTCTGAACGACGATACAGTCAACGAAGAGACTGTTCGAGACATATTTGTCTTTATATTCACATTCGTCTCGATATTCGTGTTTTCAACCGTGTTAATCTATTTAGACGCACTCCGTATCGGCCTCGATATCTCCGCACTCGAAGCAATCAGTGCCACGATTGCCACACTCGGGAACATCGGTCCGGGTGTGGGTATCGTCGGCCCAATGGACAACTTCCGGCCGTTCTCTGCGCCGGCCAAGCTCTATATGGTGGTTCTAATGTGGATCGGGAGACTTGAGATTATATCCGTGCTGGTAGTCTTCACGCCGAGCTTCTGGCAGCGATAGGAGTGAACCGCCTCGGGGTCAAGCTCCGAGGCACTCAGCCTGTCCCGCCTGTAGAGCACTCTGGATTACCGTATTACTCTCTTTGACTTCAAAATTCGCTGACCGATTTTCGAACGAGTATAGAAACTGTGCTCTCTGTAGATACATCCTATCTCCAGAAAGCGTCGTTGAGACAGAATCCGCTACCTATAGGCCCAGTATGAAACAGACGATAGGAAATGAGAGTTCAGATAAGGATCAAAAAAAATTGAATCGCCTGCGGGAGGGTAACTCGAAGTACTGCCCCGCTGCACCCGAGACTAATGAAACCAAACAGGATAGCAAGCTGTGATTTATCATCTTCTATCCCGACCAACATCTGGTACAAAACGAACGATCCGGAACTCTGTAGCATAAATAGTCCCATCAGTGCCCCACCACTTACAAAAAATGGGTCTGCTTCGAGTGAAAAGACTGGATACGATAGAGCAGGCCATCCGAGCAAAATTGCAGATATACCTGTAATGACGTAGAGAAAGAACGGGGCCAATACTACAAGAGTGGCACGGACCCCCATAGCTAAAGTGAATTTGAGAGACGCCTCCAGAAGGGTAGCTATCATGGCCATCCGTGATTGAGGCGAATCCAGCGTATCGGACACAGCTATCTCGTATCGGCGTTATGTGGGGAGAGCTTATCAAAATACTGTAACGACTGTATACCTATCGAAAAGCATCAAACTGATGAAATGTTTGCCTTGTAGTATTGAGTTGGCAGAGCCGCAATCCGTCATAGACTGGCCCCACACACTACGGAACTGGATACACACTCTTAACAGATAGTGGATGAACCTACCAGTATGAGCAGTGAGACCGACGACGAAGATATCCTTGCACACGTGCTTCTTCCCGTCGCTCACGAAGCCGACGCGTTAGCGACGGCAACCGCGCTTGAACCATACGGGCCAGCCAATGTGACCGCCCTTCACGTTGTAGAGAAAGGCGGTGGCGTCCCGGACAAGACACCAGTCGAACAGTCCGAGGACCTGGCAGCGGAATCGTACGCCGCTGTCCGGTCCGTGTTCCCTGACGCCGACGACCACACCGCCTACGGACGGGATGTCGCAGCGAAAATATTCGACGCAGCTGACGAGGTCGACGCCAGTGCCATTGCCTACCGTTCCCGCGGCGGGAATCGCCTCATGCAGTTTCTGTCCGGCGACATCTCGGTGAAACTGGTGACTCAAGCAAATCGCCCCGTCATCGCGCTCCCCCGAGAGGAAGAGACATGAGCGAGGAAGACCTCGCCAAGGACCTCGGACCACTCGCGGCACTGACCATCGGTGTTGGAACGATGATCGGTGCAGGCATCTTCGTTCTGCCGGGCGAGGCTATCCTCAAGGCTGGGTCGCTGGCGTCTGTGGCGTTCGTTTTGGGTGGCATCATCGCCATGTTCACGGCACTGTCTGCCAGCGAACTCGGCACTGCGATGCCCCGATCAGGTGGGGCCTACTACTACGTCAATCACGCGCTGGGGCCGATGTTCGGGTCGGTCGCTGGCTGGGCCAACTGGCTCGGACTGGCCTTCGCCAGTGCCTTCTACATGGTCGGGTTCGGCCGGTACATTGCCCGCATCTTCGGTCTCTCCGGTAGTGTCGGTGTCGGTCCGATATCGATCACCGTAGTGAAGATAATCGCGCTCGTCGGTGGCGCCTTCTTCGTCCTCATCAACTACGTCGGTGCGAAGGAGACCGGCCGGCTTCAGAACATCATCGTCGTCCTGCTGATTGGTATCCTCACGGTGTTTACGTTCCTCGGGACGCTCCGAGCCGAACCGTCGAACCTCCCGGCTGCTACTGATGTCGTCACCACCCTGGAAACCACGGGCCTCATTTTCGTCTCCTATCTCGGTTTCGTCCAGATTACGAGCGTCGCCGAGGAAATCAAAGACCCTGGTAAGAACCTCCCGCGAGCGGTCATCGGCAGCGTCGTCATCGTGACTGTCATCTATGCGCTTGTCTTGGTGATCATGAGCGCAGCCGTCCCACAGGGCTTCATCGCGGACATCATCAGCTCTGACGCCGAGAACCCCATCGCTGTCGTCGAGGTCGGGAGCTACATCCAGGGGGCCGCGATGGGTGGTGCACTCCTGTTCGGCGGCTTGCTCGCTACCGCTTCCAGTGCGAACGCCTCTATCCTCGCGTCCTCGCGTATCAACTTCGCCATGGGACGCGATCGGATCGTCACACCAGCTCTCAACGAGATACACCCGAAGTACGGAACGCCGTACAGAGCCATCGGTATCACTGGCGGTCTGATTCTCCTGTTTATCGTCATCGGGGACTTAACGCTGCTTTCGGGCGCTGCATCGGGACTCCATCTCATCATCTACGGGTTGCTGAACCTCGCACTCATGGTCATGCGGTACGTAAACCCCGAGGAGTACACGCCCGACTTCGTCGTCCCACTGTATCCCTTGATGCCGATTCTCGGTGTCGTGCTCTCCTTTGCGTTGCTGGTGTTTGTCGCCGGAGACGCCCTGTTGCTTTCGTTTGGTATCGCCGCCGCGGCGGTACTATGGTACGGACTCTATGCCCGCTCACGTACCGAAAAACAGGGGATCCTCTCGAAACACATCATTTCACGGTCCGAGAAGATGCCCGACGCGGCCGTCAACGCGGCGGCCGGCGTCCAACCCGATGGCGGACAGTACCGTGTGATGGTGCCCCTGGCCAATCCCGAACACGAGAAGGACCTCATCACACTCGCCAGCGCTGTCGCCAAACAGCGCGGCGGGAGTGTAATTGCCACCCACATCGTCACGGTGCCTGACCAGACGGCGCTCTCGGCCGCTGCCGAGCGGTCCGACGAGATAGACAAGAGCTCACAGCACCTGCTTGATAGCGCCCGTGAGGACGCTGAAACCTTCGGCGTCGATGTCGAGACACATACTATCCTTTCGCACAAATCCTACGAAGCCATCTTCGATGCCGCCCGCACACACACCGCCGACCTCGTCGTGATGGGATGGGGCCCGGACTCACACGGTTCACCAGGGCGGGCCGAATCGGCTATGGACGAACTCACCGAGGCGGTCCCCTGTGACTTCCTCGTCCTCCGTGACCGCGGGTTCAACCCCTCGCGTATCCTCCTTCCCACAGCTGGCGGCCCGGACTCTGAGCTGTCAGCCAACATTGCGAAGCTGCTCCAGTCCGAATACAACTCCGAGGTGACGCTGCTCAACGTCAACGACGACCGCGGGGCAGGCGAGCAGTTCCTCCAGGATTGGGCGGCCGACCAGGGATTAGAGGACGCCGGACTCCTCGTCAAATCCGGTGACGTCGAAACAGCTATTATGAATGCCGCTGATGACGCCACACTCCTGCTCCTTGGCGCGACTGAGGAAGGGTTACTTCGCCGACTCGTCTCCAGGTCGCTCGTGTTAGACGTTGTTGACGACGTGGAGTGTTCGGTACTGCTGGCGGAGAAACACCGTGACCGAGGCCTGATTGAGCGACTGTTCTGAATGGGGGACCTCCCCACATTATCCGTTCGGTTGTGCTAAAACTCGTTGAAATAGCGATTCGAAGACGTATGCATTGAGAGCGCCAGTCTCAACTAGCATGTGCCTTCGACAGCCTTGCTCAGTATTTTGCTGGCCCCGCTTTCGACAACCCCTCAGGAGATATCTATGAGATATAACGGTGACTAAGATAGTAGTATACGAGTGCACCCGGTAACAATGAATATTGCTTCTGGGCAAATTCAGCAAAAGTAGAGTTTCGATGGGTAGCAATGAGGACTCAATATCACAACCGGACCACACTATTTCGGGTACCACTCAAGGCAATGGGCCTCACTTCTCTAAGGAGTCGAATAGTAGACCAAATATAGCAAGAAAGAGGACCCAGTGGAGCGTATCCTTCTCGGTGCCGTGGATCGTCCGTGGGGCAGAGACGGGACAGGATGCGATCAATATCGCGGTTAGCGAAGTCGGCAAGCGCATCACCTCCGCCAGCGATCGAACGAAAAACTGCGATATCAATGTCCAGAGCGTGGGGTGCAATAACTGTAATAGCCAGACAGACGCCCTACTATTGGTCTCGAAGACCGCTCTCGTCGGCCTCCTCGTGACTCTCGAAGTTCAAGCTGAGTCTGCCGAGGAGGGTGAGCGAATAGCTCGAAGGGAAATCGGACCTCATCTGGAAGACACACCACTCACCTCGGTCGACATCTCACGAAAGTAGCGTACCAACTGATTTCCAACGGCTAAAACGTTAGAATCGTTAATAGCGTTATTGACATTCCCACTATTTCTAATGCTAACAGTGTTAGAACCAGATAGCACCCACCCCGCAGAGAGTGGTCATTGGAGCCATTAGAGACGATATTAGCACCAATGGCATTAGAATAGTTATTGACGTTAGAAGCGTTAATAACATTAATAACGTCAGACATCCGGCTGACCAACGTTTTTAGCGTTAGAAACAGTCGAAACGGATAGAGCATCAGAAATGTCGGAAACCATCCCACCAGAGGTAATCGCAGTATCGTTCCAGAAAGGCGGAACAGGAAAGACCTTCACCGCACTCAACCTCGCGGGTGGCCTCGCAGCACGCGGATTCGATGTCCTCCTTATCGACCTCGATCCACAGGGGTCGCTCACGGCTAACCTCGGCAAAAGGGAAGTCTACGAGGACATCGACCAGCTGTCACTGGACAACGTTCTTCTGGACGTGAACAAGTGGTCGCAGATCAACGAAATCATCCTCTCCGACCACGAGGAGTTCGATCTCATTCCGTCGAACACGACGTTCAACGGGAACAAGACACCACTCGATTCGGCTGATGCCGGTGAGAATCGACTCGGCAAGGTAATCGAGCAGATCGACCACGAATACCATTTCATCGTCTGTGACTGTCCTCCTGATCTCTCTGCATACTCGAAGAATGCGGTTACGGCCGGCGAGAACGTCATCGTCCCGATGCAGCCGCGTTCAGAGATGATTCACTCGGCCAATCTTCTGTTTGACCACTACGAGACGCTGGGGATGATGCACAGCCTCGAAATCGAATATCTCGCGTTCACGATGACCTACGACTCGACGAAGCTCACCAAGGAGAAGCGGAAGGTCATCGACTGGTTCGAGGACACTTTCGACGAGAAAGGCGTCCTCGTCGACGACCGGGCAGCCTTCGACCGAGCGAAATGGAACCAGGCGTCGATATACACGCACAGTGAGGCTGTCAAAAACGACCAGTTCCCCGTGTTCGACCAGGTCGTGCAACTTGTTCTCGAGCAGACGTCACCGCCGGATCACGACGTCGACCTCGAACACGCACGGAACATGAGCACGGAAGAACTCCGGGACCGCATCAAGGAGGCTCCTGAAGCATGAGCGATCTCGAACAGGAAATGGAAGAGACAGCCGAGCGGGCAAAGGCACTCGGTGTGAGTGGCGGTCAGACAACGGATCCGTCTGAGTTAGTCGAAGAAGGCGATGAGGAAGTGGCCGACGAGCAGGACGGTCAAACTGAGAGCGATGAAGTGGAAACAACAGAAGCGCCAGCAACATCAGAAACGTTAGAAACGCAGGAAACGGTAGAGACGGAAGACGAAGATCAACGAGAACCAGGCGGCCTCGATGAGCACGTCTATCCAAACCCGGATAAGGATCTGGGGTCACTAATCGACACGTACGAGAATTTCAACGTCTACGTGCCGCCCGAAGTGAAGAAAGAGGTCAATGCGTTCTACAAGCAGCTGGACTACGAGTTCTCTCAGGAGTTTGGAGACGAGCTCGACAAGCACTGGGACTTCTACACGGCACTCTTCAGAGCAGTGCTACAGAATCGGGAGATCGTTAGAGAGGAGTTAGGGATGAACGAGTCAGAATAGATAGTATCACAAATCGCTCCCGTATGCGATTTTAGACACTATTTCCGGGGGGACCAGCTACTTGATCAGATCGACCATCTCACGTAGCTCGGATTTGACGTCCTCCAATTCGTCTGACTCCCACTCGAACCATTCCTCAATGCCGGCGTCGGTGAATCTGAGAGAGGCTCGAACACGCCGGCCCGGATCGTGCTGGAAGAGCGCAAGCGCGTACGAGAGCATCTGTGGCCGGTAATGTGCCGCCAGATTCCTCGATGTCGTTGCTGAAAGGTCGTTGGTCTTGTAATCGATAATGTGATACCGGTCTGGTGTGACGAGCAGACGGTCGATATCGCCGACGATTCTCGATCCGTCCAGACGTGCCATCACCGAGTACTCATCGTGGACTGCTTCGACAGTCACCGATGCCTCAAGATCGTCGACGAACCGGATCGCGTCGTCTGCGTGGTCGATTGCTGCGTGGATGTCGTCCGCTGTCGGTTCTTCGCCGGCCATCTGACTCACTCGTTCGACGAACGATTCCCACTCGTCTCTCGGCGGGCGAAGCTCGTTCAGTCTATGGACGACAGTTCCGAACGTGGTTGGGCTGAGGCCTGGTGATTCTTCACCCGCTGCGTAGTTGTGTCCGCCACCGGGGTGTTCGGCCACTTCGTTCACGAGCGTCGTCGCTGTCACTCGGACTCCAGTGTCGCGTTCGGGGGGTGACGGAATCGAGATTTCCGGCATCGTTTCGTCGACGTCTTCGTCGGATGCCCAGTCCGTCGGTTGGGGTGGTGTTCGGATGGTATAGCCTGCATCACCAAGCTGACCTTGAGTGTCGCCGTTCTGGACAGCCTGGCCTAAGAGTTCGCCATCTTCGAGAAGATGGGGTTGAAGCCAGTCACGCCAGCGGTCAGCCTCATCGAATGCCGCCGGCTCGCCGAGTTCAATGTCTCCAGACTCGCTACGCTCGATGTCGTGCGTTCCACACAGGAGGAGATGGTCGCGAGTCCTGGTGCAAGCGACGTAGAGGAGGCGTTTCGCCTCTGCTCGTTCCTGTGGAAGTGAGAGACGATCTGCGTACTCGTGGACGGCAGTCTTCTCGATCGAGAAGGCGTCTCTGGGATGCGGACCGCCGACGGCGGGAAGCGGTGGCGCATCTGTAGTTCCCTCCACCAGTCGGACGTAGCCGTAGTCGTCGACGCTTCGCCCGAAGTTAAGACTGCTTCCGATATCCGGGATCGTAACGATCGGGAACTCCAGTCCCTTCGAGGAGTGAATCGTCATGATTCGAACGCCCTCGGCATCGCCAGGTATATCTGCTTCACCCTCACGTGGATCGATTTCTGCCTGCCGGTCGATCCGATGTAGCAACCCAGCAGCCGTGTGAACGCCGTTTTCGCTCCAAGTTCGGACCTGATCACGGAACTTCTCGACGTTCGCAACTGCCTGCTGGCCGCGTTCGTCGGCACTGACACTCGTCAGGTACCCGGTATCGTCGATGACGCGCGTGAGGACGCGATTCCACGAAAGGACGCCCTCTTCTCCCGGCTCCGCACACCCACTCAGCGTACGCCAGCTCGATAGCAGCTCGAACGCGTCCGTAAGCTGTGGATCACCGGACGTTTCCAAGGCCGTCCAGATCGAGTCTGCACTTGCGACCGCCGGCGCGAGCCGGTCGTCGGTAAACCCAAACAGGGGTGATCGGAGTACACCGTACAGAGAGATGTCGTCCGTCGGATCACCGAGTACCCCTAGGAGATTCGTGAGCGCCTGCACCTCGGGCGTGTCGTAGAATCCGACACCGCCGATGACCGTATACGGGATGTCGTACTCTTCGAGGGCTCGCTGGTACCGGTCGAGGTGTGTTCGCCGACGGAGCAAGATTGCCACGTCGTCAGGGGTCGCGGAACGGTGCTCACCAGTATCCGTGTCCTGAACGAGCGGTGGGTCGTCAAAGAGGGTCGTCAGTCGGGCTGCGAGTGCCTGTGCCTCTGCTTCGATTGTATGGTCCAACGCTCCCTCAGCGACGGGGTGGTCGTCACCGAAGAGCGTCGCCGCCGTCTCTGCGTCGTCAGGGACGACGAGATATTCGATACTGCCGTCGAGTCCCTCGATGTCTTCGACTCGGTCTCGTCTCGCCGTGAGCGGTTGTGGCGGCGCTTCGAACGGTGCATGCTCGTCGTCTTCGGGCTGGAACAACTGATCAAAGAGTCTGTTCAAGAACGTGAGAGGGGCCTCAAGCGTCCGGAAATTACCCGAGAGTTCGAGGGAGGTCGGGCTCTCGACTTCGCTGTCGGGAACCTCGTCCAGCCCGAGACTGCTGTTTACAGACTGCAGTTCGTCCCGTGCTGCACCGAACGTCGTGACGTCAGCGCCGCGGAACGCGTAGATACTCTGTTTCTCGTCACCAACGAGGAACACGTTCGTCGCCGTCTCCTCGTCGACGCCGGTGAGGAGCTTCACGAGCTCCCACTGCCGGTCGTCCGTGTCCTGGAACTCGTCGACCATTACCGCCTCGAACTTGTCCTGGAGACGGCGACGAACCTCCTCATTCTCACGGAGGAACGAAATGGTGGTCTCGATCACGTCGGGGAAATCGAGCGCATCTCGACGGTCCTTCCCAGCTTCGTAGCGTTCCAGAACTCCATCGAAAACACGCATCAACGCCAGCGCGTAGTGCGCACTGTTCTCCTCGAGTTCGCCCGGCGTCGTGTCGACCGCGTCCTCGTGGGATGCGACAGCCCCGATTACCACGTCGACAGCGTCTTTCAGATCATCGTAGACATCACCGTGTTCGTGCCAGTCCTCCCGAGACCCAACGACGTAGCCTGAACTACTGTAGAGTCCACCGCTCTTCTTCTCACATACCTCGTAGAGGTCGAGAATCGCGCGCTGGCACCTGCGGGGATCACTCTCCGAGGGAGACTCCGGGAGCGTCGTCGCGATGTCCTCGAAGGTCCGATACGCTCGCAAGCCGTCCTCGTCCTGAACGTCGGCACCCGCGGGGAGCCGGTCAGCCAGCTCTCGCAGGGTTTCCAGCACGCCGTGTGTGTAGAGCGTCTCACGAGCATCATCGGCGTCCAGGTCACAGACAGTCTCCCAGAGGACGTCCACGTACTCCTCGACGTCAGCATCTCGCCAGCGTTCGAGGACGGCCTCGCTCTGTGGGCGCTCATCGAGCAACCCGGTCAATACGTCGACGAGTTGGCTTCGTCCCCAGAGCTGGGCGAGCAGCGCGACGTCCTCGTCGCTCTGATTTCCTTCGAGGAACTCCGTGACGACTTCTCGCTGGAGGGTTGCGGCGCCGTCTTCGTCGAGAACGTCGAACCCGAGTGGGACTGGCGCTTCGACGGCACGTTCTCGTAACAGTCGGGTACAGAATGCGTGTATCGTGTGGACGTAGCCGTCTTCGAGTTCGTCGAGAACGTCTCGCCACCGATGGTATCCATCAGGACAATCCTCGGCAGCGAGCCGGTCGTAGACTTCCGTCCGGACGCGTTCGGTCAACTCCGCCGCGGCCTTTCGCGTGAACGTGATCGTGACGATGTTCTCAGGGGTGAGTGACGGATTCTCTTCGAGAATGGTGACGTAGCGCTCAGTCAGTGTCGTCGTTTTGCCGGTCCCAGCGCCGGCGGTGATGGCTACGTTCCGGTCCTGAACGAGTGCGTCTTCCTGTTCGGTGGTAAGCTGAATTGCATCGTCTTCATCAGTCATCGCTCATCACCACCTCGAGGTCCGCATCGTCCTGTACGCGTAACGGAACATACGCTGACTCGTCTCCCCGTGCGTGGTCGACACGCTCGCGCTTCCGATGGTGGCGGACGTCACAGGCGCGACGATAGTCACAGTAGCTGCAATTCGCTCCCCGACTCGACAACAGCGTCGTATGGAACCGGCCATTCGCGATGGCGTCATCGATCTGACCGAGCCACTCCGGCACGACTTCGTCCAAGAATCGACGTAGCTCTGCCTGTGAATCGAACTTCGATTCCACACCGCGTGAGACTTTGACGTCGTTTGGCGGCCGGACTTGGTAGTACGTCGCGGACAGTGCAGCGTCATCGAGATCGTCCTCACTCAAGACGGCCTCCGCAGCGAGGAGGTAGATCGGGAGCTGGAACTTCGTCCCGCCCGTCGTCTTGGTCATATACGGTGCGCGTCCCGTCTTGTAGTCGAACAGCGCTAATTCCGGTTGTTCGTCGGTACCACCCTCGTCGACGCGGTCGATGTACCCACGGATCGAAACGGTCGACCCGTCAGGTTGTTCAACCTCGAACGGTCCCGTGTCGGAATCAGGTAACCCGTCACCGAATGGGGCTTCGAACCTGCGCGGTCGGGTATCGCCGCCTCGCATGAGTTCCTCTTCGATGAACGTCGCGAGCAACCCTTTCTCGGGTGCTTCGTGCGGTCTCGAACTGCCCGAGTACGGGTTCGTTTCTGAGTCGCCCAATCCGGCGAACAACTCAGTGAGCCAGCGTTCATAGAACAGGCCGTCGTACTCGAAGTCGGCGTCCGCCAGTTCGTCGAGTGCGATATCGAGGAGACGGTCTTCCAATTCGTCTCTCTCGTATGCACTGACATCGAGTTCCTCGCTCGACTCCGCCGCAAGCTCCACATAGAAGCGTTCGAGAACGTCGTGAACGTAACTACCGGTCTCGAGAGGTGTCGGCGTCACTTCGACGTCGTCCGGATCCTCAATGTCGAGAACGTTCTCCGCATAGAACTTGAATCCGCATTCGACGTACCGTTGGATTCGGCTCGCGCTGTAGGGTTCGCGCTCAGAGGGAGGATACACTGCATCGACAGTGTCTGCATCGAGAAGGCCATCGTGAGATGTGAGATCTGGATCGCTTCGATTCTCGGCACAGCTGAGGCCCCGGTCAGTTCGTTTCGTCTGATCGGGTGTGAGGTCGCCGTGCTCGCCGGCGTAATCGACAGCAACTCGCCGACTTGAGTGAGCGGCGAGGCGACGCTGGAGGTCTTCACGGGAGCCGATGCGCTCGTCAAGACCCGCTACTGGTTCGATACCGGTTACTCGTTGGAGTTCATCGAGTACCGGTGAGCGGACGACTGCCGATTCATCATCGCCCGATGCTGGAGTTGTGAGTGTGACTTCATCGACGTTCGCCAGCAGCGTTGCGAAGAGATAGCGGCCTCGAAGGCGCTCGTCACCCGTGTCGAACCGAGGATGGGCGTCAGTCATCTCATCGAAAAATGCCGGTCGTTCCGGTGAGACGGGAAATGTTCCGTCGTGAGCCCGACGACGTAGACGTTCTCGAACGAGCGCATCCGCGCGTCGAGCATCCCCAGAACCTCGACGTGACCGCTGGCAGCACCCTGAGGAACACGAATCGGAACGCCATCGAACGCTCGAGTGAGCAACGCCAGTGGCGAGAGATCACTGGAAACAGCTTGCATCGATTCAAATGAACTGAGAACCTCGTCGACGACGGCGTACGCTTGCTGTTCCGTCGCCTGTGTCGTCCACCGGCATAGTTCTCGACTGCAGATTCGAGCTCG
>NZ_CP010530.1:0-405316 GCF_000827835.1 Haloarcula sp. CBA1115 | reverse complement strand
GTCGAAGTCGCTGTGTGTCGTTCGTTCCGTCTCGGACCAGCACGACCAATCGACGGTCGGGAAGACCGTATCGCCGTCGAATGTTGCCGTTAGTTCGGTGAGGATTAGCTCGTCGGCCTTTGGGAGAAACTGCTCGTACACAGTAGCGCCGCCAATGACATACGTCGTAGATGCGCCGCTGTTGGCCGCTTCGGTCAACGCCGCCGTCGTCGAGGTGACAGCCGTGACACTGTCAGGAAGGTGACGCGGCGTCGTAGTCAGAACAATGTTCAATCGCTCCGGGAGTGGGCCGTCGAGATCACGGCGGATGCTCTCAAAGGTACGCCGGCCCATAATCACCGGATGACCGATAGTCGTCTGTTTGAAATGTATCAGATCCTCGGGATACTGCCACGGAATGTCGCCGCCGGCACCGATCACGCCGTTAGTCGCAACAGCGGCGATCAGCGAGAGTTTCATACGTACCTCTTTGTCGGGCTGCTGGTAATAAGTCCGTCCCACCGACGAGCGAGGCCACCGCTCGAAACCGACGCATCAAATCCGCTGCCCGAGCTATAGTAACAATTGAAACGATGTACACACTGATCGCACTGCCGCCGTGCGATCAGGTGTGCATTGATTTTCAATGGCTACTATACGGACATTGTTTCAAGTGACAGCAAGTCGTATTCTGGAACTGGAATCCTGCCGTTTGGATCTGAACCAGTGGGATGTCGCCACACCAATGCTAGCCCGGACCTTGATAGCGTATCTCGCGCGCGACTTATGAGGTACCAGCCATATAAAACGCCGTATGGATACGATTCACCTGTCGCCCGGTCCCGCCGCTGCTCAGGCGTTTCGCCTGGGAATTATCGCGAGCGCGGTCGGTGGACTCGCCGGGATTGCGACACTGTACTGGCTAGACGTCCTGACACCGGTGTTTGCTGGATACGCACTTGTTCTCTTGTTCCCCGTGTATCTTGTCTTCGCCGCAACAGCGTTGAGCGTGTGGTTGGGATACAACAAAGACGCGAAAGCATTGCGACCGGTCTACCGTCAAAAGGATTCGAGCGGGCGATCCGAGTAAACACCACGGTTAGATAGGTCCAGTATCTGCATCAATGACTCTATTTTCGATATTTGTGTGCACATACACCAGGATACAGTTTCAAATGCGATTCGATGTCACGAGAGTTGGTTTAAATCGGTAAAACGATTGGAACGCCTTCCGAGCGCTCCCAGTGGCGGAACTGTGGACTCACTCCTTTCTGTCGATTATTGTTGCTGCAATGAGGTTCCGCATACCCCGCCGGAGACGGCCGCTCATCGCTGTCGAGGACAATCCGATTTCGTCTGCGACTTCGTTCAAGGAGATATCCCTGGGTTCTCCGAAATAACCGTTTTCGTAGGCGGTTGTCAGCGCGGTCCGCTGCTCATCGGTCAAGCCGTACGACGATTCGCCGCCGGTGTCCGTGTTTCCGTAGATTTCGATGATATCGAGCGAGATGTCGTTCTCGTTGGCATACTCCCAGATCGTGTTGAGTGCCTCTCGGTCGGGGAGGAGGAGTCGGACGAGCCATCCGTTGCCCTTCGTTTCGGTATGGACGAGAAATCCGTTGACATCCGTGACGACTGAGCTGATGAGTTTCGTTTCGGGGGTGTGTTCGATGTAGTATATGCCGGTCTGGTCGGTCCAGTCGACGAGTTCGTAGCTCTGGACTGTCGGATCGGCATCGAGCATCTCTTCGAGTCGGTCTCTGTCACGATACTCGATGAGGAACGGAAACACAGTGGAGCCCGGATCGGTATTCCCCTGTGTGATGACACGTATCGCTATGTCTTCGAGGTTCTGTAACGTTGGAACCAGAGCGAGGCGTTCGTGTTCAATGTGTATTTTCGTCGTTATTGACATTTTAGGTACGGAGATTACAATCGAAGCGTCAAAGACGAATACCAGTTCGACAACGGAGTGGCATCATCTGTGAACTGCTGTATGTACGCGGGGTCTCCACGTCAATGTTTACATGCACAGGTGCACACACGAGGGCAAAAATAAAAAGCTGACTGCCGTCCCAAATGGCCCCGATCGTGTTAGCGAGACTGTGTTTTCACCAATGAGAACGAGTCTCCGGACGCAGTCTAAGCGACGAAGTAACGAGAAACAACTCAGAAGACATGTGTCATTGAACCAGCCAATTCGGCGAGTAGCACACGTCTCTATCGGAATGTGTATTAACAATCGTTTATAATTGTGCGTAATAAATACCCGTAATTATCCTACAATGAGCTTAGAAGGCTGTACCCAGTATATTGTATTGACATGAGTGAACCACAAAACCAATCCACCGCGGATAGCGAGTTCTCAAACGTCGATTTCTATCTACCGGCAGTCGCGCTACCGCCGAACTTCGGTCGTATCGAGGCGGCTGTTTCCGACCTCTTCGACTTCCACGGCGTCGTGCTGATTCCGGACAGTTACAATAAGTAACTCAGCCGCGTAGCATGTGTGGTTTATTTGAGGGTACCTATAGTAACAATTGAAACGATGTACACACTGATCGCACTGCCGCCGTGCAATCAGGTGTGCATTGATTTTCAATGGCTACTATAACTAATCGTGGTCAGTCGGTCAGTTTATCGGCGACAGCTTCGACAGCCTCGACAGGAACGTCGTACTCGTCGGCGACCGCTTGTGCCTGTGCTGCCGAGAGTGAACTGGTTCCGGCGACCGGATTTTTGCTTGGTTCTCGCGGCTGTGAGGGCGCCAACGTTTCGTCGTTGATAGACAGGCTCACTGCGTCCCAGCGGGTGTAGTGACCCATCGCATCGAAGTACGCCTTTGTCGCCCGCCGTTCGTCGTCCTGGAACTCGGCAGTCAGGAGCCCCTCCTCACCGACCAGCGGACCAGCCTTGACAATCCCCGCCGGGTTGATGAGCATACTCCCGCCCGCGGCGACGTTGAACCCGAGTTCGTCCTCAGAGAAACCGTCTGGAACAGCGTCGCTCATGTACGCTGAGCACGCAGCGACGAACGACTGGGTTTCGAAGGCGTACTCCCGCATGGCGGGATAGATATCACAGGTATCCACGGCCTCGCTCGTCTCCGCTCGAGTCTTGTCCCCTGGATGACCGTGTTGTTTCCAGAAGCCGGGCCAGACGGCGGCGTGTATCTCCTCGCCCATTGCGGTCAGCGCCGCTTTCGAGAGCGTCATGTGGTTCTCGTAGCAGATGAGACCGCCGAGCCAACCGATATCCGTCTCATACGTGGCCAGGCTGGATGGGTCGCCCCGGCCCCAGATGGCTCGCTCCTCGTGGGTCGGCATCAGTTTCCGGTGTCGACCCATCAGCTCCCCCGTACTGTCGAAGTAAAACAGCGAATTGTAGAGCGTCTCGCTTCCCTGCCGGTCACTGACTTCGTTCGTGCCCAGCACGAGTGTGAGGTCCGCCTCCGCGACTGCCTCACCGAGTACCTCGATAGCCTCGTCGTCGACGTGGAGACTGTTCTTCTGGAGGTCCACCATCAGGTCGGTCCATCTGGAGATAGAGACGCTACCTCGCCAGTATGGGTACCCCGGGAAGTACGTCTCCGGGAAGACCACGATGTCTGCACCGTCCCGTCCCGCCTGCTCGATATACCGGCATGTCTTGTCCAGCGTTCCCTCCTTGTCGTGGTAGACTGGCTCTACCTGCGCGGCCGCGAGTGTGAACGATTCGGCTGGCATTCGTTCGCAATATACAGACCATCATCAAATCAGTTTGTCCGAAGACGGTGCGAATCTGGGCTCAGCATTCCGTCGCCATAGTCTGAACTGCGTCCGTACTACCCTACTGGCGTTCCGGTTCTGGGGCCTGCCAGGCGACGATGAGACCGGCGACAGCAACCGTGCCAGCCAATAAAAACGCTGGCTCAAATCCGACGCTGTTTACTACGGCTCCACCAGCGATCGGTGCAACAAATGCCCCTGCCAGGCCGATACTGGTCTGGAACGCGACCGCCGTCGCAGCGACGGGCGGATCAACGAGCTCTCGAACATACGTAAACGAGAGGCCAAGCGTCAGTTGGACCGCAAACCCGATCAGCAGGAGGACGGCAACAAGCAGTGGCAACGAGCGAAACTGCGTAAACCCGAGGAGAAGCGGCGCAGCAAGGCCGAAGGACGACAACACGACCGGTCGCCGTCTGCCGTTGAAGACCCGGTCCGAGATGAGCCCGCCGCTGATTCGAGAGACCACACCAACGGCGGGGAACACGGCAACGACGAGTCCGCTTACGGCCAGGGAGAAGTCCAGTCCTTGCGTGAGGTACGACGAGCCCCAGCTATTCACGAACAGGTACAGCGCGTAGCCGAGGAAGCCGAGGACACCGACGAGCCAGACGTTCCGGCTCCGGAGCACTGCCCCGAATTCCTGCAGGGACGGGGCATCGCCGCGGCTCCCGCCGTGCCCGCGGCTCGCCGGCCAGAAGACGGCCAAGCCCGCGAGGGCGGGGCCAATGAATGCCAGAAAGACAGCCGGCCAGCCGAACCGCTGGGCGATGAGCGGCCCCGTTCCCTGTCCGAGTGCGAAGCCGACCGGCCCACTGGCAGTGAAGATGCCGACTGCTGTCGCACGGTTGGAGCCGTCGACGGCCCGGCTCACCATGTCGATGCCGGCGTTCCAGACGATGACATACGCAGCTCCTCCCAGTGCACGCGACGCGAGGATTGATTGGTACTGGCCACGCCGACCGGCTAGCCAGCCCCACGTCCCGGCGATGACTAACGTGCCCACCGCAAGTGCCATCGCGGTCCTCGAATCGGTCCGGTCCAGCACAGCCCCGACAGGGAGACTGACGACGACAGCGGTGCCGAACATGACCCCGACCAGGAGGCCGGCGGCTGTCGGCCCGACCTGTAGTGACTCCTGAATGAGTGGTGTCACGCTTGCAGGGACGATCTCGTAGGCAGCCAGTCCCAACGAGATGAGGCTTGCACCCGCTACAAGCCACCACGTCGAGTCGGCTGTTTGAACAGGTGTCTCAGCAGCGGTGTCCGAAATATCGGAATCAGTAGCCTGTGGTGTCATTCTGGCGGGGATGAGCGTTCGGTCATCGTACTGTCGTAGTCGGCACCGGAGCTATAGTAGCCATTGAAAATCAATGCACACCTGATCGCACGGCGGCAGTGCGATCAGTGTGTACATCGTTTCAATTGTTACTATAGAAGTGAGAAGCTCAGTCAGTTCGAGTGGCGAGCGTCTGGCGAGCAGTTCCCGAACAACACCGAAAAAACTGCTTGGTGAGGTGCGGTGGCGACTGAGAGTCACTGTTTCCGAATGAGATAACAGAGCGTATTGAAACCATGGGGCCTGAAGCGGATGATACAACAGAGTGGTTGCCGAGTGCGGCGTAGCACGAGCGTGGAACCCGTGGCACGACACCCAAACAGAAGCAGGAAAGCAATCGGATATATAGACACTCACCCATAGTATAGGTACAAGCATAGAGGTATGGTCTGGTATTTCCCAATTTTCGTTCTATCTTTTCGGTTATACAAACTACCAGTCTGAACTCAGTATTCGTTCGGGGCATATTCAGAAGAACTGTGCTGGATATGTTTATACTCGCAAGAGGTGATACGTAATTCAGTATTTGTATTGAGCCTCCAGGATTGGCTATCAAATCAGAACAGTGTGTTTCATCGGGCAAGTCAAGGCGGGGTCACCAAGCGTGAACGATTCAGCCCGGGTCATCAGTCGGTCGACGAACTCGTCGTGGATGTCTTCGTGGACGATGGCCCGCGACAATGCGTCACAGGTCTCACCGGTGCTGTAGTAGACGCCTGCCGTGGCCGCGTCGACTGCCGTTTCCACGTCCGCATCGGGAAAGACAACGAGCGGCGACTTCCCGCCCAGTTCGAGAGTAACGGGAGCGATGCGGGCGGCAGTGGTCTGTATATGTAGTCGAACCAGTCCCAGTTACCGACCCAGCCCTGCCAGTCGCTCCGGCAGACTCCGCAGGAATTGACCTGAGCGACGACGCCATCCGGGTCCGGCTCCGGGCGGTCGACGTCTTTCAACGTCGGCCACCCGTCTATCCGTCTATAGTACTGTATTCGTAGTACTGACTTCGAACTTCGATTTCGTTTTTCGTATATCGAAGTATCTCTAACAGATTTGCCATATACCTAGAGGTGAATCTATCTCTGGGCCCAGTGATACCGAGGGAGACCATGACCTCCTGTTCGTCGTTGAATATCGGCACGGCGACACCGCGAACGCCCCTGAGATGCTCCTCGTCGTCTATCGCGTAGCCCTGGTCACGGACTCGCTTGAGGGCCGCTTCGAGATCGGACCGGGATGACAGCGTGTTATCAGTCCCTTTCGGAAGTCCATGGTCGGCAACGATTTCGTTTCGTTTTTCGACCGGAAGATGCGCCAGAATAACTTTGCCCAGCGATGTCCAGTGCATCTCGGTGTGATTCCCGATAGGGATTTCGTCGCCCGCAGCCTTTCCGCCTGAACTCCTGTAGAGGATGACCCGCTGGCCGTTCTCTTCGATGCCGGCACCAGCAATCTCACCGGTCTCTCTGCTGAGTTCCTCAACTTTATTGCGAAGCAGTCGACCGATGTCTAGTCTCTGCCGAACGCTGCCTCCCAGCTCCAGAAAGCGGAAAGACCGGCGATACTGCCCGGATTCCTTGACGACGTAGTCACGCTGGACGAGTGTGTTGAGGTGAATAAACACAGTGCTTGTGGGGATATCCAGATGAGACGCGAGATCGGAGAGACCGACCGGTTCACGTTTTTCGAGCGCGGCGAGAATATCCAGCGTTGTCTCAACCGCACTGATCGTTTTGTTGTTTTGCGAGGCCATGGATGCGCTTTTTTTTGCAGAGTGAAATAGATTCCGCCGAGAGCCAAAATGTTTCCAATCACGTTGGAAAGTGGTACTATCCACCGATGTTGTCTATTCTAACATGAGTACGGATGTTATTTTCCTCGGCCTTGTCACTCGCGAAGGGTGACAACATACCACACGAGCATGTGGGACGTAAGATCCAGTCCCTAATTCAGCAGTTACAGTTACTCTAACGTCGCTTTGTGACATTCGTCTGTTCCACACGAGCGCAACAAGTGGCTTTCAATCTGGTTGAAAGGAATTGGAACCGCTCTGAGATCCCATTTTCCGCGAAGTAGTAGTTCTCTGCTCCGTCTTCTGTATCACGGAATGAGGTCGTACGTACGGGTGTGACGTTTGGGCCTCGGTTCAGAACCGCCGGCTACGCAGTCATACCGGGCGTTGCTCCGCAAGGCGCTGCCGGTTTCGATGTGATCGGTCTGCCTGACTGTGCCGGTACTACCAACATTTATTAATGATGATTGCGATGCTTCTTCTACTCGGTATGAGCGAAGTTACACTATCAAATGTCAGCAAGGTATACGACGACAACGTCCTTGCAGTTGAGGACCTCTCTCTGGCCGTCGAGGATGGAGAGTTTGTCGTCGTTGTCGGACCATCCGGGTGTGGCAAGTCGACCACACTTCGGATGATCGCCGGCCTCGAAACAGTCACCGACGGTGAGATTGCTATCGGCGGGGACGTAGTCAACGACGTTCGTCCACAGGACCGGAACATTGCGATGGTGTTCCAGAGCTACGCGCTGTACCCACACATGACCGTGCGCGATAACATGTCCTTCGGGCTTCGGCTGTCAGGCGAGTACGATGATCAGATCGAGCAACGGGTAACCGAGGCCGCCGAGCTACTGGAGATTTCGGATCTCATGGACGACCTACCGAAGCAACTCTCGGGTGGCCAGCAACAGCGCGTCGCGCTTGGGCGGGCTATCGTCCGCGACCCAGAGGTGTTTCTGATGGACGAGCCGCTGTCGAATCTCGATGCGAAGCTTCGGACCCAGATGCGTACGGAGATCCAGCGGATTCAGGAAGAGCTTGACGTGACGACGATTTACGTCACGCACGATCAGACGGAAGCGATGACGATGGCGGACCGGATCGTGATTCTCAATCAGGGTGAGCTCCAACAGGTTGCGCCGCCGGAGCGCTGCTACGACGAGCCCAACAACAAATTTGTCGCGGGGTTCATCGGGTCACCATCGATGAACTTCTTCGAGGTGAGCGTGACAAATAGCGGTGGACGCACGGCGGTCCACTCAGCAGGTGTGGAGTTTACGCTCAACGTCGATATTCCGGATGGGGAGTACACGCTAGGCGTCCGTCCGGAGGATTTCGTCGCCGAGGACGCCGGGTCGTACATCGATACGGTCGTGGACGTCGTAGAACCCATGGGTTCGGACAATTTCCTCTATCTGGAGACAGCAGACGGGTCGAAAGAAGTCGTAGCCCGAGTCGATAGCGAGTACCGCCCGGAACGGGGCGACGAAATCGCGTTAGGATTTCATACGGAAGATATGCATCTGTTCGGTCCCGACGGCGAGCGAGTGGAACTGAACCAGCTACAGCGGACAGAATCAGCGTAACATGTTGTACGATACTATCGGTCGGAAAGAGAGCGAGTGGGCTGGAATGACGGCGAGTCAGATCCGAGGTGTCGGCGAACAGTCGGGCTCTGTTCTCGTTATTCCCGTCGGAAGCGTCGAACAGCACGGGAACCACCTCCCGGTCGTCACCGACACACTCCTGGTCGAGGCGATGGTCGACACTGCTGTCGAGCGTCTGGACGACGTGCCTGTCGTCGTGACGCCGCCGATATGGAGCGGGTTCTCGCCACACCATCTGTCGTTCGGTGGGACCCTGTCGCTCGAATTCGCACACTTACGAG
This sequence comes from Haloarcula sp. CBA1115, assembly GCF_000827835.1. Taxonomy (NCBI): domain Archaea; kingdom Methanobacteriati; phylum Methanobacteriota; class Halobacteria; order Halobacteriales; family Haloarculaceae; genus Haloarcula; species Haloarcula sp. CBA1115. The sequence goes on along the minus strand of NZ_CP010530.1, from coordinate 396,552 downwards.
CAACGCTTGAGGATATCGCACACGCTGGCATCCAGAACGGATTCGACGCGGTGCTGTTCGTCAATGGCCACGGCGGGAACAGTTCGCTCATCGACGCCGTCGTGAGTACAGTGGGCGTCGACACCGATGCGGAAGTACTCGGAACGACGTACTTCCACCTGGCGTCGGATCGAATCGAGGAACTCCGAACGACGGAGACGGGGGGGATGGCCCACGGCGGCGAGTTCGAGACGTCCCTCATGCTTGCGCTCCGACCGGACCTCGTGGGCGACCCGGAGGTCCGCGACGGGGAACCGATGGACGAACACTACAGATGGGGTGGACAGGACCTGCTCGACGGGGGCAACGTCGCCGTTTATCGTTCCTTCGACGAGTATTCCACGTCCGGTGCCATCGGAACGCCGAAGCAGGCGACTGCCGAGACAGGCGAACGAATCCGCTCGGTCATCGGCGACGAACTTGCGGCCCTCATGACCGCGATTCACGAGAGCAATTCCTGACCAATGAGCCACAGAACACAAAGAATTATGTACATGGAAGTAGGTGACATTAATGATGCAGCCCGATAACAACGACAGGTCTGTCGAGGACAGTATCGACCGCCGACAGCTTCTCCAAGCACTCGGCGCAGGCGGTGCCATCGCCATCGCCGGGTGTAGCGGCGACGGTGGGAGCGGTAGTGACGGTGGTGACGGCGACAGTGGGAGCGGCGGTGACGGGGGCGACGGCAGTACGCAGAGCGTGCAGTTCCTCACGATGGGCGTTGGAGACAACATCAAGCAGTTCTTCGAGGAGAACAACGCGGCCTTCGAGGACGAACACGACGTGGACGTGGAGTTTACAAGCGTCACGTGGGACAACGCGCGACAAACCGTGAACAACCGTGTCGACGGCGGCGAAGCGCCCGATGTCAGTCGGTGGCCGGCGCGCTGGATACCCCAGCTCGTGGGCAAGGACGCGCTCGAACCGCTCGACGACATGATGGACGGGGAGTTCGGTGAGCAGTTCTACGACGGCGTGGCCGAAGGAACGATGTACAACGGGTCCCACTACGGCGTGCCGTGGGCCGCCTCGAACAAGTGCCTCTACTACAACAAAGACGTCTTCGAGACGGCGGGGCTCGACCCCAAAGACCCGTCGCTCGATTCGTGGCAGGATATGCTGGATGCCGCTACGCAAATCCGCGACAGTGATGCGAGCGTGCCTGCACTGGGGCTTGCAGGGGCCGACGCAATCGAAACCGGGTCGCAGTACTACCACTACCACTGGTCACACGGCGCGGACCTCGTCGACGACGAAGGGATGCCAGTCGTAAACTCCAGTGGTGCTGTCGATGCCCTCTCGTTGTACACTGACCTCCACCTCGAACACAATGTCACACAGTCCTCGCCGCTCTCCTCGACTCGGCAGGACATCCGACAGCTATTCGAGAACGGTGACCTCGGGATGGTTATCGGGCACGTGTACACGGGTCTTAACATCACTTCCGCGAAGGAAAACGGTGATGTCGACTTCGACTACGGCATCGTTCAGGTACCGCGTGGCCCTGAAGGCCGGTACAGCCTGTTCACTATCGACACGCTCGCTATCTTGAGTCAGAGCGAACACAAGGACCTCGCCCGGGACCTGGTTCGGTTCTACTTCGACGAGGAGCGGCGGTTCCAGTACTCGAAGCAGAAAGGGTTCCTTCCTGTCGTCGAAGCCGTCGGTGAGCGCTCGTACTTCTCGGATTCAGACAACTGGGGACCGTTCGTCGAGGCGGGGCAATACGCTCGTGCCCGGCCAAAGCTCGGTAACTTCAGCGAGTTCAACGACCGGATGGTCCAGGCCATTCAGGAGGCACTGGCGGACCGGAAGTCACCGCAGAAAGCGCTCAACGATGCCCAGAGTGACCTCGAAGATGCTATGGAGTGACAGACAGGGATGAGTCTGGCAGAGGAATACACCGAGGCGTCCGACGACTCGCGTCTTGAACAAGGGTTGGCGTACGTCCAGCGCAACAGCCGGGCGTACCTTCTCATCGCCCCCGCGGCCGTGTTCCTGCTGGCCGTCGTCGGCTACCCTATCATCGAGACGTTTCGGCTGTCACTGTACCAGTCACCGGCCGACTCGAACATCGAGACGTTCGTCGGACTCCAGCACTACGTCGAGATATTCAACAGCGACATCTTCTACCGCCTGCTCTGGCAGACCGGTCGCTGGGTCGTCGTCGGTGTCCTGGGCAAGACACTGCTGGGACTGCTTATCGCCGTTCACCTCAAGGGTGATATTCGTGGTCGGAAGTTTTTCCGCACGGCGTTTCTCATTCCGTGGGGCATTCCCTACGCAATCTCCGCCGTGGTGTTCCGCTGGATAGAGCACCCGCAGTTCGGCTATCTTAACGCGATATTGCTGAAACTCGGCGTCATCGAGCAGGGTATTGGCATCCTCGGAAACCCGAGTCTGGCGTGGCTCGGCGTCGTCGTAGCCGATATCTGGATTGGGACACCGTTCATGGCGATTATCTTCCTCGCGGGCCTGCAGTCGATACCCCAGGAACTGTACGAGGCAGCCGCCATCGACGGTGCCGAGAAGTGGCATCAGTTCCGGTACATCACGCTCCCGCAACTGAAGAGCGTCGTCCTGATTGCCACGCTTCTGTCGACGATATGGACGTTCGTCAGTTTCGACGTCATCTGGACGATGACCGGTGGCGGGCCGATTAGCTCAACAGCAACGCTCGTTATCCACATCTATCAGGTGGGCCTCCAGAACGGGAACCTCGGACGCGGGGCCGCCTACAGCGTCATCGGGTTCCTGTTCCTGTTCGTCTTCGCTATCATCTACCTGCGCATCTACACGCGCGGAGGTGACGAGCTATGACGATGGCAGGCCACGACCGGAGCAATCTCCGCAAAGTCCGACTCTACGGCGTGCTAATCGGACTGCTCGGGCTCATGATGTTGCCGTTCTACGCGATGTTCTCGAGCACGCTCAAGCCGGAATCGGAGATTTTCGCTGCACCGGCAACGCTGGTTCCCAGCGACCCCAGCATACAGGCGTATCTGCAGGTCTGGACACAGACCGACGTGCTGCTCTGGGTCGGGAACAGCTTTATCATCTCGGTGGGGACGGTCGTGTTGACGCTTCTGTTGGCGATACCGGCCGCGTACTCGTGCGCCCGGAACGATTTCGTGGGGAAGCGAACCTTCCTTCTCTCTGTGCTGGTCGTGCAGATGTTCGCACCGGTCGTGTTAATCGTCGGTCTCTTCGACGTTATCACCCAGATGGGGCTGTTCAACACCTATCTGGCTGTAATCGTCCCGGCGGCGGCGTTCACGCTACCGTTCAACGTCTGGATGCTGTACGGGTATTTCAAGACGATACCCGTCGCGCTCGAAGAATCTGCGCGTATCGACGGCGCGAGTCAACTGCAAATCCTCACGAAAATCGTGCTCCCGCTCACGAAGCCAGCGCTGGTCGCCAGCGTCACCTACACCTTCCTCTATGCCTGGAACCGGCTGCTGTTCGTACTCACCTTCCTCACTGACAGTGCGAAGTACAACATCCCGCGCGGGGTCTTCTCCATGGTCGGGGCGCTGCAGACCGACTGGCGGATGATGCTCACTGTGTCTGTTATCGGCATTATCCCACTCTTGATTTTATTCGCCTTCCTGGAGGAGTATATCGTCGCAGGGATGACAGCTGGCGCGGTCAAGGAGTAGCTGCCTCTACTTTTATTATCGCCGCGATAGTTGGTCGCGTATGGAATTCGCGATGTGGGCGTACCCGTGGGACCTTCTGGACGAAGGGCCAGTGGAGGTGGAACGGCGACTGCGTGACATCGGCATCGACGAGCTGAACCTCGCGACGAACTATCACACTGTGCAGGCATTCACGCCGCACAGTCCGGAGCGACGGACGCTGTTTGCCCGCGCGAGTTCGTATTTCGAGCCCGGCCCGGAGTACGGGGACCTCGAACCGGTTCCGTACGAGGGAATGGACGGCGACTGGGTCGCAAACGCCGCCGCCGGTTTGTCTGACCTGACGCTCAATTCGTGGACAGTCGGCTGTCACAACTCTCGGCTCGGGATGGCCAATCCAGAGTACACGCTGGAATCTGCACACGGTGACGACCTGGTCTTCGGCCTGTGTCCCTCCCAGCCCGCGGTCCAGACGTATCTCTCGGCACTGGTTTCGGATTTGTCGTCCCGCGATGAGTTCGCTCGTATCGAACTGGAAACGTTCGATTACTTCTACGGGACGGGCTTTGGCTGGCACCACCAGAAGATTCACGCACGGTTGGGAGTCCTCGGAGAATTCTTGCTCGGGTTGTGTTTCTGTCCACACTGTCGCAAGAACGCAAAGGCCGCGGGTGTCGATGCTGAGCGGGTACGTTCGACTGTCGCCGATACGATAGACGATATCGTCGCCGGCGACGTGTCACACGAGCACCCACCGGAGGAGTGGCTCGCGGACCACAGCACCGTCGCCGCGTACGTCGATGTCCGCGAACGGACGCTGGCATCACTGTACGCCACGCTGGCTGACGCCGCTGGAACGACACCGCTTGGCTACTACGTCGGCGCACCGGAGCCCGGCCGCGAGTGGGTCGTCGGGGCCGACCTGCAGGCACTCTCGAACCACGTCGATTACTACTGCCTTCCGGCTTACGAGTCGACGAGCGAAGCGGTCATAGAGGCGTACAACGCCGTTGAGACAGTAATTGATGACGTGCCACTCCACGTCGGTCTCCTGCCGGGACATCCAGCCATCAACGACGAGGCGACCGTTGTCGATATCGTGCAGACCCTCAACGCGACAGGAGTGCCGCGGCTCTCGTTCTATAATTACGGACTGCTCCCGGAGCAGTCACTGGAGTGGGTCGGAACTGCCATCGATTCGGTGAACGGATAGGGGCAAGCGGTACTTTGATATCGGTTCCCGAACGACTGGGTTGCATGGAGATAACCGGCGTGTCAGCGGTCACTGTAGATGTACCGCTGGCCGACCTAGATGAACATCTCGGAATCGGGCCGTACGTGACAAATCACGGGAAGCTACACTCGATGGAACGCGTCCTCGTCCGTGTCGACACAGATGAGGGAATTAGCGGTTGGGGCGAGATGCGCGTCTTCCTGTCACCGGCGGCTACTGAATCCATTATCGAGGACGGCGTTGGCCCGATGATTGAGGGTCAGTCGCCGTTCGAAATCGAGCGACTCCGACGACAGGTGTTCGTCGAGTACACGAACGTCGATATGTTCTTTGCGGCTGTCGAGACAGCCTGCTGGGACATCGTCGGCAAAGCCCTCGACAGACCGGTGTACGAGCTGCTCGGCGGGTGGACCGCACCGACACAGGGCACTCAGCAACACCGGCAGAACGTCGATGGCAACAGTACTGCACCGACGGCTGTCCCCGTTGCGTTCTGCCTCGGCATCCTCTCGCCCGAAGAATCTCGCATCAAGGCCCGAGAAGCGCTCGAAGCTGGCTTCACTGTTCTCAAAACAAAAGCGGGTCGGGACTGGCGAGAAGACGTCGAGCGAATCAAAGCGATGCACGACGAGGTCGACGGGCAGCTTGAGTTCCGACTCGACCCAAATCAGGGCTGGACGCTCGACCAGGCAGTTCGGGTCGGCGCGATGCTCGAAGACGCTGGAATCTACCTGCAGTACATGGAGCAGCCGATTCGAGTCGACTCACACAGGTCGCTAGCTCGGCTTCGGCAACGACTCCAGCAGCCCATCGCGCCGAACGAGGATACGTACATCTCTCATAATCTGCAATCGCTGGTCGAAGCCGGCGCAATGGACGTCGGCGTTATCGATCTGACTCCTGCCGGCGGCATCAGTGGTATTCGACAGCAGGCCGCCATCCTCGAAGACGCCGGTGTTCCCTTTACGCACCACTGTGCGTTCGACCTGGGGATTCGGACTGCGGCTATCCTTCACGCGTTCACCGGTATCCCGGGCTTTTCGCTGCCCCCGGATTCGACGTACTACGGCTGGGAGGCAGACGTCATCGAGGCTCCGTTCGACGTCAGCGACGGCTGCCTCCCTGCCCCGGAGGGGCCCGGTCTGGGCATCAGTATCGACGTGGACGCCGTCGAGGAGTATCGAATCACATGAGCGGCGGAGAGCAACTTTCAAGAGGGCAGCTTACGTGGGTGTCGGTGTCATGGTAGAGCTATCATTAGCGGACCGGCCAGCCATAGTGACTGGCGCGTCGCGGGGTATCGGGCGCGAGATTGCGGCCCGATTCGCCGAAGCGGGTGGCGACGTCGTCGTTTGCTCGCGCACCTACGAGGACGTCGAAGCGGTTGCGACGGAGTTGACCGACACACACGATGGCCGCGTTGTTCCGGTCGAATGTGACGTCACAGACCGGGCGGCGGTACAGGACCTCGTCGACACGACCATCGAGGAGTTCGGGGACGTTCGGGTGCTCGTGAACAACGCTGGCGGCGCAGACGAGTCCGCCAATCTGTTGCACCGGTGTGACGAGGACACCTTCGAGTCGATGCTCGACCTGAACCTGAAAAGCCAGTTCCTCCTGAGCAAAGAGGTACTGCCAGCGATGGTCGCCGCTGGCGGTGGGTCGATAATCCATATGGGCTCAGTCAACGGCCTGTTCGGTATCGGGCTCTCCGGCTACTCCGAGGCGAAAAGTGGACTGCTGGCCCTCTCCCGGAACATTGCCGCCCACTACGGTCAGCACGGAATCCGCTCGAACGTTATTTCGGCGGCGACCATCGAAACAGCGAACAGGCGGGCAGAGATGGAAAACACGGAGGAACGGACCGGTGAGACGAGCGCACGGGAGCGCTGGCTCGACCAGTACCCACTCGGTCGGTTCGGCACACCGCGGGAAGTCGCAGATACGACCCTGTTCCTTGCCTCCGACCTGTCGAGTTTCGTTACCGGTGAGAATCTGGTGCTCGACGGCGGATTGACGACGAGCCTGCCGACATCGTTCATCAACGAAGTCTACGACGCAGACGACCAGCCGACAACCAATTGACTCACGACCCATGGAAGAACTAACAACTGACGACGCCCCCGATAGTATCGGCCCGTACTCGCAAGGAATCGCTAGCGGTGACCGCATTTACGTTTCCGGTCAGGGACCGGTCGACCCGGATACCGGCGAGGTAATCCAGGGCACGCCCGCCGAACAGACTCGGCGCACACTCCGGAACGTAGCTGCTGTTCTGGATGCCGGTGACGCTTCACTCGACGATGTGGTGAAAGCGACGGTTTTCGTGAAGGATATGCGGTACTACGACGAGGTGAACGAAGTGTACGGTGAGCTCATGTCACCCCCCTATCCCGCTCGCAGCGCTGTGGAGGTAGTTAAACTACCAGTGGACATCGACGTCGAGATAGAAGTTATCGCGGAACGGTAGTATGTCGCATCTAGTAGTGTTCGACCTCGATGGGACACTCACTCGACAGCGGGGTGGGTTCGAGCTGTTGCACACACTCTACGGAACGACACCCGCGGCCGATACACTGATGGAGCGGTTCGAGGCCGGTCAGATTACGTTCGCGGAGTGGTGTCGAGGCGCGGTCGACGTGTGGCGTGCGAACGATATCACCAGAGCAGATATCACCCGTGCGACCCGGGCCGTCAAGCCGAAAGCGGGTGCCGTCGACCTCCTCAACCACCTCCAGCATACGGATATCCGATTCGGCATTCTCAGCGCCGGCGTTGCAAACCTCGCGACGCAGTTCGAGCAGTACGAGCCAGCGTTCGTTCGCGGAAACTGGCTTCGGTTCGAAGATGGCCGGATTTCGGGTATCGATGTCGGTGTCGGGCCCGACCAGAAAGGAGAACTACTGAGAGAGATTCGAATCAAGCAGAACCCTTCGTCAATCACCTATATCGGCGATTCACACACTGATACGGAGGCGTTCGTCGAGGCAGATACCGCGGTGTTGTTCGACCCGGACGAACGCATTCCCGAGACAGCAATCGACGAAGCGGATACAATCGTAGAGAGTGCGGACATACGAGAGGTTCAAAACCTCATCCCGAGAATTTAGCCTCGTAATCTCCAAATGAGGGTGTATATTTCCAAGTGAGTATATTGTCCCAGTGTCTTTACAATATATGCTTTCAAAACCATCTTTTCCTCGTTCAGATAGTAGAGAGTATATCCAGACACCCGTCCTCAAAGAGACGTAGCGTTCGGTGTGAGAGTCGGCCCACTGTCGAAGTAACGTACTGACTCCGGCCGGTATTACCCAGCAGATCCGATGTAGCCGTCAGCTCTGCGTCAAGTGTTCGCTGGCGCAGTGGCAACATCTAGCAATTTGCAACGGGCTTCGACGGCCCTTTTACCGTCGGGAGGTGACCGACAACTGAATGAGTCGCTATCGAACGACCGGTTGCTTTCTCCTCCTGGCTGCAATCTGGGGTACTGCCTTCATGGCGACAGACGTCGGCCTCGCCGACCTGCCGCCGGTACCGTTCGCCGCCGCCCGCTTCGACATCGCCTCCGTCCTCCTGTTCGCCGCGTTAGCCGTTACAGGGTCGCTAGAACGACCGCAAACGCGCGATGACTACGTGTACGTCGTCGTCGGCGGTGCGCTTATGATCGGAGTCCACCACGTATTCTTGTTCACCGGGCAGCAGTACGTCACCGGGGCTGTCGCCGCCGTCCTGCTCGGTCTCGTCCCCGTCGTGACGCCCGCGCTGACGAAGCTCGCGTCCAGCGATGACACGTTCACCGCGAATACCGGTGTCGGCGTAGTACTCGGGTTCGTCGGCGTCATCGTCATCGCTGACCCCGACCCGGCGAATCTCCTCAGCAGCACTATCGGGATCGCGCTCGTGTTCGCGTCGGCGCTGGCGTTTGCTATCCCGGCCGTCGTCACGCACGATACCAGTCCGTCGATGTCGTTTCTGGCCACACAGGCGTGGTTGATGGCTATCGGGGCCGTTGTGCTCCATGTCACCGTGCTCGCGCTCCCCGGACAGTCGTTTGCAGACGCATCGTGGACGCTGTCCGCGTTTGCGGCGCTACTGTATTTGGCCGTCGTCGCCGGTATCGGCGGTTTCCTGCTGTACTTCCGGCTACTTGACCAGCTGGGTCCTATCGAGATGAGCTTCATCGAGTACGTGATTCCGCTGTTCGCCGCGCTCGCCGGCTGGCTCGTGCTTGACCAGCAGGTCACACTCGCGACCGTTGGTGGGTTCGCATGCATCCTCATGGGATTCATCGCAGCGAAGTGGGCGACGTTGCGAGCGGAACTGCGTCGGGTCGTCGAACCGAAAACCAGCCCCCCGGCGGACTGAATGGAGTCAGGGGTCGCAGGCCGTCACTGCTTGAACGGAGTCCGAAGACAGTCATTGAGTGGACCACCCTGATGGGTTCGAGAAAATAAACAGCGAAGCTGGAAACGGCAATAATGACCGTCAGGCAGGAGTGACAGCGGCCTCGGGTTTCTGAAAACAAGCGGACTACAGCCGCTATTTTGTTATCTTTTCAGTGGATCGGCGACAGGACTTGTTATGTACCGACAAATCCGTCTGCAAACGGGATCTTGTAAGCGAAGCCCGCATCATAGCCGCGTGCACATACTGGCGGGGCTGACGGGTTTTTATAAGACTACCCGTTGCTGTATACTATGCTACAACCCATTCACACGCTATGGAGCCGGTATCGATCTATCCCACTCATCTGGCGTATCTTCGTCGCCTTCATACTGGGTGCAGGTGCCGGTATCGCGTTCGGGGAGCAGATGGCCGTGGTCAGACCAGTGGGCGACCTCTTCCTTCGGCTGCTCAATATGCTGGTCATCCCGATCATCGTCTTCACACTGCTGACCGGGATTCGACAGCTCTCCCCCGCGAAGCTTGGGAGGATCGGCGGTGCGACAGTCGGGCTCTACGCCCTGACGACGACCCTCGCAGGCATCATTGGCCTTGCGGTTGCGAACGTGCTTCAGCCGGGCCGTGGCCTCGAATTCGGCGGCGGTGAAGCGCAATCGAAAGCACCGCCGTCGTTGCTGGATGTCGTTCTCGGAATCGTGCCGAACAATCCGGTCGCGGCGCTCGCGGAGGGGAATCTGCTGGCGACGGTTTTCTTCGTCATCGTATTCGGAATCGCGCTGACGTACGTCCGCTCCCAGCAAGACGCGCTCGCGGATAGCGTCGATTCGGTGTTCGAAGCGTTTGAGGTTGGTGCTGAAGCGATGTTTGTCATCGTTCGGGGAGTCCTCGAATTCGGTGTGCTCGGCGTGTTCGCGCTGATGGCGTCCGGAATCGGCACTGAAGGGATCGGCCTGTTCTCCTCACTGGGCGAACTCGTGTTGGCAGTCACTATCGCAATCGTCATTCACATCGGCTTCACCTATCTCGTTCTCTTGATGGGCGTGGTTGCCGACGTGTCGCCGATTGCGTTCCTCAGCGGGGCGAAAGACGCGATGGTGACCGCGTTCGCGACTCGGTCCTCGAGCGGAACGCTCCCTGTCACGATGCGCAATGCGGACGAAGACCTGCAGATCGCCGAGCGGGTGTATTCGTTCACCCTCCCAGTCGGTGCGACGGCGAACATGGACGGGGCCGCCATCCGGCAGGCAGTCACCGTGATGTTCGCCGCGAACGTCGTCGGACAGCCACTGGTGCTCACTGAACAGGTCTTCGTCTTGATAGTGGCCGTCCTCATCAGCATCGGAACCGCCGGCGTTCCGGGAGCGGGCATCGTCATGCTCACCGTGATTCTCACACAGGTCGGCCTCCCACTGGAGGTCGTCGGGTTCGTCGCTGGCGTCGACCCGATCCTCGGGCGGATTGCAACGATGAACAACGTCACCGGCGACCTCGCGGTTTCGACCGTCGTCGGGAAGTGGAACGACGGACTCGACCTAAATGAGGGCGTCTGGTCACGAAATCTGAGCGGCGTCGCCGAGTTCGTTCCCGGTGACGACTAGAGGACCACGGCGGTAGAGATTGAAACAGAAACTAATGCTGGTACAGTTGTTATCTTAACCTATAAGAGCCGAAATACTTCTCGCGGCTGAACTGACAACAGCAGTGTGAGCGATTTCCGGGCCGGTGACACCAGTCAGGCCCGTTTGTCCGACGAGTAGTGTAGTTTTGCGGTTTCAGAAACCGTGCGGTACCGTCGCAGTGTTATTTGGTTCGTTTCCGTTCCTGTGTCGGGTGGTCAGTGACGTACACTTTCGTCTCGTCCGGAACGTCGTCGGTGACCCAGGAGTTCGCCCCGATGCTGACGTGGTCGCCGACGGTGATAGCGCCCAGAACTTTCGTGCCCGCGCCGATGACGACGTGGTCGCCGATGTCGGGGTGTCGTTTGTACCCCTTTTTCAGTCTGTGTTCGTCGCTCTCGTCGGCCTCGAAGTGGAGCGCGCCGAGCGTTACGTCCTGATAGAGGCGTACCCACTCGCCGACGGTCGTGGTTTCACCGATGACGACACCGGTTCCATGGTCGATGAAGAAGTAGTCGCCGATTTCAGCGCCGGGGTGGATGTCGATACCGGTCTCAGTCTTGGCGTATTCGGTGAGTTCGCGAGCGTACTCGGATGCCCCGGCCTCGTAGAGTGTGTGTGCGACCCGCTGTACGAGTATCGCCATGAAGCCCGGATAGGACCGGATTATCTCCATGTACGTCTTCGCCGCCGGATCGCCTTTGAACGCGGCCTCGACGTCTTTTTTGAGTCGCGCGCGAACCGCTGGGAGCTGATCGATGACGGCGTCGACTGTCTCGGCGGGGTCAGATCCGGCGTACGGTCTGATACCGGCAAAGAAGAGGCCACCAAGGGTGTCGAGACGGTCCAGCACGGCGAGTTCGTCCCGGACCAGTTCAGCGGCGTTCCAGCAGGTCGGGAAGAACAGTCGCTTGAGGATGTCGACTTCCGGCCGTCGGTGTTCCCGCCGCGGAAACTCCATCTGTGTCTGTGTGGGAAACGGCTCTTCGTCGGCCTGGTATGCCTCGAACAGTTTCTCGTGTGTGTCGCCCGTGTAACAGTAGTCCATATCGGATGGTTGGGCTGAACCATCTTAGTTTTGAAACAATAGTTGTCTTTTCCGCTATATGTTGTGTTCTCGCTGACGCTGTAGAATTGAAAACGAGCAGCATCCCACACTGAGAGGTAGCTATTTGATACTGGCTTGTCATCGAGTCTGTATGAACGGCGAGTGCTACTTCTGTCACGGCATCGTCTCCCCACCGGAGGAGGGCCACATCTGGCTGCGTGAGCACGACAGCCACGAGGTGTATATGCACGAACAGTGTGCTAGCGGCCACAACGTCATCGAAGAGGGACAGAATCCGGCCGGTGAACTCCTGATTACGTGCCCGGAATGTGGCGAAGTCGAAACCGTGTAGCAATCCACGCAGGTAGCCCGGCGGACTGCCAGCGCGCCCATCCTACGGGAGTGAAATATCGACGCCGGACTGCAGGCTGGCGGCTTTCACGGTGTTGTACATCAGCATCGCGATGGTGAGCGGGCCGACGCCGCCCGGGACCGGCGTGATGGCGTCTGCCTTCGCTTTGGCGCTCTCGAAGTCCACGTCCCCGACGAGTTCGTACCCCTTCTCCGTGTCAGCATCAACCCGGTTGATGCCCACATCAATAACTGTCGTACCCGCCGAGAGCATCGATCCGTCTATCATTTCCGGAACCCCGGCGGCGGCGATCACGATGTCGGCGTTGCGAGTCTTTTCGGCCAGGTCGTCAGTTCGGGAGTGGCACACGGTCGTTGTCGCGTTTCCGCCCGGCCCGTACTGAATGAGCAGGTTCGCCATCGGCTTGCCGACGATGTCCGAGCGACCGACGACAACGGCGTCTTTCCCCTCCGTCTCCACACCAGTTTCGGCCAGTATCTTCTGTATTCCGTGGGGCGTACAGGGCTTGTATCGAGCATTGCCGGCGACGAGCCGGCCGACGTTTTCGGGATGGAACCCGTCGACGTCTTTCATTGGATCGATCCGCTCCAAGACGTCGCGCTTGGGAACGTGGTCGGGGACCGGCATCTGGACGAGGATGCCGTGGACGTCCGGGTCCGCGTTCAGTTCGTCGATGGCCGAAAACAGCGTCTCAGCCGGTTCGTCCGCGCTAATTTCGTAATGGAACCCCTCGATGCCGATCTCCTCACAGGCCTGTTGTTTCATCGAGACGTACGTTTCACTCGCGCCGTCGTCGCTCATCAACACCGTCGCCAGCCCTGGTGTGACACCCTCGCTGACGAGTGTGTCCGTGCACGCCGCGACGCCCGCTGTGATCTGGTCGCCGATTTCGTTGCCGTCGATTATTGTAGTCATTATTGCTGTGTTCGCTATCGGCCCGGGAGTCCCCGGTCAGGCGTCCGGAGTGGGAACCGCTGCTGGACGGTCGGCTGTCGGGGCTGGGCAAGCGTTCGATACTCGTCTCAACCCCCGCCGGAATAGTCGGCGATGGGGAATAATCCAGCCTTTGAAGTGACATCGGCTATTCGTCCAGCGTGCAACCACAAGCGGTCGACAATTCGACAGTATTTCCGGCAAAGGGACGAGGTACCGAAGGTTTTTGTCCTGACCCATGCTTGGTCTATACAACCATACCGGGAGGCATGAGCCTCTCGTCCGGGAGCAACTGCACTATGAGTGAGATTCGGTTCAGCACCGACAGAGAATCGTTCATCGAAACCGCGAGGACCGCAGCGGACGGCGCTCGCGTGCCGGTCGAAGCGCGCGTCACAGTCCCTGACCCGTTCGAGGCGTATCGCCGCGCCCGGGACGGGAACACAGACGGCTTCTACCTCGAGACGACCGGCGGGCAATCCGGCTGGGGGTACTTCGGCGTCGATCCGGTCGAGCAAATCGAAGTCTCTGCGAGCGCGACGCCCGCACAGGACGGCGGGAGTCCGAGTATCGAGACCATCGACGAGCTACTCGACCGCGAACACCTAGAGCGCGGCGACTGTACGGTTCCGTACCCGTGTGGCGCGTTCGGCTGGCTTTCCTACGACGTGGCACGGGAACTGGAAGATATCCCAGAGACTACCGTTTCGGACGGCCTCCCACGGCTTCAGTTTGGCGTGTTCGACTGCATCGCCGCGTGGGAGGAGCCACACGACGGCGACGTCGAGATACATGTAACGGCCTGTCCCACCGTCAACGGGTCGCCTGAATCGGCATTCGAGCGTGGCCGGACGATGGCCCGAGAGCTAGCACAGGACGCCATCCACGGCGAGAAACACGTCCAGTCCCAGCCAACCGCTGCGAGTCAGGCCACGTTCGAGAGCGAGTGCGGCGAAGCAGCGTTCGCCGACCGCGTCCGGCAAATAAAACAGTACGTCAGGGACGGCGACACGTTCCAGACAAACGTCTCACACCGGCTGACCGCCCCGGCGGCCGTCCACCCAGTCGACACCTTCGACGCCGTCCGCCGGGTGAACCCGGCCCCGTATTCGGCCCTGCTCGAGTTCCCCGGCGTCGACCTCGTCAGCGCCAGCCCGGAACTGTTGCTGGACGTCGATGGCGACCAGTTGCTCACGGAGCCGATTGCCGGGACGCGCCCGCGAGGCGCGACGCCGTCCGAAGACGAGGACCTTGAGGCAGACCTCTGTAGCGACGAGAAGGAGCGGGCTGAACACGCCATGCTGGTCGACCTCGAACGCAACGACCTCGGCAAGGTCAGCGAGTATGGGTCCGTCGACGTCGCCGAGTACCGCCGCGTCGACCGGTATTCCGAGGTGATGCACCTCGTTTCCCTCATCGAAGGGGAGTTGCGCGACGCAGTGAGCATCGCCGACGCGGTCGCAGCCGTGTTCCCCGGTGGGACCATCACCGGCGCGCCGAAGCCGCGGACGATGGAGATTATCGACGAGGTGGAGCGGACCCGACGGGGGCCCTACACCGGCAGTATCGGGATGTTCGGTTTCGACGACCGTGCGACGCTGAACATCACGATCAGGACGCTGGTTCACTACGACAGCGAGTACCGCCTCCGCGTCGGGAGCGGCATCGTACACGACTCCGTTCCAGAGGCGGAGTACAGGGAGACACTGGACAAGGCCCGGGCGCTCGTTACTGCCGTCGACGAGGCGCTCGGCGAACAGGGGTCGTTCGCCGTCGAATCCGAGACCGAACCGATGGAGGGGATGCGATGATACTCATTATCGACAACTACGATTCCTTCGCCTACAATCTGGTCCAGTACGTCGGCGAGTTCGACGATGTCACGGTCCGCCGGAACGACGCTATCGATGTTGAGGGCATCCACGAACTCGACCCGGACGGCATCGTCGTCTCGCCGGGGCCCGGGACGCCCGCAGAGGCCGGCGTGTCCATCGACGTGTTCGCCGAGACAGAGTACCCGGCGCTTGGCGTCTGTCTGGGCCACCAGGCGCTCTGTGCGGCCCACGGGACTCCTGTCGGCCACGCGCCGAGCGTGGTCCACGGGAAGCCCTCGGAAGTCCGCCACGATGGAACGAGGCTATACGACGGGATCAACGACCCGTTCGAGGTCGGGCGGTATCACTCGCTGGCCGTTGAGGCGGCAGCGCTCCCGGACGAGCTGGAGGAGACGGCCTACACCAACGACGAGCAGGGCGTCGTGATGGGCGTCCAGCACGCCGAGAAACCACACATCGGCGTCCAGTTCCATCCGGAGAGCATCCTCACTGACGCCGGGAAACAGATCGTCGAGAACTTCTGTACCGGAATCGCCGAGGCCTGAAACCGCAGCGCCCGCGGTTTATTTCTTTTCTGGTGGGTCCACATCGTGATGCGTCTGAATGTCCGGCAGTTTCCTGACCGCACGTCTGACGAGGGATGTGTGGTCCTGTTCGTCCCGATACCATGTCACGGTCAGCCCACCGACCGCCACGAGCGATATCACGGCGAACGGGCCGCCGGTCAGAACGGCCAGCGCCTGTAGCGTCTCAGCGCCCCCGAGAAGCAACACCGAGACGGCGACCGCACCCTGAAAAACGCCCCAGAAGACGATATGCGTCGCCGACGGTGCCATCCCCCGTCGCGTCGCCAGCACTGAAACGACGAGCGTCGAGGTGTCCGCCGATGTGGCCATGAACACGATGATGAGTGCGAGAAACAGGAACATCAGGAGCTGTCCAAGCGGCAACGACGCGAACAGCGGGAACCCGGCAATGGCTTCCGAACCACCGCGTTGTGCGATAGCGGCGAGGATATCGGCCCGACCCGTCTGCTGGATGAACAGCGACGTGCCACCGAGCAGCAGGAACCAGACCATCGTCGCTGTCGAGGTCGCGACGACGCTCGTGAACACGACGGTTCTGACCCGGCGACCGCGGGAGAGTGCGGCGATGAACAGCCCTGCGAAGGGTGCCCACGAAAACCACCACGACCAGTTCCAGACGGTCCACGCCGCGACCCACTGCCCGCCCGTGTGGAGACTCAACGGCACGAACGCCACCACGTAGGTCCCGAGTGCCTGCGTCCCGCGCTGGAGGATGAACGACCGCGGACCGACGGCAACGATGAGGAGCGCGAACAGTCCGAACAGGACGACGTTGAGACCGGCGATGCGACGGATGCCGCGGTGAATCCCGGTCGCGCTGGAGACCACGAATATCAGCGTCAATCCGCCGACGAACAGGACCGGTCCGACTTCACCGGCCGCCACGTCCCACTGGTAATTGATCCCGGCGAGGAACTGCTCGCTCACGAGTGCGACCGAGGTGGCGATGCCCCCGATAGTGGCAAAGACGGCCAGCGTATCGACCAGTGTGGCCCAGGCCGAATCGAGTGTATCGACACCGAGCAGCGGTGCCAGCACTGTCGAGACCCGGAGCGGAGCGCCCCGCGTGAACGCGAAGTACGCTATCGGGACGCCGATGACAGCGTAGGCGCTCCAGGCCGAGACGCCCCAGTGAAAGAGGGTGTACACAAGCGCGCCGTTGACGGCGCCCGGCGACCCGGCTGCTGCCCCGATGTACGGCGGTGGCTGGTCGTAGTGAAACAGGGCCTCAGTGGGGCCCCAGAACACCAGTCCGGCCGCGATGCCGGCGGTGAAAACGAGCGTAAAGTACGTCGGATACGTGTAGCTTGGCTCCGTGTCCGGACCGCCGAGTTTGATCTCACCCCAGGGCCCAAGCAACAGAAACAGACAGTAACAGACCGAGAGGAAGACCGCGGCGAGAAACAGCGGGCCGCCGCCGCGAAGGACTGTGGCAGCAGCGGCGTCGACGGCACCCGTCGTCCGTGCAGGGAATGCGATCTGGAGCCCGAAGAACGCGGCGAACACGAGCACCGGGAACGCGAGGATGGCTGGCTCGTGCTGTGTGAGGAACTCGCGGACGGCCCGCCTGATACTGGTCCGGCGGACACGGAGCAGGACATCGGCCGCGGCCGGCGCAGTGGCGTCTTCGGAGTAGGGAAGGAGCGCTATGTAACAGAGTCCCGAGCTGAAAAACACGAGCGCGATAGTCAGCCACGCCGGGCCGGTCACGGCTTCGCCGACGAGCGTCGGAAAGAAGAACCCCGCGAGCACGAGCGCCCCGGACGCGGCACACAGTGGCACGAGTAGCCGGCCGACAATCTCCGAAATGCCACTGGCGTCCGAGGTGGCCATACGTTGATATTCAGTATCGAATACATATATTACTATCCCAGAGCGCGCTTCAAACTGGAGTCAGGGCGTCTCGATCCTGTCGGTAGCAGGCTGCAAGACAGTTTACTCGGGGGCGTCGGCTTCGGGTCCGTCGCCGTCCGTCTCGATTCCGTCCAGCAGTGCTTCGCTCGACCCGCGGCCCAGCACCGACTGGCCCAGGAGCCGCCCGCCGATAGAGCGGGGATTGATAACTTCGTCCGCCCCGACAGCGCGGAACTTTTCGACGTGTTTCTCGGCGGTCGCCGCCGCGACTGTTCTGATGTCCGGATTGACGTTCTTCGTCGCGATGACCGCAAGCACGTCGCGGGCATCGTCGTTACTCCCCACCACAACACCGCTTGCGGTCCCGACGCGTGCGTCCCTGAGGACATCCTCATCGGTGGGATCACCGGTGAGCAGATTCACGCCCTCGCCCTGCAGCGACGCGACCGTCTCCTCATCGGGGGTAACAACCACAACCTCCGTCTCGTCGCCCAGTTCCTCAAGCAGCGATGCCGTAACGTCTCCGTACCCAAGAACCACGACGTGGTCCTCGAGGAGTGTGAGTTCTGATGCTGTCATGACTCCGAACGCTGTCGCCATTCTGGATTCGATAGCGGGGCCAATGAGCGCGCCTACGGCGACGGTGAACGCGCCGGTTCCGAACAGGATGATAGAGAGCGAGAACCACCGTGCTTCCGCTGTCACAGGTGTGATATCGCCGTAACCAACCGTCGCGATTGTGACGACGACGTAGTACACGGCGTCGCCCCAACTGTCGAGTTCGAGGAACTGGCCTCGCAGCCCGTAGGCACCCACGGTCCCGTAGAGAACGACGCCAAAAATCGCCGACAGCGATGCGATCTGAATCGGCGAGAGGTCAAGAGACTGGTCGAACCGGTGACGGTTGCGGACCAGCAGCGGGTACGTGACCAGCGTCAGCAACAACAACGGGATGTCAGTTGGCTGAAACGTGGTAAGCGGCAGTACTACCAGACCGAGAAGCACGACGGCCGCCACGCGCCACGCGAGTTGTTTGCGCCGCTGGAGCCCGACCGTCACGATGCCGAGGATGAACGCGAACAACACCCCACCGAACCTGACGAACGGTAGCGGAAGGTCGACGACGGCGGTCAGCGGGCCATTAAGTGCAAGCGATGCCTGACTCAGATTCGAAAGGCCGGTCACGAACGCCAGCAGCGCGACCGTCCCGGTCAGGACGACCGTCGGTTTTGCGCCGGATAGCTCGTCCCACTCGACGAACGGGACTCTGTCAGCCGGATAGAACACGTCCTCCAGCGTCCGGTCCGACGAGTCTTCTGGGACGTTAGTCATTAGCATACTTTTGTCGGAGTCAATATAAAAAACACGCGGCGAGCGGGCACCGAACTCAAGTCAGCGGGCCACATACGACCAAATCAATGCGTCGATTGCACGAGCATGGGTGTCGCCGTTCGCCAAGGACGCTTAGAGAGAGTTGGAGCCGACTCATCTGGAGAGCGGACAAATGAACGCTGCCGTCCTGTTCGGGCTCGGGACGATGATAGCCTGGGGGTTCTGGATAGCGTTTGGCAACGTCGCGTCAAGTACAATGGATCCGGAGACCGCGGCGTTCGTGTCGTACGCCGCTGCAACGGTCGTCACCGGGATATACGTCGTTGTCTCAGACGCATCGTTCGTCGTCACGAACCGGGGGATGATGTTTGCCGGCGCAGCGGGCGTCGCGGCGGCCGTCGGCGTGGTCTCGACGTTCGTCGGCGTGACTGTGGGGCCCACGTCGATCGTGTCCACCATCGGCGGGATGTACTTCATCACTGCCGCAGTCATCGGCGTTATCGCGTTCGGGGAGTCCATGACGTTGACGAAAGCCGCCGGCATCGGTCTGGCGCTGATAGCGATTGTCGTCATCAATCAGTGACTGGACACAACTGGTTGGCTTTCGAGAACGTTGTGTGAGTGTCCCCCGTCACAGCAGGGGTTTATGAGATGGGGGCAGGTACGGCCGGATATGAAGCGCGTAGTCAGTACCGACGAAGCACCGGCCGCGGTCGGCGCGTACAGTCAGGCAACGTCGAACGGCGACCTCCTCATCACCGCCGGACAGCTCCCGCTAACGACAGACGGCGAACTCCTCGACGACGAGCCAGTCGCCGACCAGACGCGGCAGTGTCTTCACAATGTCGCGGCGATTCTGGAGTCAGAAGACCTCTCGCTGGACGACGTACTCAAGACAACCGTCTATCTCGACGACATCGACGACTTCGACTCGTTCAACGAGGCCTACAGCGAGTTTTTCGAATCGGAGCCACCGGCGCGGAGCGCCGTCGGCGTTGGTGCGGTCCCGAAAGGTGCAGCGGTCGAAATCGAAGCTATCGCGACCACCGAGTAGCGAGCGCGGCCGTTCCGTATCTTATCGCAACTCCATCTGTTCTGCTCGCTCTGCGGCGAGCGTCGTCAGTTCGTCGACGCTACTGTCCGAGCGGTCCGCAAGGACGCGAAGCAACATTCCGAGCTGTATGGCCGCTGCCTCGCGGAGTTCGGCCGCCTCCTCGGTGTCGTTACCGAAATAGTACTCGTGGCGGCCGTCCTCGTGGATAATGCCGGTGTACACCGAGCGCAGGTCGGCCTCGGTTATCGCGGCTGACGCCTCCGTCTTGACTTCCTCGAACCGTGGGTTCATGATTTCGATTGGGGGTAACGTCCCGCTGCCTCATTGTTTCAGCGGAACGACTCGGCCAGCGCTGTCCCATTATTGTGTAAGCAAGTGATATGTTGTGTGGGTCGATGACGCCACTGCAACCAGTGGTCCCGGGACCGCTCGGCTGGGGTTTTTAATCGTTCAACACGAGGCACAGAGTATGACACGGGAAACCACGGCCCTCGCTCATTCGACCGCCGTCCGGGTGTCGACGGACGGCCGGTCACAGAACGGGGACCGGGTCCTCTCCGCGGCGCGGACGACGGCGGACTCGACACCGGTCGTCAGGACGGGACCGACGGGCATCACAGCAGCCACACCGCTAGTGATAGTCACGCGTAACGGACGGACGGCCTTCTACAGCGACCCGTCACCGGCGACCGTCCGTGACCTCATCGACGAACTGGAAGCGGGGACAGTACCGACAGCCGATGCGGACGCTGTCGTCGAGCACGACCCCGAAACGGCTTCGCTCCCCGCCCCGGAGCGTGGCCCGCTCTCAGTCGGCCGCCGCAACGTACTGGGCCCCTGTGGCTGGGTCGCCCCGCTTTCGCCGGCCGACTGGTCGTTCGTCTCGACCCAACGGACCGCCGACGTTGCAGCGGGAGCCGGGCTGCTGGGCCGCGGTCGCGGGGACGCCGCCGCTGACGAACCGGTCGCCGATACGTGGGAAACAGCCAGCGAAACCGACGGTGACCCAGTGGTCGTCTGTAACGCCAACGACGCCAGCGACCTCCCGACGGGCGACGACACGCTCCTGTCCGGCGCACCGATGGCAGTCCTCGACGGGATTGCGGCGGTCGCCGAGTACGTGGACGCTGGTGACGCTGTCGTCTATGTAAACGAGTCGCAGACGGACGTGCAAGCAGACCTCCGCGAGGCAATCGACGCAGCCGCCGACACCCTCCCTGTCGTTCCACAGTTGGTAGCCGGCCCGGACGAATTCCGCGCCGGCGAGCCCACGGCGGCGCTCGAAGCACTGGAAGGGGCCGACCGCATCGAACCGCGGCTCCAGCCGCCATCACCGGCCAAACGAGGCCTGTACGGCCGCCCAACAGTCGTCCACACGCCGCGGACGTTTGCGCAAGTCCAGCAGGCCGTCGCCGAGCCCGGTAGCGTCGACGCTGACGCGGCGGACCCCGGGACGCGAATCGTAGCGGTCGCCGGCGACGTTGCGGACTCGGCGACAGTCGAACTCAGGTCGAGCGCAAGCCTCGCAGCGGTTCGCGAGGCGGTCGAGATGGACGGGTCGTTCAAAATGGCCTGTGTTGGCGGCGTCCTCGGCGGTGTCACGCGCAGTCTTGATATGGCACCGACCGCACAGTCGCTCCGGGCTGCCGGGCTCGGAACCAATGGCGTCGTCGAACTGTTCGACACCGGTCGATGTACCGTTGAAACGGTTGGGAAGCGGGCGCGGTTCGCATCGATGGAGAACAGCGGCCGGTGTGTGCCCGGCCGTGAGGGAACGAAGCAGCTCGCTGAACTGCTGCGCGACATATACGACGGCTCGTTCGAGAACGACAAGATACGTGAACTCGGTCGCGTGATGCGTCAGTCGAGTAACTGCCAGACCGGCGCGCACGCGCCGCGGCCAGTGACCACAGCTATCGACGAGTTCGAACCCGAGTTCCGCGCTCACACCGACGGCCACTGTCCCAGCGGCACCTGTACGGAGAAGCTATGAGCACAGACAAATCGATTCCACGAGTTCCCGACCTGCACGACCCACAGCCTGAGACGCCAGTCACTCACGAGTTCGAGACCGGCACCGCCAACGACCCCGACGTGGGAACCGACACAGACGACCCGACGACGCTTACCGTCGACGGCGAGCCAGTGACCGTCGCCCCGAGTTCGACTATCATCGACGCGCTACAGGACCTCGACGACGATATCGTCAGCGTCGACCCCGGCGCGGAGGGCGTCGAAGACGACGCCGACGTGCCAGCGCTGTGTTACTACGACCGCGATGGGGACTGCAGCGACGAGATCGGCCCGCGCAGCGAGTGTCGCACCTGCATGGTCGAGACCGACGAACACGGCCTCGTCCCGTCGTGTTCGTTCCCCGCCGAGGACGGCCTCACCGTCTCGACAGACACCCCTGACGCCGAGGAGGCCCGTAGCGTCAATCTCGACCTCGTGCTGTCGAACCACAACCTCCGGTGTACCACCTGCAACGGCAACGGCCGCTGTGAACTGCAGGACGCCGCCATCAGCGAGAGCGTCGATCACCCCCGCTACGGCGTCTTCGACGAGCGCGACCAGTACGAACCCATCGACGACACCTCCTCGTTCATCCAGATCGACCGTAACAAGTGCATCCTCTGTAACCGCTGTGTCGACGCCTGCAACGACGTGCAGGTCGAAGGCGTCCTCCGTATCGAGGGCCACGGCGAGGACACCCGTATCGGCTTCCAGTCCGACGCCGAAACCATGCACGACTCGGAGTGTGTCTCATGTGGCCACTGCGCCACCGTCTGTCCCACCGGCTCGCTGACCGAGAAGGGTATCGACGGCGCGGCGACGCTCCCGCTGCCGGGCTTCACGCAACGGAACTCCATCGGGACAGTCATCGAACACGAGGACGTCGAGACCATCGACGACACCACCGCCCCGAACCGCGGGTTCGAGCCCGGCGACCCGAGAGCGGCGCCGGGGAAGAAAGGCCTCGCAAAGTTCGCCTCAGCGGCCAAACGGCGGGCCGGTGACATCGCCAAGGACTACGGGAAGAAGGCGTTCCTCGCCGGCGAACACACCGCCGAGAGCATCGCGGCGAACACGATGCCCGAGGGCCGACTGTTCGACATCGCCAGCGCGGTCAGCGACTACCGCCTCTCGAAAATCGACAAACAGGAGACGACCTGCGGGTTCTGCGCCGTCGGCTGCCGGTTCGAGATGTGGGGTAAGGACGGCGACTCACTCGGCGTCGTCCCGGTAGATGACCCTGACAACGCGCCCGCGAACAACTTTTCGACTTGCGTAAAAGGGAAGTTCGGCCACGAGTTCGCCAACAGCAAACAGCGGGTCACCGAGCCGCTGCTCCGCAACGACGACGGCGAACTCGAGCCGGCCACCTGGGAGGAGGCGCTCGATTACGTGGCCGAGCGCTTCACCGAGATTCAGGACCAGCACGGCATCGACTCGCTGGGCTGTCTGGCCTCCTCGAAGGGCAGCAACGAGGAGGCGTATCTCGTCCAGAAGTTCGCCCGGCAAGTGCTTGGCACGAAGAACATCGACAACTGCGCCCGGCTGTGTCACTCCTCGACAGTCGCCGCGCTCCAGCAGACGCTCGGCTACGGCGCGATGACCAACCGCATCAACGAGGACATCGGCGAGGCCGACGCCTACCTCATCAGCGGCTCCAACACCACGGAATCCCATCCGGTGCTCGCCACGCGAATCAAGCAGAACGTCCGCGACGGGGCCGACCTCGTCGTGTTCGACCCGCGGAAAATCGGCATCGCAGAACACGCCGACCAGTACACCCGGACGAACCCCGGCTACGACGTGGCCTGGCTCAACGGCCTGATTCGGTACATCGTTGAGAACGACCTCCACGACGAGAACTTCATCGAACGCAACACGAGGAACTTCGAGGAAGTCGAGGAGAAAGTCCAGGCCTTTACCCCCGAAAAAGTCGAGCAACTGGCCGGTGTGCCGCCGGAAGAACTCGCCTCGGCGGCCGAGACGCTCGCCGAGGCCGACAGCGTCGTGTTCGGCTGGGCGATGGGGATGACCCAGCAGAGCCACGGCACGGAGAACCTCATCGCGATGGCCGACCTCGCGCTCGTGCTGGGGCAGGTCGGCAAGCCGGGCGCCGGCCTCTCGCCGTTCCGCGGCCAGAACAACGTCCAGGGCGGGGGCGGCGACATGGGCACGCTTCCGGGGAGTCTCCCGGGCTATCAGAACCCGGCCGACGACGAGGTCGGCGAGAAGTTCGCCGACGCCTGGGGCGAGCGACCGCCCGAGGAACCCGGACTCAAAGTGCCGGAGATGCTCGCCGAGGCCCACGCGGGGAACCTCCGCGGGATGTACGTCGTCGGTGAGAACCCGGCGCTCTCAGAACCCGACATCCAGCACGCCGCCGAGGCCCTGGAAGACCTAGAGTTCCTCGTCGTGCAAGACATCTTCATGACCGAAACGGCAGACTACGCCGACGTGGTGCTGCCGGCGGCCACCTCGCCGGAGAAACACGGTACGTTCACCAACACGGAGCGACGCATCCAGCGGGTTCGGCCCACGTCTGAGCCGCCGGGCAAGGCCCGCCAGGACTGGGAAATAACGCAAGCGCTGGCCCGTCGGCTGGGCTACGACTGGGACTACGACCACCCGCGGGAGGTCATGGACGAGATCAACTCGCTCGCACCCATCTACGGCGGCGTGACGTACGACCGCCTCGAATCCGGCGGGGAACACGGCCTGCAGTGGCCCTGCTGGGACGAGGACCACGAAGGGACGCCGTACCTCTACGACTACGAGGAAGGCAACTTCAATTTCGAGGACGGCAAAGCCCGCTTCGTCCCCGCCGACGGCGGGCACCCCGGCGAGATTCCGGACGAGGAATACCCGCTGACGCTCACGTCCGGACGCGTACTGTATCACTGGCACACGGGCCAGATTACCCGCCGTGTCGAGGGGTTGATGAGCCACGTCGGCGAGAGCTTCGTCGAGGTCCATCCCGAGACGGCCGAGAAGCTCGGTATCGCCGACGGCGAGTACGTCCGCGTGGAGTCTCGACGGGGCGACATCGTCGTCAAGACGCAGGTCACTGACCGCGTCGGTCCGGGGACGCTGTTCATCCCGATGCACTTCGCCGCCGGCGCGGTCAACAAACTCACCGGCGAGACGTTCGACCCGACTGCCGGTATCCCCGAGTACAAGATATCCAGCGTCCGCGTGGAAGTGCTGGGCCCGGAGACGGACGAGACAGTCCTTCGAACGCCAGACGCCGGTGGGAAACAGATTCGGAAACGAGGCGCTGGCGACGACTGAATCAGCACAGTTAGCCTCAGATAGTACGTAGAATCAGTATTTCTCCCGCAACAAGATTGATTATGCCCCAAATATACAAATATATTTAGTGCGTTTGTACCATATATTGTTACTTTGTCCACTTATCTGTCCATATTAACGCCATAATAGACGGTTTTGCCGAGATATAGATGTAAATCACGTCGCAAATCGTCAGATGATGGTTTTTCGAGATGGGGCATCTGCTTTCGACTCAGCCCTCACTCACGCGGCCCAGCCGGTCGTTCAGCAACTTCACCGAGGAGGCCGACGAGAGACTCGGCGGCCAGTTCTAGCAACGCTTCCCCGCGTTCGGCGCTCCCTTCGCGTGGGTCGCCGACGACTCCGTTCTCGGTAAATTCGTCTGTATCGAACGCGAGATTGACGCCGCTTTGCCACTCCCCCCAGCCGTCGCTGCCGCCGTCTGCGGCCTCGTCCAGTCGGTCCTCGTGGACGGTCTCTGGATTCGTGTGCTGGAGGAGCGAGGTTTCCAGCGGCCCACCGTGGCCCATATCGGTGCTGTGGTCGCCGACCGCGTTGAACCATGTGAACGGGACGGCGAAGGCCTCGTCGTGGCGGGTTATCTTGCCGGACACTTCCCGCAACGCGTCGATGTTGCCGCCGTGGCCGTTGACCAGCACCACATGGTCCCAGCCGTGGCTCGCGAGGCTCCGGACGATGTCCCGGACGTACGACCGAAACGTCGACTCGGAGGTCCACAGCGTGCCGGTGAACGCCCGATGCTCCTCGGCGACGCCGACAGGGACTGCCGGAGCGACAACGACGGGGTCGTCGTACCGCTCGGCACCGCGTTCGGCGACCGCCTCGGCGTCGAGCGTGTCCGTCCCGAGCGGCGCGTGTGGCCCGTGTTGCTCCGTGCTCCCGACGGGAAGCAGCGCCAGGCTCGTCTCGACAGCCGCCATGTCAGTCCAGGTTTCCGTCTGTAGATCCATGGTCACGTCTCTGTACGAAGCGGAAATAAAGCCCAGTCTCTCTCCGCCTGTTACGGTTGGTGGCCATCTACACAAAGTGGAACACGTACGACCCGGACCACACCTCAACTGCGGAGCGACTGCTCATACTGCCGGCTGTAACTATTTCAAGAGATTCGCCACCCCGAGGTGGCGAGATTCTTCACAGACGTACAGCCGGCAGTATCAGTCCCCGGTCGAGGCAGGGTTGTTCCGCCGTGACCAGATCAGCGGTGTCCTGGCAGGTTCTACCACCCGAAAAGTGAGGGAGACAAGCGAGACGATGGCGGCATACTCGATCACACTCGCTACCAGATGTAGCTCGGTCGGGATGTGCACCGATACGACAACCGGCGGCTGATTCATCGATGCATGGAACAGGGCGACGAGCCAGAGGTTGCCCGTCAGTGCGTATACGCTCCCGTAAGCGAGTCCCATGAGCGTCAGTCCGAGGAGTCTGGCTGCCAGCATGGAACCGACGCCGTGCCCCGATGCGAGAAACCACCGCGGGAGATGAAACAGGGCAAATAGGACTGCGACGAGGCCGATACCAGCCAGCACCGCACGCCGAGTCGTCCCGCCGGCCAGCCTCGTGAATTTCTCCTGCAGGTACGTGCGAAAGAGGAGTTCTTCCGGGATCGCAGTGAACAGAAGCGAACTGAAAAGCGCCGCGAGATACAGCAGCGGGTGGGCAGCGGTTCTCGACAGCGAGGCGTCGAACCCGGAGATCCCACCCACCGCGAGGGCGACCGCAACAAGGTTGTACAGTCCCCAGAACGCGATGACCACCCCGATCACGGGTATCAGTGTGCGAACAGGCGGGAGCAGAGAGCGCGGTGAGACGGTCTCAATTCTGAGCGCACCAACGGTGAGTGCGACGAGGAAGACACCCCAGAGCATTCCCAAGACGGGCGGCGGCGATGCGCCGGGGGAGATGATCACCAGTCCGGAGAGGACGACAATTACCAGGAGGTACGCTACAACGGGAACCAACGGCCCGCTGCTGAATCTCGGCAGGCCAATATCAGGGCACAACATCCAGTCGGAATCCGATGGCCGACCCAAAATTATCTTCCATCTCGCAGTCCGGTGCAAATCCGTCGACGACGAGTACCAAGGTGTGTGAATCGGCCACAACCCACAGCTCTCGACGTTTAAAACCAGTTTTTAGTCTCTGGTAGCTTTAGTATGCTCCCGACCGACGGGGCAAACGCCGGCGACCGCCTGAGACGGTTCCCGGCTGCCAGCGCCCTCCCCGTATGCCGCCGGTTTCCACGAATCGGAATCCATCCCAGTCCGGGTGTCCACACGGCAACGGGCACACCCCGCCCTCCCCGTTGTCGACTGCTCAATTAACAGTGCGTTGGTACTACAGTTGAGACCCACACCACAGACCGAAAGTAACCATGAAACGACGTGTATGCCGGTTATACTGTTGCTATGTGAATGTACGTGCGTCGGTTTTCACAGGCGACGTGTTCTGCGATATGTATCACCGAGTAGCCGGACATCTCGGTACGGCACTCGATTCCCGGGCAGTGCTCGCTGAGAGACTGGCTCCCCACATACCGACGGGCGTATCGCGGCAGGTGGTCAGCAGTGCGTGATCGGACTGTGCTGCTACTGGCCGTCGTCGCAATCGTATCACTCACTGGTAGCATCGCAATGCTCGCAGTGACAGGGCCAACAGACTCCCGCCCGGACAGGGCCGATGCCGCATCAGTATCGGTGTCGGACGGAGCAGCCGGCCGGTTCGCACGTCTCCACATGGCCGGGGTCACAGGTTCGAACGTCTCGGTCGGCATCGTCGATCCGACCGGATTCGATACGGAGTCAGAAACGATTGCCGGACAGGTCACCGAAACACGGAGCTTCGGCGGTGGGTCCGTAGACGACACACGGGAGGCACACGGAACCGCGACGGCCGCCGTCGTGTCGCGGACCGCACCGGACGCCGACCTCTATCTCGCCCGGGTCGATAGCGTCGACAGTTACCGACAGGCAGTCAACTGGCTCGTTCAAGCGGATGTCGACGTGATTGTCGCGCCCGTTTCGTTCTACGGGCAGCCAGGCGATGGAACCGGACCGGTCGCCCGGAGTGCGACGCGAGCGACGGAGAGTGGGTCAGTGTTCATCGCCCCAGCCGGTAATCTCGCGCAATCCCACTGGTCGGGGCAGTACACGTCCGAGGACGTAAAGAATCGGACGGTCACGTTTACCAACGGGAGTCGGGAGAATTACGTTCGAGGCGGGACCGAAATCACGGTCTGGCTCTCGTGGGACCGGGGCCACGCAGACGAGGAGTACACAGTCGAACTGTACCGGACGAACGGAACCGACTCCCGTCTCGTCGCCCGCTCACAGCCCTACCGCGGTGACGATGTACCAAACGAGCGTATCGTTGCCGACGTCAGACCTGGCGACTACTATCTCGTCGTTCGAGGGCCAGCATCGCCGACTGGCGCGCGGCTCCGGCTCGTGTCACCGACGCACGACCTCCAGCACACGACGACTCGGAACAGCATTGTGGCTCCGGGCACGGCCCGGAAAGCCATCACTGTCGGGGCGTACAACAGCCGTATCGACCAGCTCGAACCGTTCAGTTCACGAGGCCCGACAGTCGATAACCGGGTCGGCGTCGACGTCGTGGCCCCGGATAGACAGTTCGCCGCCGCAGCACCTGACGGCTTCGTCGGCTCTTCGGCCGCAGTCCCCTACGTCGGTGGCACCGCAGCCTTGCTGCTGGATGCAAACGAGTCGCTGTCCCCCCGCGAAACCGAACACCTGCTGGAACGGACCACGAGAGACGTGGGACGACCGGGACTCGACAACGGAACCGGCCACGGGGCGGTCGAGCCAGTCCGCGCGGTCCGGGCTGCACAGAATCGTACTGATGGTTAAAACTCGTTTTAACCCAGCCACAGACCTTTGAAGAGTGCCGTATCATATATCCGACAGTGACCCATGTCGAGCCCTATCGAAACGTTACAGGAGCGGACCGGGACAGCAGACGAATCACCGCGGGTACTCGGTGTTGCGGAGAACGAAACCGACGACGTTCTCGACGCGCTCGCATCGGACACCAGCCGGTCGCTGTTCCGCACGCTGTACGACGAGCCTGGAACGCCGTCCGAGATAGCGGACCGGTGTGACACGTCGGTCCAGAACGTCCACTACCACGTCTCGAATCTCGAAGACGCAGAGCTCATCGAACCGGTTGAGACGGTCTACTCCTCGAAGGGTAACGAGATGACCGTGTACGGTCCCGCAAGCGATCCGATTGTGCTCGTCGGCGACCGCGACCTGGAGCCGCGTCTCCAGCAGTCGATGGCTGATGTCGTCACTGGGCTGGGACTCATCGGCTTCGCGAGCCTCTTCGTCCAATGGGGCGCGGAGAAACTGGCGACCGCGACCGCAGGCGACGGGGTTTTGGCTCCGGCGAGTCCGAACGCAGGGCCGGTCAGTGGGACGAACGCTGTCGCTAGATTCGTTTTCGAGGTCATCGAACCGGGCCTGCTGTTTTTCTGCCTCTGTCTCACGGTGCTCGGTATAGCCGCCCTACTGGTTGACGGGCAAGCCTGAGCGAGTTCCGCCGCCGAGCCGATACTTCCGCTGCGGCGATCTACGGGCAGGAAAGCATCGCTCACTGATCTAGCCCCAACGATGACGGTATAGTTTGGTCAATAGGGACGATCACCCTGATAGAAAAGCCAACTCGCTGTGCCCCGATGCTGCTTCGAAAAGCGGCCTGCGGACGTCAGGCGAAGCGTCAGTTCATAAGAGACCGCAGGCAGATCCCCACACCAGCGATGGCGAGGATGCCACCGACGGCGAGAGCGCCGGTACCGATTCCGAAATCACCGTCCTGTGACTGCCCTGGGGCCGGCGTTTCGCCGGTAACTGAATCGACGCCGTCGGAGGACGCATCCGCAGACGAGTTGGTGCCATCAGTGATCAGTAGCGTGCCGACCGCATCGGGTTCGTCGGCCGCCTCTGTCCCGCGAAACAGCGACAATTCATAGCTCGCCGCGGCGAGTTGCGAATCGAGGGCGACCTCCGAACCGGACTCGACTGCGACGGCGTCGGCGTCCGCCGCGGTTTCGAGGGTGGGTTCGTCGTGGCCGGCCGCCGTGGTGTCGAACAGGAGGACGACACGATCATCGCCGTTCCCGTCGCGGACGGTCGAATTGATCTCGTAGTTGGTGGCCGGGCTCCCGATAGAGACAGTGGCCGCATCAGCGGTTGCGAGGACGATTGGAATCCGGCCAGTGTCGCCCTGTTGAGCCCGGGTCACCGACTCCTCGAAGCCGAATTCGGCAGTCTCCTCGACCTCGAACTCCTCGTTTGCCGTCTCGTTTGCTTCGATAACGAGCGTCCCGACAGTCGGCGAATCGTCGGTCGTGCCGTCGAACACGCGGTAGGTGTACGCGGCGGGGGCAAGCGTCGACGGGAGTTCCGGCTCTGTCGCAGTCACGGTGAGCGAGTCGCCGTCGTCCGCGACACTGAGGGTCTCCGCGTCGGTGCCGGCAGCCGCGGTGTCGAAGAGGACCAGCACCTCACCGTCCTCGTCGTCGTCGCTGACAGTCGCGTTGATCTGATAATTGACTGCCTCGCTGCCGACGGAGAGCGTTTTGTTCCCGCCATCAGTCATCGAGACCGGAATTTCAGCGGTTTCTCCCTGAGAGACCGTGACGACGTTTTCGTCCTCGTCAGTCTCTGTCGGAGTCTGGATATCCGGTACTGGGTCAGTACAGTTGCTGTCGCACTCAGCGACGGTTCCAGTACGTTCAAACAGCGTGTCACCGTCGACATGAGCGGATAGTTCGTAGGACGTGTTCGCCGGCACCGCGGACATGTCGAACTGGGCGACGAACGTCCCATTGGGCTGCACGCTGACCTGTCTTTGCTGAAGGAATGGGTTCGACGCATCAGCTGACTGGATTCTGACCGTCATCTCCGTCCCGGATTCCAGCGTGGTCTCCCCGGTGATCACCTGCTGTTCGTCTGAGTGCAGTGGAAAACTGTCCTCTGAGACCGTGGCCTGCTGCTCCGCAGCGGCCAGCCCCGGAGCCGTCGCCGTTGCGGCGATAAGCACCGCGGCCAGCGCCACCGACCGAACCCTCACAGAACCACCTCCCGCAGAGCGGGCAACTGTGCGTATATTTGCGGGCGATACTGCAGACAGTACTGGACTGCAGATGGAGGGCAATTCACTGGCATACGATTAGCAGTTACGGTGGGACTGAAAAACCGTCTGCGATAGCTTAAAACCACGTTGAACTCGGCAGTACTAATCAGCTTGGAGGGCCGGCGAGGGCGCTCTGCTGCAAACGGTCATCTCTGTTATGCCGTTTCGGCGTCGGCGATGTTCATGCCATCAACATATTCAGTCGTTTTGCAATAAGAGACGACAGGGCGTGGGAAGTTGGGGGAGATCAGTATTTTTATGGTAATTTCGGGATGAGTGACTAGTATGCGAACGGTCCTCGCAAACCAGCTCTCCAACGTCCGGGTCGTGAGTACCGATGGCCGCGAAGTCGGCACACTGCAAAACATTACGCTCGATACAGCTACGGGAGAACTTCAGACAATTGTCATCAACAGCGAAGTGCAGGAGATATTCGGCGTTGAGCGGGATTCCGACGGCGACATTCGATTGCCGGCGTCCCTCATCGAATCGAAGCGGGATCACCTGACCATTCAGCCGCCGACAGAACAAAGTGTCGGCGGCGGCGATACTGTGGACTCGTAGGCGACCCGTCGGCTGTTCAAACGGGCCGAAACGAATGCGGTTGGTAGTTGAGTGTATCCGATTGTCGCTGGCTGATGGGGACGAGCGGCGACGGTTACAAGGTGCATTTTGCGAGTTTAGAACGCCCGTTCTGTAGTTCAAAAGCGTGCTTCCGTCGGCGTCAGTCGACAATACGAGGGCTCCGCCCCAGTCGGCGGGACCCGAATCACCATCAAGAGGGTATCCCCGACCAGCCACAGCTATAGTAGCCGTTGGAAATCGTTTCAATTGTTACTATAATTCGGTAGCGGTCTGTCAATGCAGACACGAACAGGTTCGGACAAATGCTCTTTTTTACAAATAGCTGAAAGGGTCTATGGAAGTACTATCGCCTACACAGAACTATCCCGGCGTTGTCCTCGGTGTCCTCTGTGCTGGTGTCGGAGCCGTGTTGCAGGGCGTCGAAAGTAGCGTTCTATGGGGTCTTATCGGGTACTTTGTGGGCAAATCGATACAGAGTACGCTGTGGACGATTACCGGCGAACGGACCTCGTGACCCGAAGACAGTCGGCGCGAGATGCCGACTCGGCCGTGGTGGCGGTCCGTAAAGCCGACTACCCGTTTCGCTTGAAGCTGGCGGCAACCATTGCGGTCAAGACGGCGAGGACGAGCAGTTTGACAGCGACAAGGTGCCCAATCGGTGAAGCGAGCAGCGCTAGAGCGGACAACCCGATGAGGCCGGCAGTCTGGTAGACGCCGGTCACGAATACGACCGAGATAACGACGGGGAGGTGGCGGCGGAACGCGTGTGCCTGTGGTTTCAGCGCCTCACCGGCGTCGGGTCGGGACCGTACTGTCGGCAAGACGACGAAGTTGTGCCACATCGCGCCGCCGAACCACAGCGAGAACGCGCCGACGTGAGCGAGCCGGACCCCCCAGTCCACGAGTGTCGTCCCCGTTTCCACCCAAGCGAATCCAGTAAGCGAAACGAGGCTGGCGAGGAGCAGCGTGGACCGAACCGACACCGCCCGGCGAGTCGGCGAGCCGTCAGCAATACGTCTGATACCGAGCAACGAGATCGCCCCGTTTTCACCTTCTCCCGTACCCATGAGCAACCCAGTTTTAGGCACACCTAATCAAAACCCTGGGGCCGGAGATGTTCGGTCGATTTCGTACCCGAGACAGAGCGAAGGGGTTCGGGACTACACTTTCCGCAATAGCTGAGAGACCAAGAGATATGTCCTCAGAATCGCAAACAGGGTCCGCTTCGTCGCTCACGCCGTCGGTTTCCGATATCGAGCGGAGCGCAGGCCGATATCTCTTCGCCGTCTCTGTCCTCTCGGAATCTCCCACAGAGCGGGTTTCGACCGGGGAACTGCAGGAGTTCTTGAACGTGACCCCGGCCAGCGTCACGGAGATGGTGTCGAAACTCGACGAGCGGGGACTGGTGGACTACGAAAAATATCAGGGAGTGACGCTCACGGATCGCGGGGACGCTCTCGTGACGGAGGTTGGGTGGCGTTTCTGCGTCGTTTCCACCTTCTTCGAATCGGTGTTAGATACGACCCTCGACGAACAGACGGCGTTCGATATCGGCTTCCTCCTCCCGAAAAACGGTGTGTTTCGTCTCCGAAGTCATGTGGGTGGAGCCTGTCTGGGCCACTGTCCAGAGGCAGGCGGCGACGGCGAGCAGTGCGTTCCATAGACGGGGAGTGGTGTCAGCACCCGCTATCGAATCCCTCGCCGATTCGGAACCGCCCGTTCCACGTCGTCAAACAAGTCAGCGGAAGACCGTGACGGCGAACGTATTAGCGAGCGGATCCGCGGCCCGTTCTCAGTCTCGAAATGGGTACGACAGTGACGGGATACCCTGACTGGGCACCGTGCAATCGGTGGAGCGATCGGGATGCTGCCGAACCCCTTCGGGACAGGTGACATCAGTCCACTTGTGTACCATCCAGTATAGAGATGCCAAGAGAGATTCAGTTGCGAGACCAGTCGGAAAGACAACGCCGTGAACAGCTCTTCGACGTACTGTCGGGAGCCGAGATCGGTGATACCATCGAAGTCGTGGCCGACAGGGATATCGACCCCCAGCTGGTGCGCTACCAGCTG
Organism: Haloarcula sp. CBA1115; assembly: GCF_000827835.1. Classification (NCBI taxonomy): domain Archaea; kingdom Methanobacteriati; phylum Methanobacteriota; class Halobacteria; order Halobacteriales; family Haloarculaceae; genus Haloarcula; species Haloarcula sp. CBA1115. Next base: position 362,463 of record NZ_CP010530.1, on the reverse strand, counting down.
GAACAAGGCCGGTCGCTGGAGTGGGAATACGCACATCCCGACGCAGAGCCGCGAGAGCTGCAGGTGACCGTCGGCGAACCGCTCGGGGACGAGTCGCACCCCACAATCGACGTCCGTGACCTGAAGCCACAACGACGACACGAGGCGCTTCTGGATATCTTCGACGGTCTGGCGGCGGGTGACGGGTTCGTCCTCGTCAACGACCACGACCCCAAGCCGCTGTATCACGAGCTCAAATCGATGCATGGGGAGGTAATCGAGTGGGACTACGCGAGTCAGGGCGGCGGTGAATGGCGGGTCGAGATCGTCAAGACCAGCGATTCCGAGACCACCGGTGAAGACATCGTTACGCGGTACGACGTCCGCGAAATCCCCAAACAGGAGCGGCATCCGACGATCCATCACCGATACGGAATGATACCCGAGGGCGGGACGATGGAACTCATCGCCCCACACGAGCCGCGGCCCCTGCAACGGGAGTTCAGACAGCGGTACGGCGACGCGTTCGCCTGGGAGGTCGTCGAATCTGAGCCCGGCCGCTGCCGCGTCCAGATCACGAAAACTGAGAGTACAGGGGAGTCCGGTGAATCGGATACCGCTGCAGATGACGTGTCGGAAGCCCCATCTGACGACGAGTCAGTCGAGATTACCGACGAACTCGATGTCAGAGATCTCCCGCCGGCACAGCGACACGAGCAGATCTTCGAGGCGTACGCCGAACTGGACACCGGGAGCGGATTCGTGCTGGTGAACGACCACGACCCCAAGCCGCTGTACCACCAGTTCGAGGCCGAGGCGGGCCCGGAGTTCCGCTGGACCTACCGCCAGCAGGACCCCGGTGAGTTCAGAGTCCTGATCGGAAAGGCCGAGACGACCGTCGACGAGTCAGCCGACGAAGAGACGGAGGTCCCGTTCTGACCATGGACTACGGACCCAAACGCCGAGAACAGGGGAACAGAGCGCTCCCTACAACGAACGCAAGTAACAGCTACCAATGACTGAACCAATCGATCCGGACCGACCGCTCGGCGCACTCGTCAGAGAGAACCCGGCGTTCGCTCGCGTCTTCGAAGCAGTCGGGCTCGATTTCTGCTGTGGCGGTGACCAGATGCTCCGGACAGCCTGTACCGAAGCGGACCTCGATCTCGATGCCGTCCGGGAGCAACTGGACGAGGCGCGTCGAAAAAGGGAGGAGCGCGGGGACGAATGGGAATCGATGACTGCCCTCATCGAACACGTCGTCGACAGCCACCATCAGTACCTCCGCGAGGAGCTGCCAGCCCTGGAACAACTCGCTGAGAAAGTTCGGAGCGTCCACGCGGAAGAGCATCCAGAGCTGGCGGACATCGAGCGGGAAGTCCTCGAACTGGCCGAGGAGATGCGTCAGCACACGACAGAGGAGGAACAGGACGTGTTCCCCGTCATCGAGAAGCTCGACAGCGGAGACGAACTCACAGGCAAGGAAAGAGCGCGTCTGGACGAGGCGCTCGCGGACCTCGAATCGGACCACGAAGCGACGGCCGAGCACCTCGAACGGATCGCAGAGCTGAGCGACGGGTACGCGGTTCCGGACGACGCCTGTCCGAGCTATCAGAGCCTGCTCGAACGACTCGAAACACTGGAACAGGACACACATATGCACGTCCACAAGGAGAACAACGTCCTGTTCCCGCAGGTCGAATCACGGCTTGCGGGCCAAGTCTGACGGTCAAAAGGCCGATTGGCAGCCTTTAGAGTCCTGCTCATCTCCACCCAGGATTTGTCAACTAATCATTCCGAGGTGTCGAACACGTTCGTACAAAGCATTTTCGTGTACCTGGTCGCAGTCGGGCCTGAATGTGTTTAGGTAAGCCTAAAAATGGAGGACAGACACAGCCCAGAACCCGCCCTCAGCCGTCACAGAGGAGGTGCAGTGTTCGTGATACGTGACCATATTCGGCATCTCCGTCACGTCATCGACGAACAGTCGCTGTCCATACGAGGCGTGATAACACTCGGAGCGTTGCTCTCGCTCCCGATATTCGGAACTGGTGTCCGCACCCTGGGCAGTTCCCTCGGCCTCGGTCGACTCGTCGTTCCGTTGCTAGTCCTCGCGCATGTGCCGGCCGTTATCGCGCTAATCGCCCTCTGGTCGATAGGCTGTGACGTCTGTGGAACCGAGGCTTCAAGGTAACGATAGCCGGTGTCGTCAGGACTCTGTGATGCAGACACACGGCGGCTGAGCGGTGGCGGTACAAGGTGGCTGGTTACCGTAACATCGCGTCGGCGTACTCACTTGCCGTCTGTCGGGCTGTTTCGAGTTCCTCGGTGTCATCCAGCATCACGGCGCGGGTCCGGGCACCGTCGATGATCGTCAGCAGCGAACGGGTAACGTGATCCGCGTCAACGTCGCTGAACACACCCTCGTCGATCCCGTGATTGATGACCGCCTTGAGCATGTACCGAATGTACTCGTCGTTCTGTCGGAACCGGTCGCTGAACGCCTCCTTGTACGGTGCTTGACTCCGCATCTCTAACAGGGCGACCGAGAGATCGGGGTTTTCCTGGGGTTTGACGAGCAGTTCATCGAGCAAGATTTCCAGTCTGGCTTCGGGGTCCGTCGTTTCGACGTCGTGAATCGAATCGACGAACCGCTCCAGCAGATAATCGAGAAAGGCCGCAAGAAGGTCGTCTTTCGTGTCGTAGTAGTAATGCACTGCAGCCGTCGATTTGCCGTACTCATCCGCGATCCGTTTTATGGTGAGATCGGCGTACCCGTGCTCGCGCAGCGCCCGGTAAGTCGCCTGCATTATCTCCTCGGTCTGGTCCGAGAAGGTGCGGTCCGATGGTCCAGCCATTGAGTAACGGTTTCACCCACGGTTGGATAACCGTTGTGACCCACGTGACATTGAGTGCATAAATTATTAGTTAGTAAGTCATTATCCGCCAGAATAGACGTAATAATTGTCGGTGGATCACTTTGTGGACTTCAAAGCGTTTTTGACTAACTAGTTAGTAAGTTCCGTCACAGCCGCCATGGATGACGATACAGCTACCGAAATTCTCGACGCGACGTACCGCGCCCTCTGCCAGCACGGGTACGCCGCGCTCACGGTCAAAGACATCGCTGCCGAGGCAGACCGGAGCAAAGCGTCTATTCACTACTACTACGACAGCAAAGAGAACCTCTTTACCGAGTTTCTGGACTTCTTGTACGAACGATACACTGCAAAAATAACGGGCGTCGACGGGAGTACACCGCGGGAAGAACTCGATTCGCTGTTGGACACCGTTCTCACTGATGGGCGACAGACGCCCGGTCAGGAGTTCAGAACGGCGATACTCGAAATAAAGGCACAGGCCCCGTACAACGACGCCTTCCGGACACAACTGGCCAGGTTCGATGCCGTGCTCTTCGACCGGCTGCGGGAAATCATCGCGGCCGGCGTCGAAACCGGGGAGTTCGATAGCAGGGTCGAGCCGGCCGTCGCAGCGGAGTTTCTCGTGACGGCGATTACAGGTGCCCATACCCGACACGTCGCCACAGACCGTTCGATAGACAGATTCAAAGAGACGATTACGCGATACGCTGAGACCCATCTCCTGACGGACACGCCAGCGGAGGCGACCCGCTGATGGGGATTCGAAGTCGCGTTAGTGCGCTGTTCAAGGGGCCCGAGGAGTTCGACCTCACGTCGGGTGGCATCGGGAAGCCGCTGTTTTTCCTCTCGATGCCGATCGTCATCACGAATCTCTTCCAGACCGCGTACAACCTCGCGGACACGTTCTGGCTCGGCCAGTACAGCACGGACGCGCTGGCTGCAATCAGCTTCGCGTTCCCGATGGTGTTCCTCCTCATCTCGCTCGGGATGGGGATATCCGTCGCCGGCAGCGTCCTCGTCGCGCAGTTTACCGGCGCGGGCGAGGAGCGCGACGCCGAGTACGCCGCCTCACAGACGGTCACGTTCGCCGTCATCGTCTCGTTCGTTCTCGGCATCGCGGGCTATCTCGGCGTCGATACGTTTCTGAGCCTGATGGGCGCGTCCGAAGACGTCCTCCCCATGGCGACTAGTTACATGGAGGTCATCTCACTCGGCCTGCTGTTCATGTTCGGCTTCTTCGTCTTCGTCGCGCTCATGCGGGGCTACGGCGACACGATAACGCCGATGCTCGTCATGTTCGGCTCAGTTGTGCTCAACATCATCATCGACCCGTTCCTGATCTTCGGCTGGACGGTCGTCGAGAACGCGCCGCTCGTGGGAACTGTCTCGTTCCCCGAACTCGGCATCGAAGGGGCCGCCATCGCAACCGTCTTTTCCCGGGCGCTGGCGCTGGTCGTCGGGCTGGCAATTATGTTCCGAGGGAACCGCGGCGTCCAGATTCACCTCCGCGATATGGCACCGGACCTCTCGTATCTCCGCCGTCTCGTTCGCATTGGCCTACCCGCCTCCGTCGAGGGGACGGGGCGTGCGCTGTCGATGAACCTGCTGTTGGTCATCGTCGCGATGTTCCCGGACACGGTCGTCGCCGCCTACGGCATCGGAACGCGCGTGTTCTCGGTCGTCTTCCTGCCGGCTATCGCGGTCGCTCGCGGTGTCGAGACGATGACCGGCCAGAACATGGGGGCCGACAAACCGGACCGGGCAGCGAAAGCGGCCGGCCTCGCGGCGACGGTGCTTTTCGGCGTGCTCACCCTTGCTGGGGTCCTCGTCTGGTTCACCGCCGCACCGATAGCCGACCTGTTCACGACGGACCCCGAAGTCGTCGAAATCACGACGCAGTTCCTCCGTTACGTTGCGTTGTCCTTCGGCTTCATCGGTATCATGCGGGCCTACACCGGGAGCTTCCGCGGTGCCGGGAAGACGCTCACCGCCGCGGCCATCTCCGTGCTGATGCTCGGAATCATCCGCTTCCCGATTGCGTGGTTCGCCGCTGTGCCGCTCGGCGAGACCGGCATCTGGCTGTCGTTCGCCGTCTCGAACGTCGCAGGGGCGCTCATCGCCTACGGCTGGTATCGACGCGGGACGTGGCGAGACAGCAACCTCACCGAAGCCAAGGTCGATATCGACGAAGCGGGCGTCGAGATGTCGGCTGACGGAGACTGACAGCAGGGTGCGAGCACGTGTGACACCCTTCGAGTGAACCAATGCTTTCAGGGGAGCCGCCGTTACTGCTGCTATGCCCGCAGAACCGAACGCCAGTCAGGAGCCCGCGTCGCCGCTGTTTGCAGCTATCTACGATCCGGCTACGGCACTCGTTGAGCGGACGCTCTTACGGCCACATCGTGAGTACCTGGTGGCGAATCTGGATGGCACAGTGCTGGACCTCGGCGCTGGAACCGGCGCGATGTTTCCGTATTTCAACAGCGTTGCGAACGCGTCGACGGAGGTTCACGCTATCGAGCCAGACCCGCATATGCGGCGTCAGGCAGAGGAGAAGGCAAACGCGCAGGCCACGCCGATTCATATCGAGTCGGCACCGGCGGAAGCTCTCCCGTACGACGAGGACACGTTCGACGTCGTCATCGCCTCCATGGTTTTCTGTACGATTCCAGAGGTCGAGTCCGCGATAAGTGAAATCGTCCGCGTACTCAAACCCGGCGGCGAACTGCGTTTCTTCGAGCACGTCATCGACGACGGGTGGCGCGCCCGGGTACAGTCAGCCCTCGCACCGCTCTGGAGGCGTCTCGCCGGCGGTTGCCACCTCACCCGACAGACGGGGACGCAGCTCGTCGCTGAACAGTCGTTCGACGTCGTCGAAATCGAGCGACTCAATCTGGGCATAACGCCAATCCGGCCGTTCGTTCGGGGACGGCTCCGCAAGCGCTCGGTGTCTTCGACGCGGTAACTCGGCGGCGATTAGCTCTGACTCTGCGTGACAGACTCCTCCTCGTTTGGCTGGATGACGACAAAGCCGTCGTCACCGGTAAACTCCATCTGTATCGATTCCCCGGAGGTCTGGCCGATTTCAAACGTCTTGTTCATCTCGATAGACGGCGAGAGGTTCGAACTCCACGCGACGGTCGCATCCGGGTCGGTGAAGACCGGCGGCGTCATCACCAGCGGGTCGCCGTGCGTTGTCAGCGCGACTTCACCGGGACCGGTGAGAAAGACGTTCGTCAGGCCACCGGCGGCCATGCCGGAGAGGCTGCCGACGGTGTTGATTTCGTAGTCGACAGTTGACTCGAACGCGAGCACGTCAGTGCCGTTGACCGATATCGATTCTCCGTCATCGAGGGCCAGCACCTGTACCTTCTTGCCGTTCTCGGCCACGTAGAGGTGGCCGCTCCCTTCGGCCTCCATGACTGGCGTCCCTTCGCCGCTCACGGCCTCCTTGACGAAGCCCGTGATACCGCCTTCCGCCGAGGATTTGCCAGTGAACGTGACCTCGCCGGTGTACGCGACCATCGACCCGGCTTTGACCATCACAGTCCCATCGAGTGGGATGTCAAGTAGCCTGTTGTTCTCTTTCTGGAACCCATCGCCACCGTCTGCGGGGGCGTTGGAGCGGACGAATTCCTGTAAGTCCATAGTTACATCGGGACACTCGATAGGCCATGCTCATAGGCCTCGTGAAGGATTAAAACGCATTTTGTGTGAAGCGGTCCCATATTGATGGGCAACGCAGTTACTGAGCCGAAAAGAAACTGAGGAATAGTATAGCCGAATAGCTATTCCGTATCGCTATACAGTCGTTCGAGGAGATCAGTGACGCCAGCTTTGGTTTTGAGGTAGCGCCGCTCTCCATCGGGTGTTCGAACAGCGTAGTTGTACACGACGCTGTCCGGGACGTACCACCGGTCGCTGTATGTGGCCAGAACTTCGTCAGGGTTTCCACCGTCCGTGACTTCAAAAGGTTCGTCAGTTGTATCGGCATCAGAAGCCGTACACTCACCCTCGGATTCAGTCAGTGGTTTCGACTCGGCACCTGTCTCAGTTGGCTGTTCAGTGCCATCACCTGTGATACAGAGGTCACCGGCTATCGGATAGTCACCGGGAATACCTGTAATGAGGTTCTCAGAGCGACCGGCTTTTAGCGCTTCTCGCATCAGGATGTCCTGTGCGCTGATCACGCGCTCGCCGTCGTCCGGATACCGCTGGTGGTACTCGCCGTCGCTGTCCATCTCCCAGAGCTTGCGGTTGTCCGAGAGGAGGAGGTCGAGGGTGAAACGGAGTTGGCGCTGGATTTTGGGGCTTGTCACGGGTGTGACTGCTTCGACCCGGTAATCGAGGTTGCGGGTCATCCAGTCAGCGCTACCGATGTAGTACTCGGGGTCGCCCCAGTCGTCTTCAGTAGCGGGGTCGCCCCGTGCGCCGTTCTCGAAGTAGAAGATACGGGAATGCTCTAGAAAGCGGCCGACGAGCGAGTACACCGAGATGTTTTCGCTGATGCCTTCCAGTCCGGGTCGGAGGCGGCAGATATCGCGGACGATGAGGTCGATGTCGACGCCTGCCATCGATGCGCGGTACAGTTCGGCGACGATACCGGGGTCTTCGAGTCCGTTGATTTTTGCGACAATACGGGCAGGCCGACCGGCCTGTGCGTGCTGTGCTTCCCGACGGATGCACCGGGTGAACTCCTTGCGCATGGTCACCGGTGCGATGAGGAGTTCGCGGAACTCCTCGTCCAGCGACGGCCCGGTGAAGAAATTGAACACCTTGGTCAGGTCGCGGCCGATGTCACGGTCGGCGGTCAACAGTCCGAGGTCGACGTATCCCTTCGCCGTCTCGGAGTGATAGTTCCCCGTGCCGATGTGGGAGTACAGTTCGACGCCGTCGTCTTCCTCCCGAACGACTAGCGCCGTCTTCGTATGGGTCTTCAACCCCACCGTTCCGTAGGCGACGTGGATACCGTTTTCCTCCAGTTTGCGAACCCATTCGAGGTTGTTCTGCTCGTCGAAGCGGGCCTTCAGTTCGACCATCACCGCCACCTGTTTCCCGTTTTCAGCGGCCGTTATCAGCGACTGGATGATCTGTGAGTCGCTTGCGGTCCGGTAGATAGCTGCTTTCACCGCCAGAACGTCCGGGTCTTCGGCTGCTGCTGAGAGAAACCGCTGGACGGTGTCCGTGAAGTCGTGGTACGGGTGATGCAGCAAGATGTCTCCGTCCTGAATGCGCCGGAAGACACTCGGGTCCGTCGTATCCGGCCTCCCGAACGACTGCTGTCGGTGACCGTTGAGACGGGGGTGTGGCTGTGGCGTCCACTCATCCAGCGAGAGGTCCGGTCGGTCAAGGTCGGTCAACTCCGCGAAATCCCGGTAATCCAGCGGACCCGGGAGGTCGTATATCTCGCGCTCGTCGAGACCGAGCTGTGTCGCGAGCGTCGAGCGAATACGGGAGTCGGCGTCGGGGGAGAGTTCCATTCTGACGACCGACGCGAATCGCCGCTGTTCGAGGACGTCTTCGACCATGTCAATGAGGTCCTCGGCAATCTCCTGATTACGTCGGACCTCCGCGTTGCGGGTCAGTCGGAACAGGGCCGTGTCGACGATTTCGACGTTCGGCAGCAGCAGATCGAGGTTCGCACGGATGACCTCCTCAAGCAGTACGTATCGAGTATCGTCCCCGAGTTGGACCAACCGCGGCCTGTTCGGCGGAATCTTGATTCGGGTGAACGTCGGGTCCTCGGCGTTCGGATGCCGGGTGAGAACAGCGAGCGAGAGCGACCGATTAGAAATAAACGGGAACGGATGTGCCGGGTCGAACGAAAGCGGTGTCAGGGTCGGCAACACAGACTCCTCAAAGTAGGTTCGCAGTTCAGACTGTTCCGCGGCAGCAGCGTCGTCGTAGTCGAGAATCTCGATACCTTCCGCAGCAAGCGCGGGACGAATCGCGTCGCGGTAACAGCGGGCCTGCGTCGCTAGCATCGGCCGCAGGGTCTCGTGGACCGCCGCCAACTGCTCCTCGGGCGTTCGACCGTCTGGGGCCGTCTCGGTCACGTCGGCTTCTATCTGCTGTTTGAGGCCGCCGATGCGTTTCATCGTGAACTCGTCGAGATTGCGAGTGACGATAGCGAGGAACCGGACCCGTTCCAACAGCGGATTCCGTTCGTCCAGCGCCTCGTGGAGCACGCGCCGCTGGAACGCGAGCGCACTCAATTCACGGTTGAGATACAGCGACGAGTCGGTCAGGTCGACATCCGCTGGCTCGTACGCGGGGATGGCGGGTTCTGAATCGTGGTCCATCGGGTTACGTTGATGTCGGCGGGGCACGCTCCGGGTCGACGATGCTATCGGACGACCGGGCTTCGTGGGTCGTCTCCGGGTCCACCGTGACGAACTCCTGCGTCGAGCACTGGTACGCCGTCAACTGCCCGCCGTAGACGCACCCGGTGTCTAGACCAACCGCAGTAGGTGTCTCGAATGGCTCGGAAAGCACCGTGTGACCGAAGAAGATGCGAGGGTCAGCACGGCGTGTTTCGAACCAGTACGGGCGGTCGTAGCTTCCGTCCGAAACAAGTGAGCGCATGTTCAGCAGTTCAGTCAGTTCGTGCTCCGCGATTGACTTGCGGTGGTCGACGCCACCGTGGACGACCAGCGAATCGTCCCACGAGATTGCCACCGGGAGCGACGCCATCCACGAGAGGTCGTCGTCGGTCAACGACGGAATCGATTTGCGGCCGTCGATGAGTTTCTGCTCGTTGTTGCCACGGACGGTGAGGAAGTTCGGCGTATGCCGGACCATGTCGACGACACCAGCGCTGTCCGGACCTTTTCGGACGAGGTCACCAACGAAGACCACGAGTTCGTCCGGGGTGGGGTCTAACCGGTTCAGGAGGCGTTCGAGGGTCGGACGACACCCGTGGACGTCGCCGACAACGTAGATTTCCTCCCATCTGTGACCGCGGATTCGCTGGTGTGGTGCGCCGAGGTCCGGATGAAACGTCGGTGGTGAAGCCATCTATGTAAGGTCGTTTGTGAAACATCGGTGAATCTGGTATAGGTGCTTTATATGAGTTCTATATAGCTGTATGAGAGCGAATATATGCTCGCCGCCTGCTGTCGAACCAACCGGCGGTGACTGGTTGCTTCTCAGTTACAACAGGGCGGAAGTGACATTCTGATTTTTCAGTCCTCCGGCTGAATCACGGGTATGCCGACAAGCGATTACACTCCCGCCGACACGTTGCGCCCTGCAACGCCGGCGGGCTATCAGTCACCCCAGCCGTTTCGATACCCGCCGCTCGTGATACTCGGTCTCGTGAGTGTGCTGGTACCGGTCGCTGCGGTGGTGTTCGGCGGCATACTCTGGTACGCCCAGGGAACCGCGCTCGACGCCGTTTTTTTCGGTCGACGAAACCGCCACAGGCATCACGTTCACGCTCGCGTCTGGACTGGTCAGCGGGAGCGGCCGGCGACCTTTACTCAGTTGCAACGCTACTCAGAACGCCCGCGGGGTCACTCACGTATGACAGCGATATCCGCCATTCGTATATTTTCTGTCCTGAAGCGTAACCACGGTTTATCTGGACCAGCAACACTGTGACAGCGCACTCAAGCGCTCGTCATTGATGGACACTTCCCCCGAAACGCCAGTCCAACAGGCTCAGCGAGTTCGAGGATTGTGAGTCACCCCTCGACAGCATCTCTGGTGTGTTCGGCGTCCAGCCCGAACAGCAATCCGGCGAGAAACAGCAGTTCGTTGCCGTGATAGTACTGTTCCATTACAAAAGTGATGAGGCCGATATCCGGAGTGGTCGCGCCCAACAGCACTAAGACGAGCGCGAGAGCAGCAGCGAGTCCAGCGACCCATCGGATGACGATACCGGAGAGCAGTCCCACCACAAAGACGACAACAGCAGTGAAGAGGCTCATGTCTCGCTCCAGCGTGTAACAGCCGTTGGTCTGACAGTGGCTTCCATAGGATGAACAACACTTCCGCCATATTTAGTTCTACTAGCAGCAGGAAAATAGAGCTACGTCACTCGATCCCGGCAACGACACGCGGCAGACACCCCTCGCCCGGTTCGAAGTACGAGTAGTGGTCGGCAACGAGGTCAGTGACGTTCACCTCCTGGTAGCCGTCGGGAAGCGGCCCCGCGTCACGAGTGCCAGCGTGGCCTACGGCGTGGGTCCGATCCGATGCCCGGTACACCCACGAAAGGACCTTATCGTTGTGGCTGTAGAAGTTCGACACCGGTGCGTCAACGGCCGCTATGGCGTCGCCGTATCGGCCACCCTGCACCACGCTATCGTAGGGGATGGCACCACCGAGCAGTGACACCGAGGCAAGCGCGTCTGTCGCCCCTCGCTCGGCAAGCACCCGGAGGGTCTCACCGGTCACACGCCCACCAAGTGAGTGCGCGAGCAAATGGACCGGCCGGCCGTCGGTTTCGGCCCACTCGACCAGCCACTGAGCGAGGTGGGTACTGTTCGCCTCGGCGTTGTCCTTCGCCTGCTCCCACTCGACATCGGAATCCCAACTGTACGCGATAACCGGTGTGGGCCGTGTTCCGTCGAGTGCTACCTGCGCCGTATAGGCATTGTCGCGCGCCCTCTCGGCGTCGGTACTGAATCCGTGGACGAACAGGAACACCTCCGACGCGTCGTCGAACGACCACATGCCACCAGTCTCGAAGGCTGGCCCCTCCGCCGCGTCGAGGAGCCCGCGCGTAGTGACGACCGGCTGTGAGTCCGGCGCAGTGTACCCGCCCGAGTCGCCTTGTAGCGACCAGTACACGTAGGCACCGCCGCCCCCGAGCAGACCGAGTCCGCTTCCGAGAGCGATGAGCAGCCGCCGTCTGGTCACACCCGTTTGACTGTCCATGGCTAGTAGCTTGTGGATAGGTCACAGGTGTACCGATAAGTCAGTTGAGATTGTCGCGTCCGGAAACGGGAAGCAACGCAAGAGCTGTGTCACAGCCCGCAGGCTTCATGTTTCGGCGGGCGGTTGACGGAGCCATGACGACCTGGGACGAGCGATACCGAGCGGGCACGTACCCACAGCGCCCGGACCCACATCCGGTGTTAGAACGATACCTGCCGACCTTTCCACCGGGTCGGGCGCTTGACGTCGCAACCGGGACCGGACGGAACGCGCTCCCGGTCGCAGCGGCCGGGTACCGCGTCGATGCGGTCGACCAATCGCGAGCGGGGCTGCACATTGCCCGCGAGAACGCACGCGAAGTGGGCGTCGAAGACGATATCGAGTGGATACAGGCGGACCTCGACTCGTTCGGATACCCGGCGTCGACGTACGACGTCATTACGGTTAGCTTCTATCGCCCCGTCGACCGCCTCCCCGACATCATCGAGGCGCTGGCCGACGGCGGCTGTCTGTTCATCCAGCACCACCTCCGGACGACCGACGACGTGGACGGCGGCCCCTCCGGGGAGCGGTACCGGTTCGCCTCGAACGAACTGCTCAGGGCCGGACTCGGCCTGACGGTGTTGCACTACGACGAGCGCACTGCAACGAGGGACGGGACGACCGCAGCCACCGCCCAACTGGTCGCCAGGAAGTCACAGGGCGGTCGGCAGTCGTATCCGGACATCTCGGAGTAGGGTAGCAGACGGAGACAGGGTGTCAGACAACTCGTCACAGGCTATTGATTTCAGGCAGTGTAGACTGAACAAGCTGCACAGTCGGTCTGCGTATCTACCATCTTCACTCAGAGGGCGCAGGTTCCAACGATGTGCGGTCGAGGCCGACAGTGTCGTAGTCCTGCTCGGTCGAAAGGACTCGCTCTTCGCCGGTTGTGACGAGTCCAGCGTGGAGTGCATCGAATGGGGTGAGATCGTACTCGTCGAGGAACGCTGCGGCGGCTAGAACCGCGTCCTCGTGCTCTTCCGGCACGATTGGAACCAGTTCGAGCAGGTTGGTAATTGCCCGCGGCGCATCGATCTCGTACTCGGCCGCCTCACGGTCGTAGAACAGCACCAGAACCTCGGCGTACGCGAGTATCGAGGTATGTATGTCATCGTGCTCTTCGAGGGCGCGGACTGCGGCGTCCTGAAGCCAGTCGTCGTCCTTCAACAGTGCGGTGAGAAAGTCAGTTTCAACGTACACGACTTACGCCTCGCCATCCTGTGTCCGATCTTTCGCTTCCTCTTGAACCTCTCGTGATATCGCCTTCCGCGATTCAGTTTTCAGCTTGTCGGCCTCTGTCTCTGCAAAAGCATCGCCAACGGCCGCTCGGAGGCCCTCTAGCGGGTCCTCGTCAACTGGGAAGAGTGCGACGTGGCTCGGGAGTTCAACGATACGATACTGGTCACCGAACCGGTCGCGGACATCCTTCGGGAGGTAGATCCGTCCTCGTTCGTCTGTCGTCTTCGACATGACGTATTCAGCCTTAGTGTGGGAAAGAATAAAAATATTCCCGTAAATATAGTAGATTTCCCGCCCATATTGAGTCGTCCAGTCCGACCAATTTTCAAGCTCATTTACTGCTTGAGTTGTATTGACCGTCTCAAAGTGGGTGTGATAACGGTTCTATACTACTCTAGAGGTGACCGTAGAACAACCAAGAAGGGTACCGCGAACGGGAAACCAGAAGAACTCGGAGATCAATCCCCGGTCGGTTCTTCGCCGCCGTCGGCCAGCGCCGGGAGCCGCTCACGCTCGAACCACGCGAACTCCCGCGGGAACTGGTCCGTCGCCGCCAGGTCCCAGGGGTCGCCGTCCGTGACCAGTGGGCCCTCCAGCCACGAGGTTACGAGGTTCCAGACGAAGATGAGCTGGCCGATGACCAGCAGGACGACACCCAGCGTCGCCAGCTGGTGCAGGAGCGTAAACAGGTCCACCGGGCCAGCGGTCAGAGCGTACGTGGCGTACCGGCGGGGCATTCCGGCGTAGCCGAGCAGGACCATCGGGAAGAAGGTGACGTTGGTCCCGACAAGCGTCAGCCAGAAGTGCCACTTCGCCAGCGAGCGCTGGTACCACCGACCTGTGTAGAGCGGGAACCAGTAGTAAATGCCCGCAAAAACAGCGAAGGCGATGCCGCCCATGATGACGTAGTGGAAGTGCGCGACGACGTGGTAGGTGTCGTGGAGAATGAGGTCGACGGGGATGGCGGCCTCGAACACGCCGGTGACGCCGCCGATGATGAAGTTCCCGACGAACCCGACACAGAAAAGGAACGGCGCGGTCGTCCGCAACGCGCCGTTCCACATGGTCGCCATCCAGTTGAAGGTCTTCACCGCGCTCGGGATGGCGATGGCGATAGAGACCGCCATGAACGAGGCCCGTAGTCGAGGGTCCATACCCGTCGCGAACATGTGATGCGCCCAGACGCCAAAGGAGAGAACTCCGAGCGCCAGCGTCGAGTAGACGACGAACTTGAATCCGAACAGCTTCCGGCCACAGAACTTCGGCAGGATGTAGCTCACGAGTCCCATCGGCGGCAGGACGAGGATGTACACCTCGGGGTGGCCGAAGAACCAGAACAGGTGCTGCCACAGCAGCGGGCCGCCGCCGTCGAGCGTGAAGAACGTCGTCCCGAGATTGCGGTCAAGCAGGAGCATGACAAGCGCACTGCCCAGCAAGGGGAAGGCAAACAAGATCTGTGCGGACTGCACCAGGACAGTCCAGGAGAAGATATCGAGGGTGGCCCATGTCACGTCCTCGCTCCGCTCGGTGAAGATAGTCGCGATGAAGTTGATCGCCCCCATCGTCGCCGCGACGCCCGAGAGGTGGAGGCCGAGCAGCATCAGGTCCACGCCGGGGTTCTGCTGTTCGATCGACAGCGGCGTGTACATCGTCCAGGCGGTCTGTGCCGGTTCGATGTTTTCGAGGAACGGCCCGCCGAGGACGCCACCCCAGATGAGCAGCGCCGCCGGCGGCAACAACCAGAACGCGATGGCGTTGATTCGCGGAAACGCCATGTCGTCGGCCCCGATGAGCAGCGGGATCAGGTAGTTCGAGAACGCCGCCAGCATTGGCGTCCCAAACAGGAACAACATCGTGATGCCGTGGGTCGTCAGGAGGCCGTTGTAGGCACTGGCGCTGAGGAAGTCCTCAGCGGGGTACATCAGTTCGAACCGCATCAGAACGACGGCGATACCGCCCCACGCGAACGCGACGACGGCGAACACGCCGTAGAGAATCCCGATATCCTTGTGGTCGACCGTCGTCAGCCACCGGAGAATCCCGCTCGGCTTCTCCGCGTGGGTGCGTTCGTGCGCCCCGTGGCCGCCACCGATCGCAATCGTATACGACCGCCAGTCTTCGATCCGTGCGAGTATCCCAGCGATACCGACGAGCAGTATCGCCATCAGTACTGTCGTCGCCAATGCGCCTACAGACACCATTTGGAGGGTCTTTATACGGACTGCCCGTGGTTCTTATCGGGAAGATGTTCGGAGACAGTTTATATGCATCCAGAGTACGAAGCGGCGCGTCTACAGACGAAGCGGTTCGGGACCGAGGTTTTCCGTCGTGCGGTCGGAACTCCTCGCGATGCACCCACAGCACCGAAACCGACAGCGAGCGAGTGTGCGCACTGGCCG
Organism: Haloarcula sp. CBA1115; assembly: GCF_000827835.1. Taxonomy (NCBI): domain Archaea; kingdom Methanobacteriati; phylum Methanobacteriota; class Halobacteria; order Halobacteriales; family Haloarculaceae; genus Haloarcula; species Haloarcula sp. CBA1115. Next base: position 347,039 of record NZ_CP010530.1, on the reverse strand, counting down.
ACGTTCGAGCCAGTCCGCATCGACCAGCCGCGACTTCGGCCCTGTAGTTCTTCGAGACCGCAGTGACGAGGAGGACGCGCGATGACAGCGACCGATTTCGACGCCGTCCGGGAATACGACGACGACCAGTTCTCGGCTGTCGAAGTGTTCCGCAGCGACCGGATGAAAGTCGTCTGTGGCTACTTCGAACCCGGCCAGTTTATTCCGGTGCACGCGCCCGCGAGCGACGTCGCGATACACGTCCAGTCCGGGAGCGGTATCGTCCGTGATGGAGACACGGAGCGGGCGGTCGAGCCGGGCGACGTAGTTGTCGTCGAGGCCGACACCGACCGCGGTGTCAAAGCGGACGAGGATGGTCGGCTGGAGGCGTTACTGGTGACGGCACCGCCGCCGACCGACGCCGAACACGAACCGGTCCGGAAAGGGCTCAAGCAGAACGAGTTCGATCCGTAAGCCCAGCTCAGAGGGCTGTTGCTGGGAAGTCCAAACCGGAATACGGCAGGCAGTCGATTGGATCGACGGAAGCGTCATCCGCCGCGAGTTTCGCAGGAACGGTATCGACAGCTGGAGTCACAGTTCGTCGATGATTTCGCTTGCGAAGGTCGTCATCGCCGCCTCTGGCTCCGCCGCTCGAAGCCCGACGATAACGTGGTCGAGGCCGTGCTCTTCGAGCCGTCGGAAGTACTCTCTGAACCACTCGACGCCGGCACGATAGCCCAGGTGGAGCGGTTCGGGCTCCGCCGTCGGATCAGCAGCGAACTCGACCTGAACGGCAATCGTGAACGGCTTCTCTGACGCGTGGCTCCGCCATGTGTCGAGATACGACTCCAGGGTCGACTCGGGAAGGTGGTAAAATATCCAGCCGTCGCCGTTCTCGGCGATCCACTCCGTGGACTGTCTGGCGTTGCCGGTCGGGAAGAGCGGGAGCGTGTCCGTTGTCGGTTTCGGGAGGACATCGAGTTCTCCGTCGAGGTAGCCCCAGGAGCCATCGAGCGTCGGGTATTCCTCGCGCCAGAGCACGCGAAGCGCCTCGACGCTTTCGCGGACGAGTTGGCCCCGGTTCTCGGGGTCGACGCCGAACGCCGGATACTCCGGGTCGCGGTCGCCCGAGGCGACGCCCAGCACGAGACGGCCGTCGGAAAGCCGGTCGACGGTCGCAGCCGATTTCGCCATGTGGAGGGGATGGCGCAGCGGGAGAACGATACTCGCGGTGCCAAGCGCCACCGACTCGGTGTGGGCGGCGACGTGGGACAGCAGGGACCACGGGTCGAAGGCCCCGCCGGCGTCCCCGAAACGCGGCCAGTACGTCGGCACGTCTCGCGCCCAGAGCGCGTCGAAGCCGACTGTTTCGGCGTGGCTTGCGAGCCGGAGTTCCGCGTCGATATCCGGCGTCGACTCCGTTTCGCCCGTGAGCGGGAACCCGAGGCCGAACGAGAGGCCGTCCCCCCCGAACAGCCGCCGATAGCCAGCGTTCGCGTGGTCCACGTCAGTCATCAGCCGCCTTTCACGCTGGAGGCGTATTTGCACACGGGTGGATTGCCCACTACGGGTCGTCGTCCGGCGTATCAACTGCCACGGTCTCCGACGCCCCACTCCGGGGGAGTTGCCACTCGACATCTAGCGCACGGTCCGGGAACGACGGCTTGGCAACGACTTCCAGCGTCCGGTCTTCGGCTGCCGGTGTGACGGGCGATGCGATCATCAGTCGGGCCACGTCAGCCCGCGAAACGCTGCCCCAGAGCTTCGCTCCGGGCTCGGCGACGGAGACGGTGTCAGTTCGCGGCCCGTTCGTGAGCACGCCCGGGCGGAGGATCGTGTGTCGGACCGGGGCGTCGCGAATCGCGGCCTCGGCCTCCGCTTTCGCACGTTGTATCGGCTGGATGACGACGTCGAAGGCCGTCGCGAGCGGACTGGCCGGCTCGTCACCCACGCCGATAGCGGATTCCATGACGAACGCCTCGACGCCAGCGTCGACGGCCGTATCAAGGAGATTGATGGTTCCCGCACCGTCGACGTACTCGTCCCGGGACCAGACGTCCGTGATGTTCGAGCCGACGGCGCTCAGGACGACATCAACGTCCGACAGCGCCTCGGCCAACGCAGTCGGGTTCAGCAAGTCGTCGACGACGACCTCGTCAGCGCCGGCCGCCTGCAGGTCGTCTGTTTTCGACGGTGTGCTGGTCAGTGCTCGGACCGTCGGCACGCGCGAACTGAGCAGTCGGAGCGTCGCGTGCCCGGTCCCGCCGCTGGCTCCGGCGACAAACACCGTCTCCACGTCAGAAGGGTCCATATCGTGGCTTGGGGCTGCCGGTACATGATTGGCTGGGCCTGTTTCGTCAAATCCAGATCGTGATCGCTCTACTGCAACCGCAGACGTCAGTCGTCACACGGCGGTGTCTGCTGGGACGAGGATGTCTCCTCGAAGCGGTGATAGAGCCGGCGCAGTTCCATGCGGATGGTCACACGCTCGATGAGAGCGAAGCCCGCAACGACGACCAGGAAGCCGACGAACGTCCACAGTGACACCGACGAGCCCAGCAGTACCCAGCCCATGAGCGCGGCGAAAATCGGCACGACGTACGCGACCAGATTCGCACGGACCGGGCCGATACGCTTGATGAGGCCGAAGTAGATGGCGTACGCGACTGCCGTCGAGGGGATGCCCACGGCCACGATGCTCGCAATCGTTTCGGGGCCGATGCCGATGACGGCCGTAGGTGGCTCCCCGGCCAGCAGGCTCGCGATGTGGAGCAACACCGCGCCGACAGCCATCGCCCACGCAGTCAGCGGTGTACTGTCCATCTGGGGGCCGACACGCTGGAGGAACACGCTACCGAGTGCAACGGCCGCTGCCGCGCCGAGGACCAGAAGTTGCCCGATGGCGCTCGCATCGGTGAACGTCGACGGCGACGGCTGCACGATGAGGATAACGCCGCTCAGCGCGATACCGATACCGAGCGCACCGAGCCACGATAGTCGGTCACCCAGCAGCCACCAGGCGAACACGGGGGCGAGTATCGGGTTCAGGCCGTACATCACGGACGCCGCTGCGGGCGTGGTCGCGCCCTGACCGAGGAACAACAGCCCGTTGTTGAGTGCGATCAGGAACAGCGCCGCCATCCCGATTCCAACGAAGTCCGCGCGCGTCCGTGGCAGCCACGTCGACCGGGGCCGGGTAAGGACGATGTAGCCAAGCAGCGTCACCGCTGCCAGGTCGAACCGGAGACCGGCAAACAGCACCGGTGGCAGCTCACGGAGCCCGGTTTTGATCGCGACGAACGAGCCACCGAACAATACCGCGAGTAGGACGAAAAGCGCGGTGTCACGGTAACGGGCCGGGAGTGAGGGACGATCAGAAAACGTGGACCGCAGCATCGGCCAGGTCAGTTGGACCACCCGTTAGAGCGAAGATATCTCATTACCTGTGTAACGGGTCGAAATGTGAAGAGGGCTGTGGGAGACGTGGTGTCACGGACCGACAGTCGTATCGGCAACTCCCACCGGGAAAGCTCGAAATCGATTCAGTCCCAGGCGGCGGGCGACCAGTCCGGATCGACGCGTCGGTCGACCGTGTCAATGCTGTCGATACGGTCGATTTCGGCGTCGGAGAGCGACAGGTCGAGGCTCGCCAGGTTATCGGTGATGTGGGCTTCGCTCGTGGCTTTCGGGATCGCCGTCACGCCCTTCTCGCGGAGCCACGCGAGGCTGACCTGCGCTTCGCTCGCGTCGTGGTCGTCGGCGATGGCTTCGATGACGTCGTGACCGAACACTTCACCGCGTGCCAGCGGGGAGTATGCCACCAGTTCGTAGTCCTGTTCCGCCGCGTGCTCGCGGAGTTCCGACTGCTGGAGGAACGGGTGCGTCTCGACCTGGTTTGCAAACACCGGAGCATCGAGCACGTCCATCGCCGTTTCGACGTGGTGCGGTTCGAAGTTCGAGACGCCGACGTTGTCGATGAGGCCGCGGTCGACGAGTTCGTCGAACGCCGGGAGCGTCTCTTCGGGCTCGTACTCACCCGCCGCCCAGTGGACGTACAGCAGGTCTACCGAATCGACGCCGAGTTTATCGAGACTCTCTTCGGTCGTCTCGATGACATCGTCGTACGAGAGATTGGATATCCACACCTTCGTCGCCAGGAAGATATCGTCGCGGTCAACGTCAGCCGCGGCGATACCGTCACCGACGGCGCTTTCGTTGTCGTATATTTGAGCGGTGTCGATATGTCGGTAGCCGGCCTCTAAAGCCGTCCGGACGCTCTCGGCACACTGTTCCGCGTCTTCGTTCTGCCAGGTACCGAGACCGAGCACCGGCATGCCGCTCGTTCGTGGACCGCCAACTGTTGCGGACTGTTGCTGAGTCATTATCGGAAACTGATGCTTGCGCCTTTAAGCCGTTTGGAAGGCGGCGGGTAGCGCCGACTATCGGACTGCTTGGAGATGAGCAGGCTATCGCAGGTAGCATGGTGACAGTCAGAAGCCGTAGGTCCCAAAGAGCCAGAGCGCAACCAGAGGCGATGCGGCGAGGAACGCTCCAAGGATAGCCGTCCCGAGAACCGTGTTCCGTCCCAAACCCCGCATCGTTCTCTCGTACCGCCACAGTTGAGCCGTGACGTAGACACCGGCGACGACGACGCCGCCGAGCAACAAAAACGGCGGAAACCCGAGTGACGGAAACGACAGGAAGCCGACCGCTGGAAACGGAGCCGAACCACTCGAAGCTGCGAAATCGAGGCCGATGCCGACAGCGCCGACGGCGGTGGCCGCGACGACATATGAGATGCCGGCGACAACGTGCCGGAGTGCGCCGACCAGCGCGAACGGTTCTGCCTCGGTCGGTAGCACCGCTGGGGACGCATAGCTACCGATTCCAGTGTAGAGGAACGGCACAGTTAGAACACCGACTGCGACAGCATACGGAAGGATTGACGAAATCGCGACGATGAGAACCGCTATCGTCAGGGCGTATGTGCGTCCGGTTGCTTCCCCGAGAACCAGAGGCGGTACGAACAGCACGGCGAGGACCACCACGGCAAACAGACAGACCGGGACGGAGTACGGTCGGAACCATCCGACTAAGCGGGAGAAGGGCATGCCAGTGCCGTTTCGGACCCAAGCTCATAGGTGTTCGGCTCTCCAGCAAACAAGGAGTCGCGGTGCTTTCACTTTCTGCTGCGGATTCGTTACAGTATACTACCAGTATCGCGGACGAGACTCCCCAACCTGTCAAACGGTGCTTCAGCGAACAGCAGCAGATGACGGCTATATCACTGGCGGTGACTACGAAATCGTCAACGGCGTCACCCACGACGTGCGCCAGTTCTGTTCGGAGACCGACTGACGCCTAGCGTCTCTCACGCTCGAAACGAAGTCGGAGCTCCGCGCTCCGCAACGCGTCGGGACCGCCTGCTGTGTGCACCGAATCGCCGAATTTCTTCCGAGTGTCATCACACCTGCGACGAAACCCAGTGACACGAGTGGAATCGTCGGCCAGACGGTTTATACGGCCGGACGGATTTGACCCTGTATGACAGACTTCGGATTACAGGTGCGGATGCTGGTCGTCGGGGCGATTCTGTTCGCGTTCTACGTTTTCGCCGGCACGGCACTGTCGGTGCTGTTAGGCCTGCCGCTCGTCCCGGTGCTTCTCGTCGGACTCCTCGTCGTTCCGGCGGTCCAGTACAAACTCGGGAAGTGGCTCGCACTCCGTGGCGCGGCGGATATGCCGGATGACCAGCGGTTCGGCTACGTCCACCAGATGGTCCGGCGGCTCTGCAGAGATATGAATGTCGAGGAGCCACGGCTGATGGTGATGGACATGGGTGTGCCCAACGCCTTCGCGGTCGGACGGAAAGGTGCGGGTGTCGTCGTCGTGTCGAGCGAGCTGATGCAACTCCTAGACGATGACGAACTGGAGGGCGTTATCGCACACGAACTGGCCCACATCAAGAACCGGGACGTCATCACGATGGTCGTCGGGCAGTCCATCGGGATGCTCGTCGGCTACGTCGCCTACTTCGCGGTGCTGTTCGGCGGCGAGCGAAACGTCGGCTCGTGGATTATGGCGATGATTGCCTCCTCACTCGCAAACGCGCTGGTCATGGTGTTCGTGCTGGCCATCTCGCGGTATCGGGAGTACGTCGCCGACGCGGACGCCCGCCGCGCCATCGGCACTGGCGAGCCGCTTGCCCGTGCGCTCGAGAAAATCTCTCGCGGGGCCGACGGACGCGAATCGACAGTCGACGACAGCATGAACGCCCTCTGTATTTTCAACGCCGACAAGGGACTGTTCGAGAAGCTGTTCTCGACCCACCCGCCGACGGAGAAGCGAATCCAGCGGCTCCGGTCCTGATGCTGTCGGCTGTACGGGTGTGAGAGGATTCGCCACCCGGAGGTGCCGAACAGCTCCCAACAGGGACAGCCCACAGTATGAGTTCTGACGGCGCCCGTCCAATCGCCCCGTTCCGGGGTTTCGATCGAGTACGGCGGTATGCATCGCCCATCGAGGCACCGGTTGGTCGTCCCCGCGGATTGACACACACCGTCCGTACAGCTCTCTGGTAACTGGCCGCTTATCCGCGTCGAGCCGGAAGTATCGCTATGTCAGACACAATGCGAGCGGCGGTCGTGCCTGAGGCAGGGGCAGACTTCGAGGTCGTCGAACGGGACGTGCCCGAACCCGACTCCGGCGAGGTACGGGTCTCGGTCGACGCCTGTGGCATCTGTCACAGCGACGTGTTCACGAAAGAGGGGACCAACCCGGTCGTCTCCTATCCGCGGGTTCCCGGCCACGAGGTGGCTGGACACGTCGATGCCGTCGGCGACGCTGTCGATGCCTGGGACGTGGGCGACAGGGTCGGCGTCGGCTGGCACGGCGGCCACTGTTCGACGTGTGAGCAGTGTCGACAGGGGAACTTCCTCCAGTGTGAGAACGGCGAAATCACTGGGCTGAGCTACGACGGCGGCTACGCCGAGTACATGACTGCACCGTCGGAAGCGCTCGCCAAGATTCCGGAGGCGCTGGACGCGGCGGCCGCAGCGCCGTTACTCTGTGCGGGCGTGACGACGTTCAACGCGCTGCGGAACAGCGATGCGAACGTCGGAGATCTGGTCGCGGTGCAGGGCGTCGGCGGACTCGGTCACCTCGGGGTCCAGTATGCTCACGCGGCCGGCTTCGAGACGGCCGCCATTTCCCGAACGCCGGAGAAGGAATCGCTGGCGAAAGAGCTGGGAGCCGACCACTTCATCAACGCGGCGGACGTGGATGCCGGCCAGCGGCTACAGGAACTCGGTGGGGCCGACGTCGTGCTGGCGACGGCACCGTCGAGTGACGCCATCAGTTCTATCGTCAGCGGAATCGGCGTCGATGGCTCAGTCGTAGTCGTCGGCGTTCCCGGCGAGCCAGTGGAAGTGAGCGCACAGCAGCTCGTCCAGAGCCGGGGCGGTGTCGAAGGCTGGGCCTCCGGACACGCGCGCGACTCACAGGACACGCTGGAGTTCAGTTCGCTCCGTGACATCGCGCCGGAGATAGAGACCTACCCGCTCGAAGACGTCAACGAAGCATACGGGCGGATGATCGACAACGAAGCGCGGTTCCGGGCCGTGCTGGAACTGTAATCGAGCAGGTCTCGATATCGGTTGAAGCGCGTCTATACGCCACAGTCCCGGCTGAGACCACAATTTCCCGTCGTGATTTCCCGGAGAGCAACGCCTTTGTCTGTGGATCAAGAACCCGTATTCAATGGACGGCACCGCCGACGACCGCGTCTACTACGTCATCAGCGACCTCCACATCGGCGGCGACGAGCAGCTAGAGGACGTGGAATTTCTCGACGAACTACTCGATTTTCTGGGGCGGTTAGAGACCACCGACGAGCACGCCGAACTACTCATCAACGGCGACGCGTTCGGGCTGTGGGAGTTCACCGGCATGTCGGGACTGGAGAAGTTCGACGCCCTCGAAGAGACCTATCCGTCGCTGTTCGAGCAGTTGCGAAAGACCGGCGAGAACATCCAGATCACGCTGATACCGGGCAACCACGACCACGAACTCGCGGCCTACGACGAGTACGTGGAGCGGTTCGCGGCGTACAACGTAGACCTTGTCCAGTCGAAGTCGATTACCCGTCCGGTGGGGGACCAGGCCATCCACCTCGAACACGGCAATCAGCAGGACCCCAACAACCGCATCGAAGACTGGGGGGACACCAACGTGACGCCGCTTGGCTACTACTACAACACGCTCGTGACAAGTCGGGCCGGCCAGCTGTCGGACCGGGGTCGGTACAACTGGCTCAAGGACGTCCAGGCCGTAACGCCGACCGAGCGGGTCCCGGTGTGGATGCTCTCGAAGTACTTCTATCGGGAGATGAACCCGCTGTTGCGGTACGCGCTGGTCCCGTTCCTGTTGCTGTTCAACATCAGCGCCATCCTGGCGATTCTGGCGGCGCTGAACCTGCTGGGCGTCTGGTCCGCGCCGGTCGAAACGACGACGTCGTTTCTTGGCCAGTTCGGCACGGTCGGCACCGCCATCTGGATGCTGCTTGTCGTGAACGCGTCGCTGGCCGGGCTGCTGTTGCTCGTGGGCATCCCGTTGTACCTTCTGCGACAGGACATCAAGAAGACCATCAACCGGTTCGGAGTCTTCGAGACCGACCTCACGGTCGATACCCAGACACCGTACAAGGAAGCCGCCCGAGAAGTGTTCGACGAAAAGGAAGACGTGGTCGTCTTCTGTTACGGTCACACGCACCGGCCGAGCGTGCAGTCGGTAGACGGCGGGCTGGTCGTCAACAGCGGGACCTGGCTCAAACGCCTCCACCGTCGGGACGGCATCATCGGGCTCCTCCCCCCGGTTTTTTACCCCTCCTACCAGCTCTGTGCAGTCCGTATCACGGCCGAAGACGGACAAGTGGTCGTCGACTACGAGGAAGTCCAGAAACCGAGCCCAAGTCCGGAGGAGTTGACACTCACCGAACGCTTGCTGACGGTCGGTCGGACACCCAACCCCGAACTCCCCGACCGTGCGGTCGTGGAAACCGAGCAGTCGGTGCCGCCGCGGGAACCGGCCGAGTAAGGGGTGGACCGGTCCGACGGCAACGTGGTTGCTGTCGGAAGTGGACCGGATTTGGGATATCTGCAACAGCCGTTGTCGGTGCGTCGACCGGGAAGTGATTTCCTACCTTCGTGTGAAATTGAGACCCATCGAGCGTCAGACGGAAGGAGGTCGTTTGCTCCCGGATCGGAGTTCTCTGCAGAAAAGTCTATTACATACGACTGTAATGGCTACGTATGAGCAATACCGCGGACGATGGTCGGGCTGACGGGTCGCCACCGTCCACGGCAGAGTTCACACCGGAGCGAGTGCTCTCGGTGTTTCGAGACCGAACGGACCAGGCGAAGCCGTTGACGGCAACCGATGTGATGGACGCACTCGGTTGTTCCCGGAAAACGGCACACAACAAGCTCGAAGTACTCGTCGAGCGGGGTGAGCTGGAAACGCGGAAGGTCGGCGCACGGAGCCGGGTCTGGTGGATCCCGTTCTCCCAGCTCGTCGGCTCGGACGCGCAACAGCAGCAACGAGAGCCGCCGGTCGAACACAGTATCGCCGACGCGGACCTGCCGGGGACGGGGGACGTACTCGACGACCGGCGTGCAGCGCTGAGGGCCGCGTACGACTACCTCCGTGAAAACCCCAACACGGATGCCGGGAAGCTCATTACCGAGGTGTTTCAGGAGCATCCGGCGGGCTACAAGACCGCTGACGAGTGGTGGGACGCTATCGGACCCGCGCTCGAAGACCTCCCACAGGTCGACCTGGCCGCCGACCACGAGCACGTCTGGCACTACGTCGGTGGGTGAGTTCACCGATGCCAGAGGAAAAGCCGACGGAACAGTCGGACGTAACGGAAGACGCGGAGTCAGAGACATCGGAAGTGTACGCCTCTCGCAAAGAGCAGCGGTATCCCATCTCATCGTACACGCCGGTCGCGTACGACAACCTCGAGGCGGCACCGGAGAGCGATGCCCATCCGGACACGGGGACGGGCGGGCGGTTCAGAGAACTCTCCTTGCCGAAAGTGCCGAAGCTCCGCCACGTCGTCGGTCCCAGCGCAATCATGCTGGGGGCGTCGCTCGGCAGCGGTGAGACGCTGTTCTGGCCGCATCTGGTCGCCAGTTACGGCTGGGGACTGTACTGGCTGTTCCTCGTGGCGGTCTGTCTCCACTTTGTCATCAATACGGAGATACAGCGGTGGACACTGGCGACCGGTGAGAGCGTGTTTCGGGCGTTCGAACGGGTCCATCCGGTTCTCCCGCTGGCCATGCTGGTCGGCGGGTTCATCAGTCTCGGCTGGCCGGGGTGGGCCGCGAGCGCCGCGCAGATCGGCGCACAGGGCCTTGGACTCGGCACGTACGACGTCGCCGGCGTCGACATCGTCGGCTGGCGACTGTTCGGCATCGCGCTCATGGTGTTCATCTGGATTACCTATCAGGTGACGCCGCTGATGTACAACGTCGTCGAGAGCCTCCAGCTTGTTCTGGTGGCGCTGTCTATTGCGTTCACCCTGCTGCTGTTCGTTCTCATCGGGTCAGTGGACGTGCTGGTCGGCGTTCCGGGGAGCCTGACGGAGGTCGGCGACTACTCGCCGGTCGGGACCATCGCCGTGCTGGTCGGGGCGCTGGCCTACGCTGGCGCGGGCGGCTACCTCAACCTCTCACAGAGCCTCTGGATACGCGAGAAGGGCTACGGGATGGGGCGGTATCAGGGCCGGATCAAGAACCCCTTCGCCGGCGACGACCCCGAGACGGTCCACGAGGACGGGTTCACGTTCACCCCGGACACGCAAAACCTCAAACGGTGGCGCGGCTGGTGGCGCGTGACACAGCTCGAACACCTGTTGACCTTCCTGCTGGGCCTCCTCCTCGTCACGACGATGCTGGTCGTCATCGCGGTGTCACAGGCACCGGGAGCGACGAGCGACGCGGTCGATATGTGGCTCATCGAGATCGCGCCGTCGGTCGGCGGGTTCACGACGAGCGTCATCTACGTCACGCTGTTTCTCGCCCTGTTCACGACCGAATACGCGATCATCGAGTCGTTCGTCCGGAACAGCTCCGACATCATCTACGAGCTGTACGGTCGGGACGCGGGCTGGAGCCTGCCCCGGCTGTTCTGGGGACTGCTGACCGTCTTCTGTGGCTGGGGCATCTTCATCCTCACCCTCCCGATATCGATATCTGATCCCTTCGGGCTCCTGGTCGTCGGCGCGGCGATGTCCGGGCTGTTGATGTGGCCGTACATCGTCATCGTCCAGCTCGTCAACACGGTCCGGCTGCCGGAGCACACGATGCCGGGCTGGGGTCGCATTGTCGCAATGTGGGTCGCCGCGGCGTTTTTCGGCTACTTCAGCGTCCTCCTGATCGGGACCGGGCTAGCGACACAGCTGGGGTTGCAGGCGTTTGCCGTCCAGACGACGGTGCTCGGCAGCGCACTGGGAGGGTACGCCCTCTGGGCGATCTGCCTGCTCGTCCAGGCGTATACGATGTATCGAGTGGGACGCGCGAAAGTCACGGCAAACGGGACAGTCACTGACGCCGCCACCGCGCAAGGGTGGTTCTCGTGACCGACGAACTCCGCGTCCACTTGCATTACACGATGCGGGGGTCGTACCCGCTCCGGATGGTCGACGTGTTGTTCTGTACGGAGCGGGCCTACTTCGTCGAGTACGACTATTTGACACCCGTCGACCTGCTGTTCGGGTCGCCGGACCAGCGGGCCGCGGCGTTCGCATCACGGGTGGTCGAAGAGGGCGTCCACGCGGCTCTCGAAACCGCCGAAACGGTCGAGACACAGTCGTACGACACACTCAACAAAATCGAGGTCCACTCTGGCGGCCGTGTTGGTCGGCCGAAAATCACAGCCCACTCCCACGCTGGCTCCGCCACAACAGTCAGAGTCCACGGTCAGTTCGACGCTGAGCCCTTCACGCAGGCGCTTCGGTCGACAGTCGACGGACACGACGTGACAGTCCGACAGCGAGACGGTATCGGGTTCTGACCTCGTAGCTCGTGGAGCCAGCGATGCGGGCCGTGCTACTGGAGCGCGGCCGCGACCATCTCGATGGGATGTGGCGGCTCCGCGTCACCGTCGCCGAAGTCGTCGATCTGGGACCGGCAGGACGCGCCGGGCGCGACGACTCGCTCGGCAGGCGAATCGTCAATCTGGCCCAGGAGGAGGTCCGCGATGCCCTCGCTCATCGAGTAGTGTTCGGCCTCGTAGCCGAAGCTCCCTGCCATCCCGCAACAGCCCGAATCAAGCGGGTCGACAGCATATCCGGCCCGGCGCAGAACGCCGACGGCGTGGTGGTCTTTCTTCGTCGCCTTCTGGTGGCAGTGGCCGTGGTACGCCAGCGAGCCGCCCGGTTCGTCGAAGGAGATAGCCTCTCCCAGCCGGTACGTGTCGAGATACTCGCAGACGCCGTACGTGTTCGCCGCGACGGTGTCGACGTCGTCGCCCGAGAGGAGGTCCCGGTAGTCGACCTGATACATCACCGCGTCGGACGGTTCGATGGTGACCACGTCCCAGCCGTCGCGGATTCGCGGTGCGAGCACGTCGACGTTCGCTCGTGCCGTCTCGCGAGCGTGGTCCAGCATGCTCTTGGAATACGCCGGACGACCGCTATCGGTCACACCGTCAGGCACAACTACGTGGACGCCCGCCGCCTCCAACACTTCTACGGCCGCTTTCCCGACATCGGGATGGCTGTAGTTCGTGTACGGGTCGGCGATCACGAGCGCCTTCCGATCGGCTTTGTTCGCAGCAATCAGTGCCCCGCCGCGGTCAGCCCACCAGTCCCGGAACGTAGTCCGGTGGAAGGCGGGCAGCGTCCGTTCCTCGGTGATACCGACCGTTTTCTCCATGAGGAGTCCCGAGCCCGGCAAATCCAGCAGCCAGTTCGACATCGGGGCGAACGCGCTCCCAAGCGAGAGCACCGTCTCGACGTTGGCGAACAGCCGGTCCCGCAGCGAGATACCTTCACGCTGGTGGTGTTCGTGGACCACCTCGGCTTTGAGCTTCGCCATGTCGACGCCGCTCGGGCAGTCCTTTTTGCAGCCTTTACAGCCGATACAGAGGTCGAGGACTTCCGTGACGAACTCCTCGTCGGTGGGGTCCTCGGGGAGGTCACCGTCCATCGCCGACCGGAGCATGTTGGCCCGACCACGAGTGCTGGTGATTTCCTCCTCGGCGGCGCGGTAGGTCGGACACATGACGCCGCCGGTGGTTTCCTGATGGCCGGTACAGCCCGCACAGCCGTGACAGAGTTCGACCATCCCCTGAAACCCGTTCTCGTTGTCCCAGTCGAGCGTGGGTTCGAAGCCCGCGTCGAACTCGTAGTCCGGGTCGTACCGGAGGTTCTCGGCCGGGTCGTGGTCGCCGCAGATGTTGCCCGGATTCAGCCGCCAGTCCGGGTCGAAGGCCGTCTTCAGGTCCCGAAACGTCTCCCAGAGGTCGTCGCCGTACAGTTTGCGGTTCCACTGGGTCCGGGCGCGGCCGTCGCCGTGTTCACCCGACACCGACCCGTCGTACTGGACGACGAGGTCCGTGATAGCGTCGGAGATGGCCTCCATCGTCTCGATGCCGTCCCCGGATTTCAGGTTCAACAGCGGCCGGATGTGCAACACGCCGGGGCCGGCGTGGGCGTAGTAGGAGGCGAACGTGTCGTGTTCGTCGAACAGCTCCCGGATATCGGCGACGTACTCCGGGAGGTTCTCGGCCGGGACCGCCGTGTCCTCGACGAACGGCCAGTGTTTGTCGTCGCCCGTCCGCGACAGGAGGATCGGCAGCCCGGCCTTGCGCATCTTCCAGAACTTCGCCTGCCGGTCCGCGTCGTAGGCCTCCAGCGCGTCGACGGCGTTGACGGGGGCGTCGGTGACCGAACCCGCCCCGTCACTCGGCGACTCTCTGGCCTCGTAGTCCGGAAGCCGGTCGGCGAGCAGGTCGGCGACTTTCTGCGCGCCGGCATCCGCGGAGTCGGCGTAGAACTCGACGAGCAGCGTCGAGTCCGTCTCCTCGGGGAGCATGCCGACGACGTCAGCGAACTCCGGGGTCTCCGCAGCGAGGTCGAGGAGCACGTCGTCCATCACCTCGACGGCCGAGGGGTCGTGATCGAGAATCGGGGCGACGTCCCGCATCGCCGACAGGATATCGTCGTAGGTCAGCATGGCGATGGCCGTAGCGTCGGGAACGGGTTCGAGCGAGACTGTCGCCTCAGTGACAACAGCCAGTGTCCCTTCGCTCCCGGCGAGCAAGCGGGCAAGGTTGACTTCGCCGCGTTCCCTGGCGCTGTCGACCAGTTCATCCAGATTATATCCCGAGACGTTGCGCTTGAGCTCCGGATATCTGGCGTCTATCTCCGCCGCGTCCTTCGAGAGGATCTTCGCGACTTCGGCGTAGATCCGGGTTTCGAGGTCGGCGTTCGGGCCGGCCTCGGCCGCTCGCGATTCGAGGTCGTCGACATCGACCCAGCCAAACGTTGTCTGAGTGCCGTCAGCGAGAACGACCTCGCACTCCTCGATGTAGGCGTCTGTCTTGCCGTATTTCAGCGAGTGTGCACCGGTCGTGTTGTTCCCGATTGCACCGCCGAGGACGCTCTTGTCGCCCCAGGCGGGGTCCGGCGCGAACTTCAGGCCGTGGGGTTCGAGCCGGTCGTTGAGACGGGCGATGGTGATGCCCGCCTGTGCGCGGGCCTGCTTGGCCTCGGGATCGACCGACAGCGTCTCGTCCATGTGCCGCTTGAAATCGAGGACGACGGCCTCGTTGACGGCCTGCCCGGCGAGACTGGTCCCGCCACCCCGTGGGAGCACCGGAATATCCTGCTTGTCGGAGTACTCCATCACCGCGACCACATCGTCGGTCGAAACCGGTGAGACAACGCCGATTGGGCGCTGTTCGTACGCGCTCGCATCAGTCGCAAATAGCTCACGGGTGTACGTATCGAAGCGTACGTCGCCATCCACGCGGCGCTTCAGGGCCGCCACGAGGTCCGGTCGGTGGACGCTGTCGCCCTGGTAATCGTAGTTCGCGCTCGGGTCTGTCGCCGGGTCACGCTTCTCGGGGGGTCGGGAGTCGTATGCCATAAGTAGGAAGTGAGAGAGTGGGAGGAGTTAGAACGCGGCCGGTGCCACGACGTATGCCAGGATGAGCGTCAATATGCCCGTGAACACGCCGTAGTACAGCACCGGTATCAGTTCGAGACGGATGACGCGTCCCTCCTCACCGATGAGACCGACCACCGTTAGGGCGGCGACCACGTTGTGGATTGCGATGAGGTTGCCGATTGCGCCGCCGACCGCCTGTGCGGCGACCACGATCTGGGTCGGCGCACCGATCTGCTGTGCGGCCTGGAACTGGAACAGTCCGAACAGGATGTCGCTGACCGTGTTCGAACCGGCGATGAACGCGCCGAACGCACCGATGAAGCCCGAGAAGAACGGGAACATCTGGCCGGTCCCGTTTGCCGTGATTTCCGACAGCAGGCCGAGCATTCCGGAGTTGATCGGCGCGGCCTCCAGCACGACGGCGCTGCCGGTCCGCTGCATGATCATGACCGTGGCGACCGCGAACCACAGTGCGACGACGGCCGGAGCGATGTTCCGAAGCGCCTCGCTCCACGAGGCCTTGATTCCATCAGTGTCCATTCCGTGGAGCGCGTACGTGATCACGGCGACGAGGACGAAGAGGCTCCCGGGGAGGTAGAACAGCTCGACGCCCTCCGAGAACGGCGTACCGAGGATGTTACTCCACAGGAGAACGCCGTTCGTCGACAATAACTCCTGAATCGGACTGACGACGCGGGTCACGACCAGCAGTGCGGCGACGAGGAGGTACGGCAGCCAGGCCATACCCAGCGACATGTCCTGCGAGTGGGATTCTTCAAACGTTGCCGTGCCGCCGTCGGCCGCGACGGTTCCCTCTCGGCTGTCACCCGTCGTGGTGCCGACGCCCTCGCCGGGCTCGATACTGCCGATCCAGTGGTCCGGCCACTGCTCCTGCGGGCCGAAGTCCCATTCGTCGTCTGGGAGGAAGTAGCCGGCCCGTAGCGTGGTCGTGACCACGAGCAGGCCAACCATCGCACCGAGCAGGGCCGGGAACGTCGGACCGAGGAAGTACGCGGTCGCGACGTAGGGTATTGCAAAGGAAGCCCACGCGAAGAGGCACAGCGGCAGGACTTCGAGCGCCGGTTTGATCGACCGCTCTTCTCCGAAGAAACGCGTCATCATCGCTACGCCGATGAACGGGATGGCGATGCCGACGATAGCGTGGATGAGCGCCGCCCACACACCGATCTGAGCGACGTACGCGCCGACGCTCTCGAAGCCGCCCTGCTGGAGCACCTGCTGTGATGCGCCCGTACCCTCTGCGAACACCACGTCACGCAGTCCGATTATCAGCGGCGTTCCGACCGCGCCGAACGTGATTGCGAGGATATTCCCCGTAAGCGCGACGACCACCGCGGCCAGTGGCGGGAAGCCCAGGCCGACCAGCAGCGGGCCGACGATGGCCGCGGGCGTCCCGAAGCCGGCCGCGCCCTCGATGAACGAGCCCATGAGGAAAACGAGCAGGATGACCTGCACGCGCCGGTCGTCGCTGATCGAGGAGAACCCCGCGTTGATGACTTCGAACGCGCCGGACTGTTTCAGCGTGTACAGCAGGAGTATGGCCCCGAAGACAATGACCAAGATTCTGGTCGCTGTCAGCGCGCCGCGTATCGACGCGGCAGCGATCAGCGTGGCCGACATCTGCCAGCCGACAAAGGCAGCGATAGCCGCAACCGCCCATGCGATGGGCATTGTCCGTGTCGCAGGCTGGTACAGCCCGACCATCAACACCGCAATCGTCGCCAGCGGCAGCAGTGCCAGGAGCACCAGCGTGTGCTCAGACATGGGTTCTCACCACCGGAATCCGTTCGTCCGGAGACGTGCCGCCACTGTCACCAGCTACGTGCCCTGGGAAACAGTATCGCGCTCTCATTTCTGAACCACCTCGGTACGGGCCTCTATCGCTCGAAACCTTCCGATACAGCGGTTTCTGGTAGGGTGCATCAGTCACGTCGTCTGGCAGGGAGTATTTATACCTATCTACTGTTTACATTATCGTCTACCCAGAATAGCGCCGGAACAGAAGCGAGAAGCGCTGATAGCCGAAAAAACAGGCCGTATTCTGTACGAACGTCCGGAGTGCAGTACAGTCGTGTGTATCCGGTATAACAGTGCTTTACGCCCCGATTTCACTCGACTGTACTCTCACGCGAGCCCCTTACAGTCGTCTGTATCTGGTGGTTTCAGGGCGTTATTCACAGTCCTGTGGACGCAGTTGGAAAACGGGCCGTACCGGGGTTCAAGATCGAGGCTGTCGTCCCCTCGCTGGAACGGCGCTGGCGCGCGATAGAACGTGAACCGGACACTCGGCGCTGAGCGACACAAGACGGTCTCTGAGGCAGATGGATGTGTTGGAGGGTCTCCCGGCGAATACCCAGCGGAGACGAAAACGTATCGCGTCCGCCTGTCGTACGGATTGCCGCTTGGCCAACGCCGTTACGGCGGAGGTGGAAACCACGAGTATGACACGCGTTACAGTCTGGAACGAATACGTCCACGAGCAGGAACACGAAGCGGTCGCGGACCTGTACCCCGACGGGATTCACGGCACTATCGCCTCGGCACTGGAAGAGCGCGGATTCGACACGGAGACCGCGACGCTGCAGGAGCCCGAACACGGGCTTACCGAGGACGTACTGGCAGAAACGGACGTTCTGACCTGGTGGGGCCACGCCGCGCACGACCAGGTCGACGACGAGGTGGTTTCCCGAGTGAAAGAGCGGGTCCTCGACGGCATGGGGCTCATCGTCCTCCACTCGGGCCATTACTCGAAGATCTTCCGCGAACTGATGGGGACGACCTGCAGTCTGAAATGGCGCGAAGCCGCCGAAACCGAGCGATTGTGGGTCGTCGAGCCGGGCCATCCCATCGCCGACGGCGTCGACGAGTACATCGAACTCCCGGAGACCGAGATGTACGGGGAACGGTTCGACATTCCGGCACCGGATACGCTCGTGTTCAACTCCTGGTTCGAGGGCGGTGAGGTGTTCCGTTCAGGGTGTTGCTACCGCCGCGGGGCGGGCCGAATCTTCTATTTCCGGCCGGGCCACGAGACCTATCCGATTTACCACAACGAAGCGATCCAACAAGTCCTCGCCAATGCTTGCGAGTGGGCCGCGGCCGGGGACGGTCCGGAGCCATCGTTTGGCAACGCCGATCCGATTGAAGCCATCGACGAAAGCGACGAGCGGTCGGTCCACTGATTTCGGCGTCAGGTTTAGTGGCGTCGTATTCAATCGAGTCGTGTTTACACCCTATTACAACGAATACGCACAGCCGTGGACCTTGTACAGTCACTGTGGGAACACGGGCTGTGTCTTGTCTCGCCATGGTTCAGCGCCTCCTAGGTGGTCGACATCGAGCTGTACCCCAGTTCGGAGTGTTGATTCGAGATGATCAAACAGCGGATCGAGCGACGTCTCGACCGGCGACAACACCCGCCACCGATACGTACTGCCAGTGCGTTCCGATTCGAAGACGACACCATCCCCGATGTGGTCGGTGACGATAGTGGGTACTGCACGACACCGGTCAGTGTCTGTGTGGTACGTATATACCGTTCTGGCAGTCGGTCGGCGGTCGAGAACCTGGTACTCCCGCGTCCCGGAACAGCGGTGCTCGTCGAGACACTCGTTACAGCCGTCGTCGTCGAGAAACACCTCATCGAACGTGGAGATGGCGTCAGCGGGACCGTCTACGTGGTCGATACGCCACATGGCGTTTTCGGTCACGGTACATGTGGCGTTCCGGAGTCGTAGCGTCGGGTACTCGTGAAACAGGTCCATTACCGGGTCGGCACCGGCAGTGAACCTGATGTTGAACTCGAACTCCTTCACAGAGAACACATGGCTCTGTGATGCCATAGTGAATCAGTCGATAATGCTGTCGGTCGGTTTCAGAACCCCAAACCGACTGCAGTGACGTAGTAAAGGCGGCAGTGCCACAAATTACGCACTTGCTTAGCCTCATCCGGTCCGAGTTTGCTTACCGCCGAATGCAGTCCGTACTCGCCGGCCAGTGACCAGTAACACGGTATTCAGCGGTTAGCAATGAGATAGACACGTCCGGAGCCGTTTCGGAATCTACTCCTCGGGACCAAACAGCGCGTCCGCGTCGGCGGGCGTATCGAAGTCGTGGAAGTGTTCCCCTTTCTCCTTCGTGAGAATATTCAGGGCCGCCGCCGCGCCGTCGCCGGCGGAGATGACTGCCTGCCACTCCTCGACTCGGACCATACCACCTGTCGCGTAGGCGTCGTCGACACTCGTCTCCATCGTCACGTCCACGTCGACGACGTCTTCAGCAGTCATGTCACAGCCCAGCGTCTCAGCGAGGTCGCGGTTAGCCCCGGTCGCGAGGATGAGATAGGATGCTTCGTACGTGTCATCCTCGGTTGCGACCTCGAATCCGGCGTCGGTTTGGCCCACATCGGTCACCTCTGTTCCCTGCTTTCGGTCGACGCCGAAGCTGTCGACTTGTGTACGAGCAGTCTCCATGAACGCGGACCCGTCCTGAGAGCCTACTCCGAGATAGTTGAACAGGTGTGCTTTGTGCATCCAGGTCCCGTCAGTGTCGAAGACTGTCGTTTCTAGGCCGTTTTTCTGTGTGAACAGTGCCGCACTCAGGCCGGCGGGGCCGCCGCCGACGACGAGAACGTCCGTCATGCCGCCTAGTTCTGTCTCACCACTGGTAATTGTTGTCATCCAATACGAGCAGCGAAGGTGACGTACCGAAGTGGCATGAGAACGGTTTTCCACAGCCACCCCGAAGCGATCACATGCGCGCAGCCATCTACCGTGGCCCCGGTGAGATTGCCGTCGAAGAGGTCCCGCGGCCGGAGATCGAATCGCCCACCGACGCGATTGTCCGTGTGACCCACACCGCTGTCTGTGGTTCCGACCTGTGGTTCTATCGCGGTCAGAGCGACCGAGAGGAAGGGTCTCGCGTCGGCCACGAACCGATGGGTATCGTCGAGGAAGTCGGCGACGACGTGCGCTCAGTCGAGCCCGGCGACCGGGTGTTCGCCCCGTTCGTCATCAGCTGTGGGCGGTGTGAGTTCTGCCGGAAGGGACTGCACACGTCCTGTGTCAACGGCGACTCCTGGGGCGGCGACAACGGCGGCGGCCAGGGCGAGTACGTCAGAGCGACGGAAGCCGACGGGACGCTCGTCCGCGTTCCCGACCGCCACGCCGACGACGAGGACACGCTGGAAGCGATTCTCCCGCTGACAGACGTGATGGGGACCGGTCACCACGCGGCAGTCAGCGCCGGCGTCAGCGAGGGAGACTCCTGTATCGTGGTCGGCGACGGCGCTGTCGGACTGTGTGGCGTACTCGCGGCCCGCCGTCTCGGAGCGGAGCGGATTATCGCGATGGGCCACCACGAGGACCGGCTCGAACTCGCGGAGTCGTTCGGCGCGACCGAGACCATCGCCGCCCGTGGTCAGGACGCCGTGGACGCGGCAGACGATCTGACCAACGGCGGTGCGAACCACGTCCTGGAATGTGTCGGTGCGGCCTCAGCGATGGAGACCGCCATCGACGTCTGTCGGCCGGGCGGGACCGTCGGCTACGTCGGTGTCCCGCATGGGGTCGACGACTCCGGACTGGACGTGTTCTCACTGTTCGGCGACAACATCGCGCTCAACGGCGGCGTGGCACCGGTTCGTGCCTACGCCGACGAACTGCTGGCCGATGTGCTGCAGGGCACACTCGACCCGTCACCGATCTTCACGAAAACCGTCGACCTCGACGGCGTTCCCGAGGGGTATCGGGCGATGGACGAGCGCGAAGCGATCAAAGTTCTCGTCAAGCTGTAGTCGGTCTGCACTGGCAGTCAGCCAGGCAACCCACCCGGTAGCTCGTTACGCGTTCCGCGACTAGTTTCGGAGAATTCCCACGGACCAGGCTTCGGATCGGCCGATACTGGCGGTCAGCGGCGGTTCAGCTAAAGGCTAGAGACGCTGCTACACTAGCTTTCCGCACGACCGACAGCGAGGGCGGTCAGCCGACGGGTCGTAGGCTAACGCAACGTCGTTGCAGTGACGGCAGTATCGGTCGGAGCCGGTGGTGTAAGAGTGCGTGTTTCCTTCGTGAACTAACATATGTGAGGGGATGACAGGGAGGTATAAATTCTTTCTGGACAAACAGGCCACTATACCCTTATATTCAATATATACTGCCAATAGTTACTACGATAGTAGACGATTCATCCATATCTGGGGTGTCTCTGTCACAATGGGCCTATTCGATAGTATGCTCCGAGTGTCCGTGCGTCGGCTGCCGTATCGTTGTCGCTCAGGCCTCGAACCCACCGTTGATGATATCCGCGACCCGCTTGCGGTCGAATAACTGTTCCTCGGCCGGGATTTCGGGATACGGCCCCTCAGTGTACGTCGGCCATTCGCCGAACTGCTCGGGATACAGTTGCTTTGCGGTCATCTCCAGTTGGAAGAGATGCAGTATCGGACCCTGATATCTCGCTCCCTGGGGGTAGATCCGGTCGATCTGTACGGCCGTGATTTCCGATCCGACCGGGTCGGATTTAAACGCCTCCCGTCGCTCCGGAAGGCTCGTGTTCGGCTCGAACCCGCCGAGGTGCAGGATGACGTCCGGGTCCGCCGCAAGCAGCGTCTCGAAGTCGACCACGGAGTTCGTCTCGACCGAGCCCTCGAAGGCGTCCCGCGCTCCGAACGGGCGGGTGTGTGCGGTCAGGAATCCGGGGTTGTCAAGGGTATAGGCGTAGATCTCGTCGAGATCAGCCGCAGCGAGCAGTACCGCCGACGGGCGCTCCGACTCGGGCGGCAGGTTCGCGTCGATGGTCGAGCGCATCTCGTCGTGAACCGCCGCAAGCGCCTCGTATCGGGCCTGTTCTTGGAACGCCTCAGCCACGAGCTTGAACTGCTCCCAGAGAGTGTAGTACTCGTAGTCCCCCCATCCGGACGGGGGTTCGGCGTGTCGGTCACTCAGCGAGTTGCCGAACCACGGCGAGACGTTGGTGGCGATCTCTTCGAAGTCCTCACGGTCCCAGTTGTCCTGTTTGGCGATCCAGGCCGGGTCTGCCAGGTGGATATCGCTGTCCAGTTCGTACAGTTTCTCCTTGCTCGGTTCCCACGAGGAGTACAGCCCAGTCCAGTCCAGCGACACGCCCGGCAATCGTTCGACGAACTGGTTCCACAGCCCACTGTAATAGTCCGGCGCGTGCATTGCCGTGACAGTGTCCCCGCGACCCAGGGCGAGCGCCATGTCTGCGTGGTGCGTGAGCCGCGTGAAGACGGTCTCCGGTGGCGAGTCGAAGGTCACCGCTCCCATCGGGGACATCGACACGGAGTACGACCCGTCTGCAGTTGTCGTGTCCGTCTCCGTCACGGCCTCCGTCGGCGCGGAGCCGGTTCCCCGCTCGGCATCACCGGTGCATCCCGCAAGCAGCCCGGCACTGAGAACCGTGCCCCCATACTTGACGTACTCTCTTCGCGTCGGTGACTCGATGTCAGTGGTGTCGTCAGCCATTGTTTTAGGCTAGCCTAAAAAATATATAGATGTTCCGGTTCACCAACCCGGAACAATCCAGTATCAAGCGTAGAGCCCGGCGTCCGTGGGAAGAGTCCAGTATCAAGCGCAGAGCCCGGCATCCGTGGGCCAGAGTGCGATTTCGCGGTGGTCTTACTGGCCCTATTCGGCCACGAGCTCCTCGGCGCGGTCCGGTTCGGCACTATCGTCACCAGCAGTGTGTTCGTCGCCGTCGTGGCGGGCACGGATTGGATTCACGCGCGGCCCGTGTGGCGTGGCTGAGACCTCTGCCTCGATTTCGAAAACGTCCGCGAGGAGTTGCTCCGTGACGACAGCTTCGGGTCGTCCCCGGGCCTGTATCTTGCCGTCTTTGAGTGCGACCATCCGGTCGGCGAGACGGGCCGCCTGCTCGATGTCGTGCAGGACGACCACGATGGTAATGTCGCTCTCGTCCCGGAGTGTTTCGATGATCTCCATCACCTCAAGCTGGTGGTGGAGATCGAGGAAGGTCGTCGGTTCATCGAGCAACAGCACGTCGGTGTCCTGTGCGAGGACCATCGCGATCCAGGCGAGCTGTTTCTGGCCACCACTGAGGCTACCGACTTCACGTTCACGGAGATGGCCGCAGCCGGCCAGGTCAATCGCCCGCTCGACGGCGGCCTCGTCTTCCTCGGTGACACTGTCGAAGAACCCCCGGTGTGGGTACCGACCGTGGTACACCAGATCCTCGACCGAGATGCTGTTTGGCGACGTACTCTCCTGAGAGAGCAGGCCGAGCTTCCGAGCGATCGCTTTGGTCTCCAGTGTCTGAATGTCTTGCCCGTCCAGCAGTACCGATCCGGCTTCCGGTTCGAGCTGATTTGCGAGGCCTTTCAGCAGCGTGCTCTTGCCCGACCCGTTCGGACCGACGAGCGCCGTCACGGCCCCGGGTTCGGCGGTGATCGATTCACCGTCGATGACCGGTTCATCCGTCCCGGAGTACGAAAGCACCACATCGTCGCCGACCAGCGGCCGGTCCCGGTGACTGGACTGGGACCCAGCAGCGGTGTCATTGACCGTAGCGATACCGTCCGAGTTGGAGTTGTCCTGTGACATTAGATCTCACCCATCTGTTCCTGTCGCCGCATCAGGTAGAGGAAGTACGGCCCGCCGACGACGCCAGTGACGACGCCGACTGGAACCTGTGCGGGGCTCAGGGCCAGCCGTGCACCGACGTCCGCGACGACCATCAGCGCCGGACCGACGAACACGCAGCCGATGAGGAGCCGGCGGTAGTCGCTCCCGACGATGAGTCTGACGATGTGGGGGACCACGAGGCCGAAGAAACCGATGATGCCCGCGACGGAGATGGCCGTACTGGCCGCCAGAATGGCGACCGCGGACAGCATGAACCGGACCCGCTCGACACTCATCCCGAGCGAACTCGCGGTCTCTTCTCCGAGCAGGAGGAGGTTCAGCTGTCGTGCGCCCGCCAGCGCGAGGAGCGTCGCGGCCAGCGTCGGGATGACAGCGATGCGAAACTCCTCCCAGCCGACGCCCGTTAGCGACCCGGTAATCCAGGCCAGCGCCGACTGGACAACGCCCAGGTCGTCGGCGAAGAAGAACAGCCCCCGCTGGAGGGAGGTAAACACCATGTTGACGATGACACCAGCAAGGACCAGTCTGACCGGGCTCGTTCCGCCCTGCCACGCGATCATGTACACGAGCAGGAACGCGATGGAGCCACCGACCGCGGCAAACAGCGGGAGGAACGGAGCGAGACTGCTGAACAGAACGAGGGTCAGCAGTACGGTGAGCCCCGCCCCGGAACTCACGCCCAGTATGAACGGGCTCGCCAGTTCGTTTCTCGTGACGGCCTGGAATATCGCCCCGGAAACGGCGAGACACATCCCCGCAAGCACGGCGACGATTACCCGCGGCATCCGAATGTTCCACACGATGAGCGTCCGTTTCGGCAGTTCGGGAAGCTCGGCCCCGAAGAAAAACGACTGCCACGCCTGAACACTGAACCACACCTTCGGGTCGAACACGGCCTGCCACGCCTCGAGGATGGTCATCGAATACGCCCCGAAGCTCACCTGCAGGAGCCCGGCCACAAAGGCGACGGCTACGCTCGCGACACACAGTCCTATCAGGGACCCGTCGAAAGTTCCGAGCCAGGTCCTGGCCCGTGACAACACGTCGGTGGCCCCCCGTGTCTCGCTGACCATTACTCGCCCACCTCCGCGAGTCCGTCGCTCGCGCCGAGGTAGTCCCGGATCGTTTCGTCATCTATTGCATCGAGAACAGCGGTCTGGTCGAGCCCCGAAACGACCGCCGTGGGGTCCAGATAGCCTGCCAGTGCTTCTTGCCCTGTTTCCGTTCGATCAGCTATCTCGTCGGATGTTATATACGACGAGCGCCGTTCATCAAGAGCCGCCTTACGGACCCGCTGGAAGCGGTCCGACCCCGGTTCGACGGGGGCGTCCTCGGCGTACCGGTCGTCGAAATATTCGACCCAGGTCGATCGTTCGGTCCATTCGTCGTCGAGTTCAGCCCTCCGTCGGACCCAGTCCACTCCATCAGCGACAGACTCCCACCAGCCGTCGTCGATTCTCGTATCCGCGATCACCCGACGTGCGACCCGTGCGCCCCGGCCGGCCGCAATGATCGCCTGCATGTCCGCCGCCTCGGACGGTGAGGCAACGTAGAGACCCGGAACCGGTGTCGTGCCGTCGGCGTCGGCGTACGTGTTGTCGAAGGCTTCGTGTTCCTCGCCGTCATGTTCGTACGTCTCGAACATCGCCGCGTCGTCGTCAAGACCGCGCATATACTCGCCGTCGTAGCGAGTCGCCGCGATGACACGGCGAGTCGTGGCCGTTTCCCCGTCCTGCGTTTCGACGACGAAGCCCTCCCCGTCGTCAGTTCTGTCGAGCGATTCGACTAGCTGGGAGACGACGGTACAACCGGCAGTTTCGGCATGGTCCTGAATGCGGTCGTACAGCGTCTCGACGTCGATACCGGCCGGGAAACCGAGGTAGTTTTCGAGGTAGGCACAGCGCTTGAGCGACGAGCGGCCGCGGTCGTAGACGGCCGTATCGAGGTCCGCTCTGGCCGTGAACACGCCCGCCGAACAGCCGGCTGGACCGCCCCCGACGATGATGACATCGCGGTCGAACGTCGTCCCCGTCCGGTTCCCCACTGCCACCATGTTCACGACGCTCCGTCCAGTGTCCGTGACACCGACAGCCGGTGTGACGGTTCGGAGGTGTCAATCGATTCGTTCAACATACTATTTAGGCCAGCCTAAATGGATAAAGCGTTTTCGAATTTTAGGCAAGCCGAACATCATGTCAACAGTTCGTATTCGTTGCCGGGACAAGATGGATGCAGCCTGACACGGATTGGTGGAGCGATGTACCGGTGCGTTCCTACCCAGTGGTCGAAGCTATCCGGACATAATCTCCAACCGTCCGTATCAGTCGTCGGCCGCCACCCTGAGCTCGGGGAAGTATCGGCCGTGGAAATCAAACGGGGCTGCGTGGGGGAGCGTTGCCCGGGCGCGCTCCGTAAACGTCTGACCGTCGAGGACGAGTAGCCGGGACCGGTCGGCGTCCCCATCGAGCGCAACGACTACCACCACACCGTCATCCTCGGCGTCGCCGTTCGGTGCAGGGACGAACACCGGCTCACCGAAGTAGTCCCCGCCATCGTCGAACGTCTCGACAGCGCCCGTGTCCGTGTCGAGTTTCAGGACGCGACGGGCCCACTCGGTGACGGGCGTATCCATCCCCATCGCGTACACGTAGCGATGCGGGCGACACCACCGAGCCGGTGAGACGGTCGGCAGCGCGCTGCCGTCGGGGTACACCATCTCGCGCGACACCGTCGCGTCGACGTCGCCGTATCGGGTCACGTCGCTTCCGGTACCGAGGTCCACAGTGAACCGCTCGATGCGGCCGACGATAGCGCCCATCTCGCCCGCACGGAGGGTGTCCAGATACAGCGAGTCGATAGTCGTCGCGTCGGGTACTGTTTCGAGGTCGAACACGAGTTCTCTCCCGCCGGATCGTTCGAACGCGTTGACGTGGTGGAAGCCGAACACGGCATCGATGACCGGCTCCGCGACGACCGTCCCGGTAGTCCTGTCCATGACAACAATTCGGGTCCCGCGGTCGGGGTCCCACTCGAACTGCTCGATGAAGGGTGCCTGTCGGCCGGGCTTGAGAAACCGTCGGGGGTCGAGCCGAAGCGGAAATTCCGTCAATACGACGTACCGGGGCGTGAGCGCGAAGCTGTGCATGTACGACGGCTGGTCGGTGTCGACGCTCCCGACGTGTCGCCGGGTCCCGTCCGGCGTCATGGCAGTGACGTGGTACTGGCTGGTCCATCCGAACGCCGTGTCGACGTTGACGAGGACACCACTTGTCGGGTCGCGTTTGACGTGGGCACAGGAGAGCTGGCCGGTCGGGACGCCGTCGTCGTGTTCGATGTGACCCGTCGTTTCGAGCGTGTTCGGGTCGAAACGCACCTTCCGGGGCGATTCAGTCAGTGCGACGTACTCGCGGCCGAACCGCTCAGCGATGATGTTCGTGTTGTCGTAGGGGTCTGTCAGAAACGTCGCCAGCCGCGAGCGAAGCGTCGTCTCGCCGGTCGCGAAGCCGCCCTCGAACTCGCCACTCGTCGCCGCTTCGTACGCATCCGTTCGGAGGAAGCGGTTCCGATAGTGAACGGCGTCACCATCCGGGTCGAAGGTGAACCGGTACAGCATCGCGAACCCGTCGAACCAGTGGTCGACACTGCTTCCATTTGGGAAGGAAAACGCGCCGGGGCCGTTCCGGATGAGACTGCCACGGAGCCAGTCCGGGAGGCCACCGGTCACGGGGATCGATGCCGTTGTTTCGTCGTGTAGCGAGTGGAACCCGGGATGGGGAGCCATACCGTTGCAACGGGTGGCAGCGGCTAAGTCCTGATGCCCCTGACTGGAGTACATACGGATTGTTGTAGATTATGTCCGGGTAGCGCTGATCTCGGGGCCGGCGCATACCGGAACATCGCCCCAACAATCCGTATCAGTCCTGCGTCGAGTACGCGTTTCCGCTGACGACGACGCAGTCGTCCCGTGGAGCCTGTGTTCGATGGGGCGGCGAACCAGTGTGACGGCGGCGTAACGACCGAAGCACGTCGGCTTTCACCCACGCGAAGCCGACCACGATGACGGCGAAGCCGGTGACGGTAACCGGGCCGAGTGTTTCACCGAGCAGGAGCCAGCCGCTGATAGCCGTCACTGCTGGCACCACGTACGAAACTAGACTGGTTTCAGCGGCACCAACTGTGCTTATCAGGCGGAAGTAGAGGAGGAACCCGATTGCGCTGGCGACGATACCGAGATACGCGATCGCAGCTAGCTGTTCAAGCCCAACGGTGACGGTTCCGAGTTGCTCCGAGGGCAGCCCTACGCTGACGGCGTGCAGGATGGCAGCACCGAGCAGCGTCATCCAGGCCTGCAGGCTCACGAGCGGGAGCGAACTGGTGTAGCGTTCGGTCAGGACTGCACCGACAGCGAAGGCGACAGCGGAACTGATGAGGAGGGCGACGCCGAGCAGGCGGCCGCCGACCGCTCCCGGTGTGGGGTTCGCAATAATAACCACGCCGATAAACCCACAGACGGTGCCGATGAGTTCGTGCGGTCGAGCCCTGTAGCTCGGAATCAGTGTCGATGCGAACGCCGGCGTCACAACCGGCGTGAGACTGAGCAGGATTGCGCCGAAGGAACTCGGGACGTACTGCTGTCCAAGGAACAGAAGCGCGAAGTGTGCGCCGATGAGGACAGTCCCGCCGATGAGAATCAGCGACCAGTCATCGCGGGTCTGTGGGCGCAGTGACCGGCCTCGCCAGAGGGCATAGCCAAGCAGGACGACTGCAGCGATGTCGTGTCGGACAGCTGCCAGCAGCACCGGCGGGACGCTTTCGAGACCAGTCTTGATCGCCACAAAAGAGAGTCCCCAGATGAGTGCAAGCGCAGCAAACAGCAAGCCGATATATCGTGTCGAGTGTGTCATTCCAGTAGAGACCAATCGTATGTGCTGGAGGAGTATGAAGCTTCTATCGCCACTGTGACGCACACACACGGCCTCTACGGCCCGGCCTGCTGTTCAGAAATTCTCGAAAACAGTGCGTATCCGCAGTGCTTTCGAAGCCAGTTGTACCGAGACGTATTGTTCTACTCTGGTCCGTAACACGGAGTTCTCATTCGGCCACCGAACAGTCTCTCGGTCCACTGTTAGTAATGTCAAAAACGAGGGTGATGCCCACGTCGGCAGTTCCGAGCGGATGCTCCGAGTCAGCATCCAGATGTATGGCCCGAGTCAGGTCGACACCGTGTCGAAATGCCAGCCCGGGTCGGTCCCGGTTTCGTCAATGTGCTCCGACCGGCACGCCGGACAGCAGTCAGGGACAGCAGTTTCAGACCGGGGAACGTACACCGCGCCGTCACATTCCACACAGGCGTCCGCGACGACTGTCACGCAGTCTGCACAGAGATTGAAGTCGTCGACTGTGAGGTCTCGCAGGGGTTCGAGTTGTTTGTCCAAGAGGTACTCGTCGATAGCCGCCTGACAGTTTTGGCACAGTTGCATAGCGATCCAATTTGATGCATGATACCGTGACACAAATAGTTGCTGCCCGGTTATCGATTGTGAATGTCCCGACGGGTAGCTGTTCGATTATGGAGTCGCCCAGAAGTGACAGATACCAATGCGGGCTACGGCGCACGGAACACGCGAATAGTGTCCCGAGAGGTGGGTTCTCGAATTAGTTGTGCGAACCCGAGCTCTGAGAACACCTGCTTCCAGTTGCGGTGATACAGCGGGAAATCGTCATCGACGTAGCTCACGTCAGTGTCTGCGCGTCCACGTTCGGGGCTGTTGCCTTCGTTTTCGGCGATTACGAGGAGGTCGCCGGCAATACGGGCGATTTCTTCGAACACCCATGCGTCGTCCGGGTGGATGTGCTGGAGCGTCTCAACCGAATAGACGACATCGAAGGCATCGTCCTCGAACTCAGTAACAATGTCTTCGAGGGCACCGGTGTGGAACGTCCCCGAATCCGCGAGCCGCGGGTAGTGCTCAGCCATCACGTCAAAGGATTCGTCGTTGATGTCGATACCAGTGAGATTCCCGTATCCGCTGGTCTGCAGGTGTGCCAGATGGCGGCCCGAGCCACAGCCCAGTTCGATGATTCGGGCGTCGTCGTGGACGTAGTGGTCGAGCACGTTGACCAGTGTCTCACTCACCTCATTCGGTCCGAGTTCGGCGTAGTACGCCGGCGAGAACTTCCCGGAACGGGAGGCCCAGTCGTCTCGAACGTCGTCCGGGTCCATACCCACCGTACACCGTTGTAGAATAAATGTACCACGAAGTGCGTGTCAGGCAGTCGTGGGCGCAAGCAGGGTGACACAGTTTACGCTGCTACGGGTGACGCTCCTTCCGCCAACTAACAGCGGCTGAAAACTGCCAGTGTCGTGGCCTATGACTCGTGCTGGAGCAAGCGGTCAGCCCGCGTTTCAAGTTCGCTCTCGTCAATCTCACCGGATGCGTACTGCTGTTTAAGCGTTTCCAGTGAATC
This sequence comes from Haloarcula sp. CBA1115, assembly GCF_000827835.1. Lineage (NCBI taxonomy): Archaea > Methanobacteriati > Methanobacteriota > Halobacteria > Halobacteriales > Haloarculaceae > Haloarcula > Haloarcula sp. CBA1115. The sequence continues at coordinate 316,774 of NZ_CP010530.1, read as the reverse complement.
CGGCTCAACCGTCGCCTCGCGCTGTAGCTGCACGTACAGCAGGCCCCCTATCGCCACAACAGCGATGATGAACGCTGCGAGCACCAGCCACCAACCGACCGGAGTCGTGCCCATACCCATTCCCCCACCGTGGGGCCCCATCGGTCCGTGCTGGAGTAGCGCAGTTGTTGGCGGTAGCATCTGGAACACCTCTGTTTGTAGATACGGGCCTCACAACATAATTACGTGCGCTGGTTCCCGAGAAGTGAGAACACAAGCCGCGACGCGGAGCAGCGAATACAGCGCTCCAGAGGAGTTCGATACCCGCTGCTGTTAGTGGATTGCAACACCGGTTTCACCCGACTCGGAATTCTCGTCCGTACCAGTCGTCGATTCGGAGTTCGTACGGCGTCGTCGTCGATGTGTCGTCCCAGCTGACTGGATTCGGGGCGAACTGTGTGTTGCTGGCCAGCGAGGCGAGGGCTGGCTCTACCTCGTCATATGTCGCCTCTACCAGCTCACCCGTAACCACGACGCTTCGCCACACGGATTTGGGTTCTGTCTCTTCGTACACGGTGAACCCGACGGTGGCGTCAGCCGTCAGATAGCGGTGTTTCTGGCTCTCGTCGCTCTCTGAAAGGTGAAACGCCAGGCTATCGGTCGCCGGGTCGTACCCGAAGGCGACCGGGACCGGATACGGAGCCGCCTCCGTCGGGCTGGACAGTGCCAGCACGCCGATTCCGTTGTCAGTGAGGACGTCGACAACCGTTTCGTCACGTAATTCTCGCATCCCGACTGCGATGTTAACTGGAAACTACTTGGGATGCAGACCGCATTTTCACTCGATGGGAACGTGAGAGTTACTTTTCAAATAATGGGTAACAGAACAGGTATGGGCACAGACTCGACGGGGGAGTTTGCCGAGTGGGACGAAGAACGGTACAGCACAAATATCGAACGGTTCGATGAGCAGCACAAGCGCCTGTTCGGGCTGCTGAACGACCTCCATACGGCGATGAACGAGGGCCACTCCGAGGAGGAAGTCGGTGACATCCTCCGGGAACTCGAACGCTACACGGAGTACCATTTCGGTGACGAAGAGGAGTTCATGCAGAACTGTGGCTACGCCATGGACTGCAGCGACTGTTTCTACAATCACCGCGAAATGCACGAGGAGTTCGCTGGAAAAGTACAAGAGCTCCGCGAGAAACACGAGAACGGGGAGTACGTCACGATGGAGGTCCTGACAGTCGCCCGGGACTGGCTCGATGCGCATATCGCCGCCGGCGACGAGGACCAGAACTACGCTGACTACTTCCAGAGCGAAGTCAGCGACGACTACGAGTACGAACCCGGACAGTTGTATCAGGACCGAACAGCGTCGGAGGACCCCGTGCCAGTTGACCGGCAGCCCGAAGACGCCGGCGTGCGCCTCGACAGCGACGTCTACGACGGTGGCTCGCTTTCGGTTCCGGAGGGGTCGGTCGCGGCCTGGTTCGAAGACATCGTTTCGGACCACGGGGACCGGACCGCGGCGCTCGTCCGGAATGACGGCGAGTTCGTCGAGCGGAGTTTCGAGGAGATGGCCGAGCGGGCGAAGGCGGTCGCGGGCGGGCTCCTCTCGACGGAACTGCGTCCCGGGGATCGACTGGCCATCAGAGCCCAGTCCCAGTACGAGTGGTCCGTGCTCGACCTGGCCTGTCATTTCGCCGGACTCGTCCCGGTCGCACTCTACCCGTCTGCGAGCAACGACCGAGCAGCCCAGATCATCGAGCGGACCGGCGCGACCGGACTCGTGGCAGCGGGAGACGAGGCCGGGGATCTCTCGATGGCCGTCGAAACCGTGCTCGACTTCGAGGCGCTACCGACTGCTGAGGCGAGAGTGCTCCCCGGCCTGCAGACTGACGGTGACGAGGTTGCGACAGTCGCGTTCGACGTGGCAGCCCCTGCGGAGAAGGCCGGCTGCGCGCTGACACACCGGAATCTACTGGCGGCAGCAGAGAGTCTCCGGGAGGGGCTTCCCACCGGCCCCGGCGCGACCGGGACGTGTTCGCTCCCGCTGGCACACATCTATCAACGTGTCGCGACGTACTACCTCTGGGCGACCGGGAGCGCCGTCGCCTACCTTGAGGCCGAGGAGTTCGTGGAACAGCTCGCGGCCGTCAAGCCCGACGTGCTCGTCGGGGTCCCGAAGATGTACCAGCAGCTCTACGGGACGATACAGGACCGTCTCGGCGACATGGGCTGGATGAAGCGGAAGGTCGGCGGTCGAGTGGCATCCTACGGGCAGGGTATCGTCGAGGGGCGGGGAACACCGCTGAAGTACAGGGCCGCCAAGCGACTCGTCTACAAGCCGTTGCGACGAGAGACAGGGTTATCAAACCTCACCTACGCCCTCTCCGGGACAGGCCGGCTGGACGATCATCTGCTGTACTTCTTCCGGGGGCTGGGCGTTCCGATATGCGAACTATACGGCTCCGTCGGAACAACCGGTGTCGGCGCGCTGAATCCGGCTGCGTCCTTCGTTGAGGAGTCAATCGGCGACCCAATGCCGGGCGTGGAAATCGCTGTCTCGGAAAGCAGGGAGATACTGGTCCGTGGCCCGACTGTCCTCGGTGGGTTCCTCGACGGCGACCAGACTGGCGCACAGACGCTCCGGGACGACTGGTATCACACCGGCGAAGTCGGTGAGGTGGGGCCAAACGGGGAACTGTCGCTCGCCGAGTGAGCATATCGGGTGAGCGGTGAACAGCCCTGTTTACCGTACAGTCGAGCAAGGTCGTGGTTCGAGTCGGGTCAGACGAGCCGAGACCCGAGTGCGACGAGTGGCAGGAGAACGAGTAGGTACGCAGCCGCCGAAATCGCCCAGTCGCGTCGGATAGCCGCTATTCGAGCCGACGGCAGTCGGGACCGCGGGAGCACGACGAAAACGAAGAAGCCGACCATCAGGATATAGAGGACAGCAGCGGCGACCACTGTTGCCAGTATCGACTGCCCGCCCACGAGCCCTTCGCTGGTGAGAAGCATCCAGACGAACAGCGGACCAGTCAGCCAGCCAGCGATGTGATACCGATTTGTTGGGTGCGAAAGCCTGTGAGGCCGTACGCCGTAGTGACGCTATGCGCACACAGGACGCGGGACACCGAGCGGCAGCAGTCGCCGCCATCGCTGACCGGGATTACCGTCGCGCTGGTGACGAGTACACGCGGGCCGGGTGGCGTGTTCTTTCGGACCCGCGGGAAGGCATCGAGCCGTTCAGTGCCGACGAGAAGGGATGGGTCGGTGACGGTCTCCAGTACCTCGCGACGAGCGCGGTCTGCTACCGCGTCGCCGGAACGGACACGCGCGCCACCCGCCGCGGCGTTGAGGGAGTCGCCGTGGCCAAGGAATTGACCAACGGGCTCGAACACCCCGTTCAGCACGCCTGCCTCAAGGAGTTCGTCGGAGACTTCCGAACAGTCGCAGGACTCGACGATGTCGAGGCGGCGTACCGCGAAGCTGAATCGGCCTACAAGGACGCTGGCAGTGCTGTCGACAACCCGCAAGCGTGGGGGACGACGCCGCTGTTCGAGGCCGCTGCGACCCTCATCCAGCAAGTCGCTCGTGGCCCTGCCAACGGCGAAATCGCTCTTCCCTGGGAAGACCTCCACGGCACGGACCCGGACGAGCCCGGCAGGTTCCTCGCACAGCGGGCCGTCGTCAAACGGCAACGGTTCCCCAGCCTCGTCCAGCAAGTGATTACCGACGGATTCCTTGCCGCCCCTCGCGGGACGACGGAGTACGACACCGACCACCACCGCTGCCCGCACTGTGGCTCGACAGATGTGAACTGGGTCGCAGAGAGTGTCGTCTGTCTACGGTGTTCCCGTCCGACGGCCGAGACAAACTAATACACAGCATCTGTTTCCAGAATAGGTCAAAATGTCGGTATTGTGTATCCGTATTTCGACTTTTCAATATTAAAAGTGTCCTATAAAAAGCCATCTGAAGTCTGCGTTATCCGATTTGACAGCAGTACCTCTATTACAGGCAGATCCGGAGTTACTCAGTCTAGTAAGAATAGAGGATTAGAGAGAAGAGGTCCAGACAGGCTGAGCCCACTGGTCACGTTGTCGGTTCGGTCGACTCGGGCAGTGACGCCGAGTCGGTGCGTGCTTCGAGCAGTAGTCGCCGATTAACGATGTGATCGACGACAGCAGTGCTGTCGAGAATTTCCGTCTCACCGTCGTGGGTATCCGGGTCGCCGGCGTACCGCCGTATCTTGAACGAGTCCATCGCGTTCCGGTTCTCCGAGACTGGTTCGATAACTTCGAGGTACTCGTCGGTGGTGGTGTTACGATAGGTCTCTCCCGTGGCAAAACCGACAACAGGGACATCCACAGGCCACTCCCACGAGAACTGCCGGAGATACTGGTCGAACTGCCAGACGAGGTGCGCCGGGTCGAGATCGTCGTCGAGCGCTCCCACGGCGGCCGAGTCGAGTGTCCGGTCCCAGTAGTCGACGACGCAGTCCTTGAGATCGTCTTGCAGACAGTCCTCGACCAGCTTCTGCTCGATGGGATAGCCGATTTCGATGGCAACGATGGCGTGTCGGTCGAGATGGGTGAGACAGCGCTGGCATTCGATCTCGAACACGGACAGGCCGAGTGGGTTATCCGCAGTCAAGTGCGCCAGTTCGTTCCCGCAACTGGGACACCAGAGAAACAACACCCCGTTGTCTGCACCGGACAACTCGCCGAGCACAGTCAGGTCATCAAACGCGGTGTCGGGATCGTTCGTCAGGGAGTCGGACTCCGACTCCGGAACGGCCTCTGCGGCATCGTCCGCGTATTTGGCCAGCTTTCGGTCTTTCAGCAGCGACTTGATAACCGAATCGTGCGAGGAGTGAGACTCCGTATCACGTATCTTCTCTATCTGTTCTTTCGTCCAATCTCGTACGCGTATAGTTGCCATTTATCACACATTCAAACCGGGCTACAAAAACATTTTCCTTTTATAATGAAGGTTAATCTTCGCGCACAACCACCACGTAGAGATCAGTTACCGACTGGCAGCAGTGATACGCCGCTTGATTTCGGCGTTCGAGACACGTATCTGGGTAGCTGCCAGCCGATGGGTGACGAGGTCGAGGAGGTCCAGTTCCGACAGTAATCTCCGGGCGTGTGTCTGGCTCAAATCGAGACGCTGGGTCACCTCGTCCAGTGAGGTGGACTGGGTAACAGTCTGTGCGAGGTCGGCCACAGTCACGTCCTGAGAGATACCGATTCCATCCGCGACGAGATTGTCGTCGCTGTCCTGTGAGTCCGCCTCAGCGAGCAGGTCGGCGACAGATCTGGCCCCCAGTCCGTCCGGTTCTTCGGGTTGGCTGTTGTCGGCCACCCTGTCCTCAGAAGGGTCCGACTCGACCGGGGAGCTGGCGTCGGTGTCGGTATCCGAATCTGTCTGCATGTCCGCAAGGCTGAGTCCGCCTGCCTGTGGCGTCGTGTCGGTCGGGTCGTGGATATCATACTCCACCATATATCGGCGCACAGTTTCGGAAGTCACGTCGGCGTCAAGCGCTTCGGTCATCTCCGGGAACGTATCGCAGGCCTCGTAAGCCGCCTGAAGTGCCTCGGGGTCCTTGTATGCTGGCACGGAATCCGACTGCGAGAGGGTCTCTGCCAGTTCATTGGACGTGCCCCCTTGATCGTCTGATGGTACTGGTATGTCAGTTCCGACAGGGACGGTAACCGTCACGTCAATCTCAACCCGCTTATCGGTCAAATCGAAGCCCTCAGCCTCGACAGATACGTCGTCGTGTATCGAAACACCACCGAATACCGGCGTCGCGAGTGTCAGGTCAGCACTGATTTCGTCGTTATCCGCTGTCGTCTGGCCCCTGACTGAGACCGATTTGACCTCAGTATCAGACGAATCTAGGCATTCGAGTACCTGCGTGAAAGTCTCAAAGGCGTCACTAACTACCATGTGACATTCACGCTCACAGACCCACTATTACATACGGGAACCGGAAAAAATTGCGATGGCACACGAAATAGACAGATTCGGCCCATCAACGATGCTACAGTCAAAATACCGTGTGTACAGAATGTGCACATCTACGGTGAAATCGAGATATCGTCCGTTTTTACACCCTAAGAGTGTTATTCTTTCGTGCCCGAAAAGGTGGCTCTCCGCAATTCGCAGAAGAAGTGGATATACACCCTTAGAGTGTATATATTTGCGGCAGTCGAACAGGTGTCATTCACAGCCGGTAACTCCTACAACCGTTCCCAGAGTTCTGCACTCGCATCGCCGACGGCGGTCATGTCCGAATCATCGACTCCAGTGACGCCGGATTGCTGGTCGTACACAGTCTCCCCATCGATAATCGTCCGGGTAACGTCCGCACGGCTTGCAGCGCTGACGACGTAGTAGGGTGCACTCCCGTCTAACACCGGGTTCGGCCCCAGGTCAAGTGTCACGAAATCACCACGCTTGCCGACCTCGATACTACCGACAGCGTCGTCCATCCCCAGCACTGCCGCGCTGCCGATTGTCGCCCATTCGAGGGCAGTCGCCATGTCGAAGCCGCTCGGGTTGCGCTGCTTGAGTTTGTGGATACCGACGGCCGAACGCATGGTCTCGAACATATCCGGGTCCCACCCGTCGTCACCGAGTCCGATTGTCATCTCGTTGGCTTGCATCGTTTCGACGTCAGCGATACCGACGGCGTTGTTGATGTTGGAATATGGGTTGTGTGCGACGTTGACGTCGTTTTCGGCGAGGATTTCGATTTCGGACTCGGTGGAATGGACGCAGTGGGCGGCGATGACTTCGGCGTCGAAAAAGCCCATGTCTTCGAGCGCTGGCACCGGTCGTTTCCCGTAGTCGGCGATGGATTCGTGAACGTCGACCAGCCCCTCTTCGAGGTGTATCTGGATCGGGCGGTCGTGGTCGGTAGCCCGGTCGACACACTCCTCGACGATGTCCTCGGTGTTGGTAAACAGCGTGTGGAGGCAGTAGTGACCGGAGACGGTGTCGTACCGCTCCTCGGTTTCGTCGATGAATCGCTGATTCTCCGCGATGCCGTCTCTGGCCTGGGACTCGGAGTTTCGGGCCGTCGTCTCGAAGGCGATCATCCCGCGGATCGGCGTCTGTGCGACGCCCGCTGCGACGGCGTCGAGGCCGCCCGGCAGTGTGTTCGGCCCGGAGTAGTTGTCACAGAAGGTTGTGACGCCGCTCTGAAGCATCTCGGCACAGGACCCCAGTGCGGACAGGCGAGCGTCACGCTCGGTAAACGCCTCGTCGACGTTCCACCAGATATCGACGAGCGCTTCGTAGAAACTCTCTGGTGAGGCAGCGAGCGGCGCACCGCGAATCGGGAGCGCGTACATGTGAGTGTGGCAGTTCACCAGTCCCGGGATGACGACCTCGTCAGTGGCGTCGATCACGTCAGCACCGGACGCGTAGCCGTCCTCGATAGCGACGATCTCACCGTCCTCGACAACGACGTGTACCTCCGACCGGACCGTGCGCCCACCGTCCATCGTGATGAGCGTCCCTGCGTTCAGTATCACAGGTTGGGCGATACCGGCAACCGACTAAAAGCTACTCCGCCCCAGAACGGCCTTAGCGGCCATTCTCTCACAAGCCGTGTGTGGGCCGGATGTGGCGTCTCACACACTAACTGTTTTCGTCGTTCGCCCTGCCCGTACTGGCATGACAGATATTCACATCAAAGACGCACAGGTGGTGACGGCGTCGGGCATCCAGCACGGTGAGATTGCGATTTCCGACGGAACGATAGACGCCGCTGGTCCGGCGTCGTCGGTCCCGACTCCCAGTGACCCGGATACCGTCATCGACGCGGACGGCATGGTCGCGCTCCCGGGCGCTATCGACGTGCACACCCACATGCACGACGACGAACTGTTTCCGGATGGAATCGACTTCGCGTCTCAGACTGCGAGTGCGGTCGCCGGCGGAGTGACGACGGTCATCGAGTTGCCGACGCAGACACCCGTCACGACTCCCGAAGCAATGCAGGAGAAAGCAGCGGCGTGCTCGGCGCTCGCACACGTCGATTTCGGCCTTGTCGCGGGCAATGTTCAGGACCCCGATATCGACGTGGCCGGCATCGTGGACGCCGGAACGGCGGATTTCAAGACGTTCACCGCCGACCCGTATCTGGCGAGCGACGCGTCCATCGCCCGGCTCATGCGGCGCGTCGGCGATGCCGGGGGAACAGTTCGCGTCCACTGTGAGACGCAGGGACTGCTCGACGACGCGCGGTCGGCTATCGACGGCGACGAGCCCGAGGTGTACATGGACTCACGGCCGCTCGAAGCCGAGCTAGACGCGATTTCTCGGGCGGGCTACTTCGCGGAGTACGCCGATTGTCCACTGCACGTCGTCCACATCTCCAGCGGGAGCGGCGCGCGGGAGGGCGACCGCTTCAAATCGCGAGCGAACGTTCCGGTCACGCTCGAAACCTGTCCGCAGTATCTCGCCTTCTCGAAGGGAGACGTTGCTGAACACGGGCCGTTCCTGAAAGTCAACCCTAGCCTCAAATCCGACGCCGAGCGGGAGCGGCTCTGGGATGCGGTTCAGGACGGGACGATCGACCTCATCGGCACGGACCACTTCCCGACGTACCGCGAAACTCGGGATGTCGGCTGGGATGACATCTGGGAGCCATACGCCGGCCTCCCGGGCGTCGAGACGATGGTCGAGTTCCTCGTCAGCGAGGGCGTCCACGAGGATCGGATTTCGTGGCCGCGACTACGTGAACTCGTGTGTGCGGCACCGGCCCAGAACGCTGGCATCTATCCCAAGAAAGGCTCACTGCAAGTCGGAACGGACGCGGACGTGATGCTCGTCCGGACCGAGGAGTACGAGGTCACCGCCGACGGCCTCACGTTCGTCGGTGGCTGGACGCCGTACGAGGGACAGCAGTGGAGCGCGCGCGTAGATACGGTCGTCGCCGGCGGTGAGGTCGTCGCGAAGGACCACGAAGTCCAGTCAACGGCGGGCCGTGGCCAGTTCTTGGACCGCCCGCTGTAGCGGTTTTGGTCTCCATTGACCTGATAGATGGTTCACAAATGGATGTGTGGCGTGTGCTGGCCGTGTGTGAACATGTGTCAGCCACGACAGAGGAGGTTCACCTCACAATCGAGCTAAAGCCGCAGTACGGTTTTATACCCAGTTGTACTCAGGGAGTAGTATGGGCATGACGCAAGTCACAACCCTCGAGTGTACACTCTGCGGGGTGGAGTACGACCCGAACCAGATCATCTACACCTGTCCCGAACACGAGGGCGTAAAGGGAATTCTCGAAGTGACATACGACTACGATGCTATCGACGACGCGTTCGATGGCGACCTCGGCGGGCCGATATCGAGCCAGTGGAAGTACGAGGCGTTTCTGCCAGTCGCAGCGGACGCCGATGTCGTGACGCTCAACGAGGGCGGGACCGACCTCTTCGACGCACCGAACCTCAGCGATGCCCTGGGGGTCGAAACGCTTGTCAAAGACGACGGACGGAACCCGACGGGGTGTTTCAAGGACCGCGCCAGCGCTATCGCTGTCACGAAGGCCAAACACGCCGGTCGAGACATCATCACCTGCGCCTCGACCGGGAACGCCGCCGCGTCGCTGTCGGGCTATGCCGCCCGCGGGGGATGGACTGTCGAATCTTCGTCCCCGGTGACGCTCCGACAGGCAAGCTCGCACAGCCGCTCGTCTACGGTGCGGACGTCCTCGCTGTCAACGGCAGCTACGACGAAGCCTACGACCTCAGCGTCGAAGTCACCGAGAAGTACGGCTGGTACAACCGCAACGCGGCCATCAATCCGTTCCAGGTCGAGGGCAAGCGGACGGTTGGTCACGAACTCGCCGACCAGTCGATTGCTCGCGGACACGTCCCGGACTGGGTCGTGTTCTCGATGGGCGACGGCTGTACGATCGCCGGGGCCTGGAAGGGGTTCAAGGAGTTCTACGACCTCGGCTACGTCGACGACCACCCCCAGATGCTGGGCGTCCAGGCCGACGGTGCGTCGGCCATCCACGACGCCTTCCACGACCACGACGATATCGACGATATCGCCGAAACGCTGGCCGACTCAATCGCGGTCGGGCGGCCGCGGAACACGCTCAAGGCCTGCCGCGCGCTGGAACAGAGCGGCGGAACGAGCGTGCTGGTCTCCGACGACGAGATTCTGGCGGCAGAGACACTGCTGGGCAGTACCGAGGGCATCTACTCCGAGCCAGCGGGCGCGGCACCTATCGCCGGCGTCCAGACCGCGCTCGACCGTGGGATCATCAAGCAGGACGAAACCGTCGTCGTGGTATCTACCGGCTTCGGCCTGAAGGACACGAAAAGCGCCGAGAAGGCAACCGGCGGGGTCGACCGAATCGACCCCGGCATCGCGGAAGTCGAAGGCCTGTACGGCACGGCCGAGGAAGCCGCGGCCGACGATTGAGCAGGCCGAAAAGGGATATCGTCACCTATCGAGTCGGCGGCCAGCGACCTACAGGTAGCCGTCCGCGAACTCGTCGATCATCAACCGCCGGTCGTCGCCAAGCGGATAGAGGATCGGGCACTGGCAGCCAGTTTCCGCGTACTCCCGGACTTTTTCTCGGCACTGTTCGGGCGTGCCGCTGGCGGTGAGTTTGTGCACCACGTCGTCCGGAATGAGGTGCATCCCCTCTTTGATGTCGTCCTTGTCGGCCGGCCACCCGCCGATAGTTTCGCCCACCTCGTCGATGAGGTCCTGGCTGACACCGCTGGCTTTCATAATGTGGGGCTGTTGTCCGAGATACTGCGTGATGAGTTCGCGGGCGTTGTCCAGGGCCTTCTCCTGGTCATGGTCCATCGAACAGACGACTAACTGGGGCCGGTCGATGTCGTCGAGCGAACGGTCGCCACGTTCCGCCCCGGTCTTCAGTGCGTCGAGGGCCTTCTCGTTGTACTCCGGGCTGACGAGGTAGTTCAGCAGCGCGCCGTCGGCGAAGTGGCCGGTGAGTTCCAGCATTTTGAACCCGGTTCCGCCGACGTAGACCGGGACGGTCCGCGGCCCGTCGTCGCCGTGGACCACGTCCAGTTCCACGTCACGCATCTGGACGAACTCTCCGTCGTAGGTGACGTTCTCCATGTCCAGCAGGTCCTGTGTCACCTCGACGCACTCGCGCATCGCCCGCAGTGCGCCGCTACGGTCGATGCCGACTTTTTCGGCCAGCGGGTCCCACCAGGCCCCGATGCCGCACATGATGCGGTCCGGACCGGCGAATTCCTCGAGCGTGCTCATCGACTGCGCGATCAGCGCCGCGTTGCGCGTCCAGTTGTTGATAACGCCGGTCCCGAGTTTGATGTCGTCGGTGACCGCGGCGTACGCGCCGAGCGGGGAGACGGCGTCGCGTGCGAGCCGCGATTCGGCTTGCCAGATCTCGTCGATACCCTGTTCCTCCGCGTACTGCACGAGTTCCACGTTCGCTTCCAGCGAGTGTTTGTCCTGCAAGTAGATCCCGACACGGTCGCCTCTCTCGAAGACCTGATTGGCGCTCATGAGACATCCTGAATTCTTCGAATGCCGATAAATAGATTTGGCAACACACACGGTCTGTGGCAGGTGTGGCCGCTCGTTTCGGCCCGTACCCGACTATCCGTTAATCCGTCTCGCGGCTGTAGGACTGCAACAGCGCCGAGGGAACCGCGAGCTGGTCGCTCTTGGTCCGGATGACGGCGTAAGCCAGTACGAGAATCGTCGCCAGATACGGGTACGTCCCCATGATCTGTGGGTTCATGAGGAACTCGACGACGGGGTTGATGACCCCGGCGAGCGGCGCGTCAGGACCCACCGTCAGCGAGATGGACTGCGAGCGAATGCGGAGCGCGTCGAGCAGGCCGAACAGATACGCTCCCACGAGCATCCGGCGGGGCCGCCACTGTGCGAAGATAACCAGCGCGACGGCGATCCAGCCCCGGCCCGCGGTCATGCCGGGCACCCAAAGCTGTGAGAACGCCAGCGAGAGGTGTGCCCCAGCCGCGCCGGCGAACCCGCCGCCGATGAGTACCGCGAGATACCGCAGTCTGAACACGGACACGCCCATCGTGTCCGCCATCTCGGGGTCTTCGCCGACGGCTATCATTTCCAGCCCGAGATTCGAATGGTGCAGGAAGTACCAAACCACGACCAGCAGGCCGAGTGCGAGGTAGTCCGTCGCCGTGCTCCGGAAAAAGGCCTCACCGATGACCGGGATATCGACGAGGTACTGTCCGACGAGCGGGAGCGTCATCTGCGGGAAGCCGTCAATGGACTCTTCGACCCAGCCGGAGCCGAAGAACGTCGTCAGACCGGCCCCCAGCAGCGTCAGCATGACGCCGCTGATGACCTGGTTCGACTTCAGCGTGATACAGAGGAACGCGTGGACCAGCGCAAGCACCATCCCGAGGAGGATGCCGACGCCGAATCCGAGCCAGTGGCTCCCCGTCACGACGGTAGTGATGAACCCGCCGAGCGCGCCGACGAGCATCATGCCCTCGACGCCGAGGTTGAGGACGCCCGCCCGCTCGCTGAGGAGTTCCCCCATCCCGGCCAGCAGGAGCACGGTCGCCGCCTGAACGGTGGCATCGAGCAGCCCGGCGATGAAGCTCACCATCAGTCGTCACCCCGCTGTGGCCGGGCTGGCGTTTCCGTTGGCCCGCGTTTTAGCTCGATACCGACCCGGTAGCTCTTGAAGAACTCCGCGGTGATCAGGAAGAGGATGACAAGCGCCTGGATGATCTCGACCAGGGCCGCGGGCACGCCGAACGCCACTTCCATGCTCGACCCGCCGACGAACAGCACGGCGAAGAAGAGCCCCGCGAGCAGCACTTTGAGCGCGCTGTTGCGGCCGAGCAGCGCGATCGGAATGGCGGTGAAGCCGTATCCGGGTTCGAACCCGGCGCGGTAGCGACCCTGTGCGCCGGCGATTTCACTGATGCCGCCCATGGCCGCGAACGCACCGCCAACGACGAACACCAGGAGGTAGACGTAGAACTTGCTCATCCCCGCCTGCTGTGCGGCCGCATCGTTCGAGCCGACGAACGTGATTTCGAACCCGAGTCGCGTTCGCGTCATCAGGACGTAGGTCACCACGACCATACAGACGGCGACCAGTAAGCCGGCGTGGACCCCGCTGACCAGTTCCGGAATCGTCGCGGCCTCGGAGAACCGCTCGGACTGCGGGAAGTTCCCGGTCCCGCCCTGCATCGGTCCCCGGAGCAAGTAGCTCTGGATTTCGAGGGCGACGAACGTCAGCAGTAGCGAGGTGATGATCTCGTTGACGTCCCACTTCGCACGCAGGTACGCCGGGATGCCCGCCCAGATACCGCCGGCCACGGCTGCGGCGACGAACATCAGCGGGACCAGCGCCAGGCCCGGGAGAGAGACGTTCAGCCCGATCCAGGTCCCGGCGAGTGCACCGGCGACGAGCTGTCCCTCGGCACCGATGTTGAACAGCCCCGCTTTCAACGGGAGGTACACCGCCAACCCTGTGAGAATCAGCGGCACCGCTTTCGTCAGCGTCTCGGTGAGGCCGAACTCGGTAAAGAGCGTGTCGACGAACATCGTCGCGTACGCCGCGACGGGATTTACATCGAGGACGACCAGCGCGACGGCGCTCACCGCCAGCGCGGCCAGTACGGTGAACACGGGCGTCCCGTAGGCAAGCCAGGCGGGGATCTCCTCGCGTGCGTCGACGTTGACTGCGACATTCATCAGCTCTCACTCTCCTGTGTGGCCACGGACTGAGGCGGCGACGAAGCCGTCTCACCGGCGTCGTCCCCACCTCCGCCGGTCATCTCCAGACCGATCCGTTCCCGGTCGGCCTCGGCCGGTGTCGTTTCGTAGACGAACTCGCCCTCGTACACGACGAGAATCCTGTCGCTCAGATCGAAAATCTCGTCCAGGTCCTCGGAAAGGAGGATAATACCCGTGCCCGCCTTGCGCTGTTCGAGCAGTGTCTCCCTGATGAACTCGATTGCCCCGACGTCGACGCCACGGGTCGGTTGGTTCGCGATGAGCAGATCGGGGTCGCGGTAGATTTCCCTGGCCAGGATGAGCTTCTGGAGGTTCCCACCGGAGAGGTCGCCGGCGTTGGTCTCGGTGACGTCGCTGACACCGCGGACATCGAACTCCTCGACCAGCGTCTCGGCGTACTTCCGGAGTTCCCCGTAGTCCAGAAACGGCCGGTCGCCGAACCGGCCGTCCCTGAAGTCTTTCATCGTGGCGTTGTGCATCACCGAGAGGTCCTCGGCACAGCCGTACTGGAGTCGGTCCTCGGGGACGAACGAGACGCCGCTGTCGACGAACGTCTTCGGTTTCGCGCCAGTGATGTCCTCGCCGTTGACCACTAACTCGCCGGCTGTCACGTCACGGATGCCGGCCAGGACCTCGGCCAGTTCCTTCTGGCCGTTACCGCTTACGCCCGCAATACCGACGATTTCGCCCTGCCGAACCGTCAGGTCGATACCGGAGAGAGCTTCGATATCTCGGTTATCGGTGGCCTCAACCCCGCGTGCGCGCAGAACCGGCTCACCGAGGTCGACAGCGTCCCTGTCGATTTCGAACAGCACTTCGCGGCCGACCATCATCTCCGCGAGGTCTGCCCGGGAGACTGACGACACCTCGGCGGTGCCGACGTTTTCTCCCTCCCGGAGAACCGTCACCCGGTCGACGATGGCGTCGACCTCGGTGAGCTTGTGCGTAATGAAGATTATCGAGAGTCCCTCGTCAGTCAGCCGTTCGAGCGAGTCGAAGAGCCGCTCGGCCTCGGTCGGCGTAAGGACTGCTGTGGGTTCATCGAGAATCAGGAGGTCGACATCCCGGTACAGCGCCTTGAGTATCTCGACGCGCTGTTGCTGGCCGACATCGAGTTCCCAGATCTTTGCGCTCACGTCGATGTCGAACCCGTACTGATCCGCTAGATCCTGAATCCGCTGCTCGGGGACGTCGAGGCCGAGCGAGAACTGGCCGGCGAGCGACTGGACGAGACTGTTGTTCCGGACCGCCGCCGGGAGCCAACTGTCCTCGGCATCGCTGCGGAACGCCGTAGCCGGTTCACGCTCGCCGAGCACGACGTTCTCGGCGACTGTCAAGCGTGGTATCAGCATGAAGTGCTGGTGGACCATCCCGATCCCGGCGTCGATAGCGTCCTGTGGCGACTCCAGGTCGAGCCGCTCGCCGTCGAGATAGATATCGCCGTCGTCCTGAGAGTAGAGCCCGTACAGAATCTTCATCAGCGTGCTTTTTCCCGCGCCGTTTTCACCGAGGAGGCCGTGGATTTCCCCGCGCTCGACGGAGAGGTTGACGTGGTCGTTGGCGACGACCCCAGGGAACTCCTTCAGAATCCCCTCCATCCTGAGCGTGGTGTGTTCGGACATGCTCTCTGATCTTGGCCGGGTATCAACAATGTAGTGGCATAATTGTTTCCAAAGGTAGCCATATTCGCCGTCCAGAACGGGAAATGCCGGACATTTGCCAAGTATCAGTTGTTATGTGTTAGCGTCCGTTGTCGACGTCCATCCAGTCTGTCGTGACAGCCAGTAGGATAGACATATGCTGCAGATAATCACCATATACGTATGATAGATTTGGTTTTGTGGCACATATATTGATAATAGGGTAGAAAAAGCTGCACGAACGGGACAATTTAAGTGATTGTTTCTGCAATGGGAATCCGGATAGTGAATGGTTGACAAGAAACACGCCAAATCGAGACGGGAGCTACTGACAGCACTTGGGGCAGCAGGAATTACCGGACTCGCCGGTTGTAGCGGTGGTGATGACGGAGGCGATGGCGAAGCAGCCACCGACACCGCCGATGGCGGGGCTGCTGACGGGACCACAACCGGTAGTGACGGCGGGTCCGGAACGGATTCGGTCACGGCCGCCTGGGTGTACAACTCGGAGGTCGGGGACCTCGGCTGGTCCTGGGCCCACAACGAGGGACGGGAGGCGGTTGCAGAAGAGTACGACTGGCTGGAGACGGAGTACACCGAGGCTGTCGCCCCCGCTGATTCCGAGCGGGTGTTCGAACAGTACGCACAGGGTGACGCCGACATCATCTTCGGCTGTACGTTCGAGTACCAGGACCCGATGGCGGCCGTGGCGGAGCAGTACCCCGACACGTACTTCGAACACAACACCGGCTACCTGACGATGGAGAACATGGGCCGGTACATGGGCCGGATCTATCAGCCTCGATATCTCGCCGGACAGGCCGCCGGTACCGTCACGGAGACAGATACGCTGGGATACGTGGCGGCATTCCCGATTCCCGAGGTCATCCGTGGCATCAACGCCTACGCGCTCGGGGCTGCGTCAGTCAACGACAGCGCGACGCTGAAGGTCAGATGGACGAACTCCTGGTTCGACCCGCCAACCGAAAGCGAGGCGGCGAACGCCCTGCTGGACGAAGACGTCGACGTGATGGCCCAGCATCAGGACTCCCCCGCTGCACTCCGTGCGGCCTCCGATGCGGGTATCTGGGCGACTGGCTACGACGCCCCGATGGGCGACATCGCCGGCGAGAACTATCTCACGTCCCCGATCTGGCACTGGGAAGAGTTCTACGGCCCGACTATCGAGTCTGTCAGGAACGGCACCTGGGAGTCCGACGCGTACTGGGAGGGTATCGACTCGGGCATCTGTAGCCTGGACGACTGGGGACCGGATGTGCCCCAAGAAGCGAAAGACACCGTCTCGGAGTCGCGGTCGGCGATACTCAACGGCGAGCGAGACGTCTGGGCCGACTCGGCGTTCGAAGGCGAGAGCGACGAGTTCCTCTTCCAGCAGATGAGCAGTTACGTCGACGCTGTCGAGGGGGAGGTCCCGAACTGATTCTGCCACCGGCACACAGCTGACGTACTCATCTGCAGTTGCTGGGGCCTTTCAGACGGCTGTGACCACGGTCGTAGTAGTATCGAGCCACGAAGACGATTTTCGGTCACGTTCACGCAAATATATTTGTTCGCTGTAAGATCAAAGATGGTATCTCTTAAGTAGGAGTTTTCGCTACGTCTACTCAGTTCAGTAATGGTGAATACCAACCGAACGATATCGCGGCGGGAGATGCTGGGTGCCATCGGGGCGTCAGGGGTAACCGCGCTAGCCGGCTGTAGTGGTGGCGACAGCGGGAGCGACGACGGTGATTCGACTGATGGCACTACGACCGGTAGCGACGAAGGCTCCGGGTCAGACTCGGTGACTGCTGCCTGGGTGTACATCTCGGAGGTCGGCGACCTCGGCTGGTCCCATGCACACGACGAGGGGCGGAAGGCGGTCGACGAGAAATACGACTGGCTGGAAACCGAGTACACGGAGGCTGTCGCGCCTGAAGACTCGGAGCGCGTTTTCGAGCAGTACGCGCAGGGTGACGCCGACATCGTCTTCGGGACGACGTTTGGCTACCAGGACCCGATGTTCAACATTGCGGAACAGTACCCCGACACGTACTTCGAACACGCGACCGGCTATCGCACCCGGGAGAACATGGGACGGTACATGGGCCGGATTTACCAGCCCCGGTATCTGGCCGGTCAGGCAGCCGGAATGGTGACCGAGAACAACACTATCGGCTACGTCGCCGCCTTCCCGATCCCCGAAGTCATTCGCTCCATCAACGCGATGGCGCTCGGCGCGCGATCGGTGAACCCGGACGCGACATTCAAAATCCGGTGGGTCAACGCGTGGTTCGACCCCCAGACCTCAAAGCAGGCGGCCAACTCGCTTATCGATGAAGGGTGTGACGTCATCTCGCAAGAGCAGGACTCCCCTGCTCCGGTCAGGGCCGCAAACGAGGCGGACGTGTGGGCCTCCGGCTACAACGCGCCGATGGGCGAGTTCGGCGGCGACAACTACCTCGTCTCCCCGGTGTGGAACTGGGAAGAGGTGTACGACCCGACCATCTCCGCAGTCCGGGACGGAACCTGGGAAGCCGATGCCTTCTGGGGCGGCATGGAGACGAACCTCCCTGCACTCGACGAGTGGGGACCGGAGGTCCCACAGGAAGTCAAAGACACCGTCGCCGAGACGGAAGAGCAAATCGTCAACGGCGAACTCGACGTCTGGGCCGGCTCCGAGTTCGAGGGTGAGAGCGACGAATTCCTGTTCCAGGAGATGAACAGTTTCGTCGACGCCGTCGACGCCGACGTGCCGGAGTAAGACAGTCCGACCTCAGCGGTCGTATTTCAGCCACGGATTGCCACAGCGGTGGCTAACAGGCAAGCCAATCAATCGGGTGCCGACAGGGCGGCCATCTAGTCATCAGCAGCACGGTCGAGTGCCGGACGGGTCGCACCACCCCATTCCTCATAGGAGCGAAGCACGTCGCCGTTTCGCTCCCCGGTCAGTTCGCCGTCCCGGACCGCAACCTGGCCGCCGACGAGGACGTACGCCATTCCATCGGAGAACTGAAACGGGTCCTCGTAGGTCGCGTTCGCCGACACCGAGTCGAGGTCGAAGGCCACGAGGTCCGCGACGTACCCCTCGCGGACGTACCCGCGGTCCCTGAGACCGAGGATATCGGCCGGATGTCCCGCGGCCTTGTATGCCATCAGTTCCGGCGAGAGCACGTCCCGCTCACGAACGTACCGTTCGAGAATGCGACTGAACGCCCCGATAGCCCGCGGGTGGGGTTTCCCGCCAAAGATACCGTCCGTACAGAACGTGCCGCGGTCGTCCGCGAGGAACCGCTCGATGTCTTCCTCGGCCATCACGAAGTCGGCCATCGTCACGTCCAGTTCTTCGGCGACGAGCAGGTCACACATCGCGTCGACCGGGTCGCGCCCGGTTTCGGCGGCGATATCCCCGATAGTATCACCCTGATAGCGGCCGCTCCCAGTCCGCGTCACGAGGATATTGTCCCACGATCCAGCGGCGTACGCGAGATTCTCCCAGTCACCCGGCTGGGAGATGTCAGCGGCGATACGGTCCCGGACTGCCGCGGAGTTGAGACGGTGACGGATGGCCTCCGAATCGCCCTGCCGTGCCCACGGCGGCAACAGCGCGGTGAGCATCGTCGACCCGGCCGTGTAGGGGTACTGGTCGAAGGTGACCCGCTGGCCCCGGGCGGCGGCATCGTCGAACAGGTCGAGCACGGCCTCGGAATCCCCCCAGTTCTGCTGGCCGCCGACCTTGAGATGTGAGACGTGGGCGTGACAGCCGCCGCGCCGACAGATGTCGAGATATCGGTCGATAGATTCGACCACGCGGTCCGTCTCGTTCCAGACGTGGGAGATCATGAACGAGTCGCGCTTGGCGAGGGTATCCGCAAGCGCCACCAGTTCGTCGTCGCGAGCGTACGAACTCGGCGGGTAGATCATCCCTTTGGACATGCCGAACGCGCCTTCTTCCAGCGCTACCTCGAGTTCCTGTCGAATCGCATCGAGTTCACCGGGCGCTGTGTCGTGGTCGGACGTTGGTCTGTCCAGCCGTCGACTGGTGACTGGCCCGGCGGCGACGACGTGTTCACCGCCGAGCGGGCGGTCCTCGAACCCGGCCAACATCGACCTGATGTTGCCATGGGGGGCGTAGTACGCGCAGTTGACAGCGGGCTCGACGGATTCGAGCGCCGCGAGGTAGCCGTCAACGGTGTGCCAGGGCCACGTTTCGCCGAGCGTGCCGTCGAGTGATTTGACCCGTTGTGCCCATTCGTCGGTGAGGTTCGGTGGCACCGGGGCGACGCTGACCCCGTCCTGCCCGAGAACTTCCGTCGTAATTCCCTGCGTCAGTTTCTCCTCGGCCCCGGGATGGTCGAACAGCCGCAGTTCCGAATGCGCATGCATGTCGATGAACCCCGGCGCGAGAAACGACCCGTCGAGGTCGACGACGCGGTCTGCGTCAAGCGGGGCATCGCTGATTGCATCGATTCGACCGTCGGCGACACGCACGCTCGCAGTGAACGGAGGGCGACCGCTCCCGTCCAGCACCCGCGCGTCTCTGAACGCGATGGACGCGGCACTCAGCTCGGTCATGTCTGCTGACTCGCGGAACGGTCGTTTGGCTCTTTCGGTGGTCTCAACCGTGTGTGACAGGGGGCGAGCGCGTGCCACACCGTGTCTGTCGATCTGTGTGGGGCCACCCCGACACAATCTTCAAGACGACACCGCGGAACAGCTACGCAATGCCATCCGTCAGTCTCGATAGCGAGCGGTTCAGACGGCGCTTCGATACGTTCAACAAGATCGGCGCGACAGAACGGGGCGGCGTGAACAGGCCGAGCCTGTCCGACGAGAACAAGGCGGCCCGTGATACGCTCGTCGAGTGGTTCCGCGAGGCCGGGCTGGGAGTCCGTATCGATACGATGGGCAACATCTTCGGTCGGCGGGCGGGAACTGACAGCGACGCCGCGCCGGTCCTGATCGGGTCACACATCGACAGCCAGTACAACGGCGGGCGGTACGACGGCGTTATCGGCGTCCTCGGTGGATTGGAAGTCATCGAGGCGTTCAACGACGCCGGCGTGACGACCGAACGTCCACTGGAGGTCGTTGCCTGGAGCAACGAGGAGGGCGTCCGTTTTCAGCCGGATATGCTCGGCAGCGGTGTCTACTGTGATATCTTCGACCTCGACTACGCCTACGCGCGCGAAGACAAGGACGGAAAGCGGTTCGGAGAGGAGCTCGAACGCATCGGCTACAAGGGCGAAACACCCTGTGAAGCCGATGATATCCACTGCTACTTTGAGATGCACGTCGAGCAGGGGCCGTTTCTCGAACAGCAGGACATCCCCGTCGCCGCTGTCGAGGGCGTGTTCGGCTTTGCCTGGCTGAACGTCACCTTCGAGGGGCAGGCCAACCACGCCGGACCGACGCCGATGGATATGCGCCACGATGCCTTCGTGGCGACGGCGGACGTAACCCGCGCGGTCCGACGGATCACGGCGACCGAGGGAACGGACCTCGTCGGCACGGTCGGCAGCGTCGACGTCTGGCCGAACGCCATCAACGTCATCCCCGAACGCGTAGAGTTCACGCTCGATTTCCGCTCGTACGACGATGCCGTGGTCGACGCGGCCGTCGAACAGATCAGGGAAGAGGTTGCCCACGCGGCCGAGCGCGAAGGCCTTGAATACGAGATAGAGGAAATAATGCGGGTCGACGCGGACCCGTTCGATCAGGGCTGCATTGACACAGTCGTTGAGGCCGCCGAGACGGTCGGCTGTGAGTACACGCGACTGGTCAGCGGCGCGGGCCACGATGCGAACTACCTCAACAAGATAGCTCCGACGAGCATGATTTTCGTTCCAAGCGTCGACGGAATCAGCCATCGCGAGAGCGAATTCACCGAATGGGATGACATCGTCACCGGGACTGAGGTACTGCTGAACGCTGTGCAGACGAAGGCCGCCGAGTGAGCCGTTCCGTTCCAAGCGTGTGAATATCACACATCTGGCACACGTCACACAGCGACTGTCTTGTCTGTCGCAGCTGTGTCAGCCTGTTGTCTGCTGGTGACCCGCGGCTTCGTCTGGCAACACTGCGATCAAACACCTGTGAACCATACATATATGAGATGGTGTTGCACACCTGTTCACTAACAGGCGTGTATCCGTAATGCATGCCGAAAACTGGAGGGTACTCTGTGGATATTGAACTCACAATCAACGGCGAGCGAACGAGAGTCGAAGCCGGGTCGGCGGAGGACCTGGCGACGGTTTTGAGACAACACGGCTACATCGGCGTGAAATGTGGCTGCGACGGCGGAGCCTGCGGCGCATCGAAGGTGTTCGTCGACGGCGAGGTGCGCATGGCCTGCGGAATGGCCGCGGCGGACGCCGACGGGAGTGAGATACAGACCGTCGCAGCGCTCGGAACACAGGACGACCTGCACCCGGTGCAGCAGGCGTTCGTCGACAACTTCGCCGTCCAGTGCGGGTTCTGTATCCCAGGGATGATAATTCAGGCGGTGGCACTGCTGGATTCGAACCCAGACCCAACCGAGCGGGAAGTCCGGGAGGCGCTGGACGACAACATCTGTCGCTGTACCGGCTATCAGAAGCCGGTCGAAGCCGTTCTGGACGCAGCAGAACGAATGCAGGGGGAGCAGTCGGTTGCCGCGGACGGCGGCCGGTCGGTCGATGGGCCCCCGCGCAGAGCCGAGTCGACCGGCTGCTGTGGAGGTGGCTGCGATGAGTGACGACGACGAGACAGCCAGGGCCGACGGCGGCACGGCCTCACAGTCAGAGACTGTCGAAGACGAACGGTTCGAGGAGCACCCTCTCGAATGGGACGAACCCGACAACAACGACAAGGCCCCCGACGAGCGCGACAGCGTCTCCCACCGGACGGAGAAGTACGACGATCGAAAGCTCGTCACCGGGCAGGCGAAGTACACCGCCGACTACGAGGCGCGGTATCCGGACCTGGCGTACGCAGCGGTCGTCCGGAGCGAAATCCCACACGGCCGCGTGACCGATATCGACACGAGCGCGGCCGAGGCGATGGACGGCGTCGACGCGGTCCTGACACCGGAATCCAACGCGGTGCCGGACGCAAAATACACCAGCGCCGGGCAGTCCTATCCCGAACCGAGCCCGTGGGACATGGACGTTCTGAACGAGCACGTCCGCTACATCGGCGACCCGATTGCCGCCGTCGCAGCCGACGACCGGACAACCGCGAGCGCCGCCGTCGAGGCTATCGAGGTGTCGTACGAGGAGTACGACTACGTCACCGACCCGGAGGACGCCTTCGGCGAGGACGCGCCGCAGTTGTTCGAGGACGGCGAGGTCGAGAACGAGATTGTCGGCCACGACTACGACCGCAACCGGATGGCCCACATCGAGGGCGAACTCGGAGACGTGGACGCGGCGCTCGACGGCGAGACCCACGTCCACGAGACCGAATGGGAGACGATCCGACAGTCTCACGCGAACGTCGAGAAACACACCTCCTTGGCCTACACGAACGAGGACGACCGCCACGTCCTCATCACCAGCACGCAGGTGCCGAACCACACCCGCAGACAGCTCGCCCACCTGTTCGACATCCCGATCCGTGATATCCGCGTGACGAAGCCGCGGGTCGGCGGCGGTTTCGGCGGCAAGCAGGCGATGGTCGTCGAGCCGATTCCGCTCGCGCTGTCGCTTGCCACCGACCGCCCGGTCCTGTACGAAGCCAGCCGTGAGGAGGAGTTCTACGCGATGCGCTCGCGGCACCCAATGAAGGTCAAAGCGAAGACGGCCGTCACCGACGACGGCGACATCGAAGCCATCGACATCTACGCGCTTTCGAACACCGGCGCGTACGGCAGCCACGGCATGACCGTCGCGGGCAACGTCGGGAGCAAGCCGCTGCCGCTGTACTCGAAGGTCCCGAACGTCCACTTCGAGGCCGATATCGTTCACACGAACACGCCCCAGACCGGGGCGATGCGGGGGTACGGCGCGCCACAGGGCACGCTTGCGCTGGAAGGCCATCTCGACGAGGTCGCCCGCGACCTCGGTCTCGATCCCGTCGAGTTCCGACGCCGACACCACATGGAAGTCGGCGACCTCGACGAGATCGCGGGGATGATGGGCGGCGAAGGCGCGGAGCGCCGTATCCGGTCGTGTGGCCTCGACGAGTGCATCGAACGCGGGAAGGACGCTATCGGCTACGACGACCTCGAACAGCCCGCCGCAGACCATCTGCACCGCGGCATCGGGATGGCGCTGTCCGCGCAGGGGACCGGCGTCGCCGGCGACGAACTCGGGGCCGCCCAGATAATGATGAACGAGGACGGGAGCTTCCACCTGCAGGTCGGCGGCGTCGACATCGGGACGGGCGCTGACACGGCGTTCCTCCAGATCGCCGCCGAAGTGCTGGGCTGTGATGAGGCCGACATAGTCGTCAAGTCCGCCGATACTGACGTGACGCCCTTCGACTACGGCGCGTACGCCTCCTCGACGACGTACATCAGTGGGATGGCCGTCAAGAAGGCCGCCGAGGACGCAAAAGAAAGGATTCTCGACTGGGGGGCGAAACTGCTTGAGGAGCCAGTCGATGTTCTGGAAACCGGCGACGGAACGGTGTACAGCGAGACCAGCGGTGATTCGGTCACACTCGAAGACATTGGCTACGAGGCCGCCTACGGCGACGACGAGCGGGAACACATCCTGGGGAAGGGGACCCATTGCACCGAGGAGAGTCCCCCGCCCTTCGCCGCCCAGTTCGCCGACGTGACCGTCGATGAGACAACCGGCGAGTTCGAGGTGCACAAACTGGTCGTCGCGGTCGATTGTGGCGTCGCGATCAACCCCGGCATGGCCGAGGGCCAGATCGAGGGCGCGAACCACATGAGCTACGAGATGGCCGTCAGCGAGGGTATCACGCTCGACGACGAGGGACGGGCGGAAGTGACTGACTTCGACGAGTACGGACTGCCGTCGGCGACCGAGACGCCGCCGATCGAATCGATTCTGGTCGAGACCCACGAGCCGACCGGTCCGTTTGGCGCGAAATCGGTTGCGGAGGTCCCGACAAACACAGTCCCGCCGGCGCTGTCCAACGCCGTCCGGGACGCCGTCGGCGTCCGTATCCGGGAAATGCCCATTTCCGCCGAGAAAATCAAGGCAAAACTGGACGAGCGCAAAGCCTAGCTCCGATCGCGGTGACAGTCACGCCAACAGACCCGGTGTGTCGGCGTGGCATATCGCAAATCCGCGATAGCTATTTACCGCTCTGTTCGTCACGTTGCTGACATAGCCAGCGAGCTGATGAGTCATATGGAAATCGAACTAGAAATTAACGGTGTGGAACGGACTGTCGAAGCATCGAAGTCCGATTCGCTTCTCGATGTCCTTCGGCGGAACGGGTACACCGGATCGAAACGGGGGTGTGACACCGGCGCGTGCGGCTTCTGTACGGTCCACGTCGACGGCGAACCGGTGAAATCCTGCGTCGAGCCGGTGACGAAAGTACGGGACACATCCGTCGAGACAATCGAAGGCCTGGGCGAACAGGACGACCTGCATCCGGTCCAGCAGGCCTTCGTCGTTAACACCGCGTTGCAATGTGGCTTTTGCATTCCGGGGATGATAATGCGCTCGACGGCGCTGCTAGAGGCGAACACGGACCCGACAGAGCAGGAGGTCCGGGAAGCGCTGTCGGACAATCTCTGTCGATGCACCGGCTACAAGAAAATCGTCGAAGCGGTGCTGGACGCCGCCGAGCGGATGGACGGCGGGACAGCCGTCGCCGCCGACGGTGGGAAGGCAGTCGAAGGCAACGAGAGGGTCGCAAATTCGACCGAGTGTACAGTCAACGACTGCGACTGCATGGAGGGCGGTCAGTGAGCGATTTCGACCGGGCTCGGGAGACGAGCGAGCAGCCCGACAGGACAGGGGTGGAAGACGCGGCCCCTGCCGGAGCTGAGAAGGAGTCAGAGGCGGACGTGGCACGGGAACCTGACCGGAAGCCCAAATCCGAACGCGACACCATCACGGCGGACGAGGAGAAAGACGACGCGCGGAAGATTGTGACCGGGGAGGCCCGTTACACGGCGGACTACCGCGACCGGTTTCCAGACCTCGCCCACGGGAAAGTGGTTCGCAGCGACATCGCCCACGGCTACGTCGAATCGGTCGACACGAGCGCCGCCGAGGCGATGGACGGCGTCGACGCCGTCATCACGCCGTTCGACGACGTAGTCCCGGACAAACTGTACTCCAGTTCGGGCCAGTCCTATCCCGAGCCGAGCCCGTGGGACCTGAAAGTGTTGCGCGAGCACGTCCGCTTCGTCGGCGACCCGGTCGCGGCTGTGGCGGCCGACGACCCGGAAGCGGCCGACCGCGCCGCACGGAAAATCGAAGTCGAATACCGGGAACTGGACGCCGTGTTCGACCCAGAGGAGGCCTTGGATGAAGACGCCCCGCAACTGTTCGAGACCGACGACGTGGAGAACAAGCAGTCGGGCGCGGACTACAGTAGAAACCTCGAATCACACTTCGAGGGGGAACTCGGTGACGTGGAGGCGGCGTTTGAGCGGGCCAGCAACGACGACGACCGGCACGTCATCAAGACGGAATGGGAAACGCCGTACCAGTCCCACTGCGTCCCGGAACCGCACACGACCATCGCCTACACGGACGAGGATGACCGGCACACGTTCATCACAGCGACGCAGGTCCCCTTTCACACCCGCCGCCAGATAGCGCACCTGTTCGACGTGCCCATCCGTGACGTACGGGTGACGAAGCCGCGCATCGGCGCGGGGTTCGGGTCGAAACAGGAGATGGCGATAGAACCCATCGCCTTCGCGCTCCACCTGGCGGCGGGCCGACCGGTCAAACTGGAGATGAGTCGTCAGGAGGAGTTCACCGCGCTCCGCTTTCGACACCCGATGCAGATGCAGATGCGGACTGCAGTCACTGACGAGGGCGATATCGAGGCGATGGACCTCTACACGCTGTCGAACTCGGGGGCTTACGGCACCCACGGCATGACCGTCGCGAACAACGTCGGGACGAAGCCACTCCCCCTCTATCCCCGGGTCCCGAACGTCCGCTTTGCAGGGGACGTGGTACACACGAACCTTCCGATGGGCGCGGCGATGCGGGGCTACGGCGCGCCACAGGGCCACTTCGCCGTCGAAGCGCACATGGACGAGGTGGCCCGCCGCCTCGACTTCGACCCCATCGAGTTCCGCCTGCGGAACGCGGTCCAAGAGGGCGATCTCGACCGGAGCGTCGCTATCCTGAAAGACGGTGACCGGTTCACTCGACGGATTCGCTCGTGTGGCATCCGCGAATGTGTCGACCGCGGACGGGAGGCTATCGGCTACGACGACCTCGAACAGCCCGACGAAGACCACCGCAAGCGCGGCGTCGGAATGGCGCTCATCGCACAAGGGAGCGGTGTCGCAGGCAAGGAACTCGGCGCGGCGCAGGTGCAGATGAACGAGGACGGGAGCTTCCACCTGCAGGTCGGCGGCGTCGACACCGGCACGGGCGCGGACACGATGTTCTCCCAGATTGCCGCCGAGGTGCTGGGCTGCACTCCCGAGGACGTCGTCGTCATCGCTGCCGACACCGACCTGACGCCGTTCGACTACGGCGCGTACGCCTCCTCGACGACATACATCAGCGGTCGCGCGGTCAAGAACGCCGCCGAGGACGCCAAAGAGCGGCTGCTAGAGTGGGGGTCGAAACTGCTCGACGAGCCGCCGGACGTGCTCGACACCGGCGACGGCGGCGTGTTCAGCGAACGGACCGGAAACCGCGTGTCGCTGGAGGAGATCGGCTACGAGGCCACTTACGGCGATGACGAGCGTGAACACATCCTCGGGGACGGGAACCACTCGACCGACGAGAGCCCGCCGCCCTACGGCGCGCAGTTCGTCGACGTGACCGTCGATACGGAGACCGGCGAGTACGAACTCAACAAGCTGGTGTTTGCAGCCGACTGCGGCGTCGCAATCAACCCCGCACTGGTCGAGGGCCAGATAGAGGGCGGCGAGCACATGAGTCTCGAATACGCCACCAGCGGCGACCTCACCTTCGACGAGGAGGGCAACCCCGAAGTGCTCGGGTTCCGCCAGTACGGGATGCCACGGACGACCGACCACCCCGAGACGGAGACCATCCTCGTCGAGACCCACGAACCCACGGGTCCGTTCGGCGCGAAATCTATCGCGGAACTCCCGACGAACGGCGTCCCGCCGGCGCTCTCGAACGCCATCTGCGACGCTGTCGGCGTTCGGCTGACCGAGCTACCGTTCACTGCGGAAGACGTGACGGCGGCACTCGATGAGCAGTCTGCTGACGATGGGTGAGTTGGTTTCGAACAGTTTTCTTCCGATTAATATCACACACGGAGTGTTTTTTGTTGTGTCGAGCAAACTATTAAGAGCAGGTCGGCGAAATCTCGACAGTATGGCGTACATCGGGTTTCTGCTGACAGGCGGTCCCTTCGACAGCGAGCGATGGCGTACCGCCTACGAGCTGGGCCGGGCGGCGCTGGACCAGGGCCACGAGGTGAGCTACTTCCACTACCTCGACGGCGCGCTTGTCCCCGTCGCCGACCAGACGTTGCCCGGCTGTTCGGACAGCGGACTGTACGACGAGATGCCGACAGAGAAGTTTCAGGAGCTTATCGCGGACGGCGCGGACGTCATCTGCTGCGGGCTCTGTGTCGACGCGCGGGGAATCGATGCGCCGGCCGACTACCCCGAGGGCGTCGAAGTCGGGCTGCTTCCGGACCTGGCGGACATCATCGGTGAGGCTGACCGGGTGGTCTCGCTATGAAACGAGATGTCGTCGTGTTGCTCACCCGCGCTCCGTGCGGCCGAGTCCACATCCCGGAGGGGCTGCGTGCCGCCCGCGGCGTCGCAGCTGGCTTCGATATGCACGACGTGACGGTGATATTCACCCAGGACGGCGTGTACGGCGCTCGGGACGCTGTCGGCCGCGAGGCGCTCAACATGAGCGGGCACGTCGCCGACTTAGCGGAACAGGGCGGACAGATGATCGCGGACCGCGCGGCGATGGCCGAACGCGGCGTCGACGAGGGTGAAATCGCCGACGACGTAACAGTCTGGTCGGACGACCGCGTCACCGCCCGCATCCGTGACGCCGACCACACACTGGATTTCTGATAATGTTGTATCTCATCGACAAGCCGATGGCCGAAATCGGACTGCGAACCGCCGCCGGGGACCCAGAGGCGCACGTCGTCCTCATTCAGGACGGCGTCTACCTCTCGCCGGATATCGACGCGCCAGTCTCGGCGGTCGCGAGGGACGTGGACGTACGGGGGGTCGACCTCACGCCGGACATCGACCCCATACCCTACGACGACGTAGTCGCTGCCATCGTCGAACAGGAGGTGAAGAGCTTCGTATGAGCCTGTTCGAACGTATCGACGAACTGGCCGAGCAGGGAGAGTCGGCGGCCTTGCTGACCATCGTCCGCAAGGACGGCAGTGCACCGCGGGACGTGGGGGACAAGATGGTCGTCACCGACGACGAGGAGTACGGGACCATCGGCGGCGGGACAGTCGAGCACCTCGCCGTCCAAGACGCTCGGTCAGTACTCTCGGGAACCGACGACCCCGGCGTCCGGACGTACGAACTTGAACGCGGCGGCAACACGGGAATGGTCTGTGGCGGCGAGATGGAGGTGTTCATCGACCGCGTTCGCGGGCAGGCACGGCTCTACATCGCCGGCGGCGGCCACATCAGCACGGAGCTGGCTCCGTTGGCGGAGCGACTTGGCTACGCCGTCACCGTGGTCGACGACCGCGAGGCCTACGCCGACCCGGGGCAGTTTCCCGACGCTACCGACGTGATTCACGGCGACTACGGCGAGGCGCTCGGCGACCTGTCGATGGGGACCGAGACAGCCGTGGCCGTTGCGACGCGGAGCGGGACGTTCGACCAGGACGCCGTCGCTACGGCGCTGGACGACGAAGCTGGCTACGTCGGCCTCGTCGCCAGCGAGGCGAAGGCCAACCACGTCCTCGACTCGCTCGCCGAGTCGGGGTACGCCCGACGGGACCTCAGCCGGGTCCGAACGCCGGTGGGGCTCGACCTCGGCGGGAGCGGGCCGGCCGCCGTCGCGCTCTCGATTCTCGCCGAGGTCACCATGGACCGCCACGACGCCGCCGGTGAGCGGGCGACGCGCCTGAACCTCGACGACCTCGTCGTTGTCCGCGGCGGTGGCGACCTCGGGAGCGGCGTGGTCTACCGGCTCCAGCAGGCCGGCTTCCCGGTCATCGTCACCGAAGTCGAACAGCCGACAGTCGTCCGGCGGGCGGTCGCCTTCGGTGCGGCGCTGTACGAGGACGAGGTGACTGTTGAGGGGGTCACCGGCCAGGCAGCTTCTGATGTCGACGAGGCGCTCGAACTGCTCGCCGGGGATGTCGTCCCGGTACTCGTCGACCCAGAGGCAACCGTCGCCGACGAACTCGATGCCGCGGTGCTCGTCGACGCTATCATGGCGAAAGGGAAGTTCGACACCGGCACGCGTCGAGGAGACGCCGACGTAGTTGTCGGGATGGGGCCGGGGTTCGAGGCCGGTGAGGACGTGGACGCGGTCGTCGAAACGGACCGCGGGCACGAACTCGGCCGCGTGTTCTACGAGGGGACTGCGAGCGAATACGACGGCGAGCCCGGCGAACGGCGCGGCTACACTCACGAGCGGGTGCTTCGTTCCCCGGTCGACGGTAATTGGACTCCGACGGTCGCCATCGGCGACAGTGTCACAGCCGGCGACGTGGTCGGCACCGTCGACGACCGGCCGGTCGAGACCGAGATAGACGGGCTGGTTCGCGGTCTGGTCCACGGCGGCCTCGGCGTCAGCGAGGGCACAAAGCTCGGCGACGTCGACCCCCGCGGCGAGTCCGTCGACCCAGCGAAGATCTCCGACAAGGCGCTGTGCCTCGGCGGTGGCGTGCTGGAGGCGACGCTTCGGTTGCGGTAGAAGGCTCCTACTAGACGTTAGGAACGGACTTCTTCGAGGGTCAGGTCATCCAGCGTAACGCCGCTGCCGCCCGTGACACGCCCGACAGCTCGGTAGAACACGCTGGCGTCGTCGAACGCTGCTTCGACGGCGTCGGTCGCGGCCGGCGGGACAGAGACGAACAGTCCGCCGCTGGTCTCCGCGCTCTCCCCGTCAGTTAGCCCGTATCCGAAAAGCGTGGAAAGGGCGGGCGTTCCTGCGATGACCGGGAGGTGTGTCAGTTCGATACCGACGTTCGAGCGGTCGGCCACCACGCGGCTCTGGCCGGCGAGGCCGAAGCCGGTGATGTCGGTCGCGGCTGTCGCGTATTCACGGCACGCCAGCGTTGCGTCCCGGTTCGGGGTCGTCATCCACGCGATGGCCTCCGAAGCAATACTGTCGAGCGGGCGGTCAGCGGCGTCGGTGACTGTCTCAACGAACTGCGCGTCGGTCACGCGGGTCGCCCCCATAGCCGGCTGTGTCCCGAGCGGTTTGGTCAGGTAGAGCCGGTCGCCCGGGCTGGCCCCTGCGAAGTGAGCAGGGCGTCTGGCCGTGCTGTCGCCGAGATGGCGCCACCGGCGAAAGGCCACGGACTCATGATTGTGTGGCCGCCGGCGATGACGCCGTCCATCGCGTCCAGTGCGTCGGCCATGCCGGCGAGGATTGAGGCCGCGCTGTCGGTTAGTTCTCGTGGGAGGCCGAGGACGACCAGGCAGTCGACGTTCTCGACGGCCCCCGTGGCGAACGCGTCGCTGGCGGCGTTACAGGCCGCGACACGGCCGAAGTCGTACGGATCGTCGACGATAGGCGTGAAGAAATCCACCGTCGAGACCAGCGCGAGCTCGTCGGTAAGTTTCCGGGCGGCGGCGTCCTCGCCGACACCGAACAGCAGCGCGTCGCTGTCACCCGTGAGGCCGGCATCGGCGAGCAGCGAATCGAGATCGCTCTGGCCGACTTTGCAGGAACAGCCGTGGAGTTCCGTGTACTCCGTCAGGCGAGTCGTCTCCTCGTCTCCATCAGCCGCCGTATCGGTGCCCACACTCAGGCCTCCGATAGCGACGCCATCTCGGTCACCTGAAGTTCGAGTTCGAACTCGTCGGACTCGCCGGCGGTCTCTGCGGTCGTCACGTCGATGCCGTGAGTCGTACACATCCGCCGCAGGTTCTTTTCGGCCGGTGGGTAATCACCTCGAACGACGAGCGTCTCCCCAGGGTCGAGGTCTGAAAGCGCCTGCCGGACAATGAGCGCCGGCCGGGGACAGATTTCACCACGAACGTCTACGCGGGGCATACGGGTACGTGTGCCACTAGATCACAAAAACGCTGTCGGCGACACACGTTGTTGCCCCGGCAAGCTATTTTTGTGTGTCCCGCGGAGCGACTGTATGCATCTGGCTGCTGCGCTGGGTCTGGGTTCCAGCGCTGCTGTCGCCTTTGTCGGGGCCGGTGGGAAGAAAACCGCGATGGGACAGTTGACCGCCGAAGGGACCGACAGGGGGTACGACGTGGGTTACACGACAACGACAGCGATGCCACCGCCGCCTGACCTGCCGCTGACGCTCACTGGCCCGGACGAGTGGCGGGCCGACCTTCACGCACACGAACTGCCAGTTGCCTTCGCTCGCGAGGAGGTAGCCGATCCGGCGCGAGTCGACCGGAAGGTTCGTGGGTTCGACGCGAGTGTGGTGGAACAGCTATCCGAGGCTGGACTGTTCGACTGGCTGCTCGTCAAGGCTGACGGCGCACGCAAGCGCGAGTTCAAAGCGCCCGGTGCTAGGGAACCGGTCGTACCGAGGACAGCGAGCCACGTCGTTCCGGTCGCCTCAGTCGCCGCCGTCGGTGAAGTGCTGACGACGGACGTGGTCCACCGGCCGGAGCGGGTAGCGGACATCACAGGCCTCGATGTGGGCGACACCATTACGGTGGAGGCTGTCGGGACAGTGCTCACACATCCTGAGGGTGGGCTCCGAAACGCGCCAACCGAGGCGTCTGTGATACCGCTGGTCAACAAAGCGGATACCGAATCACAGCGGCGTACCGCCAGAGACGTTCTCAGCCACGCACTGTCGCAGACAGGCCGGTGTTCTCGGGGCGTGATTACGTCGTTCGCGTCGGATATCTGTGAGGTCGTCGCTGCGACGGATGTGCAGGAGGACCAGCGGTGACGAACGTCGGTGAACTACTCAGTATCGTTGTGAAACGAGGGCCACGATGAGCGGGCAGCACCGGACCGAAGTCGGTGGCGTCGTCCTCGCCGCTGGGCGGAGTTCACGGTACGAGCCGGGTAACAAACTACTGGCAACCATCGGCGGAAGGGCAGTCGTCCGACAGGTAGCCGAAACCGCATGTGAGTCACCGCTGTCGGACGTTGTCGCCGTCCTCGGATACGAGGGCGTGGCTGTCGCTGAGGCGCTAGAGGCGCTCTCAGTTTCGCTTCGTCATAACGACGATTACGCGGCCGGCCAGAGCGCGTCGGTTCGACATGGAGTCGACTATGCACAGGAATCCGGCTGGGACGCCGCCCTGTTCCTACTGGGCGATATGCCCTTCGTCCGGGCCGAAACTATCGAGGTGCTTATCGAAGCGTACCGTACAGGGACGGCAACCGTCGTCGTTCCCGAACACGAGGGGACGCGGGGCAACCCCGTGCTATTCGACGGCTACCACTTCGATGCGCTCGCCTCAGTCTCCGGCGACCGCGGCGGTCGGGATATCATCGAGACCACCGAGCGGACAGCGTTCATCGAGGTTGAGGACCCCGGCATCCACTGGGATATCGATACCGATGCTGACCTCGCCGAGTTCGCGGACCGCCGCGACAGCCTGTAAATTTAAGACACTGATGGTGGAACACTCGACTGATGAAACGGACAATCAGCACGGCCGATGCACCCGATGCGGTCGGCGCGTACAGCCAGGCGACGACAAACGGCTCGCTCGTGTTCACCGCGGGCCAGATTCCGATGACGCCAGACGGCGACCTGCTGGACGACGAACCGATAGCGACGCAGGCGGAACAGGCGCTATCGAACGTCGAAGCGGTGCTAGCTTCGGAGGGACTGGAGATGAGCGACGTGTTGAAAGTGACCGTCTATCTGGACGACATCGACGATTTCGAGTCGATGAACGACACGTACGCCGGCTTTTTCGACGACGAGCCGCCGGCCCGGAGCGCGGTCGAGGTCGCAAGCCTGCCAAAGGGCGTGGGAGTCGAAATCGAAGCAATCGCGACGAGCGAGTAAGGGCACCGCCAAGGGCCACTCAGGGCTTCTGTTCCTGTGCGGACTTGCGTTCGTCTTCGAGGTCCATCTCAAGCCCCATAGTCGAGGCCTCTTCACGCACGGCGTCGGCGTCGATGGTGGTTACCTCGCCGTGTTCCATAAGCACGTTCCCGTCGACCATCGTGAAGCGGACGTCGTCGCCGTGGGCCGCAAACACCAGATGGGAGAGCACGTCGTGCAGCGGCGTTGCCCGCGTAAGGTCCGTATCCAGACCGACGATGTCGGCGCGCCACCCCTCCCGAATCGCGCCGAGTTCGTCGAAGCCGGCGGCTTTCGCGCCGTTGCGCGTCGCCATCTCGAAGATCTCGGCCGCGGGCGTCACTGTCGGGTCTAGCTGATCGACTTTCTGGAGGAGACTCGCCTGTCGCATCTCGGTGAACGCGTCGAGCGTGTTGTTACAGGGCGGTCCGTCGTTGCCGATGGCGACGTTGATACCGCGGTCACGGTAGTCCCAGATCGGCGCGATGCCGCTGGCGAGTTTCATGTTCGAGGACGGGCAGTGGGTGACGTGCGTCCCCGTTTCTGCGAGGACTTCGCGCTCGCTCTCGTCGGTCCAGACGCAGTGCGCAAGGACGACGTCCTCACCGGTGAGACCCACCTCGTCGAGCCAGTGGATGTTGCGCATCCCGGTATCCTCTTTGACCGTCTCGATTTCGCTCTGGTTCTCACTGGCGTGGGTGTGGATGCGGACGCCGTCGTATTTGTCCACGAGTTCGCGCACTCCCCGGAGACAGGCCTCGCTACAGGAGACGGCGAATCGCGGGGTGACAGCGTACCGAATCCGGTCGTTGTAGGCACCGTGATACTGCTGAATGAGCCGCTCGGACTCCTCCAGTGCGGCCTGCGTATCCTCCAGCAGCCCATCCGGCGAGCGCTGGTCCATCAGCACCTTGCCGAGCACGCCACGGATACCGATCTCGCCCGCCGCTTCGAAGGCGCGGTCCGCGTGGGCGACCGAGAGGTGGTCGATACAGGTCGTAGTCCCGCTTTCGATCATCTCCAGATAGCCCAGTTTCGCCGCGACTTCCATCTCCTCGGCGGTCAAGGAGGCCTCCATCGGCAGAATGTAGTCGAATAGCCAGTCGAGCAGTTCCGTGTCGTCGGCGATGCCACGGCCAAGGCTCTGTACGGAGTGGATGTGGCCGCCGACGAGTCCCGGCAACAGCACGTCGTAGGACTGGTGTTCGTGGTTGGTGTACTGCGATTCGAGTTCGGCACGTGAACCCACAGCCTCGATACGGTCCCCGGAGACGACGACCGCCCCGTCCTGCAGAACAGTCTCAGAATCCGCAACGACAGTCCCAGTGAGTAACATACGTCCTGCAAGACGGTCTCTACATAAAGAAGGTCCTCATATCGGGACGAGCGCCGAGTGCAGACAACCCGGCCACAGACGTGTGGCATTCCGTGTGTCGCGTGTGCTTCGCAGTGGCCTCATCTTTGCGAGCCGTTCCGTGTCCGTTTTTGATGGGTGATGTATCTGGTGAGTCTGGTTTGGGTACGAAACGAATCCACGCTGGCAAGTCGCTGAACGAGACGGGTGTTTGTCTCGTACTGC
The DNA here is from genome assembly GCF_000827835.1 of Haloarcula sp. CBA1115. Classification (NCBI taxonomy): domain Archaea; kingdom Methanobacteriati; phylum Methanobacteriota; class Halobacteria; order Halobacteriales; family Haloarculaceae; genus Haloarcula; species Haloarcula sp. CBA1115. The sequence continues at coordinate 281,515 of NZ_CP010530.1, read as the reverse complement.
TCAGTAAACAGTTCGGGGTACTCCGACAGTAGCCTGTCGCCGATGTCGATTATCTCCTGAGGGTCGGCCTGCATGGGTGTGAGAATCGCGGAGTGTGGCTGTTAACTGCTTTGCTCACAGAAATACCACGTTTGGCTCGTACTGTTGGCTGTCCCTCTTGCGAGAGATTTGTGACTCCCCGAGGGTGGCGAAATACGCCACAGACGAACAGCCGACAGTGTCAGTTATCCATCGATGGCTTTGGTGGCGTGTGTCGCTTGTGGCGCGTACTGGCACACCACTGAACCGTACGCTCAACGACAGATTCGCTGACGCCGACCTTGTCGGCAACCACCGACACGGAACAGCCTCTATCAATCGCGAAGTGGAGGACGCTGTCGAGGTCTCGCTGGTCGATACCCAGTTCCGCCGCATCAGTTGCCCCAGTGTGCTCCATTGGATGGGGTGACTGGTCGAGGAGGTCCGATGGAACCGCAAGTGCAGCAGCCAGGGCCTCGATCTCAGTTCTATAGAGGTCGCCAAACAGCGACAGGTCCACGCCGTTCTCGCCGTGTTTCGCAACGGAGCCCAGCAGTCGGTCAGTCCGGGAGACAGTCCCTACAACGAGTTCGTTCCTGGTGTTTGCGACGTAGTACTTACACGCCATCCGGAAGCGTTCGCCAGCGTTTTGCATCGCCACGAGGTCGTCGGTCGGCCCCCCGGTCTCACCGACAACTCGCTGGAACGCCGTCAGCACTGGCTGCAGATTGAGCCGGTGACAGTCGATGTCAAGCAGCGACGCGACGGTTTCAGCCGTCCGAGCAGGCCCCTCGTCGCTTAGCTGTACCGGCATCACCAGTCCAGTCACGTAGTCGGCCCCGATGCCGTCGACAGCCAGCGCCGCCGCAACTGTCGATTCGATGCTGCCGTCGAGCGGAACGACCAGTCCGTTAGCCTCCGCCTCCGTGATCTTGTTCTCCAGGAACACCGGAAGGATTCCCTGTATCCGTCTGGTCGCTGCCTTCGACGTCGCCAATCCGTGGTCCTCACGCGGGAGTGTGAGCGTGTGAGGGTGCGTCGCTTTACTCACGGACTTTCTCCTCCCCCGCTACCCAAGGCACGCTCGGAGATACGACTACCGAACGCGTGCATCCAACCAGCCTAATCATACTACAACGTAGGCCACTGGTGTCGTATAACTGTTGTCGACAAACGTCATGAGTGTCTTCGGTAGCCTCGATACACCTTATACATTACCTATGGTTATACAAAACTGTATACGGGTATCTGACCAATATCACAATATTCTTGTGACTATAATCGGATGTGCGCTTCACTATATCCAGTATATCGTTTTATCTTTAACCCTTTGCTGAGGGGGAACGGGCGCTTTCAGAGCAATTGTACTCCCCGCTCATCCCGGCCCCGCCAAACCGTGTTCTGAAAGGCAGACCGCGTACACCAGCAATAAGCCAAGACGGTTGGCATCGTGATTCATCAGGTCGTGGGTTTGGTCGTTCCCACGGCCTGCTCGGCGACGACAAGTTCCCGGTTGACGATCCGGTCGACGATTGCACTGCTGTCTAGCTGGTCCGAGACGACATCGCCGTCTGCAGCGTAGCGTCTGACTGTGTACGCATCCATCGCGTTCCGGTTCTCGGTGACAGCTTCGACGACTTCGATTCGCTCATCAGTCACGGTGTTGCGATACGTGACGCCGGGGACAAAACTGACAGTCGGGACATCAGTCGGCCAGTCCCAGGAGAACTGCTTGTGATACTGATCGAACTGCCACACGAGACGGTCGGCAGGGGCCTCTGTGTCGAGAGTATCGTTAGCCGCCGCCTGCAATGTCCGGTCCCAGTAGTCTATCACACAGGCTTTGAGATCTGCCTGAAGCTGTCCCTCGATCATCTTCTGTTCGATTGGATACTGCAGTTCGATAGCGACGATGGCCCAGCTGTCGAGATGCGTAAGACACCGCTGGCACTCCATCTCAAATACGGAGCAACCAAGCGGCCGCTCGACCGTGAAGTGGACGAGTTCGTTCCCGCAGTTCGGACACCACAGGAACAACACGTCGTCGTGGCTACCAGTCAGTTCTGCCAGCACAGTCATATCGTCGAACGGCTTATCGATGTCGGCGTCCTGTGACTGCACGGACTCGCCAGTCACGGTATCGGAGGCGTCGTCCGCGTACTTCGCGATTTTACGGTCTTTTAGCAGTGTTTTGACGACCGAATCGTACGATGAGTGTGACTCCGCAGCCCGTATTCCCCTCAATTTATTTTTCGTCCAATCTTTGACCCGTATGTTTGCCATCTGGTTTGAAAAAGCCGTCTTTGTTAATAGTATTTTTGTATTATTGTCCTAAAAGTGAAATTACACCTAGGTAGATATGCTATTCTCAGACACCAGAGGCCTGCAGCTAAGGGTATCGGCGTCAGTGACGAGAACACTCCAGTTCGGTCGCTATCAGTCGGCCGAGGCCTCTTTCTCGTTCGCAACAGTCCACTGGGTCGGGTCGATCTCGCGTCCGTCGAACGCCGTGTATTCCGGGTACGCAGTAAACACCAGATACTCCGTTCCCTGCTGCAGGTACTCGATGAGGGTGTGGAGGTTGTCGTCGTCGAGCCCGCCCAGGCCGTCGACGAGCAGAAGTGGCACAGCGTCGCCGACATCGAACGACTGCCGACCGGCCAGCGCTGCCACAAAGCCGATGAGTTCGAGTTCCCCCTCGCTGAGGGCATCTAAGCTCGCTTCCTGGCCGTCGCGGGCGACCACAATATCGAAGTCAGCGGTGAGTCGAGCCGTTTCGAACCCTGTCCCGAATCGGGAGAGGATATCCTTCATCGCGGTGTCAAACGCTTCCCGTGCCTCACGCTTGATTCGGTCTTTCCGGTTTCGAAGTTCCGCGAGGTCGTCACGGACGGTTTCGAGGTCGGTTTCGAGCGTGTCGACACGGGCCGCCCTCGTTTCGAGTTGCGCCAGTTCGTCGGCGGTGTCTTCGAGTTCGGCCTCGCGGTACTTGATCTCACTTTCGACGTCCGAAAGCTCCGCCACGGCCGCATCAACGTGGTCCGAAAGCTGCTCCACGTCCGACTGAGCCTGTTCGAGCCTGTTTCTGGCTGCGTCGAGACTCTGTTTCCGGTCGGCCAGCGTCGCCTCTAGCTCAGCGATGTCTTCCTCTAGATCGGCCTTTCGACGGCGGGCCTGGCTGATCTCCTCGCGCTGTGTTTCCAGTTCCTCGACAGTATCTCGGTAGGTCTCTTTCTGGGCCCGGAGCGCCGTGAGTTCGTTTCCGAGCGCGTCCAGTTGGTCAGCCAAGTCCGCCCGTGTCGTCTCACTGCCGCACGTCCAACAGGCGACGGTGTCACCGTCGATATCGCGCTCCACCTCGGTAAGCAGGTCAACCCGGTCCTCGCTGAGTACCATCTCAGTGGCCGAGTACATGGACTGGAGTACCTCGGCGTCTCGCTCCACTTGCGAGAGGCTCTCGCGCGCCTCCGAGAGTTTGTCCGCGACGTCATTGTACTCCGGTATTTCGAGAGCGTCGAGAGCGTCCTGGCGCTCCGAGAGACGCTGTTCCGTCCGCTCGATACTTTGTTCGAGTCGTTCGACGCGGTTTTTCGCCTGATTCTGTTCAGTCCGAGCTTGGCTGAGTTGGCGGCGGACCGACTCCGGACTGTCGTCGCTTCCTGCCTCACTGTCGATCGTCTCGCGTTTGGCCCGCAGGTCTTCGATCTCGTTTTCCAGCCGTGTCACTTTCTCTTGCACGCTGGGGAGCCGCTTTTTGGCCTCGCGTGCCTGCGTGAGTTCCGTTTCGATCTGTTCGCGTTCCCGTTGTAACGTCTCGATCTGCGAGTCGATGTTCTGGAAGTCCAGCGGCCGTAACAGCACGTCCTCGAGGTTTTCTCCTGTCCGGACAGCGCGACGGACTTCGTTACGCTCGTCCAGACACGCGAACAGTTCAGCGCGGATCACGTCGTACTCGTCGCTGAGGTACGGCTCGCCGTGCCGGACTACGGTACCGTTCTCTCGGGTAAGCGTCACGTCGTAGACACCGGTTGGCGTTTCGAGGTGCACCGCACCGCTGTCTGCGCCTTCGGTCAGTTCAGTGGAGGTGCCAAGGGCCGTCTTGACAGATTCGATGAAGCTCGATTTCCCCTGCCAGTTCGAGCCACGGACGACGTTCACTCCCGGCTCTACTGTCGCCGATCCGTCAAGTATACCCGCGATTCGTTCGATTTCGATGTTCCAGGTCATGAATCGTGTGTTGACAAGTTCGCGCTCCGGTGTTGCTTGCAGACGTACCCACGTTCGAGTGCAACATCGAACGGAACACGGGTCGGACAGTCCGGGCATCCGAGTTGTATCTGGGCCTCTATCTCCGCGGTGTCACCGCCGTCGATATCACCCTTCTTCGCGAGTGAGGACAGTGCCGTTTCGGCCTTCCGTTCGACGACCGTTTTGGCCGTTGCCACGCTCTCCTGCTCCCAGTTAGTTGTCGCCTTCCTGGGCTCTTTTTCACCGTCTAAACAGTCGTTGAGGTGCGTTCGCATCGTTCCCCACGACACCATATCGTCGTGAAGCGACGCTCCCGGGATACCCGTAGCTTGCAGTCGCTCGATGAGTTCGTCCCGTCGCAAGTCGTCGTCACCACGCAACGTGTCGTAATCGCTGTCTACACGCGTGTCAAGGGTTTCACGCCCGTGTTCGGTATAGACTTGTTTAAGCAGCCGTTTGTTGAACCACGCTGTCAGCGACCGATACCCCATTTCGGTTCGGTCATCAGCGCCCGTCCAGCGTGCGAGCAGGCCATCATCAAGGGTGTCGTAGACTGGGTCTGTTGATGCCAACCCGTACTTGTCGATAACCGCGTCTACTTTGCAACCGGAGTTAACAGCCATTGTTCAGCTTTTTCTGCCTGCTCAGTAATAGTTTTTGACAGTCGGTGTACGCACAGTGTAGGTATATCCTGCAGAAAACACACCCTTAGTGTGTATTTTAGAGATGGAATACAGGGTTGAACAGAGTGTGTATTTATGAATCGAGGATACTATCAAATTTTCTGAATTTGGGGTGTTTATACTGAAATCTGATAATTAAAGAACGTTATTATACTATAATTTCACGCAGAACTAAAGTCGATTTTCCATCTATTCCTTCGATTATGGGCGTTTCAGGATGTTTCACATCTGTATAATAGTATAAGCAAAAAGTGTATTTTAGAACATACAAAGTTCCAAGATATACAACCTCCCAATAAAATTTGGAGGGGAACTAGGGTAGATCGCAGTATCCGTATACATTCCAAAATATGAGTTTCCTACGCATTTGGAGGGCAGACCGGATTCCTCGCGAGAGATGGTTACTGTTACCAGACGTAGAACCGTGCAGCGTTGCAACCAAGTCAAACGTTTATACGGACTGTTGCGTAAGTAGTGTAGTATGCGGAAGTTGGCCGGTGAGACTGGACCGGCACCAACGGATAGTGGAACGGCAGCCTCGAAAATCAAGGTGTTGTTAGTCGATGACTACGGAGAGTTCCGGCGGACAACGGCGGAACTGCTGGAACACGAGAACGACCGTATCGAGGTTATCGAAGCCGCAAGCGTCGAGGATGCGCTCAGCTACTTCGGTTCCGAGTCGATCGACTGTATCGTCAGTGACTACGAGATGCCCGAAGCAGACGGGATTGAATTCGTAGAAACGGTGCGACAGTCTAACGGCGACCTCCCATTTATCCTGTTGACAGGCCAAGGAAGCGAAAAACTCGCCAGCGAAGCGGTTTCAGCCGGCGTCACCGATTACTTCGTCAAGGGCGGCGGGCCAGAGCAGTACGCGGTGCTCACAAACAGGATAGAGAACGCGGTGGAATCATACCGATTCCGCCGAGAAACAGCGCGACTATCGCGGATTAATTCACTATTCAGGGAAATAAATCGCCAAGTGCTGAGGGCGTCAACAGCCGAAGAGATCCAAGAGGCTGTCTGTGAAATTCTGACCAGTTCGGATGCCTACCAGTTCGCCTGGATCGGCGAAAAAAACGAGGCAGGTGATATCGTCCCCACCGCGGGCGGTGGCGACGCACTCGAATACGTCGAAGCGATGGTCTCCCGCTATGGCCGCTCAGTTTTCGATGACGGGCCGTTCGGCCACGCGATCGAAACCGGCGAACATCAAGTAGCGTCAGATATCCGGACTGAATCATCTGTCCAGCCCTGGCACGAGCTCGCATCGGAGTACGGGTTCCGGTCGATGATCGTTCTCCCGATCCAGTACACTGGATCAGTACAGAGTGTGATTTCGATATACGCGGACACGCCTTTCGCGTTTGACGAAGCGGAGCAGGCAGTGCTGACAGAGCTTGCGGAGATTGTCGCCGATGGCCTCCATTCAACCGCAACGCGTGCCGAACTCGAAATGCGGGAAGAAGTCCTACGAACAATTACCGAAGTGTTCACAGCGCGGGACGGGGCGCTCCGGGAACAGATAGCGGATCTCATGCAAGTCGGTCGTAGCGTGCTTGGAACCGAGTACGCGACGCTCTCTCGCGTCAACGGGATGGAATACGATTTCGAAGTGCTCCAGACACCCGACGAAACGATTTTTTCAGGCGGAACGATTCCGTTGTCGGAAACCCCCTGTGCGAAAGCTATCGGGAACGAGGAGACAATCGTGATGACAGACGTCGATGCCGAATGCGGCGACGCTGACCGAGATCAGATATGGGGCGACGAAGTCAATCGGTATCTCGGAACGCCACTCACTGTGGGTGGGAGCATATACGGGACGCTCTGTTTCTATGGGTCCGGAACGGGCGGATCAGAGTTCTCAGACTGGGACGTGACACTCGTAGACCTTCTGAGCAAGTGGATCGGAAACGAACTACAGACGCAGCGGGCTGAGATGGGTTTTACACAGTTGTACGAAACGGCGACAGATCTCTTGGGTGTGACTTCAGAGGAGGAAGCCGCTCAAATTGTCGTCTCGCGGACCCGTGATATCATCGGTCTCCCTGAGGTCGTGCTGTACGCGTTCGACAGCGATACGAACACCTTTCGCCCGCTTTCGACCACGGAGACCGAGGAGCAACAAGCTATCCCAGCAGACGGTGATAGCTTCGTGAGTTCGGCCTTTTTCACCGAGGAAACTATCGTTTGCGACGGAAACTCGACCTCGAAAGCGGGCGAGGACACGATGACTGACGGAAAGGCCGTGTTTGTCCCGCTGGGCGACCATGGAGTGCTTCGAGCGGGCGACACGATCGGCGGCGAGTTCGATACCCAGACCCGTCGAATTACCGAACTCCTGGGGGCGACGATTCGAACGGCGTTCGATAGGCTGACATACGAGACAGAACTCGAAGACAGGCAGCGCGATCTGGAGCAACAGACGGTTCAGCTCGAGCAGATGAATCGGTTGACAGAGCTGAGTCAGAAAATTCACGAGCGAGTGCTCAGGGCAGACAGTCGCTCAGAAATAGAGCAAGCGGTGTGTGACCAGTTGGTCGCGTCCGACATCTGTTCGTTTGCGTGGATCGGGGAATACGAATCCGATACCGACCGAGTCACGCCACGGACGTGGGCAGGGACCGACCGTGGCTTTCTGGAGGAATCGCGCACGCCCTCCAATGAGACACCGCCTCCACCAGCAGTCCAGACAGCCCGGACTAACGAACAGACGCTGAACAACAATATCGCGGACGGACTCAGGGGAAAAGGGTGGCAACGGCGACTACTGGAACGTGGGTTCCAGTCAGTCGTCAGCATTCCGCTCAGCTATCAGCAACTCTCCTACGGCATCCTGACTGTGTACGCGAAAACGCCGGACGTTTTCGATCTGCCGACACAGTCAGTACTCGAGGAGGTGAGTGAAACGGTCGGATACGCCATCAACAGCATTGAGACGAAGCAGGGGCTCGTCGCAGATCGGGCTGTCGAACTCCAGCTAGAAGCAACGGAATCCGACGATATCATTCATCGGATTGCGGGCGTCGCCGATACAGAAATCACATTCGAGGGTATCGTCCCACAGGGAGATACCAGCTGTATCGTGTTTTTCAGCACTGACGCTCCACCAGATGACCTACAAGCGTGTTTGGACATTCTTCCCCGAATTGAGCGATTAGAGTGTTTAACTGACACAGAAGACACGAGCTTGTTCGAAGCAACAGTATCGGGTACACAGCTCGCACTGACAGTCGCCGAACAAGGAGGAGCCCCGCAATTAATCCAATCTGATGGGGAGACTCTGGAGATTCAGCTTGAGGTCCCACAGACGGTTGACATTCGCCAGCTCATAGCTGAATTACGGCGTTCATGTCCGGACATCGAACTCGTGGGCCGCCACAAGCGGGAACGTGGTGTCCAAACCCGTGAGTCGTTCCATTCAGAATTGACAGCACAGCTAACCCCCCGCCAATTCGAGGTCCTGCTTGCAGCCTTTTATAGCGGATTCTATCAATCACCCCGTGACAAGACCGGTCAGGAGATCGCCGATACACTCGATATATCACAGCCGACGTTCAGCCACCACCTCCGGGTAGCTGTTCGGAAGCTTCTAGAACAGTTGTTTAGCGAAGGGGGAACGACCCAGCATCTAGATAGATAGCGCCTGTTGTCTGAGTTTGCTAGTCTGATAGAGTATATGCTGATACGGGAGTGTGTTCATACAAAGAACAATGAGTCTGGAGTGGAACGAGACAGAAACTGTCTTTTGGACAAACCAGTACGAATCACCGAGTGAAGCGATTGTGACCGCTATAGCAGCTAAAGAATCCGTAACGGAAACCAGTCTCCCACCGTTGTACAACCGAATCGACCCGGACGCCCTTGATACCCTTGTCGCAGGGCAGACCAACGACGACATTCAGATTAGTTTCACATACAGTGGGTACACCGTTCGGATTCGAGACAGCGAGACCATCGAGATCACGCCGACGTAACCGGCTAGAACTTTCCTCCTGGTTCTTGACTGAGCGGATAACGAGGAACCTCCGGTAAGAGAGTATGCCATGGAGAAGATGCAGGAGAGTTCACGATGTATTATTAATAGGATGCTATGTAGTTTCTGTCTATCCTCACTGGAATTCGATAGCGTAGTACTAATATATGCATTTATACCAATATGAAAAGGTTCGGAGGTTCGCAGTAATGAAACAGAGACTTGTACCGAGCCGAACAATAACACACCGTACTGCGTTTTCACATGCAGATTTATTTTATTTATTGGAGGTCGTTGTGATTGAGTCATGTAGTACGCCAAATGATTCCGGATGTCACAAACTGAAGGATTATATACAGACTGTGGTCAGTCGGTGAAGAACGGGAGTACGACGTGCGATACAAGTAGCTATTTCTTACTCAGGAATTAGAAGGTAACGGGGGTGTAACAAAACGGTACCCCGGGTTTCGTGTATATATGTGGCTCTCGCGGCCTGAACACAAACCAATGCAGCAATCGAGGTCATGAGTGAACCGATGGTAGAGGAAGAACCAGAGCTCTCACGCGACCAAATGTTCGACATCCTCAGCAGTTCGAGGCGTCGATATACGCTTTACTATCTACGCCAACAAAAGGAGCCAGTCCAGCTAACCGACTTAGCTGAGGAGTTGGCTGCGTGGGAGAACGACACAACCGTCGAAGAACTCTCCTCGCAGGCGCGAAAGCGGGTGTACGTCTCGCTGTATCAGACCCATGCTCCGAAGCTTCAAGAGGCAGGGCTAATAACGTACGACGCCGATACGGGCGAGATAGCTCTTCGAGAGGATGCTCCGGAGGTTGAACCGTTCATTAGCAATAGTGATGATGATTCTAAATGGTATCAGTACTATGGGGCCGTAGCCCTGTTGAACGCCATTTTACTCCTCGCAGCAATTGTCGGTGTGTCGCCGCTCAGTGCAATCAGTCCATTAGTTATCGGACTAGTCGTCATTAGTTCATTTCTCGTGCTGTCCATTGCTCACGCAGTCTCCAGGCGGCGAGGGGAAAATGACAAGACCTTCGATATCGGCGAGCCGTGAGCTGAACTATGCGCTGACTGAAAATACCCCCCAAGGGTATGTTATTCTTCGTCGTCGGCCGCACCGTCCGGCAGTAACTGATCGGGCGACCGTTTGTACATCGGAGTGCTCGCGAATTCCGAAATCCGTTCCATTTCGCTGTCGGAGATATGTTCCGGCATACACCGCTACGTGTAACTGTTACAGTTTAGTAATTAAGTTCATATTTGAGGTAGTCGGCTACTTCTATAGTAACAATTGAAACGATTTACACACTGATCACACTGCTGTCGTGCGAGCAGGTGTGCATTGATTTCCAATCGCTACTATAGACGCTTGCCAGTTGTAGATATCCGGGGTATACTAGTGTTGATCTTTAGGAATTTTGTTGTAAAACCCCTCCGGGTATTGCGACTATCAGAAGTACTCACCCAGATATCGGCTATAGGAGTGTTTATCGGGGATTCTGAATGCAATCATAACATCCGTTACTCGGTCACAAGTTCTGGTATGCAGTTTCGCTGTGTCTGCTGGGCATCAATGACTTCTGATGACCTAAGTTTAAGTTATGGACGTCTGGAGTGTATCCATAATTAGTTAGGAGAATCGGCGAAGCCTTAGCAAAGGATTAGAATCCACGTCATAGCTAAAAAATCAAGAACGGAGTGAGCCGGAAAGGACGGTGTGACCGAAGCCGTTCCGGCTCACTATCAAAGTGGAGAGAGCGATCCGAGTCGACAGCGACTATACAGGGCACGAGCGTCCCTGAGGGGGGTGGTAAGGATTGGGCCGGTGTTGTGGGTGTCGGGTAACTGCCCTCTCCACCAGTATCTTATGTGCAGGAGTGTATTGTTATAGTCGTGTTATTCCGCCATAGCGGAGCTTACCACTCCAAAGGTATGTGGAGCAGCTGTAGCTGAGCCTTTTACTCAAGTGTTGAATGCGGGTTGAAGTACGTGGTGGCGCCATTTGAGAGGCATTTTCGGTTTAGAGCTTCAAGCGTAACGATCACACCTATAAGAGAGTAAGGAGTAACATAGATAAATTGAGTTTCATATACAGGAGAGATACTGATACGGGGACACTCAAAAATCTCCGAATGAACTTGATCCGATAGTAAATTCGAAGGCTGTACCCAGTTCATCTGCTCCTCCGCGCTATGCCACAAAACAGTGATATGTCCCAGTCTAGTTCATCGAATGTCGGAGTAATTTTATCCTACCATTGGAGATTAGTCTGTTTTCACCGTATTATTGGGGGGAGACGGTAGGATAGATTGGTAAGTAAATGGAGTATAAATGATGTGTAGATGCTGGGTATAAGGACGCAATCTTTAATATAGTAATTACACCTTTCCGAGATATGCTCGATGTAAGTGCAGTAGAGAGACAATTTAAAGATTGTCTTAATCTAAGAGTAGGGCTATGGGGCCAGGGTCAGAGTGCGCGGTTTACACACAAGCGATTGAATTTGTCAAGACCGGGAAATTTGAATGGAGTGGCGGCTGAATGATGTCCTCAGAGGAGTGGGAAGACGTACCGACAGATCCAGACTGGGAATCGGACCTAGGCTACGAGATGGAAGAACTAACTGTTGTCAAATCTTCGACTGATTCACAGTTGATATTTTTGCCGGAGCATGAGTCACAACTCGGTGAAGAAGAGTTCATCGTTATCCACTCGGATTCGCTTCGAGATCTACGCCGATAGCTGAACAACGTTACCAGCGGAAAGAATAGTGGTTTACCCACCGATGACAGGGCCGATTAGTAGCAGCATTACAATGTGGTATCTGGGAAAGCGTGTGAGTGATGAAAGCAGTAGTTCTCGCGGCCGGGAAGGGCACACGACTTCAGCCGCTGACTGATGACCTCCCGAAAGCGTTAGTTGAGGTAGACGAAAAACCGCTTCTGACCCACTGTCTTGACGAGCTCGTTTCACTTGATGCAGACGAGTTTGTTATCGTCGTCGGATACCGAAAAGAGCAGATTATCGACTATTACGGAAACTCGTATAACGGCGTCCCGATAACGTACGTCCATCAGGAGGAACCTGCTGGGCTAGCACACGCCTTGTTACAGGCCGAACCGGAAATCAAGGACGATTTTATGTTGATGCTGGGAGACAATGTGTTTCGAGGAAACCTCGACACAGTCGTACAACGACAACGAGAACAGCGTGTCGACTGTGCATTTCTGGTAGAGGAGGTTCCGGAAGACGAAGCGTCTAGATATGGCGTTTGCGTGACGAATAAATATGGTGAAATAACCGATGTAGTCGAGAAGCCGGACGACCCTCCGTCAAACCTAGTCATGACCGGCTTTTACACGTTTTCGCCAGCAATATTCCAAGCATGTAGTCAGGTTCAGCCCTCTGACCGTGGCGAATACGAACTTAGCGATGCCATTGATTTACTGATGGACAGCGGAAGAACGATCGACGCTGTTCGTCTCAACGGGTGGCGTGTCGACGTTGGGTATCCTGAAGACAAGGAGACTGCAGAACAGCGCCTTTCAGAAGAAGCGGCTACACTAACCTGACATCGAAGGTTCACTCAAAAGACCGGTCCACTAGGATCACGACGATGTGACACTGGGAGTTCCTATCAATTAGCTATATTATGTACCGTGAGTTGATCGCGGATCCCAACGCCAGTTACATCATTGGCTTCGAAATACTGTCTATTTCATTGCCAGTTTTCTATGGCAGAGATTGTGCGCCGGCAGTTACCACACGGTGGCTGCCGCTGTAAGTAGATCCAAACCACCTACCAATAGTACGCGCTAGTAGTAGCATAACAAAACAGGAAGACCATGTATTGATTGGCTATGTGCGCTGGATGGGTTCGACAGTTCGTGGGAGTCTTCATCATCTGGCTCTCGGCGACGTTGGGGGGGATGATATTTATCGGCCGTTGGAACCCGTTGTTGTATTACCTGCTCAGCTACGCAGGCTTTCTGTTTGCGGTCGAACTCAGTAATCCAGACGGTGTCCGCCCAAAAAATCACAAACGACTACGCTGGGTTTCCATGGGTGGGTTTGTGGTGTTCATCTATGGAGTTGTATCGTGGGTACAGGCAGTCATTGCGACCATGCCAGGGTAAGACAGGTGAATGCGTTGCCTACTAATAACAGGATGCCTATACTAATGTCTTGAAGGAGAGTTCTACTTCGTAGAAGAATTAATGGTATCGGTCAGCGTTGTTATCGCGACATTGAAGCCGCGGGATGAGATTGAAGCAATACAGTGCCTCAAAGAGCACGCGTTCGACGACTTTGAGGTTATCGTGTGTGATGAGAGCCCTGTGACTAGAGCCCGAAATGAGGGGATCAAACAAGCCTCAACCGACAAGATCGTATTTCTGGATGATGATTCCCGACCTCGCCCAGAATATCTTCAAAAAGCGGATGAACTCCTCGAAACAGAGGCGGCATACGCCGGTCGAACCATCCACCCAGTCGATGATGTGTTTGCTCGCCATTTCACCACCCATTACGACTGGGGGGACGATCCTTGCTATGTCAACCACTTCTGGGGCTGTAACATGGGCGTTCACAGGGACGTGTTCAAGGCGGTCGGTGGGTGGGACGAACAGATGGGGTGGGGTCACGAGGAAAAGGAACTCGCCAGGCGAGTTAGAGCCGAGTTTGATATTCGGTACGATCCCGAACTCATCGTTGACCATCCGTACGCGTCGTCTATTACTGAATACTGGAAGAAACAGTATAAGCTCGAAACAAAGAGTCCGTACTACTGGTCAAAATGTAACGTCTCGCGAGCAGATCAACTCAAGAATATTTTCTGTGAGGCACTTGACCCGCTGAATTATGTCAGAATAACGCCGGTAGCTACCGTTATAGAAGCGGGCAGTACTGTTGCAAAGACAGCTGGACGTATTCGAGGATTCCTCAACCACACCCACTACGAAGAGGACAGAGGCGAAGTACCTAATATTGACCGACCCTCGGAATCCGCGGGACCGTCAGACTAACTGTCTCTGGGTCTCTTCGGTGTTCTGAATTTAGGCAAACTAGCAGCTGCTGGCCCAACTCTTTCCTCAGAGAGAGTCGTGATATATGCCGTACTAGTTACTCGCCGAACCCCTGTTCACCATACCCATCTTCGCCGTACCCACGATACAATATCTCCCGCTTCAAAAGCACTGCAACTCCGAACGAGAGTCCAGTCGCAACAAGGGATAGAATGGTCCGTCGGGTCGCCTGCTCCGACTCCACGGTCCTAGTCTCTTCATCTGAAGACATCAGTACGGTGAGATAGTCCCCCTCGCGACCGTAGCTACGCTTTGTCGGCGACGAATGTGGTCCATCGTTATCAAGAATCCAACGACGGAGACCGTTTTAGTAAACAGGCCATACCGGCAGCCATGCTGCAGCGTATCCTATCATTGATCACATATGATTTGGACAGGGACCCGGCTACTATACAAATAGGGGCATCCCGGGATTAAACGCCAACTGGTTTAGCTGGCTTCATATATTCGATCAAGAAGCGACCGTGGTCAGTTCACGAGTGAACAAATGCTTAGCTGGTGGTCTGATTGTCCTGGTTGGAATCCGCCAAGATCGCAGTAGTTAAGAGTCATATAATACACTGTGCGTGTTCTAAAACTACACGAGATGGCTGCGTACACCCTCTCTGATAGAAGGAGCCCAGAGTTTCAGATATATTGTCACGGTAGCATTGGTAGACCAGCCAGTCAGTGTGGACTGTCTGAGTGAATCGGTACGAGGTTACTACTATTGAGGCTACTATCCCACCTTCCATCGATGACTTACACTGTCGCAGTCATTGGGACTGGTGCAGATCCGGACGACCCGGATACCGACGGGTTCGCAATGGCATATAGGCACGCAGGCGCGTACAGGCGGTTAGACTCGTGTGAACTTACCGCCTGTGCCGACGTCGTCCCTGAGAATGCGAGAAGTTTCGGAGAACAATGGAACCTCCCGGACAGAAACGTCTACACGGACACTGAGAAGATGCTCACTGCTGTCGAGCCCGACATTGTCAGTGTCTGCGTTCCGCCCCATATCCACGCACCTGTCGTGATGACGTGTGCTGAGAGTGGGGTAATGGACGCGATCCACTGTGAAAAGCCGATGGCAACGAGATGGGAGGACTGTCAGAAAATGGCATCGGCCTGTAAGCGGGCCGGAATCCAGCTTACGTTCAACCACCAACGACGGTTCGGAAAGCCGTTCCGGAAAGCCAAGTCGCTGCTTGAAAACGGAAAAATAGGCTCGTTAGAGCGAATCGAACTCGGTGGAAAAAATCTATTTGATTACGGGTCGCACCTGTTTGACCTCTGTGGGTACTTCACTGACCAAGCGATGTCGAAATGGGTGATGGCTGGGATCGAATACAGCGAGGAAAACGTACAGTTTGGGGCCCACAACGAGAATCAGGCCATCGCGCAATGGCGGTATACGAACGGTGTCAACGGGCTCGCATCGACAGGGGACGGTGGCATTGTCGACTGTCATATGCGGCTGCTGGGCTCAGACGGAATGATAGAAATAGGTGGTGAGGTTCCGCTACGGGTCCGGACCGGGAAAAACTGGACAACGGTCGACACTGGGGGAGAGGACGTACACGGTCCCAACGAAACAATATTCGACGCTGCAAAACAGAAGATCAGCGCTCGTATACCGGGAGCCACTGTAGAAAACGCGAGACCTGAAACCTATATTGACCGTGCCATAGCGGACACCGTCGACGCACTGGACACGGGTCGTGAACCTGAACTTTCAGCTGACAACGCTCTGCAGGCAACGGAACTTATATTCGGGTGCTGGGAGTCCGCTCGGCGGTGCGGGCGAGTCGATTTCCCACTAGAAATCGACGACAACCCGCTGGAATCGATGGTCGAAAACGGGCAAGTACTCACTGCTGACAATCGATAAATTCCAGTACACCCCGAACAGTTGCACACTGAGACGGAGTGGCAAGATACGCCCTGATAATGCGGCTGCGTCACAGTTACCCCGCCCATAACAAACAGATGGTATCCGAAGTATGTAGCAACGGAGAGTCTATGCAGGCACAGCAATATCGAGTACTGAGTCGGAAGAACACACTGGTGTCCGTCAATCGGCCTAGTGTTGTGGCTCGTCACACACGCAACAGGGAGTTCGAACGACGATGCTAGATAAACTGAAACGGTTGATAAAGCGGCTGCTCCCGGCCAGTGATGACGTGATGGAGCAAACCGTAAAGAGTGGCGTGTGGGTCGGTGTGATGAACGTCACAGAACGGGGACTAGAACTGTTGTTGCTGGTCATCGTTGCCTCACTGTTGTCCCCGCGTGCAGTCGGGTTGATGGGGATAGCGCTGTTGACGCTCTCTTCACTCAAGAAGTTCTCCGAGTTGGGAATCAAGTCCGCTCTGATACAGGCCGAGGAGGACAACGTCGACGACGAGCTCAACACTGCTTGGACAATCGAGACAGCCAGAGGGACTGTAATTGCCGTTATTCTGTTCCTCGGGGCCCCGTTTATTGCGTCGTTGTTCAACGAACCTGCAGCGACCGATCTGTTTCGGGTCATCGCCCTCTCACCGTTTATTGTTGGGTTACGAAACCCTGCTGTCGTCTATTTCCAGAAGAGTCTAGATTTCCACAAAGAGTTCGTGTATAGGGTCAGCGGCGCGGTGGCATACTTCGTCGTCACCGTAGGCATAGCTCTGTATGACCCAACTGTCTATGCACTGGCAATCGGATACATCGCCGGCGACGCCGCCCGGTTCCTCGTCTCGTATCTGGCGGACGGGTACCGTCCGTGGCCTTCGTTCGATATCGATGTGGCGAAGAAGCGCTACAGTTTCGGAAAGTGGGTTACGGCCAATTCAATCCTGTATTTCCTGTACAGTAGAGGAGACGACGCGTTTGTCGGCTGGGCGCTCATGGCAAGTGCACTGGGATTTTACCAGCTCGCCTACCGGCTCTCGAACGCGCCGGCGACCGAAATCACACAGACAATCTCCAGTGTGACGTTCTCGGCGTATTCGAAAGTGCAGAACGACGTCGAGAAGCTGCGGTCCGGATACTTCCAGACGCTCAGAATGACCACATTGGCTTCGTTCCCAGCGGCAATGGGTATCGCGGCAGTCGCACCCGCGTTTGTCGAGGCGTTTTTTACCCCCGAGTGGCAGCCGATGATACCAGTGATGCAGTTGTTGGCTATCTACGGACTGTTGCGTTCGATGGGTGCGACGATGGGACCGGTCTGGAAAGCAGTTGGGCGACCGGACTATATTGCTAAACTCTCTGCTGTACGTGTGGCCCTCATTGCTGTATTCATCTATCCGGTCACGATGATGTATGGAATCGAAGGCACTGCAGCTCTCATTACGGGTATTTACATTTTCCCGATGATGCCGATTGACACCTATCTTATCGCCCGGACCATCAATGTGTCTCCAGTTCGAGTTTTCAGGGAGGTATCGTATCCCCTGGTGGCGAGTCTTGGGATGGCAGCCGCAGTGACCTACGTCTATCAGACGGTGACTCTCACTGGGCCGGTGTTGGAGTTTATCCTGTTGGTCCTCGTTGGTATTGGAGTCTATGTGGCCCTGGCCCTGGCGCTCATGTTTAGTTTCAATTGGGAAGTCAAGCAGAACCTCGAATCAATATTCGATGCGTTGGCGTGATCAAAATGAGACAGACAATCCAAATCAATCGATCCGGCGAAAAGAGGAGCACAGCGCGATGAAGCGACGAACAGTGCTTGCTGGCGTCGTCCCGTTCTTACAGGTCGGGCGGTGGTTAGATCAGCTGCTGCTCGTGAATCAAGGTGAGATAGTTCAAAAGCGGTTCGTCGGCATCGCCGAGGGGGAGACGACTGAGATCACCGTCACTGACGATGACGGGACAACTGTTTCATCCGAACACGAGGGACAGCTTGGGCAGTCACCAGCAGAGATATCACCTGAGGTTGCAACCTCCCTGCGGGAAAGGTACGACTCGATACGGTTCCACGTCACAGTAAACCACCACAACGACAGTCCCAAAGTGTTCGGTCGGACCGGGACGATAGAATATCAGACGTCTAGAACGCTCTACAGCGGGATTGCAGTGGGCGACCACATTTCGTTTCAGACATCTCTCCTGAACGCTAACAGCATCATTTCGCTGTCGTGCCTAGCAAACGAGAAGGAGTCCCTACAACGCCGGTGTCGAGTCGGAGTCGAGGACCCGACCGCGGAATGAGATAGACCGCTCCAAAGTAGAGCCTCATTCAGAAATATCGCGTAGAGCGTGGGACGCATGTTCCCAGAGAATATCGCCTTTGAATACACTGCTGCGTTAGATCCAGCAACAAGGTTTGTTTTCGAGTGAATTCATCGCAATCGAAAATCCCGGATACCCAAGTATTGCACGAAGTGGTTCACAAAAGTCAATCCGCATCATATTAACAGTCCAATAGTACGGCTGCTGAACCGAATATACTCCGAGAGGCTGTAATGGTTCACAGCTAAAGACGGGAGTGACAGCCATCTTGGACTCACTGCTGAGAATAGCATGTAAATCGGACAGGACTGATAGAGACCACGAAATTACTCGCAAACGGCTTGAACATCTTGCCACCACAAGAGAATTTGAGCGACGGGATCGTGGTCTCTGAAACAGGACTCGGTGACATAGGCCGATTGACTTTCAGATCGAGCGGATCTGCTGGTCACGAAGTGGAGTGATATCAGATGGTAGTACCTCCCTAACATTACAAAGATGCCGTAATTCGACTATACTAAACGAGTATTAGTTTCTCAACTGCCATTTTCGATTATAATATTTGCTTTAAACGTGGTATGCAAGAAAGTATCGCATGGTCAGCAAGTTATGCAAACAAGACCCAACCGGTAACAACGAATAAAATAGTAAATAGGGATTACCGGAGTGTGACCAACGAAGAACAGAATCGCTCGCACGACAGTGGTGAGGTGTCGCGAGATAAAAGTAGTACGACGGGAACAACCGTCATAGACCGCCGCACGTGCATGAAATTAGTAGGTGTTGCCGCTGCGTCCTTGGCAGGATGTGCCGGTAAAGGTGATCCTACCGCGGGAGGATCGGCAGCAAAATTCGGATACGGTGGTGAGCCTGCAGTTACAACACAACTCAGCGCAGTCGATGTTTCGAAGGTGGCCGGAGACACCAGTATAGCAAGTTCGGTCAGCAGCCTCAGCATCGATTCTCCGCTCTCAACAACACTGTCTCCAAGCTCCTCTGATCTCTTTGCGTTCAGGCCCGACAGCGAAAATGTAGCGGTTAAATTCACGCCGGGGTCAGACACAGGTGCTGCTGCGGTCGGGCTGTTCAATCCCGACGGTGAATTACTCTCCCAAGCGTACGCGAGTTCAGATGTCCCGGTGTATCTGCCGGAATCTCTCTCGGCCGGCGGCACACACTACCTGCAAGTCATGGACGTCAGTCGGAGCGGTGGCGATTACTCACTCACCATTTCGACGGATAGTACGACGCAGTCTCAATCACCGTATGAAGGGACAGTCAGGACAATTCCCGGGCGTATTCAGGCCCAGAACTTCGACATCGGTGGCGAAGGCGAGGCGTATCACGACACGTCTAGCGGAAATATCTACGGTTCCGCTAACCGAGATACTGACGTTGATATCCGACCAACAGAGGACGAGTCAGGAAAGTACAATATCGGCTACTTTCAGGCCGGAGAGTGGCTCGAATACACAACCGATGTCTCGCCGGGAACGTACGATATTAGAGTCCGAGTGGCGTCAGCACTCTCTGATGGGCGACTCGAACTGTCTCTTGGAGATCGGACCCTCACAAGGGTCACTGTCCCTAATACGGGCGACTGGACCTCGTGGGAGACAGTCACAGTAGAAGACATCGAAGTCGAGTCCGAGCAGCAATCGACGCTTCGCGTCGAAGCACTGGATTCCGGTGTAGAATTCAATTGGCTCGAATTCGATAGAGTCGATGCGCAGAAACCGTACAATGGGACTCTAGCAACGATTCCCGGGCGCATCGAGGCACAAAACTACGACACGGGTGGCGAAGGAGTATCGTACTCCGATACGACCGCTGGGAACGAATACGACACCAGTTACCGTGACACCGATGTCGACATCCGGCAGACCCAAGACGACTCTGGGGAGTACAACATCGGTTACTTCGAAGACGGCGAATGGCTCGAATACTCGGCTGATGTTTCGCCAGGCCAGTATGATCTAAAAGTCCGTGTCGCCACGACACAGGACGACAGACAGCTCCGGTTCCACTTGGGCGACCGAGAACTTGGAACGGTAGACGTGCCGAACACCGGCGGCTGGACGACCTGGGAGACGGCAGTAGCTGAGGACGTGACCATCGATGCCGATGGACAGCAAGTGCTCCGGGTCGAAGCTATCGGGTCCGGCATCGATTTCAACTGGGCCGAGTTCGAGGTCGCCGGGAATCAGCCGTTCGACGGCGCCCCGACGCTTCCCGGCAGGATACAGTCACAAGCATTCGACCTGGGCGGCGAGGGCGTGTCGTATCACGACACTACTGCCGGCAGTGAGTACGATCTCGGTTATCGGGACTCCGACGTCGATATCCGGGAAACGCAGGACAATTCCGGGAAGTACAACGTTGGGTATTTCGAGGACGGCGAATGGCTCGAATACACCGCGGAGGTGCCGGCCGGAACATACGACATCGACGTTCGCGTCGCGACGACACGAGACAACAGGCAACTGCAGTTTAGCCTCGACGGCGAGCAACTCGGGACAGTGGATGTACCGAACACCGGCGGCTGGACGACTTGGGAAACGGCAACGCTTCCTGACGTAACGGTCCAGGATGGTGGCGAGCACGTCATTCAGGTGAAAGCAGTTGGCTCCGGCATTGATTTCAACTGGTTCGAATTCCGCGAAGCGGCCGAGACGGAAACATCGACTGAAACTGAGACGGCGACACAGACATCGACCGAAACGGAGACGCCGACAGAAACCGAGACAGCGACCGAAACTGAGATCATGACGGAGTCAAGCACTGACAACTTCGGCAGCGACGGCTACGGAATGGGTGGGTACGGGGGTACCCAGTAATACAACAGAACAATGGCAGAACGATACAACACACCCGCGGAGGGCACGCTCGATTGGCACGTACCACTTAACGAAAACTTCGAAAAGCTCGACAGCCACGTCGAGCTCCGGGACGCTGAGTCCAACATCAGCCAGTACGAACCGAAGACAGGGTCGAAGTTCCTAGCGACCGATACCGGCACGGTATACATTGGCGACGGCAGCAACTGGAACCGCGTCGGGAGCCTCAGTGCGTCCGACGACTCAGTTTCCGAGGCCGACGACGGTTCGCTCATCGCACCGCCGGGCGAAGTACAGTCCGTGATCGATCAAGCGTCCAAGTCACACACATGGGCACAGGGACCGAGCCGAACTGTAAAGCTCGTCTCCGGGGAGAACTACTTCCCGTCGGATACTATCAAACTGAAACGGAACATCCGACTCGAATGTAACGGCGCTCGGATCATTCCGGAAGGTGACTTCAACGTCATCGAGATGTACCGCGGGACGCAGCTCATCGACCCGTTCATTGACACCCGATCGGTCAATTGGAATTCGACGCAGGTCGTCGTCGGCGCACCGGACGCAGACAAAATCGAACTGGCGAACCGCGCAACCGTCGAAAATGCCTATCTCTGGGGAACCCCCGGAGAGGGCATCGGACTCCAGTTCTTGGGCGGCTCGAAACCCTGCTCGATGCAGGTCGCCAGCGGAACAATACACGGATTCGATATCGCGATCGACCTCTATGCCAGCGGTGACGATTACAGCGGACAGGGCGACTGGTCGAACGGGAACC
Source organism: Haloarcula sp. CBA1115 (assembly GCF_000827835.1). Lineage (NCBI taxonomy): Archaea > Methanobacteriati > Methanobacteriota > Halobacteria > Halobacteriales > Haloarculaceae > Haloarcula > Haloarcula sp. CBA1115. The sequence continues at coordinate 259,666 of NZ_CP010530.1, read as the reverse complement.
AATTCTACGGCTCACTGGAAGCCTTCCGTGTTGGCGTCAACCAGCGCTCTGAGGGCGCCGAAGTCTCCGGTAACGTCTTCAAGTTGATGGTCCAGCCTGACAACGACGTGAGCGAATGGCTCTGGTACATGGAGGACGACCCCCGATCCGAAAGCGACCGAGACGACAATATGTACCGGAAGTCTGGGAACACCATGATGGTGTATCCGTGGGACAACAACAATTATATGGACAATAATCCCTTCGCTGAGAGTAGCGACCGTAAGCCGCCGGTGTGGTATATCGGCGAGGGAATAAACTACGGTAATTCACTCGTTGACCAGTCCGGAAAGCTCGGAAACCAGTATATCGTTAACAATTCGGATTACCCAGATCGGAACGGGATTTTCACCTATCATGGTGGCGAAGTCACCGGCACCAGGCAGTTCTCACACCCGCCTGCGTACCAGCGGAATAGCGAAAGTCGTATGTGGCACGAAGACTCAAAGAACTAAGGTCTGAGCGGTCCTTAGGCGATAATAGCGTGGGAGTAACTATCTACTCCGCATTGCGCGACTGCGGGTGCCAATGTCGGCTATCGTTTCGCTGATATGCCGGATTTGTCTCAAACTCTGTTGTACCAACGACGAAGCCACCGTGTGCAGTGAAGATGCCGTTTCGGTCGGGCGTATCTGAATCGTTGAGTACGTACTGGTTTCCTCGTACTCCGCTCAGATCCACGAGTGAATTTCCGTACCGACGACCACGTCCGATAAACCAGAATGGCGCATCTCGATCACTCTCTGAATAATATGAGTTGTTCTGCTTGAATGACGATACGTCCCACGGATAAGCCATTACCGTATTGCCTTTCATCACGAATTTGTTATCACCGCGAGACTCTCGGGGGTCGTCTTTCATTTTCCAGAGCCATTCACTTACTTCTGGGTCAGGCTGAGTCTGTACGCGGACGGTATTCCCGCTCACCTCCGCACCGTCCGACCGCATACTAATCCCGATCCGGAAGTCCTGTATCCGCCCCCAGAACTGATTTCCGTTCGACCAGTCGCCTTGCGGATCGCGGTTCTCCCCGGCAGCGTAGAAATCTACTGCTCGATCAAACCCGTCGAGGGTCCCATTGGCGACCTGCATCGAGCAGGGTTTCGAGCCGCCACGGAACTGAATGCCGATACCCTTGCCTGTGTCTCCGAGGAGATACGCGTCCTTTACCCAGGCGCGGTTGGCCGTATCTAACTTCTGTGCGTCTTCGGGACCAATAACAATCTGTGTCGAACTCCAGTTTTTGCCGCGAGTATCGACAAACGGGTCAAGCAGAACGGTATCACGGACGAGTTCGAAAACATCAAAATCGCCAGTCGGGACGACTCTAGCCCCATTACACTCCAGTCTAACACCTCTCTTGAGCCGGACAGTCTCGGATACTTCGTACGTCTCACCGGAGACCATCTTGACTGTCTGTGCAGGAGCCTGTCCGAACTCAGATCCAGTAGATGCGGTATCGATAACGTCCTGTAGTTGTCCTGGTTGGGCGATGAACGTTCCGTCACTCATTACCGTGGCTCTCTCACTGGTCTCACCAAGCGAGACGGAACGTGCGCGGCCTGCCGTGCTTCCGAACTCCAGCCACTCTTCTCCGTTTCCCATAAAGATACGTCGCGAATCTGTCGCGAGGAACTTGGCCCCCTCTTTTGGTTGATACTGATCCAGATTTTCGGCAGCATCCTTGATCTCGACCTCAGTATCGATACGAGAGAAATTCTCGTTCAACGGGATATGCCAATCCTGTGTTCCGCGATCCGGACGCTGGTAGCTATGATTCGGCGTCTCTTCAGCCATATCTGTCAATTTACACAAACCAAGTAAAATATACTGTTGTTACTCTCCCGGTAAGCTTGCGGGGGAGCCGTTACCCGGTCAGCGGCTGTACGTAGGGGGTCTCTTCGGGCTCTGTCTCGATTTCCTGATACAATCGCTCGAACCCGTCCACCATCGATTCGATCGTAAACTCGCTTGCCGCCCGCTGTCCTGCGGCGGTTCCAAGCGTTTCAGCGAGTGGCTGGTGCTGATGTAGACGGATGGTGGCCCACGCAATTTCGTCGGGTGCCTGCACGTCGACGAACAACCCCGTCCGGTAATTCTCCAACAGATCGCTAGTACCATCCACAGGTGTCGCGACGATCGGAAGCTCCGCGGCCATCGCTTCGATCACTGCACCTGGGAGCCCCTCGTAATGAGATGGGAAGGCGAAGACATCCATCGCACCGAGAAGCGCTGGGACATCCTGTCGCGTTCCGAGGAAATGAACCGAATCAGCACATCCGAGTGAGTCGACCCGTTCCGTCAGCCGCTCCCGATCGGCACCATCACCGACGAATACGAGATGTGCATCGGGTATCTCGGAGACGATAGTCGGCCACGCATCGAGCAGATCGAAGTGGCCTTTCCGCTCGACGAGACGACCGACGGTGCCGACTACAGTGGCCTCCGTCGGGATGTCTAGCTCTGATCGCAGCTCCGCCGAGTCTGTCGTTCGGTACTGTTCGATGTTCCGGCCATTGTAGACCACCGCCACGTTTTCTTCCTCTGCACCGCGTTTAACAGCGTAGTCCCGGCCCGCTGTGGAGTTCGAAACGATCACATCCGAGAGTGAGATCGTCATCCGATCGATAACGCGGCGTACGAACGGTTCCTCGTTAGGTACTTCACGAATGCCGGTAATAATGGTTGCAGAACAGAACACGCCGGCAAGCCTGGCAATTACGTTGTCGTAAAAAAGGAACGACTGTATGAGATCGGGCTGTTCACGGCGGGCGGTAAGACAGAACTTGAGCGGGGCGAGCAGATAGACGAGCGGGCTTTCGACGCCCTCTATCGCCCCGTTCGCAACACGACCAGCGTCCGTAAGCGACCGAACGGTGACCTCCGGTGAGAGTTCTGTTTCGAGCGGGTTCGTAGAGAATATTGTCCAGATGGTGACGTCGTACTCCTCGCCGTTGACTTCGTTCGCCAGGTCGATGAGTGTGCGCTCGGCACCACCGACGACAAGTGCACCGATAAAGTACCAGAGAGTCTTCCGCTCCGCTGTCATTCTTGAATCACTCCATAGGGCTGTCTGCTATTTGTAAGATGAGGTGTGGACTCCGTGTTCACGGGAACGGTCATGCTCAAAGGTAACCCATGTTTTCGAGCTGTTCTGTCGTCTCCTCGTCGATGTCGCGTACTGTCTCCTCACTCTCCCCGGAGAGGATATCCGCAATCTCCGCCCGCGCTTCGTCCTCAGTAAACTGCGGGGCCCCATACGCCTGATGTCCCGGCAGGAACCGACAGTATGAATCTCGAAGCTTCCTGTTGTGCAAGACCTGTCGACCGAAGGGCTTCTGCAGTAGCAACGCCAGAAAGACAATCGATGATGTCGTTTTGTGTCCGTCCACGAACGTGTGGCCACCGTGTTCGTCCCAGAGGCTCCTGATTGTCCGCTCAAACCCGCCAGTGAGACTGACGAACGTCTCGGCGGGTCCCGGTAACGAGCCGTATCGAATGTGGTTCAGGTGCGTATAGCCGGTCGCCCGACCCTCTCCCTCTGCGTTCCCATCCACCCTACCGAAATCAGGTCGCGAGGACATCGCACTGGCGACCGTCGGTAAGATGTCCACATGGTGTAAGAGCCCGTTCTCGCCGGAGGAGTCCAGCTCCGGATGAATGAACGACGTCGGAACGTATACGACCTCAGGCGTCGCGAGGTGTGTGTGTCCGAAGTACCCGTACTCTCCGAGGACCTCACCGTGGTCACTGGTATAGATGACGAGGGTATCTTCCCGAAGGCCTCTGCGTTCAAGCGTCTGGAGGACGCGCTTGAACTCTTCGAACGAGCGGTCTACACCATTGTAGTAGTCTTTTCTCGCCGTTTCCGGGTCCGACGATACGCGCCAGAGATATTCGAGAGCGGTCTCGTTGCGATATTCGTAGTCGTCCCAGTCGAATCCGTCGTACGGCGCGTGGCCACCGGGCCGGCGCGCAACGTGGACGAATGGTGGCTCGACATCGTCAATCGGTTTCCGTGGGGGATTAGCAAACATCTCCGCAATACTGTGGTTCATGCCGCCCTGAGCAGCTATCGAAACCTCGTGACTCTCAATATCGAATACTGAGCGGACGTTCGCAGGGACAGAATGCTTGAAGCTGTGGATGTTGCTGTTCGGTGGTAACAGCCCGGTCAACAAACTCCCGAACGACGTGGGCGTGTGTGTTGATGCTGCAATCGTCTTGTGGGTCTGCCCGAGTTCCGCGAGATCATCGTTAATTGCGTTATATCTGACAGCGTCGTCAACGTATATGAGGACGTTCTCTACGTCGATCTCCATGCTACCAGAGGGTGGCTACTACAACAATATAGTAAAGACACACCTACGAGGTATGAAACAGCACATAAAAAACAGTACCCGGTGACGGGACGGGATATCTACCGAAAACATCTCATTTCGTAATTGTTTCAGTTTTAATCGAGTTGAGGGTCTTCATGGCGTTTTTCGCCGGCTTGTAGCTAAATCTGCCCCCAAGCGCAGCGAGTGCAAACAGCCACCTGTCGGTTCGAAACGGCCAATAATACACTGACTTAAGTAGTTGCGTTCTCGCATCAGAGTATGCTTTGGAACGTAACGCTTCTTGTCCAAGAATGAACAGCAGTGACGCGAGGAAGGCCCGTTCGTACCGACGTCCGTACCCTGCAGCGAGTTCTCGGTGTTTCTCTACCATTAATGGGTAGGAGATATCCCGCTTCTCAGCGTAGTTATTGCTGATTCGGTCCGCTCCCTCGGGACAGTTCCGATATGTCAGTACTTCGGGGATCACGCGAAACTCGCTATGTAGCGAGAGTCGTATCAGCCACTCTCTATCTTGCCAGCTGGGAAACCGGTCGTCAGGGAGCCCGGCCTGTGGGATGATATCAGCCGAAACCATCAGTGTCGAGAATTCACCGAACGACTCCCCCAGAAGGAGGTCTTTGGTAACATCCCCTTCCGCCGTGAAGATAACGTCCCGTGTGTAGTCCCCGTAATCGTACTCACAGCCGGTGTAGACTACGCCGACGCTGTCAGCGCTCTCTGCCATCTCAGTAACCTGTCGAGCAATCTTTTCGGAGTCCCAGGCGTCGTCGTCATCTAACAACGCGATGTACTCGCCTTCTGCCCGCTCAATGCCCGTGTTCCTTGCCTGGTTCGCTCCTCTGTTCTCTTGGTGACGGACACAGTTGACTTCGATACCTCGTAGCGGCTCTCCGGCAAGTGTATCGGCTGCCGGCTGCGGGGAGTGATCGTCGATGACGATGAGTTCGATGTTTGGGTACGTCTGCTCTGCGACACTCCGTGCTGCACTCCGAAGTCTGTCCGGTCGTTTGTATGTCGGGAGGACAACGCTGACGAGCGGATTTGGCATATGGCTGGTGGTGGTTTGCGGCATCTAAAGTTAGTGTCTGGCTATGCGTGGCTCTGCTGGCTAATTTTGGGGCGCTACGGACCACCCAGTGAACCCACCGTTGGTATAAACCTTGTTTGCCGTTGGATCATTGTGCATTCTCGTCAGACTGTCTTCACCGTATCGGAATAGATATTCCTGTTGGTCTTTTGTATAATACGAGGCAGTGTGCTGTTTGACATCGTGTGTCTTCGTGACAACGTAACTTCGGCCAAACGTATCAGAGGCGATAACATCCTGGCTGAAATAGCCGAGGTTCCGAGGCAAGTTATTGTTCATACCGAAACTCTGTGGGTAGTAGCGGGGATGGTTTGTGCCTAAGACGAACGCTTCCATCTTATGTGACGTATCCATTGCATGGATCGGAACCCCTTCGTCAATATTCGCTGCCATGAATTGAGACCCATCGTACTCTGCGTAGGTCATGTGACGGTTTGGCTCGTAGGCAGCACTTGCAGCGAGACAGGCACCTAGGAGTACGAGTACGGTCAAAGCAACGGTGGTTACCGAGTTGCGCTTGGTGGCGCTATGGATGAGTGCCATCCCCACGAGGACTGCAGCGAACAGGAGTGCGTATCTGTTTACTCTTATTATGCCTTTCACGATGAGATTGCTAAGGAGGAAGATCGCTGCGATACCCAGTCCTGCAACGAAGTGAACCGAACCGAAGCCCCAGTCGTACCGCATCCGTTCGGAGAGAAACCAGTATAGGGTCAAAAGGACGAACGTCCCGGCGATAGTGAAGTAAATTGTGGTCGAGCCGTACAGAGTGATGAATTTCTCGGCGAGCTGTAGAGGTGAAAACTGGACTGAGCCGGCTCGCTGTACCTCTCTGGCTGCTGGGTTCATATCATCCTGTGCCGCAACGACTTTTATTATGGCCTGGCGTGTCTGACCGAAATTGGTGAGCCAGGCGAATAGGAGCGGAAGAAAGGCCACACCAAGCCGCGGACTGAGTTGCGGAGTGGACGATAGGGAAAGCCGTCCGAACAGCCCGGAATACACCGAGGTTAACAGTAATATACCTAGCATAAACAGGGTTGTCATCGGGTGTGAGTAGATGATGAACAGGCCAACCAGGAGAATCAAGAGCAGGTACTCGTTGTCGTTACTCCGTCGGTACAGTTCTGTGAGCGTGAGCAGGACCGGAACGACCATGAATGAGTTCATCGCCGGGTGGTTTGAGAGATGGAAGGTCGTATAAATGAGAGTGCTACCGGCTGCTAATCCGGCCGCGAGACTTCCCCGTTTACCCGAGAGCGTCTTCACAAGGACTCCGATTCCGATTATCTGAAGCGTCGTAAACAACAACGCTACCAAGTATGGCATCGCGTCAATCGGGACACCTAGCATCGCCATCTCGGCCATCAGCACATGTTCACCTGGATACCAGATTCCGGGAAGTGTTCCCGTTTCGAGAATCGCCCTAACATCGCCGAAGTGTTGCAGTGCATCTGCCGTTCCTTGTCCGTAAAACCGATAGCCGCGAGCTTTTGGGAGGAAGAAGTACAGCGCGTAGTTTGAAAGGACGAGGCCAAGACCATGTCGCCAGTACCTCGTTTGCGTAATAGCCGCTGCTATCAGCGTCAATATTCCACCGATCATGACCGAATAGAAAGTGAACCAGAACAGCTGGGACAGTCCATCTGCCAGCGAAGTTTCATATCCGGTTACCGGTTGAATGGACAGGAAGAGCGCACTCTCGAGGATAAGGATACCGGCTAGGAGTATGACCAGATATTCCTGTATGTCACGGTTGGCGAACTCGAAGCTGTCGAACGACTCCCGGTCGAGATTTGTCTCGTGACTCATTTATTACCCTTCTGGCTCGCGATGCAGTGTGAGGTCCACGTCTTTCCCTGCCTTGCATACGGTAGATATTAAGTAATCAGCGACTAACGCGCAGTGGATACACGCCCTCACCAAAGTCAGGCCTCGACCAGCTTCAATAGACCACCTGAACCGCAATATCGATTGGGCCACGAAGACGCGACAGTGGTATGGAACTGTGCAACCGGAATCAGTCGAGGCTCGATTCGCCATTCGTTCAGATCTCGTCCTTGACCACAGGTGTGGGACTGCTGGTCGATTCCGTCTTGTCTCGAATCACGGAGTCACCGATTTCAGCCACTTGGCCCAGTATTTCCGTTGTCTCTTGCACTGTCTCTTCCCAGTTGTAACGCGTCGTGACGATTGCTCGGCCGTGTTTTCCCAGTTCTGAGAGGCCGCGCTGATCGCTGAGCAAATCAGAAATCGCCGTCGCGAATCCCTCGACGTTGCCAACTTGGACTGTCTCTCCCGTTTGGTTGACTATTTTCGAGGTCTGTTCGAGATCGCTGGCAACAACTGGTGTTTCACAGGCTAAAGCTTCGATAACTGTCCGTGGAAAGCCTTCAGTCCGACTCGGAAGGACGAACAGGTCCGCTGCTCTGAACACCGAGGGCATTTTCTGATAGGGGACCCGCCCCAGGAATTCTACAGCATCTGTAAGTCCCTCGTCAGCGACCGTCGATTCGAGACTGTCTCGAAGCGGGCCGTCGCCACAGAAGAACAGCGATGCGTCCGGACAGCGCTCTCGTACCGTATCGAATGCAGCTAACACGTCCTGAGGTCGCTTTCCGTCGACTAAGCGGCCGACAAACACGATTGCCTGGCCGCCCTGGCTCGCGATATCGGGATGGGTCTGTCCAGCAGGGGAGAAGCGGTTGGTATCGATCCCGTTGTTTACAACCGCGATGTCAGCGTCGACACCGAGGTCACGAAGTTTGGATTGCTCGACATCGGTGTAGCAAAGCGTGACGTCGGCCGAGTCATACGTCCACTTACCCAGCGTACGAAGGTGTGCACGCGAGAACCAGAACGGACCTCGTTGTGAGTTGAGGCCGTGACATGTGATTGCAATCGGGATGTTGGCCATTCGGCAGTACAGCGCGGCCACGTTACTCGAGAAGAACAGGTGAGAGTGGGTGTGAACCACGTCGAAGTCTTCCAGACCACGTAGATCACCGACAGTGTTGGCGAAGATCTGATTCCCGAGGAGCTCTAGCTTCGGCGGTTGTTTGATCAACGTATACCCGTCTTGATCGGTAACCTCTCGCTCTTCCACCTCTTCCGAGACAGTCAAGACGGTGACCTCGTGCCCCATCGCAGCCTGATCACGGCTCAGAGCATGTATGTGATATGGCGCACCACCGACAGTTTCAGGGAAGATGTCTTGGGCGACCCGGAGTATGTGCATTTATTTCGCCCGACTCTTACAGGTAGAGGGGTATAGTTAATAGTCCGATTTTTTGAGTAATAGGCCTCTATAGCCAGTACAAGACACCAGATGGTGGTATGTAGTCACACTAAATCCTGCTACCGTATTCCTATTCGAGGACCCCCTGCTCTTGCATACGCACAGCCCAGTGCTTGAAGACGTAGACGGTCCAGAGGAACCGCGAGTGATCGTGGTTTCCATCGAGGTGTTCATCGAATAGTTCTAAAATCGCCGCGGTATCGAGAATCCCCAGATCAGTAGCACGGACCATCGAGACGAACTCGTCAGCAAGCTCGTGTTTAAACCACTCACCGATCGGCATATCGAACCCGTGTTTGTTTCGCTGTAAGATAGACTCCGGCAGTACATCATCGAAGGCTCGTTTCAGCACACGTTTTCGATCGCGGCCAGTTAGTTTGTGGTCTGTTGGGAGACTGAGTGCGTACTCAACGACATCAGTATCGAGGAACGGAACGCGTACCTCGAGTGAGTTGTACATACTGGCCTGGTCGACTTTCGTGAGCATCTGATCTGGGAGCGATAAGCGGGTATCGACAGCCTGTATCCGTGCCAAGCTCTCTCTATCGGCCAGTTCTGGGGATATCGCGGCGTGCTGTGTCCGGAGGGCGGTCTGCCCAGCTTCGATTGGGTCAACGTTCGTCACGGACTGGATAGCTTGGTCGTCGGAGACACGCATTAAATCGAAGTGACGCTCCGGAACTGATCGTTCTCCGCTCCGATTTATGAACCACTGTCCTTTGTAAACGGCGTCGCCGACCGCAGTCCCTCGTGAGGCGGGTAGTGCATTCACAGCCGGCTCGACGGCGTATTTCCGTATCTGGGCCGGAAGCGCTCGATAGTACTTTGACAGTGACTCGACTCGGTACTTATCGTAGCCGGCGAACAGTTCGTCAGCACCGTCACCAGAGAGTGCGACCTTGACGTTATTTCTCGTGGCTCGAGACACAGCGTAACTCGGCATCAGTGCCGGGTCGGCGAAGGGCTCCCCCAATTTATTCAGTACGTCCGGTACGGACTCGCGTACGTCATTCGCTGTGAGCGTGATCTCGTGATGGTCGGTGTTGTGGAAAGACGCCACTTCTCGTGCCGCCCAGGATTCGTCGAATCGATCCTGATTGAAACCGACGGTAAACGTCTTCACGGGATCATCGAGTAACTGTGCCATCGTCCCGACGATTATCGTCGAATCGATCCCCCCGCTGAGGAACGCTCCGAGGTCAACGTCGGCCATCAGGCGTTTTTCGACCGCCGATTCGACGAGCGAGCGTAGGTGAGAGGCAGCGGTATCAATGTCGGGATCACGAGGCGTGATCGATGGCTCGTGGTATTTGTCGCGGTCGATACCGTCGTCCGATATGAGTATCCGCTCGCCGGGTCTGACCTTCGAGACGTTACGGAAGGCCGTTTTCGGTGCCGGAATATATCCGAATGCGAAGTACTGAGCCAGTGCGTCCCGATCTATGCCGCCGAGGTCAATGTCGCTCTCGAACAGCGATGGGAGCTCGGAGGCGAACGCGAGCTTGTCGTCCGTTTCGGCGAGAACGAGAGGTTTGATACCCATCGGGTCACGGGCCAGTAATAGACGTTCTCGCTCACTGTCCCACAGAGCGAACGCGAACATTCCGTCGAGTTCGTCGACGAAACTTGGACCTTCTTCCTCATAGAGATGGACCAGTACTTCGGTGTCGGTTTGAGTGGTAAATCGATGTCCTGCGGACGTGAGTCGTTCCTTGAGAGCCCCGTAATTATAGATCTCTCCGTTGAAGATGACGGTTACGGTACCGTCCTCGTTGTGGATCGGCTGTCCCCCGTTCTCGGGGTCTATAATGCTGAGCCGGCGGTGTGCAAGTCCAACACTTCCATCTCTGAAAACCCCATCGTCGTCAGGACCTCGGTGACACTGGCAGTCGTTCATACGTTCAAGAACGTCGGTTTCAGGAGAGCCAGATCGAACATACTGACCACAGATTCCACACATTGTTCGCGTAATCTACATCGATGCTCAAAATTATACCCTCCCTACATGGGCGAGTCAGACAGGCTATCTTCCGCTCAACGCTGCCTATATGGGTCTGTCAGTCCGCTGTGGAACGTCCCCAGAGAAATTCTGTGCCGTTACGCTGCCTGAATGAACGATTCGAGCTATTCGAATCGACCAAAGCATTGCGGGAAGTCAAAAACGTGTCCCGAGAATCGGCGTAGGGTGAGTATAAACAAGCCCTTTCACACAGACTGTGAACTAATGGAAAACACTGGACCGATAGCGTTCTTCGTTCCCTCTCTGACAGTCGGTGGTGCCGAGCGTGTGACAGTTTCTGTCGCGAACGGGCTCTCTAAGCGCGGATATGACGTAGACCTTGTCGTGTCGTACAACGAGGGGGATTTCCGGACCGATGTCGCCGGAAGCGTAAACGTCGTCGACCTCGGAACACAGAGGATACCAGGGATAGGAATCGGTGCGAGCGTTCCCGCTCTCGTACGATATCTGCGGCGACAATCTCCCCAGATACTCTTCTCACAGATGACGTATGCCAACGATATGCACATGATTTCGCAGATTCTATCGGGCGCTGACACTACCGCCATCTCGACGATCCACAACACGCTCGGGATGCAAGAGGAATCGAAAGAGAAGCTCGTCCAGTGGCTGCAGCGTCGCCTCGCCGGTCAGTCGGACCAGTTCGTCGCCGTTTCAGAAGGTGTCGCTAAGAGCATCGTGGAACACGTCGGTGTCGACCGCGAGAAGGTGTCTGTCCTCCACAATCCGATCCCTGTCGATGAGGTCCAAGAGCGGGCAGGGAAGCCGGTGGATCATCCATGGATCGAATCGGCAAACATTGACGTCGTTCTCGGTGTCGGACGCCTGGAGAGAGCGAAGAACTTTGGATCGTTCCTCCGCGCTTTCGAACGGGTCCATACCGCTCGACCGGACACGCGTGCGATTATTGTCGGCCGCGGGTCGAAGCGAGCCGAACTCGAAACCCTCGCGGCCGAGTTAGGTATCGACGCTGCGGTTTCGTTTCCCGGCTTTGTCGACAACCCTTACGGCTACATGGCGGGTTCGGACGTCCTCGCGATGTCTTCGGTCCACGAGGGACTGCCGACCGTGCTCATCGAGGCCCTTGCCTGCGGATGTCCGGTCGTCTCGACCGATTGTCCCAGCGGCCCGGCAGAGATCCTCAAAGATGGTGAGTACGGCCCGCTCGTCGATGTCGATGACGACGAGGGACTCGCAGCGGCCATCCGGACGACGCTCGACGAGCCACTCCCGAGCGATGTGCTGATCGAGCGTGCGAACGATTTCGCTCCCGCGGCTGTGATCGACCAGTACGAAGCGTTTATTCGAAATTTCGTATCGGTGGAGACCACCGATAGTGTCGATAAACGATCCGAGCCGCTCACCCCCTCGTGACTATAGTAGCCATTGAAAATCAATGCACACCTGATCGCACGACGGCAGTGCGATCAGTGTGGAAATCGTTTCAATTGGTACTATAGCTCCGGTCTATACCATCCATCAGAACTGTCCAAAACCTACTCCCAGACTCCTGTCGTTGTTAGCTCACGTTATGTCGACCCAAATGTGAGCCTCACGGTACGCGTTCTCAGCTGTGGGTTGATCCGGCGGACTTCCCCTGTACAACAAATACGTCAACCGCAGGCGCTCGCCCTCCAGTACCGGCGTCACCGTGTGACGCTGCAGCCAGCGGTCTCCAGCCGCTGTCCGGTTGCTGTAAGTATCGAGACGTATGCGCTCGATGACCTCTCCTGTCGGTGCGGTTCTGGCCATCTGCACGACGACGACATACTCGGTTGTCTCCATCTCGTGATTCGTGGCGGTGAAGTACATCTGTTCAGGCTCGCCCAACGCGATCTGCTCCGGATAGCCGCTTGCCTCCAGATCGCCAGTCTCATTCTCGGTCAGCAGCCCGAATTCTGTGTACGCTTCGCCGCGCTGTGGCTGAGCCGCGACCAGCGTCACGCTGGCAAACGTCACGAGGATCGCCACACCGACAACTACGGTCCCCAGCTGGACTCCCTCCCCATCGGAACCACCGCTGGCCGCTCGTGAGTTTCCGAAGGGCATCGAGGTCTGGCTCAGGCCCGTCTGTGCCCTTTTGTAGCGCCGATACCACGCGATTCCGGTTGCCCCAACGGTTACGATAGCAAGGGCAGTGACAACCGGAGTCGGGCGAATCGGCCAGGGCGTGAACTCAAGATTGACTCCGACGATAATTGCCAAACAGATACTTGCTACAACCGAGTACAGCATCCGTTCTGTGGTAATCAGCCGGTGGTGTTCATCCTCCGGGTTCCGAGTTGGAAAAAGGGCCGCGACTACAGCATAGCCCGGGACGAACAGCAAGAAGGGTAACGCGACGGCCGCGAGGAGCACCCCTTCAAGAGACGACAGCGTTGCGAAGAGTACAACCGCTGTGTACCCCCCGGTAACAAGCAAATCGACAGTCGCTGGCGAAGTATCCGACCACCTGCCCATAAGTTCCGCTCACGCCTACGCCATGATAAGTAAAAACTGCATAACGGTCATTGACGGTGTCGAATGTGGTGTCAAAGAACGATATCCAACCGTTCAGAGTGATCACTCTGATTCTGTTCGGGAGAGATACTTTTGCTGTAACCGCCAGACGTACCCACGAAGTAACAGAATCGATAGTTTCGGAATGAACGAGCCGTATCGAATCCCGCTCGACTCGTCGCCGTAGAGTGCTTCCATCGGTACGTCCTGAACAGTCATCCCATTCGCATCTAAGTGAATTAGCATATCGTTCAGAAATCCGTAGTCGTCAAACAGATCGTTCAGCGAGAGCTGGTCAAGCGCCGTCGCAGAAATCGCGGTGTATCCGTTCTGTGGGTCGCGCATTTGCCAGTGTCCGCTCGCAATCTTGGTCAGCATCGTGAGGAGCGCATTCCCGAACAGCCGCCAGTTAGACATCTGAGTACAGTGGCGTCGCGATATGAGGCGGTTGCCTTTCGCGTAATCCGCATCCCCCTCAACGACTGGGTCGAGTATCTCATCGAGGATGTTCGGGTCCATCTGGCCGTCGCCATCAAGGACTGCAACCGTATCCATGCCGCTCATAAGCGCTAGCTCGTATCCGGTTTGTACGGCAGCCCCGCGACCGCCGTTAGTCTGATGACGGACTGGGACGATCCGCTTATCGAGAAACGTCTGGCTTTCAGATACCGTTGTCCCAGCCCCGTCGGCGACAACTATTTGTTGTGCGGAGTCACCAGTCACACTTGCGTGTTTCACCTCAGTATCCACGTATTCCTTGATTTCGGTCCATGTGCCATCTGTCGAGCAGTCGTCGATAACGAACACCTGATCGACGTACTCCGGAAGTGAGTCGACGACCTCACCGATGAACCCCTCTTCGTTGTGTGCCGGAACGACGACACCGACGGTCGAGCCTTTATACACTCTATGTCCCCCCTGTTGGTGAGTGGAATGGGTCCGCTACGGTACGCACAGAGTTACCGAAAAGGGAGCTACTCATCTCGGGTCGGCTTTCATGCCAGACCCACGCGCCAATAGCAACCTCTGATTCAGTGATAGTCATGGTAGGTCGTAGGGCCGCTCACCGGCCACCAATAGGGCCCTCTCTGTCGCCATGTTGGACAAATCGATCTATTGTTATTCCTTACTTTCCAGGGTTAGCGGTCATATACAGTGGACTGTCGGATCGATAAATATCTCGTTAGGCCGATTCCGAAAAGCGCCCACGTACGGCGATTACTACTGTTAGAGGGAGTGGTTATTCGAATTGATCCTGATACGTCGTCCTGATGTCCGCCTGACGACTATCGGTTAGGTTCTCGTACGACTTCCCGTACGTGTCGTTGGCCAGTTCGTCCCAAGATTCGATTCGGTCACCGGAGTCAGTCTGGAACTGTGCATCGAAGTCCGCTTCGACCTTCTGTTGGGTTTCGATTTCTAGTCCTGTGAAATTAAACTTCTCCCCAGGTTTCACATCGGCACCGTACTCTTGCCGGGCGATTTCCTCACGCGTCCGCACCTCTACGGCTGCAAGGCCGTCCGCGAACGGTTGGCGTTCGTGAATCTCTTCGATCTGGCGCTTCGTTTCACCGCTCACCTCATCATAGTAGAGTCCGTACTTGTCCTGGGTTATTTCATCAAGCGAAGCGCGGTCACCATCAGAGACACTGGTACTTCCGCCGGAACCGCTGGACCCGCCGTCTTTTGCCCATGACGGCTTGACCGACATAGCTGTTGACGCACGCGCGTCTTTTGAGTAGACGCCATAGACGTACGTCTGCAGACTCAGTGGTTCTACGGGGTAATCCGTCGAGTCGGTTACCGTGTATTCAACCTCGAACCGAACGCGAGTCGACTCGCCGGGTGCGAGCGTGACATTTCTGTCGACTCCATAGGCTTCCGGCCGATCATCGTCATCGCTGTCGATACGATGCTGGATCGATTGAGTTCCGGTGGTTTCACCGGTGTTCGTTACGTCCGCGGAGAACACAGCCGTATCACCGACATACAGGACATTCGGTCCAGCCAAATCCGACACCTCGAAATGACTATCCTGTACCGTCATCGAGACGGTATCTATGTCGTCAGCAGTTCCAAGCGAATGGTTGTGTGTCCCGCGGCTCAAATTCGTCGTATTCACATCAATAGACACCGTTGTCGTTTCGTTGGCAGCAAGTGAAACGGTGCGCGAATAGGTAGTGTTCATGGAATCACTCCGGAGCGTGACGTTGTCGAGCCCGTCCACGTCACCAACGTTCTCGACGACTGCTGAGACATTGGCAGTTTCCCCCCTCGTTACGTTGGCCGGTGCAGTCGTATTCTGCACACGGAACGTCGCCGGTTGCTGGACGTGGAGTGTTCCGGTCGTTGTCGTGTTTTCGGTGGCGACCCTGTATTGGTATCCGCCAGGCTCCAGATCAGCAGTTCGGACCGTGGCAGTGCTCATCTGGCTCTGGCCGCCCGCAAGCGAGTGGACGCTCTCATTCAGCGTTTCAGCATCGGAGTACTGGCCGTTTTGGTCTGCATCGACAGCGATTTGCACTGTCTGGACGCCACGATATGCACCGACATTGGTCAGGTTTGCTCGGATGGAGGCGTTGGTTCCACGGACGATTGTAGCGTTTTCAGTGGTATCAGCGAGGACAAACGTAGGCGGGGTGAGGACAGCCACATTCCCAGTTGACTCCGGGGCCGATGACTCACCGACGGCAACGGCGTACGTGTATTCCCCGGGACTGATTTGATCAGGTTCGACAGCGAACGTCACGTCCGCCGGTTCTGCAGCCGAAACCTTGACTTGTTTTGTTGCTACCGTTTCAGGAGACTGTCCGTCCCTGTTCAATCGTAGCGCTACTTGTTGTGTTGTCGTTTCCGACCCCGCGTTTGTGATTTGAAGTTCCACACGCAACGGCTCATTCGGCCGAATTTCGGTCGGAGACTGCACAGTGCGTATCTCCAGTTCGTCCTCGCTCACAGTGGTCTCCGTATCGGCCGGTCCATCGGCGAAACCACCGATTCCAAGCCCTAACGTAGCACCTCCAAT
Source organism: Haloarcula sp. CBA1115 (assembly GCF_000827835.1). Taxonomy (NCBI): domain Archaea; kingdom Methanobacteriati; phylum Methanobacteriota; class Halobacteria; order Halobacteriales; family Haloarculaceae; genus Haloarcula; species Haloarcula sp. CBA1115. The sequence continues at coordinate 243,355 of NZ_CP010530.1, read as the reverse complement.
GAGTAACAGTCCAGCGACGCACCCAATCAGTAACTTTCCGTAGCCTATGGACAACATGCGTACGCAGGTATGTTACAAATCATTATTGTTACGGCTGCTATACCCACCGGTAGACACTCTTTGCATTCAATATCGAAAAGCGGGTTTCTACAGGTAGGTTTCAGAATGGGTAGCAGACGTTTACCACCAGACACGTTCCCCAAAGTGGAGCTTTCAGCCATAGTCGTAGTGAGTCGATACCGTTCGTCGGCGTCTCAATTATGCGACTACCGTTAGCTGAATCTATGAAAAACACACCATCTTGTGATCTAATACCGGAGTTGGTGTAATGGAATAGGTTATACGCGAGATACCCACATCAAATTACAAGTTCAATTCGAATCGAAAACAGGGAGAGAGATAGTTCTAAGTCCACGCGCTTGTGCAATTCTATCAGTTCGCGGCCGAGACGCGACAGTTACGCCATGTTCTTCCGTTCGATTGTTTCCCAAATATCGACACCCTTCTCAGTGATGTCGTACACGCGGCCTTTCTTCCGATCTTCCGAAACTAATAGGTCGACCAGTTCCGACTCACGGAGTTCCTGCAGGGCGCGCGATACGTGAGCAATGCTCATTTCCCTGTCGTCCGCAATTAACGACGGTGTCGCAGGGCCTTCTGACAACCGGCGGAGAGTCTCGACTCGATACCGTGAACTGATTACGTAGCTCACTTCGTCCCACTGATCAAAGTCTGCCATCGTATCTATTCGTATGCACGAGTGTACCAGCTACCTTCTTTGGACACAAACTCGTGTACAGTGATATTCCATGTGCCTGTGGTTAATTGTTTCGCTCGTGTCTCTTGGTCTCGCTTCGTAGCCATACACGATTCCGGTTGAGTACCCTGCATACTGAGTATGTGGTGAGTAATATCGTTCTTCCGCTCAATTCAAATAACACGCATTTCATCTACGTGTTTGGCAATCAGGCGACAACCGATCAACAACAGATACCGTGGAGATCGTAAGGCTCCAATTCCCGACGGGAACCCAGAAGGGCATCTTATCGGGGACTGCGTTCCTGCAGGGACCTCTCTGCGGTCCAGATAGCTGTTCAATTGACACTGATAAGATTGCGTTACTTGCATGACCGATAGAAACGGCCGATATACGCTACGATTTACCCTGGGCGATTTCGAGAAGGTGAGTAACGTGTAACCGTAACAGGGGGCCGTCTCAGCGTTTTTACGGGAAGTCTACGTATTTTGCGTATCTCAACACACACTGTCGCGGACATTTATTATGGATCACCGAAAATTGATTCAAAGAACGCTGTTACTCCCGGAATACCCAAACAACTACTGACTACCCCGGCGGTAATCAAAGGAAAATTATCTAATCGATTACATAACAAAGTATTAAGTGGCAAGGTGATGTTGATTTGAAATGCTGGCTGACAGCGTAACGCTCCGTCGATACAGCCGGGGGGCTGTGTGAGCACGATTCCAGACGGGTGGACGATGTCGCAGCACACAGGAAGTGGGTAAATATGGGAGTCAAAGACACCGCACAAACGAAAGCAGAACCGAATAATAAACTAAGCGACGAATCTGTCCCATCGCCAAAAGGGAAAGAAAGCAGTGCGGACCAAGCGACGTCACAGGAGCAGGACGACTCAGGTGCATCTCTAGACGTTATTTTTGAAATACTGAAAAACAGCCGCCGCAGAGAGGTCCTCCACTTTCTTCGAGAACGAGGCGAACAGGTCTCTCTTGGAGAACTCGCAGAACACGTCGCGGCCATCGAGAACGAGACCACAACTGATGCGTTGACATCAAGTGAGCGCAAGCGCGTGTATGTAGGACTGTACCAGTGCCATCTCCCGAAGATGGACGACATCGGTGTCGTCGATTTTAACCAAGACCGAGGGCATATAACCCTTACCGAGAAGGCTGACGACTTCGAAAAGTACCTCAACCGCACTGAAGAAGAGGCGGAGGGCCGACAGTGGTATCAGTATTACGCGGCCGTCACGGTGCTCGGTGCGATGGTCCTAGCCGCCTCTGTCGCCTTCTCACTTCCCGGGAGCATAGTTTTAGGTTTGTTCTCCCTGGTAGTGGGTGTTGCAGGCGCATGTTCGGTGTATCACTGGTCAGTTGAGCGCGAAGAGCTGGACAGCGAGTAGCCCGATAAGAACGGTTTGGTTCCGCGCGCAGTTTTTACACAGTACGCGTCACGAGTAGGCTATCCAGAGCGATACACTTCGTCGCCGGCAACATATGTTCGTGCTATCGATGGAACCGGGTCTGGATCGACGATAATCAGATCGGCCCTTGCTCCACACTCCAATCGGCCACGGTCGTACAGGCCGGCAGCGGCAGCTGGTGCAGTAGAGACACGTAACACCCGGTCTTTGAGAGGGTCACCGTTTTCGATGAAAACAGAGCTAAGCAGTGATTGCGGACGAAAGTCGCTACAGAGAATGTCGACAACACCGTCTTTGATTGCCTGAGACGCATCGGGCCCGTCCCACAGACTCCCACCGCGAACCACATTCGGCGCACCCATCGCAACGGCCAAGTTTAACTCGGTTGCACGCTGCGCAACACGGTGGGAGAGCGGATACTCACTTATGTCTACCCCGATAGCAGCGGCGTTGTCCACGCTCGAAACGGTTTCATCGTCGTGTGAGGCGACTGGGATATTTCTATTGCTTGCTAGCTCTGTAATCTCTCGTGCGCGCGAGATTACTTCTGTTTCGGAGACACCATTGCGGCGTGTTTCGAGGGTCTGAAGGCTTGACTCTGAGACCCCGTCCGGAAGATTATAGCGTTGTGTAAGTGTATTTTCGCCAGCGAACTGGCCCGTTCCGGGAATGTGTGAGACAAGGGAGACGAGATCTCCCCCTGATTGGATTTCTTGCGAGACGGCGTCGACAGCCGTTTCGTTGGTGAGTTCACACCGCATATGGAGTCTGTTATCGACCCTGGCGCCGGTTTCGCAGTTGAAATCCCGGATATGCTCGGCCAAGCGACGGGCTAATTCGATACTCCGGTTATCATCTGGGACGTCTTCGAACGCAATGGCATGATACTTTGTCGTAACTCCCGCGCTGGCATTGGCAATATCACATCGGTCCAGAGCGACAGTCGTGTTGACGCGCTCACCAGCTCTCGGAAAGAGGTGCCGTTCGATATCATCACCGTGAAGATCAACCAATCCAGGTAGGACATACTTCCCCGTCGCATCAATGTCCGGGGAGTCATGAGATTCTGCTTCCACCGAGACTATTTTTCCATCAGAGAATACTATTGTCCCGTTCTCAATTTCGCTGGTCGGCGTAACAACAGTTCCTCCCGAGATCAATGTTCGGTTTGCATTATTTTTCATTCGACTTGGCTCCCTGTAAGATTTGCCAATGTGTTTACAACCGACTTCCGAAAACATGAATATGCGCTTACTACGGCTATGCTACAGTCGGATATAGAGTGCATATTTATGTGTAATTGACAGCCGTAGCTGTTGTGCTTAATGAGATAATGGGAGACGAGGCCGTCAATCGTCACTATCAGTTGCTAAAGACGGACCTAGGACACTCCAACAATTCTCAGGGTTTGAATAGAGCCCCAATCCAGGGGATTTAAACCTTCGCAGTGTTTCAAATAGTACATACAAATATCAGCCTAACTTAATTTCTAAGTTATGATTATATAATACCTTCATAGAGTGGACAATTTGCGGGTAATTCTGGCGGATTCATATCCATTAGGATACACCTACCCACATAATACCGTATTAACTGTTTGAACGAGTGCGTTTGAGCAGTAATATCTTTCTATTTTTTCCATAGTGAGAAAGAGTATAATAGCAATAGCTGAAGAAGAGAGCCAGTAGTAACAAGATTACAGCATAGTACAGTGACATACTCCGGCGACGTCACCCCACCCACCAGCATGGTGTTTGCGTGTTCAGAAACCGAAGTTTTTAGCGTCAAGGTTTAAAACATATTTGTATGAAAGACTGGATTGATACGTATAACGAGCGTGACTGGCAAACCACCACGGACGGAACGGTTCGATACGCGCTGTTAGGACTTGGCTGGTGGACAATCGACCTAGCACTTCCCGCGATTCAGGATTCTGATCTGGGTGAAGTTACAACGCTCGTCAGCAGTTCTTCGGAGAAAGCGAAACGTCTCGCCGACGAGAACGGTGTGGACCACGGGATCAGTTACGAGGAGTTCCACGACGGGGATGCAGCCGACAGGTTTGATGCCATCTACATCGGGACACCGAACGCCTTGCATCTGGAATACGCCGAGACAGCCGCAGAGTTAGACAAAGCGATCCTGTGCGAGAAACCGATGGAGGCAACAGTCGAACGGGCTCAGAAAATGGTTGAGGTCTGTGCGGACGCCGCTGTGCCGTTGATGATTGCCTACCGAATGCAGACTGACCCCGCTGTTAGGCGTGCAAAAGAACTCATCGAAGACGGATTCATCGGCGAGCCAGTATCCGTATACGGAAACAATAGTCAGCCGTTGCTTGAGATGAATCCGGACACGGACCAGTGGCGGCTCGATCCGGAACTCTCAGGTTATGGCACCTCAGTGATGGATTTGGGGATTTACTCGATCAACACGACTCGGTTTCTGCTCGACAGGGAACCACTGGCAGTGCAGTCACAGATGGATTCTCATGGGGAGGCCTTCGTCGACGTGCCTGATGAGCGCTCCGGGGCATTGCTGGCGCTGGAAGACGGTATCAAAATGGTCACGACTGATAGCCAGAACGCCCACAGTGATACGCAACTGAAAATAACTGGGACGGACGGACAGATCGAACTCCGTCCAGCGTTCCATGGGAAAGCAAAACTCCACCTGTCCCGAAACGAGACGACAGTAACTGTCGAACACGAGAGTTTTGACGCGGAGGACGAAATGCGGGAGGAGTTCGATTACTTCGCTGACCGTGTTTTGACTGGTACTGACATTGGCCCGGACGGCCGCCACGGCCTCCAGGATATGCGAATCATCCGGGCAATTCACAAAGCCGCGGAGAGCGGCGACGTCGTCAAATTGTAACTGATTCGTTCGAATTTAGCTGGCCCCATCGCTGTCAGATTGTCTTAGATTTATTCATGTGACGATCACGGCTATCGCGTTATCCCAGTCAAAACGGAGTACAGCGTGATCGCAGTATAATACTCAAGATCAGTGAACAGAAGCGACCCTGACATTGGTTTTACACTCACTGTATTGGGTGATCAATGATCAACGGCGGCAAATGCTATCAGCCGTCCGATTGATTTGTTTGGGTAGACGTGACGAAACCACATTTGAACTGGTCGGCTTTGTCTAGACGCAGAGTAACAGCGAGTTCGTTTCGTTAATGACGCTATAAATCAGCCACTCAGTTAAATTACATATACACCCCGACAAAAGGATACAAGTGGCTGATGGTGCTACAAGACGGTATGATTTCTGAACAATTCGACGCGTTCTTGCTTGACCTCGACGGGGTAGTGTATCTCGGGGACGAGGCCCTACCGGAGGCGGTCGAGTCGGTGAATCGTCTTGATGAGCGGGACAAGGAACTGCGATTCCTGACGAACGACCCACGCTTTCAGCGTGAGACGATCGCGAACAGGCTTCGCAAGCTGGGGATCGACGCGGAAAAAGGCGAGATCATCACGTCAGGCTGGGCGACCGCCCACTACCTCTCCCAACAGGATATGACCACCGCTGCTGTTGTCGGTAGCGGAGGGCTGGAAATCGAACTCCAAGAAGAAGGCATCGAGATCACGGACGACGATCCAAATGCGATGGTCATCGGCGCGGACGAGAAGACGTCATATCAAGACATCCAGCGGGCGGCGAGACACATCCAGCGGGGAGCGACGTTCGTGGGGACGAACCCGGATGGGTCGTTCCCGACCCCAGACGGGCCTGTACCCGGGGCCGGGGCCATTGTCCGAGCAGTCGAAGCTGCGGCGGGAACAGAGCCAACGGTCGTTGGCAAACCCGAGCCGCTTATGTTCGAGATGGCTCTCGACGGGCTGGCTGACGACGTGCAAGCGGCCGCGATTGGCGATAATCCTGCCACGGACATTCTCGGCGCCCACCGTGCGGGGCTCACCGGGATTCTGGTGGCCGAGGACAAACCGACTGCCGCATCTGCTCGTGATCTTCAGCAACCAGATTTGACGATCTCGTCGCTTGCACACCTCTTCACGGACACAACCGACACATGGGAGGCACCACCCTATTCGTGGCCGGATGAGATACGTCCGGGCGTCGCTGCTGTCGTAGTGAATGACGCAGATGAGGTGCTGTTGCTGAAACGCGCCGACAAAGAGCAGTGGGCGCTCCCGACGGGCACGGTCGAACGGTGCGAACCAGTCGGGGACGCTGTCACACGGGAGGTTGACGAGGAAACGGGACTGCAAATAGCGGTTGAGCGGCTGATAGGCGTCTATTCACACCCGGAACAGCAAGTGTTTTCGTATCCCTCAGGCAAGGCAGTTCACTTCGTCACCAATTGCTTTCGGTGTTCCATCGAGGGGGGTACACCCGAGGCCGACGAAGATGAAGCCCTCGAGGTCGGATTCTTCGACATGAACGATTTACCGTCGGATATCCTTCCGATGCAACCGCAGTGGATAGCCGATGCAAATGACGCAGATGGCTCACCTGCAATTCGATAAATTCACAGGCTGTACCGACTGAAGTTACGGAGCAAGTTCGATATTTCTCAGAGTCGCTCTCAGAACGAGTTCACGGAGCTGGGCGAACCACGTCCGTGTCCGAAGCGTGTCGCCGTACCGCTGCTTGAGCGAGAAAACCACAGCCTCGACGAGTGACCGTCGATGATCGGTATCGTCGTCATGGCGAGCGGTACGCGCCATATCTATAGTAGCCATTGAAAATCAATGCACTCCTGATCGCACGACAGCAGTGCGATCAGTGTGTACATCGTTTCAATTGTTACTATAGCGGGGAGAACTCTCGGTGTTTGTTCACTGGCCCAACGTGGGGCTCCAGAAGTTCTTCCGGGATCGTCTCAATCATACCTTCCTCAGCGGTCACCGTCTGTAGCCGGTCGAAGTTCCGATAGATCCCTGCCCTCCGCTACCCAATCCGGAACTATAAATCATATTAGATGATAGTCGTGCGAAGATTTACAGTGTATCGCACCAGGTATCACTTAAAATGGCTGTGCCTCAGAGCTGAAGCAAGTAGGTGTTATAACATCCGTACAGGTGTTATTATTTGACGCCGGCGAACTCGACAGGCTCTCAGCGGCCGCTGGTATCAAAAAATCGTGTTTTGAATAGCAACTATCTGATTGGATGTCGCGGATATCATATCCGGATTAAAATTGAGTACGTGTTATTATCCAAGAGATATCAGCCACAATGTAGAACAATATAGTCGTAGAAGTACGTTTTCACACTTGTATATTGATCTCAGAGATAAGACCGAGTTTCCTGAGTTACAATCTCGGTTTCGATGTCTAAATATATTACCGGTACATTCATACTTGTCATATTCGACCAACTGTGAGTGTATAGTAGTAGATCTATAGTCAATTGTATCATATAGGTGAGATTCACAGACAACTCCGAAGAATCTGTCATAGAACAAAGTTGGTCGAGATTCACGGCGGTGATAGAGTGGTCAGTCCTTCGTCCTGCAAGCGAAGTACACTGGTTAATCCGAAAGCCATATACGTCACATTAGGCCAACCTAAAACATGGACGAGACAGACGGTACAGGTAGTCTCACCAGACGAGACTACCTCTCCGGCGGTGGTCTGCTGCTCGGCACGTCAATCGTAGCCGGCTGCTCCAGTAACGGTGGGGAACCGCCCAGTACAGCAACAGCGAGTGACAAGGAAACGGGCACATCAACCCCGTCAGATGACGGCTCCTACGTTGCCTCGCTTTCTCCTGTCGGAGAGGTCGAGTTCGACTCCGTACCGGAGAAGGTCTTCACGATGTACAATCAGTATGCAGATATGTTAGTCGCGCTTAACCACGGTGACGCGGTCAATTCGATGTTCGTTCCAGAGATGGCTGGGCCATCGATGAACCACTACTACGAACGGCTCTCTGGTGTCTCTTTTGAATGGGAGGACCTTCCGAACCCCTACGATAATTTTAGCAAGGAGTTCTTCTACAGCCTCGGTAGCGACGTTCACTTCCTTGACCCCGCATGGGCGATTACCCAGGAGAACTGGGATATGGGCGATATCGAGGAAATTGTCGACAATGTCGGCCCCTTTTTCGGGAATTTCTACAGCGGAACACACGGTGACCCGCAAGAACCCTACAGTGAGAACTACCATTATTACACGCTGTGGGAGCTGTTCGGTCGTGTCGCCACCGTGTTTCAGGAACGAAAGCGTTACGAGCAACTCAGAGCCGTTCATCAAGAACTCATCGAGACCATCCAGACGGAGCTTCCACCCGAAGAAGATCGACCGACCGCGGTTCGGGTTACACTTGGCGACGGCCAATTCTGGACGTATCACCTGAACCGACCGGGGTTCTGGCTCGCGGACACGCGTCCGCTCGCAGCCAACGACGCCTTCGGGGACGAAACGTGGGACGGTCTCTGGGGTTCGGTCGGCTATGAAACGATGCTGGACGCGGACCCTGACGTAATCCTCCATCTCTGGGGGATGACACCGCGCTACGACATGGACGATGTCCGCGAGAGGCTCGCGTCACACAGCGTTGGAAAAGAACTCGCAGCGGTCAAAGACGACCGCGTATACGCACACGGAATGCGATACCACGGCCCGATCATGAATCTTTTCCAGATCGAAATGACCGCGAAACAGCTCTACCCGGATATCTTTGGCGAGTGGCCACCCTACGAGAACGGGGATCACTATCCAGAGATTCCATCGGATGAGCAGCTTTTCAGCCGCGACCGCGTTGCCCAGATCGTTACGGACGGATAGCTTCGGCTGGTTTCAGCAACGCTGTCGCCCGAATGGAGCAAATCGCCCGATCAGTGTGGGATTCACGACAGGATGATGACGTTGCCGACGCCGCGCCGCTTCCGTTCGATGAGGTTCTTGGCTTCGAGCGTATCGAGGGTCCGGCTGACAGTCGCCTTCGAGAACTCCGTTCGATCGACGATTTCGCTCTGTGGAAGGACCCCATCGGCATCAAGCATGATCTCATACACGATCCGTTCGTTGCTCGCGAGGCGACTCGCAGTCTCTTCCCATTCCTGCCGACGGGCTTCGAGTAGGCCCGCTGTCGGTGCGTGGTCATGGTCAGCGTCCGGCGATCGAGTGTCCGGCGAGTCCATAGTAGACCCCGATGCACCCCGATCGACACGGAACAACGCCACGGCACTCGCACCGGAGGCGAACGCAGCCACTGTGAGTACGGCGATATCGACTGTTCGGATGGACGGCCCCGGAGATCCTGATTGGACAGTGGTCTCGCCGATTGTGACTGTGGCTACTGCCGGCGTGATGAGATGGCCGGCCAGCAAAAGCATCAGAGCGGTCGAGATGACGAAGACGCCTGCCGCGACGACCTCGCTACGTTGGAGGGTGTTTTCGATCATTGTTGAGACCAGCGATGTATCCGGACTACTCCGGTACCCCACGGAGTCGGACGAACGCATCTATCCTCTCGTTTCGGATATCGACGACGACACTGTATCGGGTTTCCCGATCAATCGGTTCAACGACAACCAGTACACGGCGATCACTCAGTCGCTGCTCCGTCCGTTCAATGACGACGACCCCTGCAGTCGTGCCGTTCCGAACGGTGAAGGTGGACTCGTTGACTGCGGTGAGATCGTGCCACTGCGCTGTCGGATCTGCACCGACGACCGCGGCTCTCTCGCTAGCTACCCCGCGTGGAACCGGCCGCATCGTGTACACTGCGTCGGCCGGTGATGCAACGGTATCGGCGACCGACCCGTCCGTCGTGATAATCCGCTTGGCTCGCGCTTGCTTTGAGCGGGACAGTTCGGGCGGTTCCCATGGTGTGGCCCGCACAACGGGGCTCCGGTTGATATTCGTAATCTCGATATGGTTGACAGTTCCGATATCCGATATCAGAACCTCAGTAGTTCTGCCGCTCGTTTCGACGAGTGCATCGTCTTCAATAGCGAACTCGTATCCGGTATCAGCTGTCGCCGTGGCGGCGATACCAGTCGCGGTTGCGAAGACGGCGATACTCACACTGAGGACGGTGAGCGAGAGGACCAACACCAGACGGGACCGTCTAACCGACTCCATGTCCGTCGTGACCGGACGTTTTCGTATGAAAGTGCTGGTTTTCAGTAAACTGAAACGAATGGAACAATCTCTGAAACGCGTTTCAGATCCGTTTCACTCCCGTTTCCAACGGGGGTTTACAATGGTTTTCGTATAACTTCCTGATGCCGTGATCGGGCCAGCACTCACAGCGAGCACACCGGCCCACAGCATATGCTCGGCCCGCCACTGCGAACTCGGCCCGCCGCTACGGGCCCGGCTTTACTGTACTGTGCTACCGACCGCGCTCGTGCGTCCTGTCCGATCACCCCCAAGACAATGAAACGAAAACTTCCCCGCCAACGAAGTGATGCAGATGCATCGTGACTACCGACTCGCAGCGTACGCGGTTGCGGTATCGGCCCTCCTGCTCACTGCCAGCGGCGCAGCCGTCGTAGCCGATGGGAGTGCCGGAAATGCCCCATCCGAATCGTCCCCCTCTGAGACCGAATCCAATGAAACGACCGGTAGCATCACAGTTACGAATTCGACGGCGTTCGAGGTGACAACGGTTTCCAACGATAGTGGCACGGTCACGTTCGATCAGGGCGACCGGACCTGTGGTGGCGGGTTCCGTATTGACACCCCGAACCGAACTCGGACTGACATACAGGTCCGCGGTGTCACCGTGACACTTGTCGAACAGCACAGCGGCGAGCCGTTCGACGAAATCGGCCGCGAGCAGTTCGCGTCACTGGTCTGGAAGGAAATATCAGGATACGCGGGGCTCGGCGCGTACGATCACATCGAAGTTCAGGTCAACCAGTACTACGAGACGGTCGCCCGGGACGAACCGTTAGACACCGTCGGCATCCACGCCCGTCCCGTGGACAATTGCCTCCCAGCTGTCGAAGGTGAAGTCGCCCTCAACAGTCAGTCGGTAGCTGTCCGTTCGAGCCACTCGGAGCTCGAAGGCCTCAATCTGAACATTACAGATACGATCGGCGCTCTCAACGAAAGCGAACGGGACTCCATCGACCGGCTCATCGAATCGAACGAACGCACCAGCTACGCCATCCAGACGGAGTTCGACGATCCGGACACGCTGGACGCGACCGTCGTCGAAGCAACAGACGACAGCCAGGTCAAACTCGAACTCACACGGCCAGGCGGCGGTCGCACGGTCGTCGTTCGAATCGATCTCGAATCGGAAACCGTCGAGCGTACCTGGACGAGGGTCGCAGTTGAGCGGATTGACGGTACTGATTCGGTGACAGTCGGTAACCACGGTGAGAATGAAACGACATCGTTCGAAGTGAACTACACTGAAGCTGCGTCGTAAAATCCGAACTGGTCTTCCAAGACACTATTGGGTTTCAGCCACATCGAACCGGAGCGGCAATTACATCGGGGCCGAAGCCCCACCTCAGGTACGTAGTCCGAATCGTACGGTCAAGTCCCCGTAACGACGCAGTAGGTCAGGTCGAGCCAGTCCAGTCGTACCGCATGACGAGGTCGTCATCGTCGATCTCGCTGGCGAGTTTGTCCACGAGTTCGTCCCGTTCGAGGTCGTCAAACTGCTCCAGTTCGTACGGCTTGACCGTCACCGGCGAGGACTCGCCCTCGGCGATGCGCTCCTGCAGCTTGGCGACGCCGTAGATCAGCGCTTCGGGGCGGGGCGGACACCCCGGGACGTGAATGTCAACCGGAATGACTTGCTCCGCACCTTTGATGACGTTGTATCCTTCCTGAAACGGCCCACCGGAAATAGTACACGACCCCATCGAGACGACGAACTTCGGCTCGGGCATCTGGTCGTACACGCGCTTCATCCGCGGCGCGAACTTCGAAACGATGGTCCCCGGGACGATAATCAGATCTGCCTGCCGCGGTGATGCCCGAGGGACTCCGGCAGCAAAGCGGTCGAGGTCGTGTTTCGTAGCGAGAGTGCCCATCATCTCGATGGTACAACAGGCGATGCCGAACTGCAGCACAAACATCGAGGACCCCCGGACCCAGTTCATGAACGCGTCGAATTTGGTCAGGATGAACGGGGACGAACCAAGCACCTCCCGAAGTGTAGAATTAAATCGGGCATCCGGGTTTCTACCACAGCATATCCGTTCATCAGACTGTGCGTCGTCCACATTCCGCCGATCACTGCTCATGAACAGCTACGGATAGATAGTGGGATCGGATACGCGAACTGTCGTACACACTAGTGTCTTTATATGGGAGCCGCCACCAGGGCTCGTCCGTGAGATATCTCCGCTTAGAGATCCAGTATGCACCGGAGTATCAGCGTCCGATGCACCGCTTTATGACCGAAAGCGACGCAATCAAACGCGAGTGGCTCGTTACGTGGAAAGTCGGGGTCGAGGACGAGATCGCCTATACGTTGTTTTATATCGTCGGCGATCGCGAACCCTACGAATCGGCGCTTTCTGCGGTCGAAACCATGGAAAGCTACGATATTACACCCGTTCGGGACCAGGCGTTCTACGCGTTCGTCCGTGGCCGGGAGACTGAACAATCACGACAGTTCTACGCGGCGTTCGAACAGCCGACGCTAATGGTGGTCCCACCGGTTGCCTACCGACCGCACGGAGTCGTGTTGTTCGATGTCGTCGGCGAACCCGCCACTCTCGAACAGGTCCGGGATGCACTTCCCGACGGAATCACGGTAAACGTCCAGAAGATCGGCGAATACGATGCCAGCCCTGGAACATTCGCCATCGGCCTCACTTCACGTCAGCGCGAAGCACTCGCCGCAGGACGGGAAGTCGGTTACTTCGACGTCCCGCGAAATGGGAGCGTCAAGGACGTCGCCGAGGAGCTCGGTTGTGCTCCGAGTACCGCATCGAATCATCTCAGAAAGGCGCAGGCACGGCTTGTTGAACGCGTATTCAGATGACAGCTAGCGTAGAAGGTATCGATGCACCACGACTGTGTTTGAACCGCTCGAATAGGAGGAAACAGCAGAACAAGAGGGAAGGGAACAGCAGAACCCAGCGGGTGGATTGTTGGTTATCGCGATAGCTGGCAGACTGGGCTGTCGCTGAACGTGGGCAAGTAGTATTCAGTGATCGGTTGAGTACAGTAACTGTCGCGGCAGATGAGCAGGAGCGCTGCGACGACTAACGTGACCAATGCGGCGCGAACAGTGAATCCCGGACCAGAAGCAGAACCCGAATCGTTGAGCGGGCAGGATGAAACAGAGAACACCACAGTGTCTGCAGTAACACTTCGTTAGAGGTATTCTAAACCCATATTACTGCGGACATTGTGGCGTCTGACGGGGAGGTCTGGTGCATAATCGTGAATAGACACCACGATGTCCGCTGTTCTATTGGGACAGTTGAGAAATCATGCGCCGATTACTGCGGACATTGTGGTGTTGCTTCGCCTGGGCCACACCACGATGTCCGCTGTTCTAGTGGGGGTGGACACGAGAACAGCGGACACGGCGGTGTGTGCTTGAACAATAGAAGCGCTATAAATTGGCCACAGAGAGTCTGAAGACCGTAAATTAGGCGAGGAATGGGAGAGAACACTCCCACCCCACTTTGTCCGCTGTTCTTCAAAAGAGAGGGAGGGGGGAAGGAAACAGCCTCATTTGATTCGAAGGGTAGTCAATTTAGAACAGCCTGGATACTATCTGAACTTCATCTAGATAGAATCTAGACAGTTTAGATTTTACTTAGTCTCAACTAGATTGTGTCTAGATACTACCCAAATCTTATCTAGACTAGAGATAGCGTCAAGTATTGCTATAGCGTCTTTCTCTATAGCTATTAAACTGCACTACGGTCTAGCTCTCAGCATAGTATTATAAACTTTTCCTTAATGAATAGTTTTTCTGAGTTACCCCCACCTACCGTTTTCTAGTTACTGCGGACATAGTGGGGTGGGAGGGTCCCGCCATTCTTTTATAAGCAATAGAACAGCGGACACTCCGGACACTGCGGACAGGGGTGGTTTTATGTATGTTCCTTCCAATACATCAGGCAACGACTATGGGGATGTTCGAACGCGACACCGAGATCTACTTGGACCGGGATGCCCTCCGGGAAGACTATCAGCCTGAGAACCTCGTCGGGCGTGACACTGAACTAAACCGGTATCGAGCGGCTCTCCAACCCGTAATCAACGGTGAACAGCCCAACAACATCTTCTTGTACGGTAAAACGGGGGTCGGCAAGACTGCTGGTACGCGGTATCTAATTGACCATCTCGAAGAAGACGCAGCGAAATACGAGGATATCGATCTCACGGTAAAGATGCTAAACTGTGATGGCCTCTCCAGTAGTTATCAAATCGCGACCCGACTCGTCAACGAATTCAGGGACGAAACGAGCCAGATCAGTACGACAGGGTATCCTCGTGCAACGGTGTATGACATGCTGTGGACCGAACTCGACTCCTGTGGCGGGACGATCTACATCGTGCTCGACGAAGTCGACCACATCGAAGACGATAGTATTCTTTACCAACTCCCGCGTGCGCGAGCGAACGACAACCTAAGTTCAGCGAAGATCGGTATCATCGGTATCTCGAACGATTTCTCTTTTCGCGATGACCTCTCCCCGAAAGTCAAGAGTTCACTCTGTGAAGAGGAGATCCAGTTCCCCGCATACGACGCGAAGGAGCTGATCCAGATCCTGCAACAGCGCGCTGATGTAGCGTTTCACGACGGCGTCCTCGAAGACGGCGTCATCGAGCTGTGCGCTGCGTACGGAGCGAAAGACGCCGGTGACGCGCGGCAGTCCCTCGACTTGCTCATGAAAACGGGCGACCTGGCCCGCGACAAGGATACGGATACGATTTCGGAAGATCTTGTTAGAGAGGCCCGCGACGTTCTGGAACGTGGCCGGATTCAGGAAGGTATTTCGGGACTGACCCAACACGGTCATCTGGTCGTGTACGCAATGGTTACGCTCGACCAGGAAGGGAAGACGCCGGCCCGGACACGGGATATCAGACCTCGATACACGAACTTCGCCGAAAAGGCAGGGATCGATCCGCTTGTCCCACGCCGGATGCGTGATCACCTCGGCGAGCTGTCGATGTTAGGTATCATCTCGGCAATCGAGCGGAACGAGGGACGACGTGGGGGAACCTATCGCGAGTACTCTCTCGAAATGGACCCGGAGATGATTCTCGCAGCGCTTGAGAAGACTGTCGACGATGTTGGAATCCACAAATCCGTCACTAACCTCGTTGATAGCGAAGCGACGCTTTCGGACTTCCAGTCCACTTAGGAACGGCGGACATGGTGGTGTCGAAACCGATTGATACGTAGCGGTTTTCAGGAGATAGAACAGCGGACATGGTGGTGTTGCCGCCGGTGATTGGAAGCTTCTATCTTCACTTCAAGAGCGTGTAGAACTACGGACACGGTGGTGTCTAATGGTACCGACGCTACCTTTGATGCCATAATCACTACCGCGGAAGCTACCGATATATCTTTTGAGAATCAAATTTGTAGAATATGTTTGCAGCTACCCCCCTCTTTCAGGAGAGCCATACTGGATACTAGTTTTCCGGGTCAAACGATAGCTTGTTCGAAAATCGGGGACTCTCTCGTCCATCACTGGGAACGAATCTCTCATTTAACCTATCTCGTAATCCCCTCCCGGCACAGCCCAATCGGACCGATTATTGTAGACTGTCGTGGTCTGGGCCTCCGGTGGTAAGAAGTATGCAATTCAGGCGGTGGACCTTTTGGGATATATCGGCAGTGGAGTGCATATGCAAGGAGGCTACCAACCCAGACGAGATGTCCTGTACCCTCGCGATTAGTTCTTTCTTGCACGGCTGGCGTCAGCGGCCGACAGCTGGATCACACCGTCAGCTCGAACTGTGACGATAATGTTGCGGTATCGAAAGGTGATGTTCTGGCTCGCTGAGCCGATTGACTGGTCTGGCTGTGTACCGAATAGTAGTGTCTCAATGGCATCGACATCGATGTAGTCGTGCAACGGCGACTCACGATATGGTTCTGTTCCCGACTGATCGGCAACGGCCTGAACAATGACCGTAGCAAGCTCCTGGTCGCTGGTTGGATCGTACTGAACTTCAGTTAGAGTGCCGTTCGCTCCCACAAATAGTCCCTCATCCCCATCAGCCTCGTCGCTCTGGCTGTCGTCAGTCATCCACCTAGTAAACAACTGGAACGTACATATAATACATGTATGAATATTCGGGCATAATAACTACTCTCTTCAATCCAATCTTGAATGCGCTAATAGCCATTTTGCTGAGCTATACGGTATAGCTATATTACACTGCATTTATCAGTCTATACACACTCAATGAATCCATTCGTGATCAGAGTGAGACATATATGATAACAATTGTCATGAACTGGTCGGTAGTATCTGCCCGTTGAGGATATCCGCCCCCATGCATCAACTACCCAGACGGAAGTTACTCGGAGCCATGTGTTCGGGATTGATCGTACTCGCCGGTTGCAGCGGCGAGCAAAATAGTGGATCAGATGAAACAGAGAGTGGCGGCGGAGCCGAACCGTCGCCTGAACCCGGTGAGACAACCGGTACGGATACATCGGCGGTCAGCGGAGCCGACGACAGGTCAGCACAGTTCGGACAGGTCACGCGGTTCCCAGAATCGTACGCGATGACAGCTACAATGCAGTCCGGAGGGCAGACCGTCGAGATGACTGGTCGTTTCTATCAAGGGGATATGTACTGGTCGTTTGACCAGCAGGGACAACAGATGGAAATGTACCGTATCGGGAACAGCACGTACACCGTTACTGGAGGGCAGTGTCTCCGGGGAACGATGCAACAGGGGATGGACCGTGACGAGGTTGATCCGGGTCAGTTCTCCGACCAGCCGGAGGAAAACCCAGACATCACGCCGGTCGGCCGGGATACCATCGATGGCGAGGAAGTGTTGGTGTATGAACTCTCTCAGGACGGCTCTCAGGAGCCGGTCACATACTACATCCTCGCGGACTCCGGGTACCCGCGACGCATCGAAGCCGAGTCAATGCGGTGGGACTTCCACTCGTGGGGTTCGGTCGAGCCGATCCGGAAACCCGAAGGAGACTGCCAGTCGATGCCCGGCGGCGGCATGACGGCTGACGGGGGCAGCTAATCGCTCAGCAGGACCTGACTTTGACCGGCTATTCAGAAAGTAAACAGTTCTCGACATACCGCCGAAATTCGGCTCTCACATCGTCGATAGTCTCCTCGTCACTGGTAATCCGTTCCGCCTGAATGCCGACTAAAACCGTGTGGAACAGCGCGGCTGTCTGAGATGGGTCTTCGACATCAAATGCGCCTGCATCAACACCCGCCCGGATGACACGGGCGATTTGTTTTCGAATAAAGTCATCACTTCTGCGAAAGAGGCGATTGTAATCGTCGTCGTGTGCCGCTTGCGCTCGCAGTTCAATTACAGCCTGCGAAAACTCGACATCACTGTTGCTGCTGGTGCCAAATATTTCGTCAACGATTATCTCGATATACTCTTCAGGGGACTGGTTGGGCAGCGGGACCTGATTCTCGACCTGTTCCAGCATATAATCTAGGAGGTCTACCAACAACTCGTCCTTATTGTCGTAATGATGGTATATGAGCGATTGGCTCTTCCCAAACTCGTCACCTATCTTTGAAATAGTAAGATCCGCGTACCCGTGCTGACGTAACGCATAGAATGTAGCTTCAAGTATTTCCTCGCGGGTTCCATCCGGGTTCTGGAAAAAGGATATCTCGTTAGTCATCTTTACGTCGACCGTTTCCTGCTTGTCTACTACGGTTCAAATGGCTCACGGTTTCACCACTCTCTGTAGAGTACTAGACCAATCTGGGTTGTATTTTCTATCATTGAACTGAGTAACGGGTACGGTTGTAGATAACTATATGATTGACTATATATTCAATAACCTTAAGCGTATTGTGGTCCGCTGTCTCAACGGAGCGCACTGGACTGTCCTCAAGCTCACTGTACTCGTACATACATTCCTCCGCTGCCTCACCTTCTAACACCCCATAAGATCTGTAGACCCTGTGTTGACATCGGTGGATGGCGAGGTAATGGTGGCTTTGACTGAACACCAGTTTTCCCTCTGGCCCCGAAAGATACGAAAGCACTATATGTGATTGAACGTTTAGTCAACACCACCAAATGGCTACTCACAAACGAAGAATTCCGAGACGGAGTGTCGCTAGCAACGAGACACGGTTTGAACAAATCCTCAAGTAACATGGCCTCTACAAAGTATAAACTGCTACTTCTGGCTGTAATCGGGATTACCGTCACCAGCGGAACGGCAACCGCTGCGGTCGTTGGGAGCCCCGATATTGCGGCAACGCTTGAAGATGATACCGTCGCTCCGGGTGAACAAAAGACCATAGAAATTTCACTGGTCAACAGCGGGGAACTCGATAGTGGCTCCACTCGAAATCCGGCGTTGAACAACGAGGTAACAACGGCAAAGGGGCTTACTGTGTCACTCGGTTCTGGTGACGCACCCATTTCAGTGAAAAATTCGAAACGAAGCCTCGGCACGCTACAGGCGGGGCCGAAGACGACAGTGCCGTTCGAGATCAGCGTGGACGAAGACGCTAGTTCCGGTACGTACGACGCACAACTGAGACTAAACTATAAGCATACAAGCTACATTTCCGAGGGAACAGGGGCACGAGACGAAGACAGAAAAACTCGCACCGTTGATATTGAAATCGACGTCACCGATGATGCCACCTTCAATGTGACTGATATTGACTCCAATGCACGCGTTGCCTCAACAGGTACGGTGGCAGTTAGCGTCGAAAATACCGGAGATAGCGCCGCACGGGATGCCGCGGTAACGCTCCAATCACAGAATCAGGACCTCGCTGTCAGTGGCGGCGATGCCACCTCACGATTCGTTGATGAGTGGGAACCGGGAGAAGTCCGGACGTTCAACTACCGTGTGAGTTCTGCCGAAGCCGCGGAACCGGAGTCGTACGGATTTGAGCTGTCGGTTGCATTTGATAACGAGGATGGCCTCCGGACACAATCCGTGGGACAGTCCGTCGCAGTCACACCTGACCCGGAACAGCAGTTCTCGGTTGTCAATTCAAGCAGTTCTGTCGCCGTTAGTAACACAGGAACGTACGAGGTTCAACTCCGCAACACAGGCCCGTTGACCGTGAATGACTCCTCGGTTACGTTTGTCTCAGAGAACGCGGATATAACGTTTGGAAAGAGCTCCTCAACAACCGCCTATGTGGGGGAATGGGAACCCGGAGCAGTTCGGACTGTTCGCGTCGATACAACAGCGAGCCCCGATGCCGAGGACCGAAGCTACGCGCTGTCGGCTAACGTACAGTATGAGGATCAAGAGGGCGATACCAGTACCTATGACGATGTCCGGCTAAGCCTCAGTCCTGCGCCTGAGCAGAACTTCGACGTGTCTAACGTCGAAACGTCACTCCAGGCTGGCGAAGACGGCTCACTCAGTGCAACCCTCACAAACACTGGAACGCGTGACGTCGAGAACGTCGTCATCGCATGGGAAAGCCAGCAGTCGACACTGTCGCCAAAAGAATCACAGTACGCTGTTGGAGATCTCGATGCAGGCGAAACGGCCAACTTCAACTTCGGCGTTGACGTGTCCAACAGCGCGGAGGCAGGCGCTCGGCAGTTTGACTTCGGAGTGAGCTACCGCGACGATAACGGCGACAGGGTTGAAGCAGATACACTCGAAGTTCGCTCACAAGTGGCTGGCAGTCAGGACGAATTCGACATCGAAGTGGAAAATTCAACGCTCGGTGTGGGCCAAGACAGGTCAATTACGTTTACAATAACCAACACAAAGAACAAAACACTGACCAGCATTGAGGGGAAGGCGTTCGTCAATGATCCGCTCAGTAGCAGTGACGATGAAACGTTCATCGCTGAACTGGCCCCCGGAGCGTCAGAAACGGTCTCAGTCCAACTCTCGGCGGGCAGCGACGCGCTAGACAAGACCTATCCGCTCAATCTGGACTTCCAGTATGAGACGCCTGACGGCGAAAAACGGGTTTCGGATACCTACAGTCTCCCGATAGAAGTCACGGACCAGTCCGGGGACGGTGGGACGCCACTGTGGCTGGTTGGTGGCATTGGACTCCTTGCCGTTGTTGGCGGCGTCGTCTGGTACAGGCGGCAGTAACCGTCTGAAGCTAACATCTATGTCACAATGCTAGAGTATCAGAAATACATCGACGTATTAGACGATTGGATTGTCAACCGTGACAAGACAGTCGTCGCTGTGTTCATCGTCACAACGCTCGTTCTGTCGGCGGGTTTCGGCATGACTGCGACCGACTCAGGGACATCACAGTTCACTGACGGCGTTCCCGCACAGGAAGCGTTCGACGAGGTCAACGACAACTTCGAGCGCGAACCGTTCGGTGAGGGGACTGGCTCTACAACGCTTATTCAAAAGGACCAGAACGTCCTGTCGAAGCCGGCTATCCTCAACATGCTGAAAGCACAGCACCGGCTCGAACAGCGTGAATCACAGGACGTTGTTGGCACGACGAGTGTCGCACAGGCCGTCGCCCAGACGCTCAACCCGGACGCAGAGACACTGCCCGAACAGATCGATACCGTAGAAGCGGCCTCACAGACGGAGATTAAGTCCGCCACCCGAACCACACTTGAGCGCCAGCCGGCAGTTGCAGGGCTACTCAGCAACGATCTAAACCGAGAGGAGCCGTCGGCATCTGCAACACTGACGACTGTCACACACGAGGTTTCAGGTGTCTCAAGCAGTGCTGGGACAGAGGGGTCATCACCACTGACGCCCATTCAGCAGGAAGCGGAGTTCATTGTCAGCTCGGTTGACGGTGATATCTCTGTCTTCGGCAGTGGACTCATCTCCGCAGAGCTGAACAGTGTTATCTCCGATTCGTTGGGACTCGTCGTCCCAGCCGCTGTTGTCCTGATTCTGTTCTTCCTTATTATCGCATACAGGGATCCGTTTGATCTGCTGATTGGCCTCGTCTCCCTTGCGATGGCGATTATCTGGACATTCGGGTTCATGGGATGGGCCAGTATCCCCTTCACGCAGATGCTGATCACGGTCCCGCCGTTGCTCCTTGCCATCGGGATTGACTTCGGGATTCACGCTGTGAACCGATACCGCGAAGAACGGATCGAGGACGTCGAACCAACACCCGCGATGCGGACCGCAACTGACCAGTTGCTCCCAGCGTTCTTTATTGTGACAGGAACGACAGTGCTGGGATTCGCCGCAAACGGGACTAGCCAGCTCGGCCCGATCCGTGACCTCGGGTTCGTGGCCAGCGTCGGGATCATATTCACCTTCCTCATTTTCGGTATCTTCCTCCCGTCGTTCAAGCACTTCATGGACCGGCAGCGTGTGCGATACGACCTCCCCGAATTCAGTATCGCGCCGATCGGCTCTGAGGACTCCGCAGTCGGCAAGTCGCTAACTGTCGGCGTGACAATCGCCCGCCGAGCCCCGTACATATTCTTTGCCCTCGTACTGGTGTCTACGGCGGCCATGGGGGCGTATGGAACTGGGATTGATACCCGGTTCACCACTGAAGACTTCCTCCCACCGGAGGAGAACCCCGGATACGTCGAGGTTCTGCCGGAAGCTGTGGCTCCGAGCGAGTACACAGTCACGAAGCAGATAAATTACCTTGAAGACACGTTCGAGAGCGGTGAGAGTGACACCGTAACGATATACGTCGAAGGGTCGTTACAGGACGGAACGGCGCTCGAGGAGATCCACCGGGCGAACCAGGACCCACCCGACTCCTTCGTTACAGCCGGCGGGAGTGCAGATACCACAAGCATACTTACGGTGATTAACCGCTACAAGCGTGCTTCACCCGAGTTCCGCCAGCTCGTCGAACAGAACGATCAAAACGGTAACGGTGTCCCCGACCAGAATCTCCCGACCATCTACAACGCGCTGTATGATTCGCCGTACGGCGACCGGGCGGAGTCGTACATGACTGATGACTACGCGCGAACGCGCATCGTGTATTCCGTCGAGTCTGATGCGAGTCAGCAGGAAGTGACAGATGATACGAGAGCCGTTGCGGATGAGTTCCGGATGGAAGCGACCGCAACCGGCAGTGTTGTGGTATTGAAAGCTGTCTCGGACGTAATCGCTGAATCTGCGTACATAAGTCTGGCTCTCGCAATTCTCGCGTCTGCAGCGTTCCTGTTTTTCGCCTACTGGCTACTTGAACGGCGTCCCGGGCTGGGCGCTGCGAACCTCGTGCCGATACTGCTCACTATTGCCGCCTTGGCCGCGACAATGCGGTATCTGGATATCCCGTTCAACGTCCTCACCGGAACGACGTTATCAATCGGAATCGGGCTTGGTATCGATTACTCCGCTCACCTCGTGCATCGGTTCTCGGAGGAGTACCGTGGCGATACTGGCTTGCTCGAAGCACTCGACATTAGTGTCCGGGGAACAGGTGGTGCGCTGGCGGGTAGTATGGTCACCACCACATCTGGAACCGGCGTGCTCGTCCTCGCGGTTGTCCCGATCTTGGGCCAGTTTGGATTGTTAATTGCAGTCAGCGTTCTCTATTCATTCGTGGCGTCCATACTGGTCCTCCCGACGTCAATCGTCATCTGGGACCACGGTCGTGGAACGCTTGAGACACTGCTCTCATCGCGCTCGACACGGAGTGTGAACTAATGCGGCCCGCTCGTTTCGGTTTCCGCCCACCTGTGGCACATGATGAGCAAATTGAGCGGCTTGAGAAAGATCGCTCCGAGGCAGAGCCTGAGGAATTGGCACCGTGCTGTCAAGCTATCTACGATCAGAGCGGAGGACTGTCTGTATGACTACAGATGGTGACGCTCTGGGTGCAACTGAAAAAGAGATTATGCACGCAACCCATCGAGCGCTGGTAAACAGTGGATACGCTGAACTCTCCATCTCGCTTATTGCAGACGAACTCGACAAGGCCAAATCGACGATATACCACTATTACGACTCGAAAGACGACCTGCTAATCCGGTTTCTCAGATTCACTGTTGACCGATTCGAGGCGACAATCAACACGACCATCGGTGACCACCCGAAAGAGGACCTCCATCACATCATTACGACACTCCTCCCGTGCCAGCTAACCGAGGAGAAACGGCAGCTTCACAGCGTTTTAGTTACGCTCTCCCCGCAAGCGCTGGATCAGGAGGTGTTTCGCGAACAGTTCACCGAGATTGATATTCGACTTACTGCAATCATCGAGAAAACTGTTCGTCGAGGGATAGAGGCTGATGTGTTTCGCGATGTGGATCCGACACACATGGCCGAGCACATTCTAGCAATGATTAAAGGAACGATGTATAGCCGCCTCACGACCAATCGCGAAGCCGCAACAGGAGCAGCGAAAGCCTCCCTATTTTCGTATATCGATTCGCATTTGATTTCGTAGCGCCTGTCGCCATGGTCGTCGCCGAATTTCCTCTCTCACACGGCTTGGACCAAGCCGGTCAATAGCTCTTTCCGGCGGAGTGCGGAGCACAGAAACGTACCCCGGGCTGCTATAGTACAATTGAAACGAGTTACACACTGATCGGACTGCCGTCGTGCGATCAGGTATGCATTGATTTTCAATGGTTACTATAGTTCTCCGATACTGTGCTTAGATCGGCAACGCAAGGCGGCGGGACCGATTACCACCCTCTGTTGTACTGCAGTCAGTAGCCGAGGTGCTCGCGGATGAGCACAACGGTAGTGCGATCCTCTTCGAGCTCCTGGCGGAGGATGAGCTGTTTGGCAATCGCGGAGTCGACGCCGTAGGCCTCCTTCGCGCGCTCGTTTTCGAGTGGGTACGCGACGTTTTCCAGTCGGTCGAGCGCGTCTTCGAGTGTCGGCACGATCTTGTTCACGCCGCTGACGATGACCACGTTACTGGCAGCGAACGGATACGCACCGATACGGCTCCCCGAGCGGTCTGCCGCGACGAGTTCGCCGGTCTGGGAAATACCGTTGATGCCACCGAGGAAGTAGTCGGCCGTTTGCGACTTCCGGCGGGCGGCCTGCCGCTCTGCGTCGTCGTCGATACTCCAGATCTCGTCGGGGAGGCTCTCCCACTCGTGGTCCCCGTCACTCAGGTACTCGACGAACCCGATCTCTTCGAGCGTCGTCGAGTGGCCGTTCATCACAGACGCCTCTGTAGGGATGAGTGACTGAAGTTCTGCGAGCGCATCATCAGTCGAGTCAACGACGATGACATCGAACCCGTTTGCCTCGAGGTTCTCGACGGTCTGCTCAATGGTCTCTTCCGAGGCCAGTTCGTCCAGTGATTCGTCAATATCGGCGTCGTCTGCGTACTCTGATTTCTGTTGAGACATATTGTTTCGCGGTAGGTGTATCAGCGTCAACATGAAGGCGTAGCTAGTACAAAAGTGCTCGCGGACACCGATGTCTGGTAGTTACATCGGTGATACCCCGATCACCTGACTGGGTGTGACACACGGCTGTACTTTGTCCGGAAACAGCACGAGGTCTCTGATTGCTGACTGCGATATCAAATGCTGAAAACCGGGGGTAGCATATATTGCCCTCCATTCATCATGTTATGCTATCAATGCAAATGGCTCGTAAGGAAACTACAGACACTATTGGGACACCCTCGAAAATGGTACTGTTCTGTCCGGACTGTGATTTTGAGAGTGGTATGATCGGGGGCGACTGGGACGTTTCGAGCACCGGATATGCGACAAGCTATCACTGCCCGCAGTGCCAGCACTCGTTCAGCGTTTCCAATCGCCGGTGACGCCTGAGCAGTACGGGCGACGCATAGCGGCTCGATATTTCACGGTCTGAACATCGTACACACCGTGTTACGTCGAAAGGGAGGAATCACTAATCTGTTTTAGGCCCACCTGAAAAGCGATGACACGTAGACGCGAAGTACTTGCAGGTAGTGTTGGATTGGTGGCTTCCCTCGCCGGTTGTTCCAGCGGGAGCTCCGATGATGGAGGAACCACCGGGGATGGGGCCGCGAGTGCCCAAACAGACCAGGCCGAAGCCACGGCAGATACCGAGCAATCGACTCCGGAAAATTCAACGCCGTACACCGTCGAAATTGAGCCCCACGGCGAGTTCACGTTCGAAGAAATTCCCGAGTCGTACTCGGTCATTCCCAGTGTCTACCTCGATATCGGGATGGCGCTCGGCATCCAGCCTACCGCCGCGACCGACATGGCACGGGCGCCACGGAAGTTCTACGACATCCTCCCCGACGTTACGTTCAACGAGGACGACATCATGGCGCTGGCGGCCGGCTCCGAGTCCGGCTACGACAAGGAGAACTTCTACGCTGCCGGCCCCGCTGTCAATCTCATCGACCCTCGGGGATTACGACGTTTCACCGACTGGGCGGACTCCGATATTCAGGAGATCGAGGAGGCCACCGGTCCGTTCGTCGCCTCCTCGATCCGCTTCGGCCCCGAACATCCCTTTGGGTACGAGCAGGAAACCTACCACGAACTCTACGACGTTTTCGAGAAGATGGCGGCGGTCTTCCAGCGCCAGGCCCGGTACCGGGCCTGGGAGTCGCTGCACGACGAGTTCATGGCGAACATCAGGTCTGATCTCCCCCCTGAAGACGAACGCCCCTCCGTCATTGCGGTGTGGCGCGGCGTAGACCCGACTTCCGGCCAGTTCTATCTCTCTGATATCCACAAATACCACAATCAGACCAAGCCCCTCTCACGGCTCGGGCTCAGGGACGGTTACGATGCTGAGATCCCTGGCGGTGGTACCGTCGGTTACGAGGAACTCCTCAACCACGATCCAGATTACATCGCTGCCGTGGGCCGGCTCACAACCGCAACTCACGACGAGTTCGTGACCAACGTCGTCGAGCCGTTCGAAAACAACCCGAACGGTCAGGACCTCACCGCCGTTCAGGAAGGTAACATCATCCGCATCGGCGGCCAATACCAGGGTCCTATCGTCGATCTTTTCGCCACGGAGGCCGCCGCCAAGCAAGTCTGGCCCGATCGCTTCGGCGAGTGGCCAGGTCCTGTCCGCGACGTCCCTGACGAAGAGAAACTGTTCGATCGCCAGGCGGTCAGTGACATCATCAACGGAAACATCTAACGCGATGGCGAAGGTATTCGACCGACTCACGAACCTACGCGCAGGAACTACCGACAGGTACGAGGTCTCAAAGCTCGCCCTCATTATCGCCGGCAGCCTCGCCGTCCTGCTCGGGTCGACGATACTGCAGGTGAGCTTCGGCGCGTACCCGTTGACGCTGGTCGAGGCGTGGCAGACGGTCTTCGACCCGACGGTACTGTCCAGCCTCGAAGTCTGGCGGTGGGCGTTTCTCGGTGCAGCGGTCCCGGAGTGGTTGACCCGCCAGCAACTCATCGTCTGGAACCTCAGGCTGCCCCGTATCCTCGTCGGCGTCCTGGTCGGCGCAAACCTCGCAGTATCGGGAGCGCTTTTTCAGATAATTACGCGCAACGAACTCGCGAGCCCGTACATCCTCGGCGTCAGCGACGGGGCTGGATTAGTCGTGTTGCTCACGCTAACACTCCTCACCGGACTGGTGCCGTTCCTACCGATATTTGCGGCTGCCGGTGGCGGACTCGCGTTCCTGCTCGTGTATGCTATCGCGTGGAAGAACGGTACCAGTCCCGTCCGACTGGTGCTTGCAGGTGTTGTGGTAGGCACCGTCTTCGGGTCCGTCCAGCGTGCGCTGTTTTTCTTCATCGACGATCTCGGCGTTGCGATGTCCGCGCAGGCGTGGCTCTCCGGGACTCTGATGAACGCTGGGTGGGCCGAGGTACGAATCGCGTTGCCGTTCACCGTCCTTGCGATGGCGCTCGCGTTCGCCGTTACGCAGGAACTGGATGTACTGGCACTCGGCGAGGACCGAGCGGACTCACTGGGGATGCCGGTCGAGAAAGTCCGGTTCGCTATCGCGGGGATCGGCGTTCTCTCGACGGCGGCTGCCATCGCTGTCGCCGGCCTCATCGGGTTCGTTGGGCTCATTGTTCCCCATATGGTCCGTAATCTCGTCGGTAGCGATTCGAAGCTGCTGCTTGCGGGGTGTCTGTTCCTCGGACCGGCGCTGCTGGTCAGTGCAGACGTGGGTGCACGGCTCGCCTTGAGCCCCGTCCAGTTGCCGGTGGGCGTCATCACCGGCATCGTGGGCGGCCCGTACTTCCTCTACCTGATGCGGAAGAAAACCGACCTGGGTGAAGTCTGATGGCTGACGGTCGGCCCTCACAGATGGACGGAGAGACAGTCGAACACAGGTCCGAGGCCGGAACACGAGCCGTCGATAGCGCCGGTGAAACGACATCGGAGTCGGCCGCAGAAATCGACGGGACCGATCTCGTTGTCGGGTACTCTGGACGGGACGAGCCTGTCATCGACGGCGAGTCGATCGCCGTCCCACCGGACGAAGTGACCGCGCTCATCGGCCCCAACGGGAGCGGGAAGAGCACGCTCCTGAAAGCGATGGCGGACAAGATTTCGCCCGACGACGGAACCGTCTTTGTCGATGGCCAGACGATCGACGAGTTCGGGTCCAAGGAACTCGCACGCAAACTCGGCTTGCTCTCCCAGGAGAACGTCGTTCCGACCGGTATCTCGGTGGGTGATCTGGTCGAGCGCGGACGGTACCCACATACTGGGTTCTTCGAGTCGCTGTCCGACGAGGACCGAGCCGCCGTCGACGACGCGATTCAACTTGCCGGCATTGAGAACCTCCGTGACCGCGATGTCGACAGCCTGAGCGGCGGCCAGAAGCAACTCGTCTGGATTGCGATGGCAATCGCGCAGGACACGGACGTGTTGCTGTTGGACGAGCCGACGACGTTCCTCGACCCACAGCACCAGCTGGAAGTGATGCAGATAGTCGAAACGCTCCGGGATGAGAGTCAGATAACGGTCGTCCTCGTACTCCACGATATCGCACAGGCAGCGCGGTACGCCGACAACATCGTCGCACTCAAGGACGGCTCGATGTACGCCCGCGGCCCGCCAGAGGAGGTGGTCACGAAACAGTTGCTTGCTGACGTCTTCGAGATCGAAGCGGCGGTTCTGGAAACCGAGTATGGGCTTCAGGTGATTCCAATTGACCCGGTCACCGACGCGCAGGCGGCACACACCACTGTTGGTCCTGTTCCCGAGGACGTTCCGGATACTGATCGGGAACCGTGACCGGTGGCAGCACCACTCAGACATCCAGAATTCGTCAGAATCGACATCACTGATCTAGTCGTCAGACGGTTCGGGGGGTACGATTACTCTGTTTGTTGAGAGAGCCGAACGGGTCCCCCGCTTTCCGGCTCCTCCATGTCCGTACGGCCCGGTCGCTCACCACTGGATGAGCGGATTTGATACCACCGAAAATCGGGTTACCGTGGGGAGCGAGCCTCAGTCGTCGCTTGGCACAGCCTCGACGGATTTCTGTCCGTCGTCCTGCCAGCTAAAGAAGCTTGCCAGCGCCGGCCCGGTGATGTTGTGCCAGACGCTGAACAGCGCCGGAATGAGTGCGGCTGCAGGCTCGAATAGCGTTGTCGCCAGCGCGACGGCTAGACCGCTGTTTTGCAGCCCCACTTCGAATGTACAGGTCCGAACGCGGTCTTTCGGCATTCCAGTTGCCCGCCCGACACCGTATCCCGAGCCAAGCCCGATCGCGTTGTGGGCGACGACCGCCACGAGCACAAGCAGACCAGCCGTGAGGATGTTGTCCACGTTCGCGCCAACGACGCCAGCGACAATCGCAACAATCGCGGCGACACTGATAACTGGGAACACGTCGGTGCCGATTTCAGCGGCTTTGGGCGAATAGCGGTCCAGCAAATACCGGATTGTGAACCCGAGCAACACCGGAATGATGACGATCTGAATGATGCTCTGAAACATCTCCGCAAAGGTGACGTTGATCTGTTCGCCGAGGGTAAACACTACCCAGGCCGGCATCACGATCGGCGCTGCAAGGGTGGTAAGCGTCGTGATCGCGACGGACAGCGCCACGTCACCCCGACCGAGATACGCCATCACGTTCGACGCGGTCCCACCGGGAGCGGCACCGACCAGAATGAGACCGATACCGACAGCGTCCGGAAGATCAAGGAGGACATACAGCCCGTACGCAGCGGCAGGCATCACCAGCCACTGCGTGACAGCGCCGATACCGATATCGACCGGTTCCTCGATTAGCCGGTGAAAGTCCGCCGGTTGGAGCGTCAACCCCATCCCGAGCATGATTAGCCCGAGCAGTGGGGACACGTAGTCCAACACTGGGACGAACGGGTCCGGCCTGACGAGAGCGATCCCTGCCAGAAGGATTACCCAGACAACGAAGTACTTGCTCGCAGCCCGACTCACCGCTCGAAGCGTCGATGTCGAAGTCACATATCTGGATGATGAACAATGTAGAAAAAGCTTACTTTGGATCTCTGTACTGTCGGACGACGAACACACAATGTGGGACGGCCGCTGGTTCTCTGGACTATAGTACCAATTGAAACGAGTTACACACTGATCGCACTACAATCGTGCGATCAGGTGTGCATTGATTTTCAATGGCTACTATCGCTATTGTTGGGTCGAGATTGATATCGACGCGCAGTGAGTCTGTCCGAGAGCGAACAGAGCCTCCCGTGGTGAACTGCTCACGGAGTGGTATCCACCTGGCCATTGATAGTATCGTCCAACCCGTCTACACTCAATCTATTCCATGGTCGCTTGCTCAGACAGCGCTTGGATAGATACGAAGATGTTCCGCACGTTTGACTATATTCTCATCCACGACGAAGCCAAACCAAACTTACTTCGACTTTTGAAGATATTTAATATAGGGTAGGACTTTACTGTATAGTTCGCCGATATTCTACTGCAGCTATGCCGACTGATGCACAAAACCCAGGCAAGCAGCCTGACATAGAGTCCGTGAGGAATCGCTCTTTGATTACAAAACTAGCTACGCTGACGAGACCAGTCAGGAATATATTTCTCTACAGTTCCGTGTATCTCGCAGTTATTGCGATGGCGGAAGCAGTCCTTGTGAGTGAACTACTGGCGCTCCCTCTAACGCCGGCTCCGATTGTGGCAGGACTGCTCACGTTCGCAGTGTATGGCAACGACCGGTTGGCAGACTTAGAAACTGATGCGAAAACGTCCCCCGCACGGACTGCCTTCGTGCGCCGATATCAGAACGGCTTCTACGTTCTGGCGGCTATCGCATACGGCCTTGCTGTGGCCCTGTCTGCATTGGGTGGGCCCATCAGCTTTGGTCTATCGCTGTTACCGGGTATGTGCTGGATTCTCTACGCCTGTGACTGGATCCCTACCCTTCCGAGCGGTACCCAGCGACTGAAAGAGGTCTTCCTTCTCAATTCAACTCTCGTCGCTGTAGTCTGGGCGCTCGTCATTGTGTGTCTGCCGCTAACGTACGTTGGTGCGCCCGCTTCTCCGGCGGTCGGTGTCGTGTTCCTGTTTTTCGTATTGGCGACGTTCGTCAATACAGAAATCCCGAATGTGCGCGATAAGGAGGGTGACAGCGAAATCGGCGTCCGGACGCTCCCGGTTGTGGTCGGTGTTCGCTGGACTAAGTATATCCTCTACGGAATCACGGGTCTAACAGCGGTTCTGCTCGGTGTTGCGTTTGTTGCAAACATCATTAATCTCAGGGAAGCGGTCGTTCTCTTAGTTAGTTTGCTCTTCCTGAATGGCGTCATCTTCTGTCTTAACCGAACCGAAAACGACAGTGCACTTGCGGTCGCAGCAGAGTGTACTCGCTTACCAGCGTTTGTTGTTGTGGTCTTCCCACTGCTCGGCCAGTAGCACTATCATATAAATTACCTTTATTTGTAAAGCAACTCTCTTCCGCAAGTATTCGGCCCTCTGATGGCGATTCTGTCAACGTTAGATACTTTCGAAGGCAAATAGGTTATAACGATGGCACCCGATTAATCTTCAACATAGTTGTGTTCTCACTGACGCTGATGAAGATGGTGTTGGTCGCCACGATTGCGGTCGGCGTTACGGGCGGCCTCCTTGCCTGGAAAGAGCGCCCAGAACCCGGCGCTGACCCACTTATTCTGCTCCTGGCAGGCCAGTGCTGGTGGTCGGCCACGTTGATCTTCCGGATTGATGCAGCGACGCTGAGCTCGAAGGTTTTCTGGGTCGATGTCTCTTGGATCGGTGTTGCAATCATTCCGATAGCGTGGCTGCTTTTTTCGCTCGAATATGCTGGCTATACCGAGTATACGGCCCGCAAGCACATCCTGCTCTACTCGATCGTCCCTGCAATTACCGTCTTTCTGGGACTCACGAGCCACTCCCACCAGTTACTGTACACTAATTCGGTCATCATTCAGGAACATGGAATTGCGACGTTGAACAGAACGCCGGGTGTCTGGTTTTGGATTATAGCCGGCTATACGTATCTGCTGGGCCTTCTCGGGGCACTTCCGCTGTTGAAACTCGTTACGAGTCAAGTGGACCCGTTCCGCGGCCAGAGCTTAGCGCTCCTTCTCGGTCTTCTGGCACCCTGGGTGACGAACGTCCTCTTTTTGATGGGCTCACTCCCATCTGCCGGTGTCGATCCGACACCGATTGCCTTTGCCGTGTCCGGTCTCGCGTATCTGGGCGCACTCACCAGGTTCCAGCTCTTCGGTGCAAATCCGACGCCGATACGCCATGCTCGCAATTCGCTGTTTCAGCAGATGCAGCAAGGGGCTCTCGTGTTGGATACGCACGACCATATCGTCGATATGAATGACCAAGCTACCACTGCCCTGCAGACGACGCCCAACGAAGCCCTCGGCCGACCACTTGAACAAATCAGTCCGGATCTATCGGCGCTCGGTAGCGCAACACAGGCCGGGCAAACGATTTACCGTCCCAATGGGGTGTCCCAGTCGTACGACGTCTCCGAAAGTCTCGTAACAGATATCCATGATCGGACTATCGGCCGGGTCATTACCTTACACGATGTGAGTAACCTTCTCCGTGACCAGCAACGGCTAGAGGTTCTCCACCGGGTCTTCCGGCACAACATCCGAACGAACGTGCAAGTCATCCTCGGTAACGCTGCGTATCTAGCCACGCACAATAGTGAGTCGAAGGCCGCAACCCTGCAAGAACACGCCGTCGAAATCAATGAACTCGGGGAAAAAGTCCGTTCGGTTATCGATATCTTTGAACAAAGCCGGGAGGAACGAGATACTCTCAGCCTGAACTCTATTCTCGACGAGTGTCTCGACTCGACCAGCGAAGCGTATCCCGAGGTCACGTTCGAGTATGCTTCCGGGCAGGCCGATTTCGCGGTGGATTGCCTGTTTGATGTCGTCTGTCTGAATATCATTCAAAACGCCGCTCAACACAATACCTCTCCCGACCCTGTTGTGTCAATCGAGGTCGAACGGGACGGCGAATACGTTCAGGTCACTGTCCAAGACAACGGGCCCGGTATTGACTCCAACGAGCTCGCTCTCGTAGAACATGGCTCGGAAACGCCGCTAAAGCACGGGAGCGGATTCGGGCTTGCACTGGTTGTGTGGGGAACTGATATCGCAGGTGGGACCGTCGATATCGAGTCGAGTGAGACGACGGGAACGACTGTCATCCTACGGATTCCGATTCTCTCATCAAAATAAGTAACCGGGACGTTGAGAAGGTGGACGGTTCTTCCTCTGTGCCTGAGTGAGCACCGCTCTACAGTATTCAGTATCTTTCCATTATTGCACAATTCTATCGTTCCAAAACTTCAAAACCTATCCCGCAACCCCCTCCAAGGAAGCTTGTATATTGTATATATCCTTCTGAGACACTACCGTTGTGTTTTTATATGTGGCTGTAGTATTGAGAGTAAGAAACAATACTATGGCCAACCACGAACCTACTCAGATGCTGGGTGTCACCGGGGAGAACTGTCCGATGCCGGTCGTCAAGGCGAAACAAACCATTGACGAGCTATCGTCGGGTGAAAAAGCGAGCACGGACGTTCTCAAGCACTACGTCCGCACAACGATGACTACGGGACCTCAACAGGCGGCTACGGCAGATATACTACCTGACTATGACTGGAGAAATTCTGACAATAGTGTCGACTCGGCGCTGGCCGCCCAGCACACGACCGACTCGAATCTCCAGTCGCTCATCTTCCACTCATGACACGGGTCTCAAACAAGGACGTCGACGCGACCGACTCGACACATCGGGAAGTCGGCGAGGGCCTGCTAGAAGAGGATATGGGTCCGAGTTCAGCCATGGCCCATCTTTACCGCGGCGAGATCCATCGGATGAAGTTCTGGCGCGAGCGCCTCGACCGGACAACCAACTGGGCAGTGTTGGTAATCTCTGCAATCCTTACGTGGGCCTTTTCGCGGCCGGACATTCCGCATTACATCCTCTTGATCGGAACGGCCACGCTTGCAGTGTTTCTGTTCATCGAGGCCAGGCGATACCGAGGTTACGATATCTGGCGCAGCCGAGTTAGAACACTGCAAGCAAACGTCTTCGCCTACGGGTTAGACCCCGCTGCAGGCGTGGCCGACCCGGACTGGCGCAAGTCACTGAGTGCCGATTACCGACAGCCGACGATCAAAATTAGCACGGAAGAAGCTATCGCGCACCGACTCCGACGAGTGTACCTGCCGCTTTTCACTGTCTTACTAACCGCCTGGCTCATACGAATTACCGTGTTCAGTTCCGGTTCGTGGACAGATAGCGCTGCTATCGGTATGCTTCCCGGCGTCGTCGTCATCGGCACTGTCGGACTACTATACGCCGCTGCAATCGTAGTCGCCGTCCGCCCCAGAACATGGCACGCAAAAGGAGAGCTTCGGTCCGAAGATCTCCGCCAATAGGTATTGACTGGAATTCACCGAAGTCCCACGGAAATTATGTAGCGATGGTGCATGCTGTGGGTCACATCGATCACGGACACGAAATAATCGGTCAGTTCGTCTAGGTTCTATATCAGTGTCGATGCACTATTGGAGATTCATCGCTATCCAAATGTAACCAACTGGGAACTACGATTAGTAGCACATACCAATCAGGCTGGGACATGATGACTCAACCTTTACTGCTGCACCGGGAGAGGCGCCAGTACAGTATTCAGGCTACAGCAGAGGTGGTTCACCGGTGACTACGCTTGCACGCAATATCAGTTCCTGGCTACTCATCGCTACTGTGGTGGCCACCAGTGGGATAGTCGGGACAACAGTTGCATTTCAGGATTCTGCACAGGACATACAAACAGAGAACGAAGCCCTCCACGCTGAAAACGAGGAATTGCGTGAACAACTGAACGAGACCCGAGAAGACCGAAAGGCCGAAAAATCCCGTGCTGCAGACCTCAACAAACAGTTAGAAACACGCAACGAGGACGTAGACACACTTGTTTCGGAACTAGAAAGGAAGGAAAAGATGTTAAATGCCAGCCAAGCCCGGCTCGCGGAGTCCCGAGAAAACCAAGCGGGCATGTCACGGTCTGAAATGGAAAAACGGCTCGATTATCTCTGTGCACAGCCAGAGAACATTGACCGATTTGGTTGCCAGGAGTTCGGTCCCGATGAGTGACAACTGAGAGCTTGGTCCTTGAGTAAGCCACATTTCAGAACCGCTGAGTCTGTCCTATACTGCTGGTCTGGCCATTACACGATATCCCACCCCGTGTTGTGAAATCCTTCACAAATAGCCGACGGTGACAGTTACGGGAGCTACCGCACGCTCGGAATACCCTATCCTGTAGTCGGTCTTACCTGCTCATTGGTGCTTTTGGAAGAGCGATGAAGGGGTTGTTCTCAGTACAGACGAGAAACCTGTGCTTGACTCCGCCACAGAGTATACGGAATTTGAGTGGAGATGAGCCCTAAACCGCATAAAACCGCAGTGGAACACTTCTACCGAGCCTGTACAGCACAGAATTTGATATAGCGTTATATAGTTTATGTTCTGCGGTAATGCGACCATCTGTATCTGTCTTGTTATGGGTTTCTGCATGAGAAAACAATACAAGACAAACTATTAGTCGTACGATGGAAATACGCTACATACGAAAACTCGGTGATTCAGACGAACCAGCTAGAGCAGTTCGTCGGTTACTGCAGTTCACACCCAAAATCCAATGACTGAAACTCGCTACTCAACGATGGACTTAGCCGACTGCGAGTCTTTCTATCACGAAACCGTCGTACCGACGATGGAAACCGACGGGCTGGACCCGACCGCTGAAACCCCCACGTACACCTGGCTGAACGGACAGTTCCCGGGATTCGTAAAGCATCTCCAACGGCGATTCGACCTGTCCCCGGGGCAGTTCTACGACGAGATCGGAGTCCCAGAAGCCACGACGACATCAGGATCATTTGACTTCCTCTCTGTCAACACCCAGCGGGCCATCGAGGGGTACCTCGAGGAACTTTCGACTCGACGTGGGCGTGCTGACGCGACAATCGACACACGGCGGTCGATTCTACGACGCTACGCGAAAGTATATACCAATATCCACGATACGAAAGATTTGCTCGCACCGCTGGAGAATCCCGACGAACGCGTTGCAGAGATGGATCGGGTAGCGGCGACGTTTGATGCGCTGGACCAACTGGACGATGCCCTGACGACGCTTGCGTCACGGCGTAAATACGTTCAGGACACGCGGCAGTTCTACAAACACCTGGTGATGTTCGGAAACGCCGCGTACAATCCACTGGCTGACCTCGAAATCCGGTTTGGATGGGATAGAACCCCGTCCTGGGACAACAAAGCACTCGATAGAACCGCCGTCCAACGCTTGTATGGAGCAGCGAGTGAGCTACGGGATCGATTCATCGTGGTCGCATGCTGCGGTTGGGGGCTTCGCCCGAGTGAAGTCGCATCGCTACATATTCGACAGCTCAACCTCGATCCGGACGATGACTCGCATCCGTACATAGAGTTCGGTGACGGCGAGCGGAAAAATGGTCCTGGGACCGTGGCTCTCCTGGCCGGTCTGGAGACGGTAGAACGCCGTATAGAGACGCTTGCCGATCCAGAGTGGAGTGGCTACCTCTTGCCCTCTCCGTCCGCAGCCACTGGCCATCTAACCGCCGAAACCGTCCGACGACGGTTCAAATCAGTGGCTGAGGCCGCAGATGTCACTGTCGACGGCGACACGCCAACGCCAAAAACCGGCCGTCGATTCTGGTACACTACGTACGGCGCTGCTGTCAGGCGGGTTGCGGAACGGTTCGAAGACGTCGCAGCGGAGCAGGGCTCGGCGTCTGCACAAGTCGTACTCGATAACTACCTCTCGGAGTCTGAAGCCCGGTCTCACCGGCGGGCGGAGATGCGCGAGACGCTCGCAGGGCTGTTCGTCGAGTAGCCCGCGTTTTGCGAGACCGCTGTAGAGATGCCAGCTGGCTATACCGTATAGCTATACCGTCTGACTAATCTTTATATCTGTGCGGTGGATCCGATACGGTATGCTGACCTACACCGTGTACAGTGAGGCCGGCGGTGTCGGCAAGACAACGATGGCGGCGAACCTCGCCGTAGCCGACGCCCGTGCTGGTCACGACGTACTGGCAATCGATATGGATCCACAGGAGGGGAGCCTCTCGTTCCTGTTCGACGTCGCGGACCGCCGAACGGACTCGGAGGCCGACAGTTTAGTACGACACCTCGTCGAACGGCCACGCGGGCCGTTCACTGACCTCATTGAGACCTCAGAGGGTGTCGATGTCCTTCCCGCACACAACTCTCTGGAGGTCCTTTCGAAACATCTGCGGCGTCGTGAGGAGGAAGCGGCGGACTTCGGTGAGAACTGGAACCCGAACGTCCAGCTCCTTCGTGTGCTAAAGGACGCGGGCGTTCCGTCTGAGTACGACACTGTCATCATCGACCCGCCTGCGACCGCGGACGTGAAACTGTACAACGCATTGCACGCGACGCGGAACCTCGTTATCCCGTTTGAACCCAGCGGGAAAGGCCAACAGTCCGTCGAGGGCCTCGCAGACCTCGTGACCGGGCTTGAAGACACGCTAGATATCAACGTGGGCGTGTTAGCTGCTGTACCGAATCGGTTCAAAGGGACCAACGATCAAGAGGAGATGCTCAAACGGCTCCGTGCGGAGTCGTACGATATACCTGTCGTGTTCCGGGAGCGGACGTCCTTGCTTGAAGGCTGTTGGCGCAAACAGTGTTCAGCGTTCAAATACATTGAAGAACACCGGAGTCGGGAACGTGACTACGAAATCGAAACGCTGGAGCAGTTCGAAGAGCTAGCTGCGCATCTCCGACAGACTCGCGAACAGGAGGCAACAGCATGAAATCCGGCTCCGGCGACGATCCGTTTGCGGAGACCGATTCGGATCCAGGGCCAGAATCGGACGAGCAGCAGGATGAGGTGATGGATGTTGAAACTGAACCCGCCGACGTAGAAACGGCGACCCAACCAGACATCCCATACAAATTCCGGCGTGACTCAGTCAAGCAAGACCGCAAGCAACGGCCGATCTTCATTCGCCCCGAGGTCGAGGAGCGCGAATCCACTTTCCTCCGTAATCTAGAAGACGCAGTCGGTGAGGATGTGTACAAGACCGACGCGCTGGAAGCGGCTCTCGTCGTTGCCATGGACAATCCGGACCTTGTCGCTGAAAAGCTCCGTGAGTGGGGGTACGACTGGGAGCAGTCGGCCGCGTCTCGCTAAGTCCACAATAGCTATTGAGCGCATACCATCGCGTTCTGTCCCGGCTTTGTCTTTTGCTTTTGCAGTCCTTTCTCGATACCTAACCGAACGAAACTGGACTGCTAACTGTGTCAACTGCCTACCTTCACCCGCTAGCTCATATAACTATCCCAACTAACTATCTCTTTTGAATATGCGGAAGGGCTATACCGTATAACTATACCAATTAGCCATATTGTGTGGGTATACAGTATGGCCAATTCGATTAGCCATGCGGAATGGCTATGGGGTGTCGATAGGTCGAATAGCTGATGAGTTCGATTAGCGGCTGTACGTACTGAGGCGAGCTAATACGTATAGTTCTCTCTTCGAGATATCTCGACTGTTCCTACGACAACAATCGCTGTGGCCGATACCTGTCGGACGGTTCGCCCCTTCTCCCAAAGACAATTATAGATCTGCCGGTGGCGGGCGTCAAGTGCTTTCGAGAGTTACCACCGATAGGTCAAACCGGCACTAGCGGTTTCCGAATCGAACAGGTGTGTCCACCCAAATGCGTCTATACCTGGCTCAGTGCGCTAGATAATGCCCGAACAGCGCTTACGA
The DNA here is from genome assembly GCF_000827835.1 of Haloarcula sp. CBA1115. NCBI lineage: Archaea > Methanobacteriati > Methanobacteriota > Halobacteria > Halobacteriales > Haloarculaceae > Haloarcula > Haloarcula sp. CBA1115. The sequence continues at coordinate 204,890 of NZ_CP010530.1, read as the reverse complement.
TATCCCCGGGCTGCTGCGGTTCGAAACTCTCCTGATACTCGATGTCCACCTTCGATAGACTGGCTATTCCCTCCAGTCCGATGTGTCATGAATGAGTGAGGCCACACCAGTGACAGCTTTCGTCCAGAAGTTCTGGCACAACAACCTGCGTCTATACGACTCCTGCTGTACGAAGGCGTTACGGCCGCTCGGCCGGACCGCGCCGCGTGTCCCATTCCGAAGCCAGTCAGGGGGTTCGCCAGTCCGATGGCATCACCGGCGATGTGGACCGGCCGTGACTCCAGATTGGTGATTCAGCGTCGTCTTTCCGATTACTCTAAGTAGATTAAACAGATATTGTTCAAGAAGCGACGTTCTATCTATAGAAAAGGGCTTATATAGCCACTAAAGTCAATTATCTCCATCAAATTTGAAAAAGTCATTGTACACTCTCCAAACGATTTGTATAATTGCACATTTTGACTTTCAATTTGTCAATCCACACTTGGATTGGTGTTCGGCTATCTAAGATATAGTTAATAGTGTTAATTAATAACAAGAGGGTCGAACCCCGTTAATCAAATTCCGCGTGTCGTGTGAGAATATATAACGATTGTACCTGTGTTATTGTGCTCAGGAACGGGTACCTCTGACCGTTCCGAATGCTTAGCCACGCATCACGTCACTCTATCAATTTGACCGCATACATCGGCTCCCCTGAGTCAGGGTGTAGCATTTGATGAGTAGGATCGGGACTGCTGACAAACAATGACGATCTCGGCGTGTGAGTCTCGGCTGACCGATCAGGTCATGACCGTCTGACCCGCTGGCTGGGAATGGAAGTGAATATACAGCCCATGCAGCAGATCTGGTTGCCTCCTGAGCCCTGGCGATACTTTGACTATACCGAATGGAATCTCAGTTGCCTTACTCTCCCGCTGCACTGGTTGATGCGCGACCGAAGCGCACACACAGAGGAGACAAAGTTTGCCGACGGCGATGTAGCGCCTCTGGCGTCAGCAAGCAGACTTAGTTCGGAATAAACAAATAAGACTGGAATTCGAGCCGACTAAAACGCTCCAAGACGGTACAACAGCGATTGAAACTGGGCGTATGGTTCACAAGCGGAGAAGGACCGCTGATCGAAGGGGCCTCAAACCGATGCATTAGCCACTCTAATAACGGAATCTGATAGGCGAACTCGACACGAGCGTCAAGCTATCCAGCCATTCAGATTGCTACAGAAGGGAGCGTATCACAGGGTGTCCCTGAGAAGGACTGGATGCCCGTCACCGCTCGAGTATTCAGATAGAGCGCATCTGAACTACAGTTCCGGATTAATGCCTTCTTGTGCCATTTCTGGACTCAACTATATCTTCACGACGTAGTGCAGTAGCGATGGTAGCCTTCGATATATGTGAACACTATTTACTCCGGGCGGCCGCAGACTCTAAATTGACCTCGATGATGTTTGCTGCCTCCATCACTAGCTCCGGAAGGTCACTATTGAGGTATTCACCGGACAGTCGCATTTTCGGTGCGGTTACACTGATCGCACCACAAACTGCTCCGTCCACGTCCTGTATCGGAGCGCCCACGGAGCGCATACCCCGGATTTCCTCCTCATCGTTTATGGCGTACCCCTTCCTTCGAATTTCTGCGAGTCTCTCGCGCAGTTCGTCTGGATCAGTAATCGTTTTTTCTGTCTGCTGAACGAGTTCTTCACTGGCCAGTATATCAGTGACTTGGGCTTCATCGAAATGTGCCAGCAGCGCTTTTCCCGTCGCAGTACAGTGGAGATATTGTGGGGACTCCCTGGTACGCCGTTGATAATCCATGGCTACTGTTTCTCCTCCATTATGCTCGTACAGTGTTACCTCCCTGTTCCGGTACGCAACTGTGAGGTGAACCCATTCACTGGTCTCTTCGGCTAACCGTTCTACTTCCTCCTTTCCGATTTGATAGAGGTCGACCCGATTCCGGACGCTTTCACCGAGTGGGACGAACCGCAGCCCCAACCGATATACGCCGTCTGATTTGTCAATAAAACCCTCTGCAACAAGTGTCTGTAGATACGTATGCAATGTACTTTTGGCAACGTCTACGTCATCACAGAGGTCCGCAAGTGTCACTTCAGACTGTGACTGAATCTCGCGCAGGATATCGCTCGCAGTCTGAATCGACTTGATCTGTCGAGTTGCAGTCGGCGGTTCGCGTTCAGTCATATGTTGAGTCTCGTTTATCAGGTTATATGATTTTGGTATATCGAACGTACAGTTTGTCGGTGCGACCGCTTTCGACAGCACATACTGATCCGACCGGTATGATCGCTCAGTAAGGTGGACTCCGCAGTCCAGCACAATCTGACCCAGAAACAGTTTCGCGACCGCTCTCTACATGAACTTTTATTAATGACGCTGTCAATGGAGCAAACGATATGCGCTGTTGGACAAGTCGGCTTAGTCGCCAAGCTAGCCGTATAGCGACTGAGAAGTCGCTTCAAAGCATACACGTCGGAAAACTGAATGCACACGCACACTGCTGGGAAGAAAACGATACAGACAATAAGTAATCGACTCAATAAGAATGAGCTCCGAATTCGACATCAAGTTGTACGACGATATTGATCCCGAAGACCGACCCTCTCTGGGAGAAGCGCTGATCCCTATTATCGGGATGCTAACCGCGCTGGGCATTGGTATCGGCATCTATGGACTTGACCCGCAGTTCCCACTCCTCTGGGGCATTGCATTCACTGGGCTGTTCAGTTACTACCGGTTCGATATATCCTGGGACGAGATGTACTCCGGGATTACACATACGCTGCTAATGGGCATTCAGGTCGTGTTTATCCTGTTTATCGTCTACGCTCTCATCTCGACCTGGATACAGGCCGGAACGATTCCGACGCTCATGTACTACGGGCTTGACCTGCTGCACCCGATAGTGTTCCTGCCGCTCACGGCGATCATTACTGCAGCGATAACGTTTGCCATCGGCTCATCATGGACCGCAGCGGGGACGCTCGGTGTTGCCTTCATAGGCATCGGATCGGGACTTGGACTCCCTGAACCGATGACCGCGGGCGCAATCCTCACAGGTGCATACACGGGAGACAAACAGTCACCACTCTCGGACACGACAAACCTCGCTTCGGCGGTGACAAACACTGACCTGTACGACCACATTAACGCAATGCGGGCAGGCACTTTCCTTGCCTTCTCCATTGCTGTTGTCCTGTACGCCGGTCTCGGCATCCGCGCGTCAGGAGCGATTCCCGTGGACCGCATCGCCGAGATACAGACGGCGCTCACGGGCTCGTTCACGATCTCTCCGCTCGCTTTCTTCCCGCTTCTCGTTACATTTGGGCTGGCGATATACGGTATCTCCGCTATTCCAGCTCTTGGTGCTGGTGTCTTTGCCGGTGCGATAACATCGGCCGTGCTTCAGGGGAACTCGTTCACATCGGTCTGGACCGTCGCACAGAGCGGAACAAGCCCGGAAACGGGGATGGAGCTCGTGAACGGCCTCCTCGCAAGCGGTGGGATGGTCGGCGGTGCATGGGCCGTAACAATTGCCATCGCCGCACTCGCACTGGGTGGTCTGTTCGAATGCACTGGGATTATCGCTGTCCTGGCACATCACCTCGGCCAGCTCAGTGACAGCGTCGGTAGCCTCACTGGAATCACGGTCCTGTCATCAGTCTCGATGAATGTCCTTGCGGCAGAACAGTATATCAGTATCGTTGTTCCCGGCGTGACGCTCGGGAGCCTCTACGAAGAGAAGGGCCTCAAGACCGAAAACCTCTCCCGGGCAATTGAGTCCTCTGGCACCGTCACGAGCGCGCTCATTCCGTGGAATAGCGGCGCGGTGTTCATGGCCGGAACGCTTGGCGTCAGTACGTTCCAGTACGCCCCCTACTACTTCTTGGGCTTCCTTTCGCCGCTTATCCTCATTCTCATGGGAGTTACCGGCTGGCAAATCACGTATACCGAGACCGAGACTGACAGCCAGACTCCGAGTAATGTGGCTGCGCCGGCAGATAGTGACTGAGCGCACTGCCCGCCGATAGCGGGTAAGTACCCCGAACCTCACTGCGATTCGGAATCACAGGCACCATTCGAGTCCACCGAACTGGATATACTCACTCATTGGTGACAAATATCGACGTCTTCGAATATCCCAACCGAAATAGGCGGTAAGTACCTTTAAAAATCCAATCACAAATATAAAGATACCTATTTATATACGTATACTACAAAACTATCGAAAATAACTATCAATACAAGGTTATTCAACCCAATCCTGGGTGCATACTCTTGTCGACGCTGGGGGGCATGGATGCGAAAATCCCTGCATGGGGGCGTACGACTGTCACATCGAAACGGCTGAACACCCGGAACTGGGGGGCGATTAACCACTGAAGCGCAGTTCACGATGTTCTGTAACGCTAGGGCCTCTCGTTAGGTGAGCTCAGACCACTCCCACACGGTCGGTCTGCCAGCAGCCTCGGAACTCGCCGACGGACTGCACTGATAGACCGAACTCGTACGTGGTCGTTCGTCCATCCGGCCCCGTAATCGTCACCCGCTGTTCAGCGTAGTTTTCGTTTCGCTCGACAGAGCCTCGCACAGCCTCTCCGAAGTCGATTATCGGGCGGTACTGCGGTGACTCGACCATGGCTATAAATCGGTCCAGTGGCCCAGTCGAGCGGCGGTTGGCTGGGGAGGCGAAGTTGTACGCCGTCATAATACCTGCGTTCTCAAACGGGTCGTCGTTCGTTTTTAGCGCATCGACCTGGAGGGCAACAGCATCACCAGGGCTGTATGTCTCGCTGGACGTTGGAAGGCCAGTCACCGGATGCTCGTCTTCAGACATTGATATCGTAGGTGCCGTGTGTCTCTGAAACAGGGGCTATACCAGCATGAATGGCACGGCTGATCGGCTACAAACCCGGATATCGACGGGAGTTTGTGTTCCCGGCAGCTAGAACTGGCGACTGCGATCATGGCCGAACTGAGGGACGTACTTATCGAAACCATGTTGCTCGACGAGGAGCGGTTTCGCCAGCGGCTTCCGGGCCTTGTCGAAACACACCAGCTCCGGACTGTCGATCCACACCCTGCCGACGAGTCGCCGGCAGACATTCTTCAGAACCTCGATACGCTCAAGCTCGGCTCTGTGACGCCCTTCGAGCGAGAGATTATCGCGAAAATGGTGCGACTTGGGACGGCACCGATGGGCCTGACACTCACCGGGCCTGCATACCAAGATAATCCGCTCAGATATGCGACACAGACGTTCAGAGAAATGTCGGGCTACTCGCTGACCGCACTCCGCGGCGAGAATCTCCGCCTCCTGCAAGGGCCGGCAACGGACCCAGAGTCGGTCGCGACACTTCAGGAGGGGATCGACATCTGGGAACAGCGGACCGTCGAACTATGGAACTACCGGGCGGATGGCACACGCTTCAAAAACCGAGTGACGATAGTGCCACTCACCGGTCCCGACGGCTCCATCACGAACTGGCTCGGTGTACAGAAAGCAATCGGCACGGCAGATAGCTAACCGTCGGTGGCACCCCTTCACGACGCGTTTCAGACCGAGTGGACGGTCAGCTTGCACTGTGGGAGGTACACCAGTGTCGCCCGCATATGAGTGTGGCACGCGCAATACCCACTTCACGGGTCGGTCGCGTTCTGGTAGGGAGCGACCGACCCAGCGTCACTCGTCGTCTACCTTTCCGTCGCGTCGGTCACGTTCCCTCGCTGCCGGGTCCCGCTCTGCTGGGTCACCGTGCCCGCCGCCACCGGGCGTTCGGACCGAGACGGTCGTCCCGGCCTCGACGTCAACGGAGGCCTTCGCGGGGACCGGTTCGCCGTCGACCAGATTCTCCCCTGTCGCGCCGTCTTCGCCGCCGTCGATTCCAGCGGGGGCCGTCCGCCGGCGCTCCGTCAGTAGGGACACGGTGGCGTCTGTCTCGACGGTGACGGTTCGTTCGAGGCCCAGGCCGCCACGGTATCGGCCGTCGCCGCCGCTCGACGGACGCAGCGCGTACCGCTCGACCCGGAGCGGATACTCGGTCTCCATCGCTTCGACGGGCGTGTTGAGCGTGTTTGTCATTCCAACCTGGACGCCGTCCATCCCGTCCTTCTCGGGCCTGGCACCGAACCCGCCGCCGATTGTCTCGTAATACGTGAAATCGCCGGTTCGGTCGCCGATGATGAGGTTGTTCATCGTTCCCTGTCCACCGGCAGGAACCTTGTTGGGGACTGCTTCGGCAAGCGCCGCCAGCGTGACGTCCATGACGCGCTGGCTGGTCTCGACGTTGCCACCGACGACCGCTGCTGGCGGCTTCGGGTCGAGTATCGACCCTTCAGGTACGGACACGGATACCGGCTCGTAACAGCCGTGGTTCGGCGGAATCTCCGGGTCGGTTATCGCTCGGACGACGAAGTAGACCGCGCTCTTCGCGACCGAAAGCGGCGCGTTCAGGTTGCCCGCCACTTGGTCGGCGGTCCCATCGAAGTCGACAGCTATCGAGGCCCCATCGATGGTGACGGCCACCTCAATCGGGATGTCGGTATCGGTCACGCCGTCGCCTTCGAGGATATCCTGCGCTCGATACGTCCCGTCCGGGAGCCCGTCGAGTTCAGCTTCGACCCGCTCGCGGGAGTACTCGATGACAGCATCGAACGCGTCGAGCAGGGTCGCCCCGTGTTCAGACAGTAGTTCACCGATGCGTTCCTCGGCCCGGGCGTTCGCGGCGCGCTGGGCTCGCAGATCCGCCTCGCGCTCGTCCGGTGTCCGGACGTTGGCACGGATGAGGTCGTGGACCGCCTCGTTGGGCTCGCCGCCGTCGACGAGTCGAACCGCGGGCAGTCGAAGCCCTTCCTCGTAAATCTCCTGTGCACCCGGTGGCATACTTCCCGGCGAACTCCCGCCCACGTCGGCGTGATGGGCTCGCGAGACGGCGTACCCGACTATCTCGTCGTTGGGCGCGATCGTCGAGACGAGCGTGATGTCCGGGAGGTGTGTCCCGCCAGCGAACGGGTCGTTGACGATGAAGACGTCGCCCGGTTTCGGGTCCTTCTGGAGGACAATATCCACCGCGTCGGGCATCGCGCCGAGGTGGACCGGAATATGCTCCGCCTGTGCGACCATCCGACCCGACGCGTCGAAGAGCGCCGTCGAACAGTCCTGTCGCTCCTTGATATTCGGGGAGTAGGCCCCACGGATGAGCACATGTCCCATCTCTGTTGCAACGCTTTCTAGCTGGTTCCTGAGGATCTCCAGCGTTACGGGGTCGATCGTCTCCTGTTCGGCACTCGATGTGGTGGCTTCGTCATTCATTCGTCGCTCACCTCTGCTGTCAGCGTCCCGTCATCGCGAACCCGGACATTCCAGGCCGGTGGGATGACGATTATGCTCTCATCGCCCTCGACAATCGCGGGGCCGTCGATTTCGTCCCGTGGTGGCAACTTCGGCCGCTCGTAAACCGGGGTTTCGCGGACCTCATCGGCGAACACCGCCTCACGAGAGCCCTTCTGTGGGTCGCCATCGGCATCGTACTCGACCGTCGGTGCGCTCCGCTCGACGGTCGTCGTCACGCGACAGTTCACCAGTTCGACGGATTCGTCTGCCCGATACCCGTACGCGGACTCGTGGGCTGCTCCGAACCGCTCGCGGGCGTCTGCGGTGTCGAACGGCCGGTCGACGTCCACGGTGAGTTCGAAGCTCTGGCCGGCATACCGGAGGTCGGCTGAGTGTCGCACTGTCGCCGCCTCGCGGTCGCTGACTTCAGCCAGTAGCTCTTCGGACAACTCCTCGTAGACTGCGTCGACATCGTCGGGGTCGACCGCGCCGAGCGAGCGCTGATACGTCCGTACTGCGTCGCGCTTCTCGTCGGCTGCGAGCAGGCCATATGCCGACAACACGCCTGAGGCGCGCGGAATCACGACCCGGTCGATATCGAGGCTGTCCGCGATGGACGCCGCGTGCATCGGCCCGGCACCCCCGAATGCGGCGAGGCCGAACTTCCGCGGGTCGTACCCACGCTCGACGGTCACAGAACGGATGGCCCTGGTCATGTTCGCGTTCGCGACGCGATAGACGCCCCGGGCGGCTTCCAGTGGACCGCCGAGTCCTGCCTCGTCGGCAAGGTCCGCGAGTGCATCGTATGCCGCGTCCTCGTCGAGCGATAGTTCCCCACCCAGGCTGGTGCTTGCACCGATGTAGCCCAGCACGAGGTTGGCGTCGGTGACGGTCGGCGCAGTCCCGCCCTTTCCGTAGCAGGCAGGGCCAGGGTCGGCTCCGGCGGAGCGCGGTCCGATGCGGAGTGCGCCCCCGGCGTCGACCCAGGCGATGGACCCGCCGCCGGCTCCGACTGTTTCGACATCGACCATCGGCGTCTTGATCGGCCGCTCGTTGATGACGCCCTCCGTGGTCCGTTCGGCCTCGCCGTCGCGGACGAGACTCACGTCGCTAGAGGTCCCGCCCATGTCGAACGTGACCAGCCCGTCCTGTTCGTCGGCCGCCATCGACCCTGCCCCCACGACGCCGGCGGCAGGGCCCGAGAGAACCGTCGTCACAGCGTTCCGCCTGACGGTATCGGCGTCGGTGATGCCGCCGTTGGCCTGCATGATCCGTGGCTGTGGAACCCCGAGGTCCCGAGCACGGTCGGTGAGGTGACTGACGTAGTGGTCAATCGCCGGCCGTACGTACGCGTCGACGGCCGTCGTCGAGGTTCGTTCGTACTCGCGGAACTCGGCGAGGACTTCGTGGGAAGCCGAGACGGGAACGTCGAGTTCGTCCCGCAGGATGTCTGCGACGTGCGTTTCGTTTTCAGGGTGCGCGTACGCGTGCAAGAGCGAGACGGCGACGGATTCGACATCCAGATCGCGTAACTGCGCGGCGATTGCCCGGACTTCGGCCTCGTCGACGGGCTCTTCGATACCGTCGGTGGTCGTCCGTTCGGACACTTCGAAGCGTCGGCGTCTGGGAACCAGCGGTGTCGGCTTTTCCGCGGACAGGTCATACAGCGACGGGCGATCCTGGCGGCCGATTTCCAGCACGTCCCGGAACCCGTCGGTCGTGACGAGCGCGGTCTTTGCGCCGTCCTCTTCGAGGAGTGCGTTGACCGAGACGGTCATCGCGTGAGAGAACTCGGTCACGCTCTCCGGGTCGATGTCGGCCGCTTCGCAGGCCTTCTCGATCCCGGCGATTACGCCCTCGCTCTGGTCTTCGGTGCTCGGGACTTTCGCAGTTACGAGCGTGCCGTCGAGCGACAGCGTCACGTCGGTGAAGGTTCCACCGACGTCGACACCGATTCTCCGATCTCCCATCTACAGTACCCCCGCGACGCTGAGCAGCGTCCGAACCCCGAGCCACACGACGATGAGCGTCACGATAGCGCCGAGGGCGTTCGCTATCGACCCGTTCGTGTACTCGCCGAGGAGGTCCCGCTGGTTCATCGCGTATATCAGGAATACTGCAACGATCGGCAATAAAATCCCGTTGACCACCTGTGCGAACACGATGATCTGGACGGGACTGCCACCCAGCAACACCGAAAGCACTCCGACGCCGAGGATGGTGCCCCAGACGGCACGGAACTGTGTGCTCTGCATATCCGAATCCCAGCCGAGTGCACCTGTGGTCGCCCACGCGCCCGCAAGCGGTGCTGTCGTCGCGCTCGTGAACCCGGCGGCAAAGATGCCGATGCTGAAGAACAGTTCGGCGTACGGACCCGCGATGGGTCGCAGCTGTTCGGCCATCCGGCCGATATCGCTGATCTGGGTTCCTGGCTCGAACGCTGCAGCCGCGGTGACCATAATCGTAATCGTGATGACGCCGCCTGCGACGATAGACAGCACCGTGTCGATACGCGAGTGGCCGATATCCTCGGGACCGCTCCACCGCTCCTGGACGTTACTCGCGTGCAGGAACAGGTTGTACCCGACGATGGTCGTGCCGATGAGGCCGGTGATGAGGTACAGCGACCCCGAGGGGATACCGGGGATGAACCCCATCGCAATCGAACCGGGATCGGGACCGATGAGGATCGCCGACGCCACGAATGAAAACGCCATCACGGCGACCAGCCCAATGAGCGCTTTCTCGATCAGCTTGTAGCGCCCAGTGTAGAGCAGGAGTCCGGCGACGAGCCCCATCACGACGCCCCACACCGTCGAGTCGATACCCGTGATCGTTGCGAGCCCTGCGGCACCGCCGAGGATGTTCCCGGCCTCGTAGGCGGCAGTCCCGATGCCGATCGCGCCGACAACGAGGAATATACTCACGTATTCGACGATCTGATTGTCGAACCGCTCTCGAAGTGCTTCACCAAGTCCTTCGCCCGAGACGAGGCCCAGTCGCGCGCTCATCTCTTGGAGAACGATCGTTGCCCCAATCGAGAAGACCATTGTCCACAGAAGCGCATAGCCGAACTCCGCCCCGGTGACGCTCGCAGTCGTGACCGTGCCTGGGCCGATGAACGCGGCCGCGACCATCGCTCCTGGACCGACGGCTTTGAGTCGTTTTGTAATGCTCATGATTGTTAGTTTTGATAGCCACTGTCACGGTCCCAGCAGGTAATAAAAAACATTGTTAAGACCTGTGTGTAGTCGGCACATCGGTCGTATGAACACTGTGTACGTGTCACCAGATGTGTGAACGAGTACGAAATACCCTATCTCCGGATTCGAGTCGGTTTGCGTCCCGGGCGGGGGTATTCACTGCTAGCGTTCTCGCAACAGCACCTTCGAAACGCTCTCTTCGATTTCGATTTCGAACGGGAGGTCGGTGATGCTACCGCGGATGAACCGGATCATCAACCATCGCACCGACTCGGATGGGAAAACAACGTGGAAACTCCCTTTTTCGTCCCGTCGAACGGTCAGGAACCCACACAGCGAGAGCCATTCGAGAACGTCTTCGAGTGAATCGAACCGCTCGGCGTACTCCTGTGCGTGGTATTGGGCTACCTGATCGATCATTTCGAGAACCCCCTCGTCACGTTGTGCTGGATCACTAAACTGGCTCAGGAGTGCGTGCAGCAAGTCGATATCCAGAAGCACATGTTCGCCCGTCGAGAGCATCTCGTAGTACGTCTGGAGGTGGTCGCTGTCGCTCGCGTGCGCCGAGTCGAAGTTCGCCGCGTAGAACGCGATTGCCTCGCGGATCAGTTGGCTTTGACTTTCCCCAGTTCGGTCGGTCAGATCCTCTAACGTCTCCTTGGTCTCCTCGTCGAGAGAGACGGTGACGCGGTCGGTTGGCATAGTGCCCCTCGTCGCTGGACGGCCTTAATATCGTGTCGTTTGGTGACAGAGGACTCTCAAACATGGCAGCGATGCGCGACTGACCGTGGTCTGGGACTCGCCTATGGCCAGGTGCCGCGCTGCTCGCCAGCGTTCATGACCCGCTGGAGTGCGACGACGTACGCGGCGGTTCGGAGCGACGGGAGGTTCCGCTCCTCGTAGGCGTCGACGAGGTTCCCGAACTGGTCGACGATAATCGAGTCCAGTTCCTCGTTCACGCGCTCTTCGGACCAGTAGAAGCGCTGTCGGTTCTGGACCCACTCGAAGTACGACACGATGACGCCGCCTGCGTTCGCGAGGATATCCGGAATGACCAGCGTCTCGCGGTCGCTGAGAACGTCGTCCGCTGCGGGGGTAATCGGGCCGTTTGCGGCCTCAGAGATGACGTCGGCGGAGATGTCCTGTGCCAGGGACTCGTCGATGGCGTTCTCGAGTGCGGCCGGGATCAACAAGTCGACATCAAGCGTGAGCAGTTCCTCGTTCGTGAGTTCCTCCGCTGCGTCCGGATATCCGACGACGCTCCCGGTTTCGCGTTTGTAGTCCTTGACTGCGACGGGGTCGAACGACGCTTCGCTGTAGATAGCCCCGCTCGAATCGGACACGGCGACGACGTTGGCACCCATCTGGTGAATGAGTTTCGCCGCGATCCAGCCGGCGTTCCCGTAGCCCTGGACTGCGACCGTCGCGCCTTCGAGGTCCTTGTCGAGATACTCGAAGGCTTCACGCGCTGCGACGACCGTCGAACGCCCGGTCGCTTCGACGCGGCCTTCGCTGCCACCGCTTGCGAGGTCCTTCCCGGTGATGACGCCGGGTTCGGTCGTGTTTTCGAGTGTCTCGTAGGTGTCCTTGATCCAGTTCATCTCGCGCTGGCCCGTGTTGACGTCGGGTGCGGGCACGTCGCGGTCGGCCCCAATCAGCGGCGTCAGTTCCTTCGCGAACGAGCGCGTGACCCGTTCGAGTTCGCTCTCGGAATAGTCACTCGGGTCGATGACGATGCCGCCTTTCCCGCCGCCGAGCGGGATATCGCCCGTCGCCGTCTTGTAGACCATCCAGCCGGAGAGCGCCTTGACCTCGTCCCGGTCTACCTGCGGGTGATAGCGGATTCCGCCCTTGTATGGGCCGCGGTCACCGTTGAACTGTGACCGGTACGCACGGAACACCTCGACCGACCCGTCGTCCATCTCGACAGACAGGTTCGTCTCCAGTATCCGCTCGGGAGTTTTCAGCCGTTCCAGCTGTCCCTCTGAAATGTCTAAATATTGTGCTGCTGCATCTATCTGTGTCCGTAGACTCTGGTACGGATTTACATCAGACATATATCCACGGGATTCATCGAGATACCAAAAGCTATCTATTTCTACCAGGAAAATTACTATATCACTCGGTATAGTAAACACTAAAAGAGGGGCTTACAACCGCGCTTGGCTCCGAATCACTTATCCTATCTTCACATTCTTATCAAATTCTGACACAACTACGTTTCCTGTATTGTCCGTCACCCGAACAGCGGTGTTCGTATCGAGTGCCACAGCGTCCGCAACCTGTTCCGTTCCACGTACTGGAACGTTGACCCGGTCGACGTCCGGGATCAGACAGTCACGACGTTCGGCACGTTCGAGCAGGACGTCTCCGCTGGGGAAGTGCCAGACCCGCGTCACGGAACGGAACACTGGCATCGACGTCGGCGCTTCGACGTGCCTGATAGCTCTCTTCTCCGTCAAGCGACGTTGTACGTCCATCATAGCTGAGCTGAATCGGCGGGAGCTATTGGCTCGCGACTGCCCGGATGACGGGCAGGGACCGACCGTGTCGGCGTCTGTGTGATGTCCGTCATGTGTCTCCCGAGTACCGGCCGTCGACCGATGGCACTCTATCGGAACGACCGCGGGAATGAGCAAATACTAAATTGTTTAGCAACGAAGCCCTCCAGACACCAGGTGTTTACTATTGAACCCTCCATACAGAACACGGCAACCGAAACATCCCGTTCCCGACGGGTGGCGACAACTCGAACGAGCGTCTACGCATAGCGCCAGTGGTCTCAGTGATAGCTCTGTGCCTGGGAGAATCAGATGAGCGACGCCGGGAGTCCACTCCACACGGCCCAGGTTCTCGTCGTCGGTTCGGCGAATTGGACCGAGCGGTTCTCAGACGCTCTCAGCGCGAGCACCGAGGCCACTATTCTCACCGCTGGGACGCCATCGGACGCTCTGGATACGGTTCGGCAGCGCTCGGTCGACTGTCTCGTCACGGGCGAGACACTCGACGACGGGAGTGGCACTGATCTGGTCCGACAGCTCCGGGATTCGGCTCCGGATCTCCCGGTCGTCCTCGGAACCACGGACGGCAGCGAGGCCCTGGCGAGCGAGGCAATCCAGGCCGGCGTTTCCGACTACGTTCCCCTCACAGGGCCGGAGGGCCTGCGGATAGACGAGTTGATCCAGCGAACCGGGAACGCGCTCCAGTCCGCTCGGCGAGCGATCACACAGCGCGAACGGGCGCGGCAGTTCGACGCCGTCTTTCACGACACACAGACGGCCACCTGGGTCCTCGACCCGGATGGCTCGCTCGCCCGTGTGAATCAGACGGGACGGGCGATGATCGACGAGGACGTGGACGCGGTCATCGGTGACCTGTTCTGGACGCTGCCGTGGTGGGCACAGTCCGAGGCGACCGAACGCGATATCCGGCAGCTCGTGGAGGCCGCACGCGACGGGCAGTTCGGGAACGCGGTCGTTCACCGGCCGACCACGGCCACGGACCGCGTTATCGAGCTTTCGGTTCGGCCGGTCGAGAACGACTTCGGCGACGTCACCTCGATCGTGATCGAAGGGATAGACATCACGGAGCAGGTCACTCTCGACCGTGACCTCCGCCAGTCCGAGGAACTCCACCGGGTCACGCTCAGCAACATGACCGACACCGTCCTCATGACGAACGAGGACGGTGAGTACACCTACGTCTGCCCGAACGTCCACTTCATCTTCGGCTACACCGACGACGAGATCCGCGAGCAGGAACCGATCGACACGCTCCTCGGTGAGGACCTGTTCGACCGTGCTGAACTCGCCGAGAAGGGCGTTCTCAAGAACATCGAGTGTACCGTCACCGACAAAGCGGGCCACGAGCACACGCTGCTGGTCAACGTCCGCGAAGTCGAGATTCAGGGCGGGACACTGCTGTACAGCTGTCGGGACATCACGAAACGGAAACAGCGCGAGGAAGCGCTGGCGACGCTGCAGGAAACCGCACGGAAGTTCCTCTACACGGAGACCGATCAGGAGATTGCCCACCACATCGTCGATGACGTGCTCAGTGTGTTCGACGTCTCCGCGAGTGCCATCTACCTGCACGACGTCGAGACGAACGAACTCCAGCCTGTCACACAGTCACAGGCGATGACCGAACACCACGGGCCGCTGCCGGCCGTCCGCACGAACGACGACACGCTTCCGAGCCACAGCTTCGTCAACGACGAGACACTCGTGTTCGACGACGTCCACACGTCGGACCGACTGGAAAACCGGGCGACCGACCTCCGGAGCGTCATGTTCATTCCGCTGGGCAACCACGGCGTGTTCGTCAGCGGCTCGACAGCCGTCGGGGTGTTCGACGACGTCACACAGGAACTCACCGACCTGCTCGCGGCGACCGCCGAGGCTGCCCTTGATCGAGTGGTAAGGGAATCCCAGCTCCGGGAACAGGATCGCGAACTCCAGCGGCAAAACGAGCAACTGACCGCCCTGAATCACATCAACAACACGATTCGGGAGATCGATCAGACGATCGTCAGCGCCGAAACACAGGAAGAGATCAACCACACCGTCTGCGAACGGCTGACTGACACGGACCGATTCAAGTTCGCGTGGATCGGCAGCGTCGATCCGGGCGGTAATACCGTCGAAACGCGAGCGTGGGCAGGCAACGAACAGGGGTATCTCGACAGTCAGCCAATCACCGTCGCGGACTCCGAGACCGAGCCCGCCGGCCGGACGGCTGCGACCGGCGAGGTGACGATGATCCCCAACGTCGCCGCTGACCTCCGGAACGCGCCGTGGCGGTCGGACGCGCTCACGCGTGACTTCCTCTCGGTGCTGAGCATCCCGCTGGTGTACAACGATCTCAGGCACGGCATCCTCACCATCTACGCGGACACGAAAGACGCGTTCGACGAGACAACGCGCACAGTGTTGCGCGAACTCGGCGAGACAATCGCCTCGGCGCTCAGTGCTATCGAACGGAAACACGCGCTGCTCACGACGTCAGTGACCCGCGTCGAGTTCGACATCGATGACGAGCGATTCCTCCTGTCGAGACTCGCCCGGTCGGCGGGGTGTACCCTCTCCTACGAGGGCGGCATCCAGCACGCGCCGGCTGGTAACAGCGTGTTCGTCACGGTCGAAGACGCTGACGTGCAAACGGTCGCGGCGGCTGCGGCGGACATGACGTCGATTGACGACGTGACACAGATCAGTGACGACGACACCGAGAGCGGCGTCCTGCGGCTGGAGTTGTCACAGCCGTTCCTCGCCTTAGAACTGGCCGACCACGGCGCTATCTTCCGGGAAGCGACCGCAGACCCGGACGGGACGACACTCGTCGTCGATGTGCCACAGAGCGTCGACGTTCGAAACATCGCACAGTTGGTCGACAGCACGTTCTCCGGCGTCGAACTCAAGCGCAAGGAGACGCTCGAACGGGGTATCGAGCAGGACCGGAGTTCGGAGTTCCTCACGGACCTCACGGAGCGCCAGCTCGAAGTGATTCAGACCGCCTACTACAGTGGCTATTTCGAGTCACCGCGCACGAAGTCCGGCGAGGACATCGCGACGATGCTCGAAATCTCTCCGCCGGCGTTCTACCAGCACGTCCGGACTGTCCAGCGGAAGCTGTTCACCACACTGTTCGAAGACCGGAGTGTCTCGGGTCTGGAGTCGTGAACGGGGTTCAATAATAAACAACCTAATCAACTCCTGCTTCTTTGTTTAACCTCTGAATATTCCTTTGATGTCCTTCTATTCCTTAATCGAGTACTGGCGGTCGGACACCGTCACTCGTGAATACACATGAGAGATGTAGAGCAAGACCACGACGAGGCGACACCGTACGAGTGCTTTGCGTGTGGCAAAGTCATCACTGCAGAGAGCCAACCGGAGAATTGTCAGGACTGTGGCGGTGAAATGCGCAACCGACTGACACCGTTGGAATAACGATGGGATCGGAACTGAGCCCCGCTTCTCCTTCGGAAGACTCGTCGACGCCGTCCGAGCCCGAATCAGCGCTGGAAACAGCCCGTCTACAACTCCACCGAGCCGCGGACCACCTCGATATCGACCCGAACATCGTCGAGCGACTGAACCACCCGCGAAACGTCCACGAAGTCACCGTTCCGATTGAGCGGGACGATGGCACAGTCGAAGTGTTCACCGGGTATCGAGCCCAGCACGATAGCGTCAGGGGGCCGTACAAGGGCGGGCTTCGCTATCACCCTGACGTGACGAGGGACGAATGCGTCGGACTCGGGATCTGGATGACCTGGAAATGCGCGGTGATGGACCTCCCATTCGGCGGCGCCAAAGGGGGTATCGCCGTCAACCCGAAAACGTTGAGCCGAGACGAGAAAGAACGGCTCACCCGTAGGTTCGCACAGGAACTCCGCAAAGTCATCGGCCCGAACCTGGACATTCCCGCCCCGGACATGGGAACGGACCCACAGACGATGGCCTGGCTGATGGACGCCTACTCCATGCAAGAAGGCGAGACGATTCCGGGTGTCGTCACCGGAAAGCCGCCGATTGTCGGTGGGAGCAAGGGACGCGAGGACGCGCCCGGTCGGAGCGTGGCGATTATCACACAGTTGGTCTGTGAGTACTACGACCAGCCGCTGTCAGAGACCACGGTCGCAGTACAGGGCTACGGCAGTGTCGGTGCGAATGCCGCACGGTTGCTCGACGAACAGGGCGCGACTGTCGTCGCGATCAGCGACGTGAACGGGGCAATGTACGACCCCGCCGGTATCGATACGGCGACAGTGCCATCACACGACGAGGAACCGGAGGCGGTCACCGAGTACGCCGACACCGTGATTTCGAACGACGAGCTGCTGACGCTGGACGTCGACGTCCTCATCCCGGCTGCACTCGGGAACGTCATCACTGAGGCCAACGCGGACGACATCGCCGCGGATTTCGTCGTGGAAGGGGCAAACGGCCCGACCACGTCCACCGCTGACTCCATCCTCGCTGACCGAGATGTCATGGTGATTCCGGATATCCTGGCGAACGCCGGTGGCGTCACGGTGAGCTACTTCGAGTGGCTACAGGACATCAACCGTCGGTCGTGGTCACTTGAGCGCGTGAACGACGAACTCGACGAAGAGATGCGGGCGGCCTGGGACGCCGTCCGGACGGAGTTCGAAAACCGCGACATTACGTGGCGCGATGCGGCGTACATCGTTGCCCTGTCCCGTATCGCGGAGGCCCACGAAGCGCGTGGGCTCTGGCCGTAGCACTGGTTCTGTCGGTTCCATTACGGGTTCCACCACTGTCGATGCCGAGAAACCGCGACCACCGCTTCCCTCAGTAGCGGAACTCGAACTGTGCCCCACCAGCAGTGCTCTCCGTCACACGGACGGTCCAGCCGTGCGCTTTGGCGATGTCCGCCACGATTGAAAGTCCGAAGCCAGTCCCTCCTTTGGTAGACGTCACGCCGTGTTCCAGTACTTCCTCACGCTTTGCCGGCGGAATCCCGTCGCCGTCGTCCGCGACGTAGAACCCGTCAGGGCTGTCTAGTTGCCCGACGGTTACGGTGACGGCGTCCCCACCATGCTCGATAGCGTTCCTGAA
The DNA here is from genome assembly GCF_000827835.1 of Haloarcula sp. CBA1115. Lineage (NCBI taxonomy): Archaea > Methanobacteriati > Methanobacteriota > Halobacteria > Halobacteriales > Haloarculaceae > Haloarcula > Haloarcula sp. CBA1115. Next base: position 186,748 of record NZ_CP010530.1, on the reverse strand, counting down.
GAGGTTCTCGAACAGTTGCGTCAACCGGCCGGCGTCACCAGCCACTGTCGGGACCGCCTCAGCAACTGTCAGCGTTGCGTCAGCGGTGTCGACGTACCCCCACGCCTCCGTCGTCACGGTCTTGAGATCGATTTGTTTCGTATCCGTGATTGTGGTCTCACCGCGTGCCAGCGTCAGGAGGTCGTCGATCAACTGCTCCATGCGGTCGTGTGCCGCCTCGATCCGCTCTAGGTAACTGAGGTCGCCCGTCTCCTCGACGATGTCGAGAAACCCGATGGCGATGGACAGCGGGTTCCGGAGGTCGTGGGCGACGACACTGGCAAATTCGTCGAGCCGCTCGTTTTGCCGCTGCAGTTCGGTTTCCCGGCTTGCGCGTGTGAATGCCGCCTCGACAGTCGCACCCAGTATCTGGAACAGGTCCACGTCTGTATCAGAGAACGTCTGTTCCTGTGTCGTTCCGACGCCGATAAGCCCAAACTCGCCCAGAGGAACGAACAGGCCGCTCCTGAGTTGTGCGTCGGCCTTGCCGAGTGTTACTTCGGACTGGAGATCGTCGTATTTACGCAACTCCGACGCCTCGAACGCCTCCCACGCAAGCGCCTCTCCGGACTCCAGCCGCGGGAGCTCACCGAGCAGTTCTCTCGTGGCCGCACTCGCCGTCAGCGGGACGAGCTCGTCGGCTTGGTTGGCAGACTCCCAGATCCCGGTGAGCTCGAACCCGAGAATATCGACGGCAGCCTCGACAGCGATGTCGCCGATTTCGGCACTCGACTGTGCGCCGCTGAGCCGCTGCGCAGTCGCCTGCAGTGATCGGAGCTTCGACTCTAACTGCTTCTGGTCAGTGATATCCTCCAGAACGGCCAGTATGCTCGTTATTTCCCCATCCGGTGCAGTGATTGGGGCAACCGACAGAAGTAGATCCAGTACCTCACCACCTTTCGTTTCCCGCCGTATCTCCTTGCCGCGAATCGGCTCGCCGCTCAGTGCGCGCTGGCGGTGGGATTCGAATTCAGCCTGCTGCTCGTCCGGGACCATCGGATTGAACTCGCCGAGCACCTCCTCCCGAGACCAGCCGAACATGTTCTCGGCCCCGTCGTTCCAGCGGATGACGGTTCCGTCCGTGTCGATTTCCATGACGGTGAGTGGCGTCGCCTCGATGAGTGATTCGAGTCGCTGGTTCGTCGTTTCGAGTTCGCGTTCCCGCTTGACCTGTTCAGTTACGTTGCGGGCGATGCCGACGATCCGGACGATTTCGTCACCCAACATAACTGGCGCGAGGCTAGTGTCCCAGAACCGTGCGTCGGGAGCGATGTCCAACTCTTCCTGATACGAGATTGGCGCACGCTGTTCGACACAGCGAGTGTAGTTCGCTGCGAGCTCAGCACCACGCTCGGCACCGAATACTTCCCGTGGCGTCTGGCCACGAACTTCGTCGGTAGTGAGTCCGGTCTGTGACTCGTAGCCGGGACTGAGTCGAGCAAACTCGAACGCTCGCTCGTCACCGGCTGTATCGACATCGAGCATGAAGATGGCGTCACCGGAGGTGTCGAGCAGTGCCTCGTACTCCTCGGCGAGCTCTCGGTGTGCGCGCTCCTCGGCTTTTCGCTCGGTGATATCCTGAAATACGCCCCGAATCACTGGCTCGTCATCCTGCGGCTCGTCGACGCGTTCCCCCCACGCCCGAACATCGCGCACGTCACCGCCAGTCCGGACGATTCGGAGATCGAGATCGTACGGTTCTCGGTCCGCAATTGCCCGCTCGACGGCAGTCGTAATCGTCTCCCTGTCGTCAGGATGGTAGAACTCGATCGCGTCGTCGAGCACCGGGTCGTAATCGTCGTCAACACCGTGAATCCGGCGGACCCCGTCAGACCAGTCGAGGGCCCCGGTCGACGGGAAGTACTCCCAGACGCCGATGTCTGCGATGTCCTGCACGCGTTCGAACAGGAACTCCTGGCGCTGGAGGTCGGCGTGGTCCCGCCCCCGCGATATCTCGGCACTCACGAGCTCTGAGAGTAGTTTCACGAACGTTCGCTCTAGCGCTCCAAAGGAATCGACTCGCGTCGTCGGACTCGAAAAATTGACCGTCCCGTACCGGGTCCCGTCGACAACGAGTGGCACGCCGATGTACGACTCTAACTCGAACTCACGATATGCCGGGTGGGTTTCTCTCCCATCGGCAACTGCGTCTGCGAACGAACAGACCGAGTCTGTCCCGATAACTGCCTCGCAGTACGTCGATTCGAGATCGAACTGATCACCGGATTCGATTTCGGACTCCGGTGCGTGCACCGCCTTGACCGTGTAATCGTCGCCCTGAACGCGTGAGACGATTCCGATCTCGAGATCGAGCATTCGACACCCCAGCTCAAGCAGTTCCTGAAGCCGTGTCTCGGCCGAGACATCACTCTTTGCCATGACAGTCTGGAGTTCCCGGAGCGCGTCACGCTCGCGCTCCAACTGTCGCTTGACGTCGCTTTGTTCCGTGATGTCCCGAGCAACGACGAGCGCTTGATTGCTCTTGTTGCTCTGAAACGGTGTCACTCGAACATCAAACGTCCGTTTATCGCCCTCGGCCGTGATATCGAGTTGCAGGTCCGCGTCGTACAATCCCGTGACGCCTCCGTCGCCTTCTATGTCATTGAGCGTCGAACGGACCGCAGATGTAAACTGCTCTGTATCAGACGTAGAAATACGGTTGCCCACAACTGTCTCCAACTGCTGCCCTGCGATCTGCGTTGACTGGTCCCCGGCGATCAGCCGTTTCGAAGCCGCATTCGCGAATTCGATCGTCCCTTCATCGTCGAGGACGAACACGGCGTCGTGGATGTTTTCGAGGATCGTCTCACTGCGCTCCAGTTCCAGCTCTCGCTCCCGCTCGGCTGTAGTTTCGCGTGAAAAAATGGTGAGACCGTCATCGTCCGGGAACACTCGCACTTCGACCCAATAATCGAACGGCTCGCCAAGGTACTGTTCGAACGACACCGGTTCCCCGGTCTCCATCGCGGTTCGGTATTTGTCTTCGAGTTCCGTCCCAACTATCGAGGGGAATTCTTCCCAGATACTGGCACCGATGATATCGTCGGGATTGCGGTCGACACGTCTGGCCATCTTCTCGTTTATGTATTCGATACGCCACTCGTCGTTGACGGCGTAGATCCCGTCAGTTGCCCGTTCCAGCGTTCGCTGGAAGCGGTCGGACAGTCGTTCGGCGACCGCTTGTTTGCGAGCGGCCTCGACGAGCGTCTGTATGCGGCGCCCGAGCAACTCGAAACTGTTCTCGCCCGCATGGAGCGGAATGTAATCGGAGACGCCCGCCTGCGTTGCCTCGCTCGCGATTCGCTCGCTTCCCCGGCCAGTGAATAGTATTGTCGGTATTTCGTATTGTTCAGCTTGGAGCCGATCTAAGAGATCAATTCCCGTCCCGTCCGGCAGCGAGTACGACGTGACTACACAATCGACAGTCGAAGTTACAAGCAAGTCGAGCGCAGCCTCCACAGCCCCGACAGCTGTGACTTCAAAGCCCGATGAGATATTCACGAGTTTCGTCTCCGCCAACTCAGCAAAGTCACTATCGTCGTTTACATACAGAACGTGAATACAATCGGACGTCTCACCACCTGTATAAGTCATTATCACACCTACGCAGCGTGCTTTTAAGAATCGAGCGCACCAGTTCTTATCTGTGATATCCCGAGTACGATACAGCCGGCTTTCTGATGCAGATCCCAATCAGATTTTAGATGGCACAGATGCCACCTATTCGTTCATCGGGTACCACAAATCAGGCACCGCCGGTATCGGAGTATATATTCTGAGATTTGGGTCCGCAACTTTATGAACCGAAATTAGGTAGATCCGATATTGTGCCAGAGATGTCGAGTATTGCTGTGCTGCATGTCGATGACGAACCGGATTTTCTAGATGTAGCAACCGAAATACTCGAACAGCAATCCAGTAAACTCAATGTTATAACTGCAGCAAGTGCTACTGAAGCGCTCGACTGCCTTGCTACAACTCGCGTTGACTGTCTTATCAGCGACTACCGAATGCCCGGGAAAGACGGTATTGAACTCCTCAAAACCGTCCGTGAGGAGTACCCTGATCTCCCGTTTATTCTTTTTACCGGTGAGGGGAGCGAAGCGGTCGCTAGCGACGCCATCGCCGCCGGTGCAACCGATTATCTGCGGAAAGGGCACGGCATGGAACGATACGAACTCCTCGCAAACCGTGTCGAAAACGCCGTCGAACAATACCGCACCAATCAGCGCGCTGCTGAACTTGAACGGGTTCGCGACCTCGTAAGCAGTATCGACCAGGCGCTCATCCGGGCGAGTTCGCTCTCGGAGATCAAAACTCGTGTCTGTGAGATCATTAGCGACTCTGAGCCCTACCTGTTCGCATGGATCGGCGAGCAGGAGCCTGACACAGACCGAATCGAGCCACAGGCCTGGGCCGGCGTCGAGGACGAGTACCTCGATACTATCGTTGTCACTGCGGACGACTCCCCGACCGGACGAGGTCCCGCGGGCACGGCCGTTCGAGAACGACGTATTGCGACGTCACAGAATATTCAAGATGACCCGGCGTTCGAGGTCTGGCGAGAGGAGGCACTCGACCGCGGCTATCGAAGCACCGCTGCGGTTCCGCTGGAATACAATAGCACTCTGTACGGTCTCCTGTGCGTCTATTCGTCCCGTTCGTTTGCCTTTAGTGAGGACGAACAGGAGTTACTCGACGAACTCGGGGATAGCATCTCACACGCCATGCACTCGCTGAAGATCCGAGACGAACTGCGTGCAGAGCGGACATTTATCGATCAGGCGCTCGATTCGCTTGCCGACATATTCTACGTGCTCGATTCCGAAGGCAACGTCCAGCGCTGTAACGAACAATTCGAAAGGCTGGCCGGGTACGCCGACGAGGAGATCTCTGATCTCGACGCACTCAGTCTTTTTCCGGAAGAAGAACGAGAGGGAGTCTCCGAGGCGATTGAGGAGGCGCTCACAACGGGCCACTCGACCATCGAAGCGGAGTTCCTTACCGGAGCGGGGAAGCGTATTCCCCACGAGTTCACCGGTGACCGCTTGACTGATCAGGACGGTAACCTGATAGGGCTTGTCGGCACCGGTCGAAATATATCCGCACGGACAAAGCGTGAACGGGAACTGCAGGATCAAAAAGAACAGCTAGAGCAGTTTGCCGCTACTGTCAGCCACGACCTTCGGAACCCGCTAAACGTCATCCGAGGTCGGCTGGATCTCGTTCAGGAAACGCATTCGAGCGATCACCTTGCTGTGATCGAGACAGCGACTGAACGGATGGAACGCATTGTGGAGGACCTCCTCTGGCTAGCGCGGGAGCAACGGGAAATCGGGTCACTGGAACCTGTTGCGATCGAAGTCGCTGCCGAGGCGGCGTGGAAACTTGTATCTGATCCTGCAGATGAAGCCGAACTGCACTGCGATTGCGAGGCCGATACCCAGCCACTGATAAAAGCGGATACCGACCAATTCCGGCATCTGCTGGAAAACCTGTTCAGGAACACGATCGATCACGCTGGGCTGGATGTCACTGTCGTTGTCGGCGGTATCTTCGATGACACCAACGGATTCTACATCGAAGACGACGGCCCTGGAATCCCCGTCGAGGACCGCGAAAAGGTGTTTGAGGCTGGCTACTCGACTTCCGAATCGGGGACTGGTCTGGGCCTCAATATCGTCAAACGAGTCGCTGACGCACATGGCTGGGATATTCGCGTAACCGAGAGCTCGATGGGTGGGACACGATTTGAGATTACTGGCCTCGAAATCATCGAATGACTCACTGTTTCGCATCGGCACCGGTCTCCTTGCAGTTTGGAGTACCCGCCTCGACGAGATTTCTTGGCTCGGCCAGGGTGGGTACGATTCCTCATTTCTTTGCCATGCGATGCTGATACGAATCTACCCTTACCTTACACAGGAACATATGTGGGCCTCTTTGCTCGCTAATGAACCTCAAGAAGCTGATGAGACAGTTGCTGGGGTATCGACACCATCGGCCAATGACCCGTGTCCAGTTCACCGAGTTGCCACTCCCGTTGCTCACACAACTGCCGAATCATATCGAGGGTGGAGCCGTCCATCCCGCTCTGGGTACAAAGTATATAGCTGGTGGGTAACGATACGTCGGGGGTACCGACGTTCACTTGCTGTCTGAACGTATCCAGTGGATGCGGGACGGCTTTTTCTCGCATCCACTCTGTGTCCTCGTCCGAGATACCCACCCAGCCCGAATGGTCATCTGGGAGAGGCCAGCCGCCAGCATGATCTTCGGCCGCTGCCTCCATCGTTTTCCACTCGTCCAGTGGATAGAATTCAGCTGCTGAAACCGGATCGTCGTTCATTGGAATCAGCGCATCCAAGTAGACCATGTGTTTGAGCCGCTCGGGAACTCGCTCTGCCACTCCCGTCACAACAAGGCCCGCATAGCTATGCCCGAGGAGGACAACATCTGTGAGGTCGTTGTATTCGAGGACATTTACAATGTCCGTAATATGTGTTTCTAAGTCGACCTCACAGTGTGAAAGGTGTTCTCGCTCACCAAGGCCAGTGAGTGTCGGTGTATATACTTCGTGTCCCTCCTCACGGAGCAGTGGGTGAAGGTACTTCCAGCACCATCCACCGAGCCATGCTCCGGGGACGAGAACGAACTGTTGTTCCATGTCTCTCGGTAGGATTGCAGAGGTGATATAGTCCGTTGTAGCAAAGCGGAATGATCCGGAGCTTAGCTGATACTGTCGATTGTAACTATTTCAAGATATTCGCCACCCCGAGGTGGCGAAATGCTTCACAGACTTACAGCCGACAGTACGAATGCCAGCCCGACTAGCAGTGGGTTACCTGTCGGGTCCGATCTGTACTTGACCCCACGACACATGGGCAGTGGGTAGTTTCCGTCGTGTGATCTCCGCTAACACGGCCAGTGCCGTGGTCCTCCGCAACGCTACAGCCAACAACCGGCGGTCGCTTCGGTGATTGTAACGGCTCCTCCCTGGCTGTGTGGGAGTATCGTCCACCTCTCGATGCCGCGATTGCGGAAGCTCAGTCATCGCAGAGCTAATGAAATGGGATAAAACGTCACAACGATTTTTCATACCAAGTCCGTTCCATTCGATAGGGTTCTGGTCCCCGCATCCGCTCCCCCATTGAATCCGATCACGTTCGTCAAACGGTCCGGGTCCAGAACCCGTCGTCGTGGTTGACGACTCCAAATGGTGCCGTTGCACGCCACTCCCCCCGGCTGCCCACCATTCCTTTGCTGCTGGAACGCAGATGTGTCTCGCGCGTGGTTGAATAAGTTAGTGAAAATGAGTGGATTGCGATAAAAACCAACAGACGGCGTGGGGATTTCACAAACGTTTTATATACACTCGTATCGGTGCTAGGTGGGTTCTGGGCCCTGTCCAATCGCGTTGGATTCGCCCACACGATTGCTTCGGGCTGGAATCCGTCGTCGAAATCGACGACTTCCGATGGTACGTTGCACCCCATTTCTCCCACCCCCATAGCAACGTACCATTCTTTCGTGTGATTGACTGAGTTGTGCGTCCCGTTGACGACTGTATTCCGTGGAATTTTCACTATGTTAGGAGTTACCACAAAAATATCACAAACGGCGCATTACACCGACATGGGTTCTGATCCCCGTTTTGGGCCCCTTCCTCCTTTGAGCCACTTCCTCCAACCCATACCTCGGGTCCAGAACCCACCGTGCCTCTGACTGCAGTGGGTGGCACACAAGGTGCCCATTGCCACCCGCCGTCCGCTTTCCCGCAGGAGCCCAAAACCTGTTTGGCCGTACTTGCTTACGAAAGCGTGAAACTGCTGTCTCTGTCGTGGCCGCTACCGATGGTAAGTAACTTCTCGCAGAAGCGTGTGCCGCGTCAGTCAGCGCACCGTTTCAGCACCGCTGAGCAGGTGGTGACAGCTTCAACAGGAACGTCCCGCTCGTCAGTTGCGTACCTCGATCACTGTTTTTGAGCACCGACGGCAACGGTACAACACGTTACTCCGTCACTGTGAGTCGGCACCTCAGCTCGATTCGGCGAGGATGTCGGCGAGTTCATCGCGGTCAAACAGCTGTTCGTCCTCGGGAATGGCCGGGAGCTCGCCAGCGGTGATCTCGCCCGGCCACTCCCCGAACTCGTCGGGATAGAGCTGTTTTCCAAGCATCTCCGTCTGGAAGAGATTGATGATCGGGCCCTGATAGGCTGACCCGCCGACGTACAGTTCGTCCTCCTGAACGGCGGTGAGTTCCTGCCCCAGCGAGCTATCACGCATCCCCTCGACCGTCTTTCTCAGCGCATCCTCGCCGTTCCAGTCGCGGTAATTGACGCCGAAGTGGAACACCAGCACGTCGGGATCGATGTCGAGTAGCGCCTCGTAGTCGACCTGAATCCCGGACTGGCCACCGTACTCGCCCTCGAACGCGTCGACAACGCCGAGATCTCTGTACTGTTTTTTCCCGTACGCCTTGTCGATCTCGGTTCTGGGGTTGTAGGCACGGAAGAACCCCTCGTTGTCGGGGTTTATCTGTGCGTTGAGCAATCCGACGCTCGGACGGTCGGACTCCGGTGGAACCCGGGACCGCATTTCCTGTAGCGCCTGCTCGTAGAGAGTGTTGATAGCAGCGGCTGTCTCGGGCTTTCCGAGCAGTGCCCCGTACCTGCTGACGAATTCGGGGATATCGTAGTAGGGATAGGACTCACCACTGGGCCATGTGGGCCAGTCGTCGCCGCGCTTGCGGCGGCTGGCGTTCCCAAAGAACGGCCCAATCGAATCGGTAATTTCGGAGATATCGCCCTCGTCAGCACCGTAGTACGAAATGAACCGGTTCGGGTCAGTAGCGAACAGGTCCGGGTCGAGTTCGTAGAGCATCTCCGTTCGGAGCGACCAGTCGTCTGTCCGGACCAACTCCAGTGACTCGGGGTCGGGCACGTCTACGCCGGGAAGCTGGTCGTAAAACCCGGTAAACCAGAACTGGTTGCCTTCGGCGGCGATGAGTTTGTCGGCCTCCCCCAGTGCAGTCAGGATGTCCTCCTCGAATCCCCACCCGCCGACGATAGTCTCCGGGTTCGACTCGAGTCTGAGTTCGCCGACCGGTGCCATCGTCCCTGAAAAAGACCGGTCGGGTCCTGCCTTGGTTTCCCCTGACTCGGTGGCCTCACTCGAAGCCCCAGAACAACCCGCGAGCGAGCCAGCGGTCAGCAGCGTGGTCCCGTACTTTACGCACTCCCTCCGTGTCGACCACGTTTCGTCCGGATCTGTCTTCGCCATAGATTTTAGCCCAGCCTAAAGTAACAAATAACCTTCGATTTTTAGCCCAGCCTAAAAATAATGGCAACCCAGCCACGCGGAACGAGTCGTGGCCGCGCACGTGCAGGGCATCTACAATCCGAGATGCTTTTGTGCTAGGAGGGGCTCCGTTAGCGGGGTATGAACGACTTACGTACTGGGTTGAGTTACGGCGACGTTCTTCTCGTCCCGAAACGATCACCGGTCGACAGTCGGAGTGACATCGACCTTTCGACGCCGCTTACTCCCGCTGTTGAGCTAGACACGCCGCTCGTCTCCGCCGCGATGGATACCGTCACGGAGGCAGACCTGGCAATCGAACTCGCGCGTTCGGGCGGGTTCGGGGTGATGCACCGGTTCCTTACGCCCGAAGAACAGGCCGAGCAAGTAAAGCAGGTGAAAGCAGCGGACGAACAGGTCGGTGCGGCCGTCGGCATCAACGAAGATTACGTCGCACGGAGCGCTTCCGTGATTGCGGCCGGTGTCGATGCGCTCGTCGTCGACGTGGCCCACGGACACCTGGACCGGACGCTCAATGCCGTCGAAACCCTCGCCGACGAATTCTCCGACACCGACATCATCGCCGGCAACGTCGCGACGCCCGCGGGTGTCGAAGACCTCGCCGCCGCCGGGGCCGACTGTATCAAAGTCGGTATCGGGCCCGGCTCCCACTGTACCACCCGGAAGGTCGCGGGTGCCGGCGTCCCCCAGCTGACCGCTGTCGATGACTGTGCTACAGCCGCCGAGGATCTGGACGTCACTATCTGCGCGGATGGCGGCATTCGCACGTCCGGTGATGCGGTGAAAGCCCTGATGGCTGGGGCAGACACCGTGATGCTCGGGAGCCTCTTTGCCGGTACGGAGGAGGCCCCCGGTGCAGTCGTCGAAGTCGATGGCACGCGGTACAAGCGATCCCGAGGGATGGCGACCACCGCCGCGGCCGAGGACCGTGATGACAAACAGAACAACGTCAGTGCCGACGAAGGAGTCGAAGCATTGACCCCGTACAAAGGCTCTGTGGCTGTCGTGGCCGAGGAGTTCTGTGCCGGCATTCGCTCCGGACTCTCTTACTGTGGCGGGCACACCATCGTTGCGGCCCGCGACAAGGCGGAGTTCATCCGTGTCGCCCAGAGCGCGAAAGAACGCGAGGGGTTCCACACGGACCACGACTGGGAAGGCGTCAACGTGGAGAGTGAAGCCACACAGGTGCGCGACGCCGGCACCGAAGCAACTGTCGACAGTGACGACTGAACTGATAGCAACGACTGGACAGGCTAGCTGCCTATCGAGGGCATCAAAAAGAGACGGTAAATCACTCCGTATCGCGTTCGAGTGTCGCCCGTCGCTGTTCGTATTCCTCGTCAGTCAGCTCTCCGCGGGCGTAGGCGAGCTTGAGTTCTTCGAACGCTTGGTCCGAGTCATTCTCACTGCCGACTACGGCCCTGTAAACGAGGTAACCACCGCCGATAATGGCGGCTAGGAACAGGAGTCGCATCACGATTCCGACGACGAACATCCAGCCCGGCATCGTTCCGCCGCCCCACATTCCACTGCCCCACATACCGCCCATCATCGGCCCGAACCCCATCATCCCGAAGCCCATGAAGACCATCGGAACGATGACGAAGGCACCAATGATGAGGAGCAGGATCGTGACCAGCCGTGTGTCGTCCGTAGTTTCAGGCATATATGTTCACTCCGTGGGTCCGCCTCTACTGTTACGTACGTGGTCATAGTTCAATGCGGTTGCGCCTTAGATTCATGTGAATCGAACCCCTATATTCTTGTTTCCACAGCTGAAGCCGGCTATAGGGCACGATATCTTAAGGGAAACTGCAAAAGACGACCCCTACGATAGTACCGTTATGCAGGCCACGATGATCGACGGGGTGGTTGAAGCCCTCCGTATCGGTGTCGGATTCCTCTGGACAGCCGCGTGGGCGATCATCATGGGCCTCACGATTACGAGTCTCGTTCAGGTCTACGTCTCGAAAGAGCGAATGGCAGACGTGCTGGGCGACGGTGATCTGACCGGCCTCACCAAAGCGACCGCGTTCGGGGCAGCGAGCAGTGGGTGCAGTTTCGGGGCCGTCGCCATCGGGAAGGGGTTGTTCAAGAAAGGTGCTCACGCGGTGAACTTCCTGGCGTTCATGTTCGCGTCGACGAACCTCATCGTCGAACTCGGGTTGATGATACTGATTCTGCTGGGCTGGGAGTTCCTCGTCGCCGAACTCCTCGGCGGCCTCATCCTCATCGCTGTCATGGCCGTCATCGTCCACTTCACACTCCCCGAGACCCTGTTCGACGAAGTGCGTACGACGCTCAACGAGCGTGACCGAGCGTCGGGCGCAACTGAGGACCCCACATGCGGGATGGAGGGCACAGACGAGTACACACTCACGACCGACGGCGGGGAGACGCTGCAGTTCTGCTCGGAGGGCTGTATGGAGACCTACCTGCAGACGACGTCCAGTCGCGGCGGGTGGCGCGAGGAGTTGCTGTCCTGGGGCGGCTGGTACAAGATCGGGAACCAGTACCGCAAGGAGTGGTCGATGATCTGGAAGGACGTCATCGCGGGCTTTCTCGTCTCCGGGTTCGTCATCGTCTTCGTCCCGCAGTGGGTGTGGAACACGCTGTTCGTCCAGGGTGATGGCCTGCTCGTAACCGCCGAGAACGCGATCATGGGCGTCGCCATCGCCGTCGTCAGCTTCGTCGGCAGTATGGGTAACGTCCCCTTCGCCGTCGCACTCTGGGGCGGCGGCATCAGCTTCGCCGGCGTCATCGCGTTCGTCTACGCCGACCTCATCACGATCCCCGTGTTGAACGTCTACCGGAAGTACTACGGCTGGAAGGTCATGCTGTACATCCTTTGTGTCTTCTTCGTGACGATGGCGTTCACCGGCTTCCTCATGGAACTGCTGTTCGACGCCTTCGGCATCGTCCCGGATCTGGCCGGCGGGGAGACGGCGACCGAGCAGACGTACTTCCAGCTCAACTACACGTTCTACCTTAACCTCATCGCCTTCGCGCTCTCTGGGTTTCTCCTGTACGTGTACCGCCGCGGCCTCGGTGCGCCCGGGCAGTACCGCGACCCGGTGTGTGGGATGCGGACCGACGAGGCGGGATCGAGCGCGTCCCACGAGGGGACGACGTATTATTTCTGCTCACAGACCTGCAGAGACGCCTTCGATTCGAACCCGGGCGCGTACGCCACCGGACACCCGATGGTGATGGAGGGACACGACCACTGACGGCTGTTTCGTCACAGCCGCCAACACCTGCTTCGGCGACGGCCAGTGTGTACACAGCAGTACCTTTAGACAGAAGTTGCGAGGCCTGGCTGTGTGGCGGATTTGAATTGCTGTCTTTAGGACCGCGACTACCCAGATTTAACCGTATTGTTGACCGTGTTACTCGTCGCCCCCGTCAGCTGCGGGGAGGTCGTCGTCTGTCTCCCCAGCACTCTGCAACAGGAGATCCGTACCGGCTGCGGCGACCATACCAACGCCAACCGCGCGCAACTGCCGGCGATACGCTGGCTTCACCTGCAACTCGGACGCATTGTCGAAGTTCTTCCCGATCATGGCTTTGATAAATTTGACACTTATCTGCGGGAAGAGCGCAGTCACGACGCCTTGGAAAAGTACGACTGCTGCACTGAGTTTGCGACTGTTTCGACTATCCAACATGCATTTATCTACGCGTCCGACAGGAATGACTATTGCGACTAATCCACTGCATTGAGAAACGTAGAAACTGTTTTATTGGTGTCTGGGGCGCATCGACCACGCTCCGCAAGCCGTTTGAATTGGCCACCTGTACGACCAGTCTCTCACCGGTGCACTACCCTGCCTTCCGCACCGTCACCGCCGAGTGCTTGTACTCGGGAATCTCGGCGACCGGGTCGAGGGCATCGCCGGTCAGGGCGTTTGCGAGCGGGTCCAGATAGTGGAAGGTGCAGAACACGACCCCGGGCCGAATAGCCGCCGTCACGGCCGCCGACACTGTCACGCTTCCGCGGTCGTTCTCCACGACGACAGTATCGCCGTCCTCGATACCCCGAGCGGCAGCGTCGTCCGGGTGGATCTCAAGCACGTCCTCTCCACGCATTCGCATAAGTGTCTCCGACCGGCGGGTGAGCGCGCCGCTGTTGAAGTGCTGGAGCGCGCGCCCCGTCGTGAGGACGAGTTGCTCCCCGGAGACGGCATCGGCTGGCGGCGTCGGCGAGACCGGGCGCAGCGGCGCGGTTTGCTGGCCCGAAGCGAACGTCTCCGTGTGGAGAACGTCGGTGCCGGAATCGGCGTCCACCGGGAACGGCCACCGCTGGTAGCTGTCGCCGATGCCGTCGTAACTCATGCCGGCGTACAGCGGATTGACCCGCGTTAGCTCTTCGAACACCGCTTCCGGACCGTCGTAGTCGAACGCGTCTGACTGGCCGACCAGCCGCTGGCCGAGGCCGGTGAGGATGTCGAGGTCACGGCGAGCGTTTCCGGGCAGGTCAGCGTTCGGCCGCATCCGCATCACCCGCCGGTCAGTGTTGGTCACCGTCCCTGCCTTCTCCGCCCAACTGCTTCCCGGGAGCACGACATCGGCGTGGTCGACGGTCGCTGTCTCGAAGAGGTCGATGACGACGCAGAAATCGAGGTCGTCGAAACCGGCCCGGACAGAACTGGCGTCCGGTTCCGTGACAGCCGGGTTCTCACCGAAGACGACTGCAGCTTTGACGGAGTCACCGAACTGGTGTGTTGCAGTCGTCTCCGTCAGGCCGGGTTCGCTCGGCGGTTCGACGCCCCACTCGTCGGCGAGACGCTGTCGGGCATCCGCATCAGTAATGGGCTCGTATCCGGGGAGCACGCTTGGAAGCGCACCGACATCGCCGGCCCCTTGGACGTTGTTCTGGCCACGGAGCGGGTTCACGCCCGTGCCCGGGCGACCGACGTTGCCGGTCAACAGCGCGAGGTTCAACAGCGCGTGAACGTTGTCAGTCCCGGACGTGTGCTGGCTCATTCCCATCCCGGTGACAATCGCCGCCCTGTCGGCTTCGGCGTACGCTCTGGCGGCTTCCCGGACGGTTTCCGGGGTAACACCGGCTGCGTCGGCACCCGATTCGATGTCGGCGTCGTCGAGATGTGCTGTCAGATCTGTATAGCCGGTCGTTCGATCCTCGATGAACGACTCGTCGACGAGTCCCTCCTCAACGACGACTTTCGCCATCGAATTGAGGAGCTGGATGTCGTATCCGGGACGGACATCGAGGTGGATGTCGGCGGCATCGGTCGTGTCCGTCTCGCGCGGGTCGATATGAATGAGCGTAGCTCCGTTGCGAATCGCCGGCAGAAAGTACGAACGGAAAATGACAGGGTGCTGTTCGGCCGGATTCGCGCCGGTGACGAGCAGACAGTCGGTTTCTGCGAGATCATCGAGCGTGTTCGTCATCGCCCCGGCACCGAGGCGCCCGCTCATCGCGGCGACCGTCGACGAATGACAGAGGCGAGCACAGTTGTCGACGTTGTTGGTGCCGAGCATCCGCGCAATCTTTTGAAAGACGTAGTTCTCCTCGTTCGTGCAGTTCGACGAGGCGAAGAATTCGACTGCGTCTGGCCCGTGCTGGTCGATGATTTCCCCGAGTCGGTTGGCCACGCGAGATAGGGCGGTTTCCCAGGGAGCAGTGACGAAGTGACCGCTCTCACGGACCAGTGGCTCGGTCAGTCGGTCCTCGTGTTCGACTACGTCGAACGCGGCTCCGCCCTTGGGACAGATCTCTCCTTTCGTGTTCACTGGCCCCGCTGTGCCGGTCGCCTTCCCGTTGCCCGCGTATTCTATCGTACAGCCGACGCCACAGTACGGACAGACTGTCTGCTCGGCCCGGGGGTTTTGATCCTGACTGTCACTCATTACTCTTTCGAACAAACGGAACGCATATACAAGTAGCCGACCGGTAAAACCTGTGCGAGTTTATTAGTGTGTCAATAACTTCACTTTTGGAACAGTGCCAGACCTGTTTTCGGGCTGTCGCGGCTGACCGTGCTTGCGGGTGCGCCGCCAGTTTCGAGAGCCACACCACATACTGTAATGGGGTGTCGATCGTAGTGTCAGTAGATGCGACCAGCCCTGACGACTGTGCAAGTCTTCGCGCTACTCGCGGTAGTTCTCAGTACACTGGTTTTCGCTGCGTCGTTTGCCGTCGACACCACCAGCGCCCGCCCCGAACCGGTGGCGTTCGACAACACCGTGCAACGCGGTGTTACGGCGGCCGACGAACAGATTGCCCGGAATCGGAGTATCAGCGTTCCGCGCGCGCAAGTCTTCTACTCGCAGTACCGCTACGTCGTCGGCTACGTCGGCCTCAGTCAGGCTGTGACAGCGCTCACGGAGCCGGGACACGAGCAGCAGTTCGGGTATCCACTCGTGGTGTACGTTTCCGACTACAGTGACCGGCCGGTCAGGTGTGGCGATGACGGCTCTCTCCGGACCGCCACACCGCCGGACTGGGTCGAGGCCAATCAGGCCCACTACGTCGTCGACGGGCCAGCGAGGGTGCCGTCCGGTCCGGCGGTGGTTCCCTTCGCCGACCGGGACGACGCTGCGGCGTTCGCGGAGACGTGCGGCGGACGAATTATCGACTGGGAGACGCTCAAGACTCGTTCGTTCGACCTCAAGCAAGCGGCGGCGGTCCGAAAGCAGGTCGGCCCGCGCCGAAGCAATGCCGATGCCACTGTGCAGGCGGCGCGAGAACGCCGAAACCGGCCTGTCTCGGTCGAAGTTGGAACTGACGCTCCGACGGTTCAGGCGGCCGTCGATGCGGCCCCGCCGAACACGACGGTCGTCGTCCCGGCAGGGACCTACGACGAGCAGGTGACGATAGACAAGCCACTCACCCTCAGCGGCCCCGGAGCGACGCTCGACGGGGGTGGGAGCGGCACCGTCGTGACCGTGACTGCCGACCGGGTCGGTGTCACCGGGTTCGACATCGTCGGTGTCGGAAACACGACGGTCGGTGATCCGACGAACGCCAGCGATAGCGCCTGGGACGCAACCGTGACGACCGCCTACGGCAACAGCGACGCCGCCGTTACCGGTCGCAACGCGTCCGGACTGTACGTCGCGAACCTCAGCGCCGAGACGCCCGCAAGCGGCGTCGTTCTGCGGCGGACACCCGGTGCGGTTGTCGAGAATGTCACGGTCAACGGGACGGCAGACTGGCAAGACGGGTTCATGGGCGTTATCGGGATGCACGGCCCGATTGTCGTGCAGGACTCGGTGTTCAACGGCGGGCGTGACGGCGTCTACCTCCACCGGGCCGACGGGACCGCTGTCCGGAACAACACGTTCAGGGACAATCGCTTCGGCGTCCACCTGATGTACACCTCCCGGTCGCTCGTTGCGGACAACGTCGCCCGGGGACAGGAGTACGCTGGCGTCGTCGTCATGACGAACCCTGTGGCCAACGCCATCGTCGGCAACGACGTGCGCCACTCCGGCAGTGGCGTCATGTTAGCTGGGTCCCGGAGCTATATCGCGCACAACGTGGTAGTCGACACCGACCAGGCGATGTCGACAAACGCCGACCGGTCCCTGTACGAGCACAACGTGCTCTACGGGAACGACATCGGCGTGCGAGCATCGACGGTCGTCCCGTCGAACATCGTCACCGAGAACGATTTCATCGCCAACGACCGCCACGCCGTCTCGGGACCGGGGCCGCTGCGCGTGTACACGCACGACGGCAGGGGGAACTACTGGAGCGGCGCGTACGATCTCACTGGCGGGACTGGCCCGGTGTTGGCCCAGTCCTACTCGCCCACCGATTCTGTCGACCGCCGTCTCCACCAGACCGACGCTGCGGTCGTCCTCAGGGCGGCACCGAGTGTCCGGGGGCTCCGGGCGCTCCGCGGCACCACGCCCGGCTTTCGCCGGGGAAGCATCGTCGACAGGGCACCCCTGACAGACCCTGCTAACCCCGGGGCCGTCAGGCATCTTCGAAACGAGACCTCGATGGAGGAGGCAGCATGACCGGGGAGACGTACCTCACGGCGGACGAGGTCACGAAGAAGTACGGCGATGTCACAGCCGTCTCGGAGGTGTCACTCGACGTGCCGTCCGACGCCGTGACTGGGTTCATCGGCCCGAACGGGTCCGGGAAATCGACGCTCCTGCGCGTGCTTCTGGGCGTCGAGCGACCGACCAGCGGCACCGTCTCGTACAGCGGGCCGGAGGCCGAACGACAGTTGGGCTACCTGCCCCAGCGGCCGACCTTCCGGCCGGGCTTTAGCGTCCGGGAGACCGCCGCGTTCTACGCGGACCTCGTCGACGACGACCCGGACCGGCTCCTGGAACGTGTCGGCCTCGAAGAAGTGGCCGGCCGTCCCGTGTCCGGGCTCTCCGGGGGGATGACGCGCCTCCTGGGAATCGCACAGGCACTGGCCGGTGACCCACCCATCGTGATGCTCGACGAACCGGCAAGCGGTCTCGACCCGGCAATGAGCCGACTGATATTCGACATCATCGAGTCGATTGCCGACGCCGGTCGTGCCGTGGTTCTTTGCTCGCACGAACTGCCGCTCGTCGAGGAGACAGCTGATCGACTGGTAGTGCTCGAATCCGGCCGCCTCGTGCGGACCGGGTCGGTTGACTCTCTGCGAGAACAGACCGGCGGGCCGCTCCACGAGACGTTCACAGCGCTTCTGGAACAGGACCGAGCCACTATCGCTGCACCGGAGGGAGAGCAGGCATGACGGAGGGCAACCGGTTCTGGACCGTTTTCGTGCGGGAAGTCCGCAGTGCGGTCAGGACACGCACCTATCT
Source organism: Haloarcula sp. CBA1115 (assembly GCF_000827835.1). Lineage (NCBI taxonomy): Archaea > Methanobacteriati > Methanobacteriota > Halobacteria > Halobacteriales > Haloarculaceae > Haloarcula > Haloarcula sp. CBA1115. Next base: position 168,605 of record NZ_CP010530.1, on the reverse strand, counting down.
TGCGCTCGGGCTGGTCACGGGGATTGTCCTGTTCGGGCTCGCTCATGCCGGTGGCGGCCCCGCCGGCGGCTACGTTCCCACCGTCGTTGATACACTCGTTGCCGTCGAAGTCCTCGTACCGACGCTTGCCTTCGCTGTCGGCTATCGCGCCATCGCCGACCCCGCCGTCCGGGGAGAACTCGACATACTTGACACCTACCCGCTTTCGACGTGGTCGTACGTCGGCGGGGTGTACGCGGGCCGTGCCCTGCTGTTGATCACTATTGTTGTCGTCCCGTTGCTGGCGCTGGGCATCAACGTAGCGACGACTGCAGGACCGGAGACGACGGTGTTTGCGAGCCACCGCGGTGTCGATTCCCCGTTCCTGTTCATCCGATTCATCGCACTGACGGTCCTGTACGCGCTCACGTCCTTGACTATCGCGTTCCTGTTGTCGGCGCTCGCCCGAAGCCGGGGCCGAGCACTCGTGCTCGCACTCGCCGGGCTGCTTGTCCTCACCGTCGGCAGTGACCTCGCGGTGTTTGCAGCGCTCGACACCGGCGTCACGACGGGCACACTCGGCGGCGCGCTCTCCATGACTCCGGCGGGTGCGTATCGCGGACTCGTGTTCGATCAGGTCCTGTACGTCGCTGTTCCGGGCCGGTCAGCGTTCGTCCCGACGTGGGTCGCCGCCCTCTCGCTCCTATTCTGGTGGGGACTCACGTTCGTGGGGGCGATGCTTGCGACGGATGCGGCCTGATTTCAGCCGTCGTCCGTTGCGGCCGCGAGTCCGCCGTCGACCAGCCGCGTGAACCGGTCGATGAGACGGTCCGTGAGCGATGGACGGACTGCAGCGAGCAGCCGCCGTGTCTCGTCAGGGTCGGTCAGGGCCACGACGACACGCCCCCGTTCGCCGTACGACTTTTCGAGTATCCCCGCGTCGGCCAGTGCCGAAACGTGCCAGGAGACCGTACTCCGGGCGACTCCCAGCCGGTCGGTCAGTTCGTCTGCCGACAGGGACTCCGCTTCAAGCAGATGCAGGAGAATCGTGCGCGCAGTCTCGCGCCGGGCAAACGCGAGCACACGTCGCTCCCAGGGGTCGTACTCCCGGCTGTAATAGTGCGTCTTGCCCTGGATTTCCTCGGCAACCACGTCGCCGGCACGACGCAGTTTCCGCAGATGATACTGTGCCTGCCCAGTCGCGATATCGAGATCTGCCGCAAGCGCGTTGAAATGGACTCCCGGTTTGGACTCGACGTGGGAACGCACTTGCTCAGTAACCGTGGACATAGTCTTCAGTACGGCTTTCCAGCCTCCGGGACAACAGGGTATCGGACGTTCTCACTGCGCGGGAACTCGCCTACATCCCGCCCACCAGTTCTCGCGTTATGTCCTCGGCAGGGAGGGTCTGGCCGCCGTACTCCTCGGCGAACGACTCGGCGTCCGTGCTGTCGCTGAACGGGACGATAGCGGGTCCCATTGCCCCCTCTATCTCCGAATTTGCGACGACTGTGAGCTCTTCAGTCGAAGCGAACGCCTCTGACTCCAAGTGCCGGGAGATGATGGTCTTGCCCCCATCAGTCCGAACATCGTAGTCGGTTGTACTGTAGTCGGTCAGGAACGTCTCCGCAGGCGTCCACCCCGACTGTTCTTTGGCGAACCGATGCCGATACGTGCAGGTCGTACTGCAGAACCGTGCTGGTGGGTCGTGCCCCTCGGGCGTGTTGTCCTGATAGTACGTTTGGCCGACTGGACCCGGGTGCTGGTCGATGACCATCCCACACTGGTCACAGTTCTGTCCGCTCTCGATGGCGACCGGTTCCAGCTCTTCACTGGTCCCCAGACACCCCGAGAGCGACACGACTGTCGCGGTCCCGACGATGAAGTGCCGGCGTGTCAGCGCTGGTGCATAGTCAGACATACTAGATAGTACACTAGACGACACCAAATGGTTCGTGGTGCGACCGTCGAAACGCCGGTCAGTCGGGGACGCTCGGCGGCGCGACCGAGTAGATCGCACTCAGCACCAGCAGCGCGATGAGGAAGTCGAACCCGTGTTCGGTGAGGTGATGTACTACCATCGGGACAGCCCCGAGGACAGTCCCGATGCCGACCACGGACCGAAGGACCAGCAACCCGATAGCGACAGTCAACAGAACGTACGGCCGCGACCGGCGTCGGTGTGTACTGGCCGCCGCGACGAAAAACAGCGCCAGCGTTCCGAGCGTAGCGAGTCCCAGCACGGCGATTAACATTGCGGATTGACCGGGACTAATCCAGTCAGCCGTCGGTTGGAGCATCGCTCAGATCATAGATCAGACGGTGACACTGGAATCGGTTTCGGTCGCAGTCGTAGCTGTGCCCGTACCTGACGCCGAGGTGAGTGCTCTGAGACAGTTCCGCCGGTGTATGACCGTTTGAAAGGGTCTCTGTGTAACTCTCTCAGGTAGCCACCAGCACCGGTCGTCCCGCGTTCTGGACGACTCGGTCGGTCACGCTTCCCATTTGGCCAGTTTTCGTGTGAGAATGGCCGTGGTATCCGAGCACGATCAGGTCGGCGTCGACCTCGTCGGCATAGCTGATGATCTCCACGTACGGTTTCCCGTGACAGCAGCGAGTGGTGACCTCGACGCCGAGCGCGTCACCCCTCTCGGCGACCTCTGCGAGTTCATCGTTCCCCCATTCCTCGATTTCGATGGTCTCCAGTTCCATACTACTGAGGGCTGGCTCGGCGTGTCGGTCCGTATCGACAACAAAGACGGCGTGAAGCTCGGCACCGTGTTGCTCGGCCTGTTCGAGCGCGTGTGTCGCTGCGCGGTTCGCGTCAGCACTGCCGTCGGTCGCGACCACAATCGTGTCGTACATACTAAAAGAATGCACCGCTTCCTATTTCAATCCGCTGACCATTATCAAAAGCTAATAATCTATTGTTGTATTGGGTACCCGTCCACATATCGATCCGTTCGATTTTTGGAGGTGTCGCGTATCGTATTTACAACGGCTAAAACGTCATTCCCGTCCAAAGTCGGTGGCAATCACGGTTCGATGTTCTCCCGGAAGTCGGGTGCCAGTCCGGTCTGTCGGATCCCGGCAAGATCCGTTATCTCGAACTCGTAGAGTGCGACTCCGCCGGAGGTGGTGGCAGTCTGGAGCGTGTTGGGTCGCCAGGCGTTCTGTGTCATCGCCGTGATATCCGACCAGTCGTCCTCAGGCACACTGCTGATATCGCCGGCGAGCATCACGCTCTGCCACTCGAACGCGGTGTCGATGTCGTAGACGAGAAACCGGCCACGGCCGGCTCGCTCAGTCAGTTCCGCTTTCCGGCTCGATTCGCCGAGGAGGTAGGTGAAATAGAGGCAGGCTCCGTCGTCAAAGCCGTACGATAGTGGTAGCAGGTACGGGACGTCTGTCGTCGGCAGCCCCAAGACTCCGGTCGAGTGTGTGGCGAGGAATTCCCGAATCGCTTCGTCGTCCATCTGTTCGAGTCCGTACTCTTCTAATTGGTCGAGTGTCATAGGTCGCGTCTGATCATCCAGTTACGTATCACGAATGCAACCCCACGCTAAAAAAAGTAGAGCGGACTTCTCAGAGGGTGTGGCTGTTCACAATACGGCACAGATACTGTTATATCTATGAAATCTGCCGATACTCGTCGGACGGTAGTACGTATGCCTGCTGGTTTTCAGCCAGTGAGAAGTCCCACCGGACGCTATATTGTTGCACTGCCAACAAGAGTACATGGACTTCGATGAGTTCACCGGCGAGATACAGCACAGGCTTGAACTACCCGGTACTGGTGAGGCCGTTCGGGCGACCCGCGCGACACTGCTACCCCTGGGACAGCGCATACTCGCGGAGAACGCCGCGGACTTCGCTGCCTCCCTCCCGATGGAAATCAAGTGGTATATGACCGGCGCCGTCCGCGACCACGGGCAGCGGTTTGACTGGACGGAGTTCGTCGACCGTGTCGCCGAAATAGAAGGCGTTGAACCGTCGGACGCAGCGTACCACGCACGCGTCGTTGTTGACCTGATGCATACGGCGGTCCCGGCCGCCGATTTTCAGGACCTCCGCGGCCAACTCCCCGAAAGTGCGGACGAAGAAAACTGGCGCGAACTCTTCAGCATAGTCGATGCCGGTGGCTGGGGCGAGGCGGAAGAGGCGCAAACCGGCGGTGGTCCACAAAAGTCTGCTGAAGCCCCTCAGTGGGACAATCAGTAGCAGCTCTCATGTCGTTTTCAAACGAATATGCCTTGACATAATCTGGTAATAACTGTACGATTGTTACGCCCTCCCCTCATACTTTGGGGGTGTACCGGCGAGGACTGCTGGCAACGCAGTCTAACTATTCGAGACGCCGATCTCAGCCGCCGGATTTCTAATAGTGTGAGAATCGCGACTACAGTTTATTTACTGACAGCAACAATTTGTAAACACAGCAATGTTCGATTCAATACTGGTCCCGACTGACGGCAGCGAACACGCGACCCGGGCCGCCGAGCACGGGGCAGCGCTGGCTCGTGCATTCGGCGCGAGCCTGCACGTCATCGCTGTCATCGATACGCGAACAGCAGGCGGGCCGTTCAGCGGCGACGATCTCGAAGACGAGACACTCGACCGCATGACGGCCGACGCCGAAGACACAGTCGCGGCTATCACGGACGCGGTGGACGCCGCCGGAGCGATACAGACGACTATCCGCAAGGGAGATCCAGTTGACGAGATTTGCGCATACCGCGACGACCACGATGTGGACCTGATTGCGATGGGAACGCACGGCCGCACAGGCGTCGGGCGATATCTCGCCGGGAGCGTGACAGAGAGCGTCGTTCGGCAGGCTGACGTCCCTGTTCTCACCGTGCGCGCAACCGACCGGAGTCGCGACACCGCTCCCTACGACGATATCCTTGTCCCGACAGATGGAAGCGCGCCCGCAGCGGCCGCAATCGAGCCCGCATGCGAGATTGCGGCACAGTTCGATGCCCGCGTTCATGCCCTGAACGTCGTCAATCTCAGCAATATCGCAACCGGCTCCGAATACACGCTACCGAAAGACCTGATCGAGTCCCTGGAGTCGCAAGGGGAGAAAGTGACAGAGCGGATTGCGGCACGGGCACGCGAATCCGGAGTGGAAACTGTCACACGAGTCGTCAGTGGATTCCCGGCGGCAGATATCCTTGAGTACGCTGACGAGAACGACATCGATCTGATCGCCATGGGGACGGCCGGTCGGACCGGTCTCAATCGGTTCCTCGTGGGAAGTACGACAGAACGGATCATCAGACACGCCGATATGCCTGTCCTCGCAGTCAACGCCCGAGACCAGCGCGGTGACGAAGCCTGAAGACAGGCACGCGTCTTCCTGTCTGTCAGCGTCCGACTGCGTGCGGGGCCCGTCGTGTCCCCGGCGAGGCGGCAGTCAGACCGACACGACCATGCACTTATTACTGTTCCTGTCGTGACACTACCTATGGCTGCGGACAACCCGGTTACGATGACGGACGAGGAACGGGACGCGTTTCTGGACAACGGGGGGACGGGCATCCTTTCGCTCGCCGCCGGCGACGCGCCCCCGCATTCAGTCCCGGTTTCGTACGGGTACGACGCGCCCACCACCACATTTTACTTCCGGCTAGCGGTCGGTGTAGAGCGGTCGAAGGGCGAACTCGACGACCGCGCGGCGACGTTCGTGACTTATGACGAGACGGATTCGGGATGGCAAAGCGTGGTCGCGAACGGTCGGCTCGAAGACGTCGAACGGGAGGGAATCGAGACGGAAACACTGGAAGGACTGGAACACGTCGATATGCCCATGGTCGACATCTTCGAACGCCCCCTCCGCGAGGTTGACTTCGAATTCTACCGCCTCGTACCGAATGAGCTAACCGGACGGACCGAATCCTAGGGCGGACGGTTCTCCGCAGTACCGACTCGAAGAAGAACCACTGTACTGGATAAGGGAACTCATATCAACATAGCGGCAGATCACCCTCCATGTCCGAAGCCGCCCACACACAACCGACTGCCGACGTCATTTCGGGGCTCGACAGCGAGCCTGATGGGCTGTCGGCGTCGGAAGCCCGAACGCGGCGTGACAGACATGGCGAGAACGAGATCACGCAGGGGAGCAAACGGACACCACTCGACATCGCTATCGCCCAGTTCGACAGCGCCCTTATCTGGGTTCTCGTTGCGGCCGCGATACTGTCCGTGTGGGCGGGACACGCTGTCGACGCAGTCCTGATAGCCGTGATCGTGGTCGGGAACGGCCTGTTCGGCTTCGTCCAGGACTACCGCGCAGAGGGGACGCTCGAATCCTTGCGGGAACTGACCGCCCCAACCGCGACAGTCAGACGCGATGGGCAGTCCGTCGAGGTCGACGCGACCGAACTCGTTCCGGGCGACGTTATCGAACTGGAAAGTGGCGACGTCGTTCCGGCCGACGGTCGACTGATCGACTGTCTGTCTCTGGAGGTCGACGAAGCGGCGCTCACTGGAGAGAGTACGCCGGTCTCGAAGGGAACCGACCCGGTCGACGCCGACGCGCCGCTCGCGGAGCGAGAACCGATGGTGTACAAGGGAACGAACGTCACGCGCGGCTCGGGCGCTGCCGTCCTCACGGCGACTGGGATGGACACTGAGGTCGGCGCCATCGCCCGCCAACTCGCAGGAACGGAGGAAACTGACACACCGCTACAGACTGAACTCGACACGCTGGGCCGGACGCTCGGCGTCGGCGTGATGGTACTTGCTGCCCTCGTGGTTCCACTCCTCGTCTTCCGGGGGACCGAACTGGTACAGGCGGCACTCACCGCGATTTCACTCGCTGTGGCCGCGGTCCCCGAGGGACTGCCAGCGGTTGTGACGCTAACGCTGGCCCTCGGTGTCCGGAAAATGGCCGACGAGAACGCTCTCGTGCGGCGCTTGCCCGCCGTCGAGGCGCTGGGCTCCGTCGATGTCATCTGCACCGACAAGACCGGGACGCTGACCGAGGGGCGAATGTCAGTCAGTCGGATCTGGGTCAACGACGCTGTCGTCGACAGTGACGAAATAGAGGGGGAACCCCTGCCGGACCGCGTTGCCACGGTGCTCCGCGCCGGGACACTGTGTAGCGATGCGACGCTCGAAGCGGGGGACCCGACGGAGCAGGCCATCGTCATGGCGGCTGACGAGTGCGGAATCGATGTGGAACGCCTCCGCGAAGAGCATCCCAGAACGGATGAGATCCCGTTCTCATCCGAGCGCAAGTGGATGGGTACTGTCCACGACGACACGGTCTACGTAAAAGGCGCACCCGAAGTAATCCTCTCGAAGTGCTCTCGCGTCCTCACCGATACCGGCCCGGCGGACCTGACGCCCGACAGAGCCGAGCAGATCAGAGAGCAGGTCGGTGCGTTCGCTGACGACGCGCTCAGGGTGCTCGCAGTGGCGTACACGGAAGATACCTCCGTGGTAGAACGGAACGACACCACTGGCGAGGCCGACGATGTCAGTGCCGACCTGATCTTCGCCGGGTTGGTCGGCATGATCGACCCGGCCCGCGAGGAGGTCGCCGACGCGATTGCGGCGACCGAGCGTGCAGGCGTGGCCGTGAAGATGGTAACCGGCGACAACGTCCGGACCGCCGCGGCCATCGCCGGAGAACTCGGCCTGGGGCAGCGCGTGATGGAAGGCCGCGACGTCGAGGAATGCTCCGAAGAAGCGCTCCGAGACCGCGTCGAGACAGTCGACGTGTTCGCACGCACGTCTCCGGAGCACAAGGTCCGGATCCTGCAGGCGTTACAGGCGAACGGCCACACCGTCGCAATGACGGGCGACGGGGTCAACGACGCACCGGCGCTGAAAAACGCCGACATCGGCGTCGCGATGGGCGTCCGCGGAACTGACGTGGCCAAACAGGCCAGCGACGTTATCCTGCTGGATGATAACTACGCGACGATTGAACGGGCGATCGAGCGCGGGCGGGCGATCTTCGACAACGTCTGGAAGTTCGTCGGTTACCTGCTGAGTGCCAACGTGGCCGAAGTCGCCATCGTCTTTATCGCCTCACTGTTTGGCTACCTCGTCCTGCCGGCGGTCCAGTTGCTGTGGATCAATCTACTGACCGATGGTCTGCCAGCGCTTGCGCTCGGGGCCGACCCCAAAAGCGATGACGTGATGCAGCGACCGCCCAGAGACCCGGATCGCGGCATCGTCGACCACGATATGCTCGCGCTTATCGGGGGTACAGGCGTCATCTCGACAACTGTGATGCTCGGCCTGCTACTGGTCACGCTTGCCGGCGCACCCGCAGTCACGCCGTACGCGATGACGATGATATTCACCGGGTTCGTGTTCCTCGAATTCGAGAAACTGTACGTGATCCGCTGGCTCCGCGAGACACCGACGCTGTCGAATCGGTGGCTGGCGTCCGCAGTAGGCGGGTCGATACTCCTGCAACTCGCTGTGCTATACACCCCTCTCAACGTCTACTTCGGGACGGTCCCGCTCGGACTCACCGACTGGGGGCTGATCGGTGGCGTCCTCTTACTCGCCCTGCCACTGTACCTCGCTGTCGCCAGCGGTGTGAAACGCCTGTGACGCTCCGATCCGGTAGCACCGGCCGTTCGGTCTGGGTTTCCACATCTCGTTGCCGATTCCGCCAGGCGTGCGCCTGCAGACGGTGACCGGGCGGCCCTTTGCCCCGGAGTGATTGGCTATCGTTGGGCCGCTCCTCTCGAAAAGCCGTCTACCGTACCGCTCTCAATCCAGTTGTCCGTTGAGCACTTTGGCGGCGACCAGCACCGGGTCCCAGACGGGGCTGAACGGCGGTGCGTACGCCAGGTCCAGTCGTTCGAGCTCGTCGATGGTCATGTCCGCCTCGATGGCCGTCGCAAGCGTGTCGATACGTATCGCCGCCCGGTCTGCCCCGACGATTGCGCCGCCCAGCAGGCGACCGCTCTCCCGGTCGGCGACGAGCGTCACGTCGGTATCGTCGCCGCCGGGGTAGTACCCCGACCGAGAACCAGCCGTGACTGTCTTCGACACCGGGTCGAAGCCGGCGGCGCTGGCCTGTTCGTGGTCGAGGAGGCCGACGCGACCGCATTCGAGGTCGAACGCTTTGACGACGGCCGTTCCGGCGATGTCGCCGACGGGCGACGGGTCGCCCGCCACAGTCTGTCCGATCCCGCGACCGGCCCGGTTTGCGGTCAGTCCGAGCGGGACCCAGTCGGGCTCGCCGGTAACGGCGTGGGTGTCCTCGGCGCAGTCTCCGGCGGCGTAGACGCCGTCAACGCTCGTCGCACCGTACTCGTCGACCGCTATCGCACCGGAGGCCCCGAGTTCGACCGGTGTGTCTTCGACGAGGGCGGTGTTCGGCTTGATGCCGATACCGACAAGCGCGAGGTCCACATCGGTATTGCCGTCGCCGTGTACAACCGACGCGACGCGCCCGCCTTCGTCGCCGACGAGTTCCTCGACGGCGGTGTTCAGATGCAGTGTCACGCCCTGTTCCCGGAGGTGATCGGCAACGCGCTCGCCCACTGCTTCCCCGAACGGCGGCAGGAGGTGGCCTGACCGCTGGAAGAGGTGCGTTTCGACATCGTGGGCCCGGAACGCTTCGGCCATTTCCACGCCGACGTAGCCGCCGCCGACGATAGCGACTCGCTCCGGTGGCTCCCAGTCGGCGTACTTCTCGACGAGTGCTGTATCGACGTACTCGATGCTCGTGTCGACGGTAGAGTCGCCGGGTTCGGACAGCGCAGCGCGGACCGCGGCGGCCGAATCGAGCCCGTGCATCGTGAACGCGCCGTCGAGTTCCGCCCCCGGTATCGGCCCGGTCACCGCGTGTGCGCCCGTCGCGACCAGCAGGTCGCCGTATGGCTGGCTGAACGTCTCGCCGTCTTGTGCGACGGTGACCGTTTCTGCGTCGGTGTCGACGCCGACGACTTCGTGGTTCCGGCGGAGGTCGATACCGCGCTCAGACGCCTGCTCGGGCGACAGCGAGAGAAGGTCCGTCAGCCGCTCGACGGTCCCCTTCACGTAATACGGCGTCCCGCAGTGGGCATAGGATACCCACTCGCCTTTCTCGAAGACGATCACGTCACGGTCCGGTGCCTCTCGGGTGAACTTGCTCGCGGCGCTCAGTCCGGCCGCGTCGCCACCGATGACTACGAACGGGTCCGTCATACAGACCCTCGTATCGCTGCGGTACTAATGATTGCGTGAGGTTCGGGTAACTGCGTGGGCTACTGGAAGCGATTGTGTTCGGGACGGATTCGAACCAGCCAGTCGGTCTGTCCCCCCTCCAAGGTCGACCGTCACCACCATCTACGGCTGAACGTGGTTGAGGACATGCTGAGCCAACTTTCACACGACTCCAAGGCCACTGGCGACCAGTCTGAAGCCGATAATCGATAGTAAGGCTAGCACGGCGGCTCGACGGACCCGGTCACTGACAGCGGTTCTGAGTCGCTTCCCGACTGCGACACCGGCAACGGCCGGCACGGCTGCGAGAACGGACGTTCCAGCGACAACCGCGTTGGGATAGAGCCCGAAGACGCCGGCAAAAGCGACCCGCGTGACGCTGAGTCCCAGAAACACCAGCGCGACGACGCCGACGAACACGCTGTGCGAGAGGTCGAAACTCCGGAGATACGCGACGAGCTGGACGCCGACGTTCGTTCCGCCGAACAGCGCCCCCGAAACGCCGCCGATGCCGACCATCGCAAGCGGTGTCTTCCCGAGGTCGCTGTTGCCCACTGACACCCATCCGGGAAGCGGCACCCGCTGCTGGGCGGTCGCCACAAACCCCAGGGTCAGCAGACCGAGTCCGATACGGAGTGGCGCTTCCGGGAGCCTGTCGAGTACAGCCATCCCGACAACAGTCCCGACAAGCGCCGCAGCGATAAGCGGTCCGAACCGCTGGCTACAGGTACGCAGTTCACGCCGTGAGAGGTCCCGAACCAGTGAAACGTTCACCGCGAGAATGGGGAGAATCATGAACACGACGGCTGTCGCCGGGTCGATGACCGTCGCAAGCGCCATCGTCCCGACGACGGCGAAGCCGAAGCCAGCAAGCCCGTTTGTCGCCCCGGCGACGAGGACGATAGCCGTCACTATCACGACCATCGTCCACGAGACTGGCAGAATCATATGGTATCAGGGTCCTGTGCGACGCCCACAGCGGCCCGTAACCGACTTCGGGCTGGGCAGTGGTTCTTGTGAAGTAATCACACGGCCCTGGATAAAGCCGCGTCGTGTTTCACTACAGTGGGGTCGAACGTGACCGCCCCGCTGTCGGGATCAGAACGTGATAACTTCGTAGTCGTCGTCGACGAGCGAGCGAATGCTCGGGTGGCCGTCGTGCTCGTCCAGCGTGACGAGTCCGGAGTCGGCGACGGCGTCTTCGACGCCGAATGCACCGGAACAGTAGTCACAGACGGCCGTATCCTCTTTGACGGTCTGGTACAGTTCATGGTAGTCGCTGTCCTCGTCTTCGAGTTCCGGAATCCACTGTGTTCCGGCCCCGTCGAAGATGAGTTCGAGGTCGTCCTCGTCGTTTTCCGCGAACTCCGTTGCTGCTTCGAGGCCGTTTGCGAGTCGGCCGAGATTCTCGTGTCCCTCTGTCCCTGCGAGGATGATGACGGCTGCTTTCGTCATTACGTGGCGTAATAGCGCTCTCGCTAATATATTATGAGTGGGTGCGTGCGACGGCGCTGAACTCGCACCAAGTGTTTATTAACCAGTGCCACCCGGGCAGTGAATAAGTCGATATACGGGGTGTCGTCTACAGATATGGCCTTATTCAGCGTAGGATTCGATGAGCGATCGGAGCGCTTCTTCTCCTTCGAGGCCGACGACTTCCTCTACTTGCTCGCCATCGGCGAACAGGATGAGTGTTGGAACGCCACGGACGCCGTAGGACTGTGCGAGTTGCTGGTTAGCGTCGACATCGACTTTGGCGACGGTCGCGGTGGTCTCTGCGGCCAGCGTCTCGACGATCGGTTCGAGCATCTGGCACGGGCCACACCAGTCGGCATAGAAGTCCGTGAGGACGACGTCGTGCTTGTCGACGACATCGTCGAGATGGTCCGTTCCGTCGATGTGAAGCGGTTCGTCCGTCGCGGTCGTCTCGGCGTCGGATGCAGTATCGGTTGCCATCAATAGACTGTACGCGGCAGCGACAAATAAGAGTTTGCACAAAATATACAATACTATGAAATACTATAATGAGCCAGAAGTAGTGAGACATTTTAACGCTTCACAAGTAGAAATCGGCTCGGCTCGTGAGCGACAGAGTGTAATAGAGAGAAGACGGCGGCGTTAGCTTTCGACAGTCGGGGCCGAGGACTCGGACTGTTCGTACTTGTTCTCGAACTCCTGAATCAGTTGGCCCATCTTCGCGTACCAGTCGTTGAGCATGCGCTGCATCTCGTCTGCTATCTGGGACGGGTCCGTCGGCGAGTAGACGTGGTAGTAGCCGCCCTGGTCGTAGTTGATCTGGTCTTTCTCGATAAAGCCCGTCTGGAGGAGTCGCTGGACGGCGCGATACGCGGTCGAGCGCTCGCGGTCGACTGCCTCGGCGAGTTCGTCGACGGTCAGTGGTTCCTCGGCCTCGACGAGCGCCCGAAAGCACTCCTTGTCGAGTTCTTTGAGTCCGTGGAAGCATTCCAACAGCCCCTCACACTGCATATCCCGGCGGAGTTGTTCAGACATCGAATCTGGCATCGTTATCACCTCTCTGTAGTTACTACCCAGATATAAGACTTGTGTACGGTTCGCACAAATGCACGCACGATCCGGCAAAAACTGCCCTCGGATGGGTGGTCAAGGCCGTTCACCTCACAGCCGACACACATGCCTGCGAACTGTTAGTCTGCGCCCGTCGCGGCTGTATCGCTGGTCTCGCTCCGGGTTCGCCAGTAGCCTTGGAGATATGCGCCGAGAAACATCCCGGCGAGCGCCCAGAGGATGGTGACGTTGCCGATACCGAGGCTCGCGTAGGCGGCCCCCGGACAGATACCGGACAGTCCCCACCCGACGCCGAAGATGGCACCGCCGACCAGAACGTTCCGGTCGAAGGACTTCAGACGCCGTTCGAAGGTGTCGCCGGTCAGCGGCGCGCGGCCGAGGAGGCGGGGTCCGAGAACGAAGGCCACCCCTGTCACGGCAGCGCCGCCGAACATCACGAACACCAGCCCGAAGTCCTCGAACTGGAGGAAATCCAGAACGACTTCCGGGCGCGCCATGTGGCTGTACGCGAGTCCGAACCCGAAGATGAGCCCGCCGACGAGAATCAGCGGCATGAACGCGGGGTGGCGGTCGTCACTCATGTGTCGTTCCCTCCGGCCGCTCCCGGTCGCTCGCTTCGAGACTCTCGTTCCGCTCGTGTCTCGCAGCTCACGGACTCACCCCCAGTGCCGAAACCAGTTGTGCAGTGATGATGGCGACGGCGAGGAACGTCAGGACGCCGGCTATCGACGTTTTCGACGCGGAGCCGACGCCACAGACGCCGTGGCCTGACGTACAGCCCTTGCCGACGCGCGTCCCGATACCGACGAATACCCCGCCGAGGAGGAGTCGCCACGGCTGGACGTCCGTGGTCCACGCGCCGCCCTGATAGACGACCGCGTACACGGCCGCCCCGAGGATAATGCCGAGCGTGAACACGACACGCCAGTCACGGGAGCTGACATACTGCTGGAACCGGGACCGGTCCGAGACGTACGACAGCGTCGACTCCAGAAACGTGCTCGCGCCGGCGCTGATGCCGGTTCCGAGGTAGATGACGACAGTCCCAAGCCCCACCAGCAAGCCACCGACGGCGTAGCGACTGATGCCGTTCGGAAACAGTTCGGCGGTTGCCTGCAGTGGGAGTGCCTCAATCACCATTGGCGTCGTTAGTCACCCGCAAGGGATTCCTGGCTAGCGGCGCAGTTATTCGGCCCGAGTTCCAGCGTGAACGCTTCCTCGTCGTCGACGGCGTTCTGCCCGAGGTTCGTCGCGATGATCTCCTCGTAGTTGGCCGGCCGCGGCGGCATATCCGAGAGGACGAGCTCGACGAACGCGTCCTCGTCCATGGTGAGCGCGTCCATCTCTTCGACGAGCGCACTGATTGGGGCGGTAAATGTACTGTCCTCTGCGGGTTCGGCCGCGTCGCTGAAGTGCGCGCCGCCGATAAGCGTGCCATCAGGCAGTGTTAGCACACGCTCTTGAAGGGACTCGTAGAGCATACGCGCGGCTTCGGGCGCGCCCTCGTCGCCCTCTTCGAGGTCGGGGCGAGCGACGCTCTCGATGAAGAGCCCGTCACCGGTCGCGAGCAGGCTCCCGTCGACGAGATAGGAGGTCATCCCGGTCGTGTGGCCGGGCGTGGAGACTGTCTCGATAGTCGCGTCGCCGACCTGAAACGTGTCGCCGTCTTCGGCAGTCGTCAGGTCGTCGGTGTCCTGCCGAGCTTGCGAGGCAGGGCCCGTGGAGCCTTGCTCCGCGGCGTAGGTGACGCCGCGGTCGACGGCGGCCTCTGGAATGACGCCCTCGACGCCTTCTGCGTCGAGGTCGCGAACGCCGGAGATGTGGTCGGCGTGGATGTGCGTATCGAGTGCATACTTGAGTTCGACACCGAGTTCAGCGGCGTCATCGAGATACCGGTCGGTGAACGCCCGCAGCGGGTCGATGATGGCGGCTTCGCCGTCGTCGTAAAGGAGATAGGCCAGACAGCCGGAGGACGGGCGCTGGTACTGCAGGAGTGTGCCGGCGCCGTCGTAGCGTTCGACCTCGACGGCCTCGTAGATGCTCGCCCACCCGTTCATGCCGTCTTCGAGATGGTTGACGTCGTAGCCGTGTTCTGCGAGCGTGCCCGCGACGTACTCGCTTGCGCCGCCTTTCGCACACAGGACGGTCACTTCGTGGTCGTCGGGGATCTGAGCGAGGACGTCGCCGTCGATGTCGTCCTCAAGGAACTCGAAGTACGGGATGTTGAGCGAGGTGACGTTTTCGCCGTCGATGCGCCACTCGTCGTAGTCTGATTGCATACGCGCGTCGAGAAGCGTCACGTCTTCACCAGCGTCAATGCGGTCTTTGAGCGATTCCGGATCGGTCGTTTCCACGTCGACGTCTGGCGTCGGAAAGTCGTCAGCGTTCATTTTGTGCACTCGTTTCTACCGGGCGGACGCACAAAAGCATTTGCATAGTAATCCACATTCTAAACAATACTATCGGCCAAACAGACCCACGAGTAAATAAAATATGGCCTGAATTAGCATAATAGGGCATTTGAGGCCGGAAATTAGGTGAGTAGTTGTTTGCTAAACTCACAAGAATCGACAATCTTTTACTTGACCGGGCGGTATTGTGCGTTAGCTCCAAGACAACTCAACGGAGCGAATAACCAATGAACGCTGAATTCGATATCGCGGAGACGCTCGACGTGAAAGGTGCATCGTGTCCCATGCCAGTGGTGAAGACGAAGTCGGCTACCGACGACCTCGCCGAGGGTGACGTCCTCGAAGTACTAGCGACCGACCCGGGCAGCATGAGCGACATCGACGGTTGGGCGGCCGGTACTGAGGGCGTCGAACTCGTCGACCAGGAGGAGGGCGACGACGTGTACAAGCACTACGTCCGCAAGACGGAGTAACGATGAGCACGGACACACCAGACGCGGCGTCCGACGACACGCCCTCGCGTGCGGAGCTGGCCGCCCGCGTCGACGAACTGGAAGACGCGCTCGCGGAGGCCACGAGCGAGGACGACACGAAGAAGATGAGCATCATTGCGACGAAGGGCACGCTCGACATGGCGTACCCCCCGCTCATCCTCGCCAGCACCGCCGCTGCGTTCGGGTACGAGGTGACTGTCTTCCACACGTTCTGGGGGCTAGACATCCTCCACGAGGAACGCTCGAAGAACCTCAAACTGAGCTCCGTCGGGAATCCGAATATGCCGATGCCGAACGCGGTCGCCGCGATTCCCGGCATGGACCGCGTAACGACGAAGATGATGGAAAAGCGCATCGCGAACAACGACACCGCGACGATTGAGGAGCTGCTGGAGACGAGCCTCGATATGGGCGTGGAGTTCCAGGCCTGCCAGATGACCATCGACCTGATGGATTACGACGAGGCCGACTTCTACGACGGCGTTACCACCGGTGTCGGCGCTGCGACAGCGCTGCAGGACATGGCCGACGCCGACATCCAACTTCTTGTCTGAAACGACCAATCGCGCACAGCTAGCTGCGGCAGACAACTATTCTGTCTTTTCCTCGGCGCGCTCACGGCCGACTGCGCCGGCAAGCGCCAGCAAGTAGCCGAGCCCGTACTGAACGTCCGGGTCGCGTAGCCCGCGAAGCAGACCGACGGGACCGACCGGCTCGGCCGGTTCGCGCTCCGCTTCACCGAGGCCCGCCAGTAGCGTCTCGATACCGTCGCGGGTGTCGTCGTCTGCTGCCGTCTGTGCGACTTCGCCGAGCGCGGCACCGGTACCGGCCAGCGACGTGACCATCTCGTCGTCGAGCGCGGCGGTCGCCAGCGAGCCGACTTCGGCGAGTTCGGCCAGTTCGTCGAGCGTGCCGCTTCGCTGGAGCGCGAGCAGGGTTTCCAGCGCGTCCTGCAACTCATCGCCGTTCTCACCGACGGTCTCGGCCAGGGAGACGGTCTCGTCGGTCGCAAGCCCGTCTGCAGACTCGGCAAGGGTCGAGCCGGTGGCCGAGAGCTCACGCACCATCTCATCGGAGAGCGCACTCTCGCCGAGCGAGAGCACGTCCAGCAACTCGTTGACGGCGTCGAGGTGTTCGACGAACTCCGCGACGGCCTCGGGATTCTGCTGGATTGCCGCTTCGAGGTCGGTCTGCTCGGAAACCTCTTCTCCGGACATGGTCAGAGCAACCCCCGTGCGGTGAGCCAGTAGGACTCGTTGTACGCCAGCTTCGACCAGTGGAGTTTCTCCGAGGGCGGCGCCGGCGACGGCTGGTTCTCGTAGTCGAACTCGACGAACGACGCCGCGTCCATCCCCGTTTCGATGAAACACAGCGTCTTCCCGTCGTAGGTCGCTGTTGCCGGACGGCCGCGGATTTCACTGGCGAGGCGCTGCCCGACGACGCCGGCCTGGTAGTGGGCGACGCTCCCAGCGTTCGGGACGCCGGTATCGGCGGTATCGCCGAGCGCGTAGACGTTCTCGGCGGCTTCGGCTTCGAGCGTGTGCTTGTCGACGTCGACCCACCCGTCGTCGCCGAGCCCCGCCTCTTCGATGAGGTCGATACCGCCGTGGGGCGGAATCGTCACGAGGAGGTCGTAGTCGAGGTCGGTCCCCTCCATCGAGGTGAGCGTCTCCGAATCCGGGTCGACTTCCTCGGCGTTGAAGAACGTCTCGACCTCGATGCCGCGTTCGTCCATAATCGGTCGGGCCCATTCGGCGATATGGGGGTTGCCGTGGACGCGCTGGATCGGGTATGTGTAGGTGATGTCGACGTCGTCGCGGAGCCCGCGCTCGCGGAGCCAGTCGTCGGCCATGAAGACGAACTCCAGTGGTGCCGCCGGGCACATGTGGGGCGACCCGATGACGCTCAACACGAGGTGCCCCTCGGTGAACCCAAGCAGTTCGTCACGGAGGGCGGTCGAGCCCGACTCGCTGTAGTAATCGTGCCCACCGTCCGCGAGGCCGGGTATCCGTTCGGGCTCTAGCGTCGACCCGGTCGCCAGCACGAGGTAGTCGTAGTCGACTGCCGGAGCGGTGCCGTTGAACCGCAGTCGCTGGGCTTCGGTGTCGATTGCGGTCACGCGGTCGATTCGAAGGTCGACGGCGTCGTCGACGAGCTCGTCGAGCGGTCGCCGACCGTCTGCCGGTTCGCGTTGTCCGAACGGCACGTACAGCCAGACCGGCTTATATACGTGGTCAGGTCCGTCGTTGATCAGCGTGATTCGGACGTCGTCGGCGGCAAGCTCGACGTCCAGTCGGTCGGCGAGGTCGTTCGCGAGGACGGTGCCACCGGTCCCACCACCGACGATGACGACGTGCTCGGTCATGCTTTCTCCACGTAGAACGCGTTGTGGTCGTCGAGCTCCTCGATAGCGAGCAGTTCGTTGCCGGCCTCTTCGGCCCACTCCGGAACGTCGGTGAGCGACTGGTCGGTGTCGCTCAGGAGCCGAACCACGTCACCGGCTTCGGCATCTCGGATCTGTCCGATGAGGTCCATCAGCGGACCGGGACAGGCCGCGCCTCGGGCGTCGACGGTTTCGTCGGGTTCGATGTCAGTCATGGGAGTCTCACAGGAGGTAGTTGGAGCTCACCTGTATTAGTATTGTGCGTAAATTCCAAGATTATGAAAACAGATGAGTCCGGCGCAGTGGAGCAAGCGTATCGATCGTACGGCGAGTACGGAACCGCCGGGAGCGCGCCGCTATCTCTATCGGGTGAACACGAGGGCGTAGTGGTACGGCGGCAGTTCGACCTGCCGCTCAAGCGTGAACTCCGACGCCGAGAGCACCGCATCCTCGGTTGCCGCTGGGGGCATCCGAAGCCCCGTCGGCGGCCCTCGCGGTTCGCCCGCAACGGTCGTGGTTTCGCGCGGACGGTCGTGCCAGTTCACGACGAGTAGGCTCCCGCCAGCCTCAATCGCCCGGAAGGCCTGTCGGATAAAGCCGGACTGGTCGTCGACGCCGTGCAACGTGTTTGCTATCATGAGCGTGTCGACGCGGGCAGTGAGCGCCGAAGGCAGGTTCCGAGCATCGCCGTGGATTGGGACGACGTTCTCGATCTCCTGTTGGTCGGCGAGATCTTCGAGTTCGTCGAGGAGGGCCGCATCCAGATCGAGCGCGTACACCGGCTCGGGCTCGACGATGCGGGCGGCTGGGAGCGCAAAGTACCCGCTTCCACAGCCGACCTCGGCGACCGACTCGCCGGACGCGACACCGAGTGTCCGGAGCGTCGCGCCGGGCGTCGGCCAGAGTTTGCCCCACCAGTCCCAGTCGGGCTGGCCGGTGTTCTGGAACCGGTCCATCCCTAGCGGGAACCCGACGTGTCGATACCCAGCAGTCGGTACAGGAGGCACATCCGGACGAGGCCAGTCGCGACGAGGACGACACCAAGCAGTGTCGCGACCGCGCCGACCGTCGTTCCGAAGCCCAGCAGACCGCCGAGCGTCGCCAGTCCAGCAACTGCCAGCACGAGGCCAACAGCGATGCGGGTCAGTCTATCCGAGGACCCAATATTGCGCTTCATATCCACAAATACACAATACAAGCACCTAAGTCTTACTCGATGCACGGCGGCCACCAGAGCAGTCGCGCCGACAAAATCACACCGCAACGGACTGCTACGGTGCTGTCTGTGACGCCCACACTGCCGGCAGTCTCGTGTAGACGGCTGCATTGTCGACGAGCACATCGACCGGGACGTACTCGTCGGGGGTGTGGACGGTATCGGTCCCGAGCGCAAACTCGACGGTCGGAATGCCCGCGTTCCGGAGCGTCTTGGCATCGCCGCCGCCCGTGGCACTCCGTCGGAAGACGCGTTCACCTGTGACGTCCGCCGCCGTCGACGTGACCGCTTCGACGAGCGGGCTGTCGGACTCCTCGGCAGTCCCGACGCTCCAGGAGACATCGGTAATCGTAATCCCCTCACAGTCGGTGACACAGGACCGGATCTCCGAGAGCACGTCGGGCGTCTCCACCCCGGCGGTCAGTCGGATATCGATTTCGGCGCGGGCGGACTGCGGGACGCTGTTTATCGCATCGCCGCCTTCGAGAACACCGAGGTTGATAGAGGGGTACCGGAACAGATCACGAGCGACATCCTCGCCCAGCGACGGGGCGTAGTATTCGACCGACTCGTCGACGATCGGTTCCACTTCGGGGGCGATATCGAGTCGTCTAGAACCAAAGCGGTCCCGCAGCGTCTCGACGGCGTCGTAGAGTCGGTCGACCGCGTTGATGCCCAGCATCGGCCGGGAACCGTGGGCCCCCTCGCCGCTGGCTTCGAGTGTCAACCAGATGCTGCCCCGGTCAGCAACCGTGACGGAATGCCGGCCCGCCTCGCAGGTCGGTTCGCCGATCACGCACGCGTCCGCGTCGAGTTTCCCGGACTCCAACAGTGCGGGAAGGCCGGCGTCACCGCCCACTTCCTCGTCGCTCACGAAGGCAAACAGGAGCGTGACAGGCGGTTCAGCGTCGGTTGCGGCGAAAGCCTGGATGGCAAGCAGCATCGATGCCACGGCACCTTTCATATCGGTCGCGCCGCGGCCGTACACGCGGTCGTCGACGCGCTCGCCGAGCGGAGCGTGAGTCCATGCGTCGGCCTCGAAGGGCACCGTATCGAGATGCCCGTTGTACAGCAGCGTTCGGTCCGACTCACCGGGAATCCCAACGAGGAGGTTCGGCTTCGCCGGGTCGACTGCGAACCGCTTGACGTCGACCGGCAGCGGGTCGAGGAATCCCTCGATCTCGGTCACAATCGCACGCGTATCCCCGGGCGGGTTCGACGTGTCTATCGCCAGGAGGTCGAGGGCGAGTGTGACCAGTTCCTCGCGGCGGTCTCGAACGTAGGTGAGGGGAACAGCGGGACTCATGTGTGGCCGAATATACCGTTAACGTCCTTTGCTGTCGTCCAGGCCGTTTCTGGGTGGGTGAAAACCAACGTCATATCTTATAATAGAATCAGTGTGCGCAAAAGTATTTCGCAGATATTACAATACTGTGTAGTATTATACGTGGAGCCCGGCCGTGGAGAGAAACGACTACAGAACGGAGTCCAGATGAACCGCTACGAGTCCCCCACGCTTGTAAGACGGGATTTGCCTCCGTTTCTCTCAGGGAAACTCGCTACCGCCCGAATCACGCGTACTTTTCGATTACGGCACGCAGTTGTGATTCGTCCTGCATTCCGACGAGTCGCTCGACCGGCTCCCCGTCGGCAAACAGAAGCAGCGTCGGGACTCCCCGAACGCCGTACTCGGCGGCGAGCTCCTGGTTCGCGTCGACGTCGATTTTCGCCACTGTCGCGGCGGTCTCGGCCGCGACGGTTTCGACGACGGGTTCGAGCATTTGGCACGGCCCACACCAGTCGGCGTAGAAGTCGACCAGAACCACGTCGTGATCGGTAGTCGTGTCGGACAACTCGGCTTTTCCATCGACCGTAATCGGCTCAGAGGGGTCTCCTGATTCAGATTCGTTGGTACTACCCGACTCACCCCGGGTACGAAGCTCGTCCAGTTTTTGTCGTCTGATCTCCTCTAGCTCGTCAGTCATCACTCCGACATTCGGACCGGATCGACTTATTTGTTTTGTACACCCTTTGCAATACTGGGTTGCACTGCGGGAGTCTATACGAAAGTCAAGAGTGTGATCTGACCAGCAGTCGATTCTCACCCTCGGCGTCACAGCCGTCGGTTCTCTCAAACGGTAACCGGGGCCGGCCAGTCTCATATATGACAACAAGTCGGTGTGGCCTATCGTGTGGGGTTCACAGGTAGAATTGCCTCAGTACCCGTGGAAGTGGTCGGTAATGGCGTACTTTACTAGCCATTTGATAGCCACATCGATTCCGACGTACCACATAACAAGACATACTCCGCCGACGAGCTACGGTTGCAATATCGACGAGTGGCGACCCCACTTCTCGATCCGGTACTCGAAAATTCTCTCCGTCCTTTCGACACCGTATCCGAAGAGACTTTGCTCTGTAGGCACAATACAACACACGAATGGTACTCCCAATCGACCCGAGCCAGATCGACCCCGAAGACATCGGCGAACAACAGGCGACGCTCGAAATGAGCCACGAAGACGCCATCGAACACGTCCGAGACGTGTTCACCGACGCCGGGTTCGGTGTCCCCGTCGAGTTCTCGCCCTCCGAAATGCTCAACGAGAAGATCGATGCGGACCGTGACCCCTACTACGTGTTGGGGGCCTGTAACCCCGAAGTCGCTGACCGCGCTCTCGATGCGACAGACAACAAACTCGGTGCGCTCATGGCCTGTAACGTCGTCATTTGGGAAGAAGAACCCGGACAACAGCGCGTCTATCACGTCTCGATTATGCGAATCGCCCGCCTCGTCGGGATGGCTCCCGACAACGAGGAGATGGCGGACATCGTCGCCGACACCGGCGAAATCGTCGACGAGGCGTTCCGGAACCTCTAACATGGGGTATCACACGTTCGACGCCGGCCGGGCCGACAAACTCGAAGACGCCCAGCAACGGTACCGCTCACTCTCTGCAGAAGAGTTGCACTGGGCGCTCTCACCCGAGAGTGACGAGACGGTCACGGACCTCGGGAGCGGGACCGGGTTCTACACCGACGACATCGCACCGGCCGTCGAATCAGTGTACGCTGTCGACATTCAGGAAGCGATGCACGACTACTATCGGGAGAAAGGCGTCCCTGACAACGTCGACCTCGTGACGAGTGCGGTCGACGACCTCCCGTTCGATACCGGCAGTCTCGACGGGGCGTTCTCGACGATGACGTACCACGAATTCGCTAGCGACGGGGCGCTGAACGAGGTCGCACGGGTGCTCAACTCAGGCGGGACGTTCGCCATCGCCGATTGGGCGGCCTCCGGCAGTGGTCGCAACGGCCCGCCCGTCGACGAGCGGTTTTCCGCTACTGAGGCAACGGACGCGCTCCGCCAGCACGGATTCACAATCGAGTTCGAGGCGGTGCGACCGGAGACGTTCCTGCTCGTTGCGAGTGCCGAATAACAGAACTGGCTACCGGTCACGTCATTTCTGCTCTGGCCGAGTGCAACTCGGACCCTCCGGGTCAAGGGATTCCGCCGTCGTGGGTCGGCCGTTAACTGGCGAACAGCCGCCGCTCCGCACGTTCGTGCTCGGCGGCCAGCACATCCACCAGCGGTGCGAACGGTGTCATCTCGTCTATCCCCTGATCCGCGCTATCGTCGACTGCGGCCGTCATCACCGGCTGTAGGTCATCCAGGATTCGCTGGGCGTCCGTGTGGCCGAGCGAGAGGAGGCGCTGGGCTGCCCCCAACAGTCCGGTGACGAACCCGTGACAGCACAGCAAGCAGGCGTCACGGACAGCCACATCGGCCAGGGCTGTCGCAACGCCGAGCACCACGGCGTAGTTGCCGGGCGCTTCGTCGGCGTCGACGCGTTCGGCGTAGCGGTCCAGCAGCGCCTCCTCACACAGTTCTGTCTGAAGCGAGAGCAGTCGGTCGCCGGACTGCTGGGCGCTCTCGCGGAACTCCGCGGCCAGCGTCACGGCCGAAAGCCGCCGGTCGGCCCGACAGACCGCTTCGAAATTCCCATCGGCTGCGGCGGCGTGTGCAGCCCGGAGCGCGACGAGTTCGGCGGGTCCGACTTGCTGGCGGAGGTACGTCGACAGGAGCGCTTCGAGGTCTGCCGCGTCTTCGACCCGGTCGTCCTGAATGAACTGTTCCAGTCCGTAGGAGACGGTGTAGGTCCCGACCGGGAGGAACGAGTCCGCGAGCCGGAACGATTCGAGCGCTGCGGCGTCGCTCATTGGTCGCCCCCATCGATAGTCCGGACGCCGTGGTCGTGGGCGTGGCCGCCGCCGTGACTGTGGCCGCCGCCGTCGTGCATGCCGGTACCGTCGCGGTGCGTGTGGTCAACCCCTTCATCATCGAACGTCGTCGGCGGAACGTGTTCGTACCGCGTCGGCACGTCTGCGGGCAGCAGTTCTGCGACAGTCGTCTCCATCCGTTCCTTCGAGTCGGTCACGGGGAACAGGGTCTCTCGGTCGCGGACCGCGAGGTTCCAGTGTCTGTTCCCGACTGCGTGACCGAGTTCCAGCGCCGCGGTCGGTGAAACATCGCTGTCGGCGAAATCGAGCACGAGGGCCTCGATGGCGGCGAGTTCGACGACGACGAGTGTGCCGTCTTCAGCTTCCAGCACGTCGCCGTCAGCGAGGTCGCGGGCGACCACGATACCGAGGTCACAGCCGTCTGTCGTCTCAGTGCGGACTCGCGAGCGTTGGCGTTCGGTGTCAGAGAGCACAACCGTCGCGTGGTCCGACGTAGCGACGGCCCCGGCGGTGGCATCGTCGTCGCGGTGACCGAGATAGGTGTCTGCGACCAGCATCAGTACTTCCTCCCGGACGGCGCGGGCGCGTCCAGCAGTTCCTGTCTGGCGTGGTCCCAGGCCGCGTGGAGCGCCGCCTGGACGGTCTCGGCCCGGTCACCCAGAGCACGGACCGCAACGCCGGCCCCGTTGGGGAGTGCTGTCGCACCGGCCCGGGCCTCGTCGTCGGTGACGGCCGCATGTAGCGCGTCACTCAGTTCGGATTCGTCGTGGTCCGGCGCGAGGACGAACGTCGTCCCGTAGACGGTGAACTCGCCGAGAACGCCGGGTACTGTCGGGTACCTGTCTTCCGGCGTCAGATGAGTTGCGTCCTCGAACAAGAGTCCGTCAGGCCCGGTCCCGCGCACGCGGGAGAGATATCGCTCGAACTCGAAGCGCTCGCCCGAGCGAGGCGTCCAGGGACAACCACGTCACTGACGACGGCGGTTGCGCCGGGCGACAGGTCTACCGTCATCTCCTGCACGTATCTTGAATCGGCGTGGAGAATCGTCGGTTCGGGCACGTAATCCAGGTGGCCGCCGGCGCCGACGCTGAGGGTCGTGTCGGCGGCGGCGTAGTTGCACGTCATCGTCTGGACTTTCGTCGAACTCTGTGTCGAGACGTGCGCGACGGCCTCGTCTCCGACAGTTATCGACACGTCGTGGCGGTCGCCCTGTGCGACGCCGCCGGTCGGTGACTGGATGAAAACTGTGTCAGCGTCGGGATGTGGGTCGTGTCCCAGCGTTCCCGAGACGTGGAACGGGACCGTGGCGTAGTCGTGGACCAGGGTCGTCCCGTCGGCCGTCCGCTCGAAGGTCAGTTCGAGCACGCCGTCTTTCCCCGGCGACCCTACGGCGGCCTGTGGCACGGCCTCGGTCGCATACCCCTCGAACGCCGGATGGGGCGCGTCGGCGGCCATCAGGCGAACAGCACCCCCTCGCGGACGTGTGACAGCACCTCGTCGATGTTCGTCTCGTCCTTACAGTTGGTGAAGACGACCGGCCCGTCCCGGACCTCGTCGGCGTCCCGCTCCATCACGTCGAGGTCGACGCCGACGTGGGGCG
This sequence comes from Haloarcula sp. CBA1115, assembly GCF_000827835.1. Classification (NCBI taxonomy): domain Archaea; kingdom Methanobacteriati; phylum Methanobacteriota; class Halobacteria; order Halobacteriales; family Haloarculaceae; genus Haloarcula; species Haloarcula sp. CBA1115. Next base: position 143,545 of record NZ_CP010530.1, on the reverse strand, counting down.
CGAGGTCCGTCTTGTTGATGACGAGCAGGTCACAATCGACCACTCCCGGCCCGCGCTTTCGAGGGATGTCTTCCCCTTCCGCGACCGAGATGACGTACAGCGAGTAGTCGGCGAGTTCGGGGTTGAACGTCGCCGCGAGGTTGTCGCCGCCGCTCTCGACCAGCACCAGGTCAAGTTCCGGGTGGTCAGCCAGGAACGAGTCGATCTGCTGGAGGTTCATCGACGGGTCTTCACGGATGCCCGTATGTGGGCACGCCCCGGTCTCGACGCCGGCCACAAGGTCCTCGGGGACGACTCCGGCGAAGCGCTCGCGTAGCACGTCTGCGTCCTCCTGGGTGAGGATGTCGTTGGCGATGACGCCCACGTCCAGGCCCTGTTCGCGCAGTTTCGGGACGAGCGCGGTCAGCAGCGAGGTCTTTCCGGAGCCGACCGGGCCGCCGATACCGACCGTCGCCACGTCGCGGTGTGTGAGGCTCATTCGTCCCTGTCCGTTCGTTCGTCGCCGCTGTCGGTTGTAACGCCGTGACCGCCATCAGTCGCCGCCTCTGCCTCTTCCACATCATCGTCGGCTGACCCGACGCTGTCGGACCGGATCGGGTCGTGAACCGTGACCAGTTTCGTCCCGTCAGGGAAAACGGGTTCGACCTGAATCATGTCGATCATCTCCGGGACGCCGTCCATCACGTCCTCGCGGCCGAGCAGTTTCGACGCGCCGGAGCGGATTTCGGCGACCGACTGGCCGTCCCGTCCGCGCTCGATGCACCAGTCGCTGATGTAGGCGACGGCTTCGGGGTGGTTCAGCGGGACGCCGCGTTCCTTGCGCCGCCGCGCGACCTCTGCTGCGGTGAAGACCGTGAGTCGTTCCTGTTCTTTGGCTGTGAGTTTCATAGCATGTACCGCTGTGCGAGTGGGAGTTCGGAAGACGGTTCGCAGGTAACGTGGTCACCGTCGACCCGGACCTCGAAGGTCTCGGGGTCGACTTCGATGTCGTCGGGGCAGTAGCTGTTGTACACCATGTCGTCCTTGCCGGGCGTCCGTGCGCCCTCGATTGGCACGACGCGGGAGTCGAGCCCGTACTCCTCGTCGATGCCGGCCTCGGCGGCCGCCGGAGAGACGAACGACAGCGAAATGGCGTGCTTGGCTTTGCCGACCGCACCGGCGCGTTCGCGCTGGAGAATCGGCTCGCAGGTCATCAGTGACCCGTTGGCCTCGCCCATCTCCGAGTGGACCGGGAAGCCGCCCTTGAACGTCATCGCCGGCTTGACGCCGAAGAACGCAGGGTCCCACAGGCAGATATCGGCGAGCTTGCCGGGTTCGAGCGTTCCGACGTGCTTCTCGATGCCCGCGCTGATAGCTGGGTTGACGGTGTACTTCGCGATGTAGCGCTTGATGCGGTGGTTGTCCGCGCCGGTCCCCTCGTCCTCGGAGAGCGGGCCGCGCTGGGACTTCATCTTCGAGGCCGTCTGCCACGTCCGCGGGATGACTTCGGCCATCCGGCCCATCGCCTGCGAGTCGGAGGTCATCATCGATATCGCGCCCATGTCGTGAAGCACGTCCTCGGCGGCGATTGTCTCTGCGCGAACGCGGGACTCGGCGAAGGCCACGTCCTCCGGCACGTCGGGGTTGAGGTGATGACACACCATTACCATGTCCAGATGTTCATCGAACGTGTTGTCGGTGTAGGGCATCGAGGGGTTCGTCGACGACGGCAGCATGTTCGGCTCGCCGACCATCTCCATGATGTCCGGGGCGTGGCCGCCGCCCGCGCCCTCGATGTGGAACAGGTGCATGGTCCGGCCGTCGACGGCACCGAACGTGTTCTCGAGGAATCCGGCTTCGTTCAGCGTGTCCGTGTGCATACACACCTGCACGTCCTCGTCCTCGGCGACTTCGAGACAGGTGTTGATCGTCTCGGGCGTCGACCCCCAGTCTTCGTGGAGTTTCAGCCCGCAGGCACCGGCCTCGACCTGCTCGCGGAGCGGGCCGGGGTCGGAGGCGTTGCCCTTCCCGTAGAAGCCAACGTTGACCGGCCACGCTTCGGCGGCCTGCAGGAAGCGTTTGACGTTCTCTGGGCCGGTCGTGGTCGTCGTCGCGCCGCCGCCGTACCCGCCACCGAGCATTGTCGTGATACCGCCCGAGAGCGCGTGTTCGTGGAGCTGTGCGGAGTTGAAGTGGATGTGGATGTCGAGGCCGCCAGCGGTGGCAATCTTCCCCTCGGCGGGGTAGACGTCCGTCGACGGGCCGACGACCATGTCGACGCCGTCCATCGTGTCGGGGTTCCCGGCCTTCCCGATGCCGGCGATCTCGCCGTTCCGGATGCCGATGTCGGCGGCGACGATACCGAGAACGGGGTCGATTATCGTCGCGTTCGTCAGCACCCAGTCGAGCGCGCCCTCCGCCTGCGTGATGCCGGGAGCCATTCCCAGGCCGTCGCGGAGCGTCTTGCCGCCGCCGAACACCGCCTCGTCGCCGTGGGTCCGCAGGTCGTCCTCGACTTCGGCGAACAGTTCCGTGTCACCCAGGCGGACCTTGTCACCCGTCGTTGGCCCGTACAGCTCGGCGTAGTTCTCGCGGTCGATGTCGCGTGTCACTCCGCTCCCTCCTCGTCGCCGTCGGCCCGGTGTCCCGGAACCCGGCCGCCCGCATGCGTTCGACCGCGTCGCCCGTATCGCCGTCGACGCTCCCGTTGACAAGTCCGTTCATCCCGTGGGCGCGTCGCTTCCCACCGATTTCGACGAGTTCGACCGTTTGCTCGTCACCAGGTTCGAACCGGACAGCCGTGCCGGCAGGGATGTTCAGCCGCATCCCCATGGCCGCCTCGCGGTCGAACTCCAGGGCCGCATTAGCCTCGAAGAAGTGGAAGTGCGACCCGACTTGCGAGGGTCTGTCGCCCGTGTTCCCGACGGTCACCTCGGTCGTTTCCCGGCCCTCGTTCAGCGTCACTGTCCCTTCGTCCGGGATGACCTCGCCGGGAACGAGTCCGTCACTCATCGCGCCACCGCCCCGAGTATTTCTGACTGTTTGTCTATCATCTGTCCTTCTCTTTGAATACACATACTAAAATGATTGCTCTCTGCGCAAGTGACGCCTCTATATCGAGAACCGGATTAAATGCTAAAGTTTCGGCCCTACATAAAGGGGTTCGACTATCGAACTGTCCTACTTCCCGAAGCCAACACGACTCACGTCCAGTCTGCTGGCAGTGCCGACGATAGGTGGCTCCTGTAGCGCGGGCGAGAATATGACGGGCGATTTGGAGGGGCAAGAGCACAAAACTCGCCGACTGCGGCAAGACAAACCGCTGCGACGGAAAAATACCATTATTTTCTATTTTTGCCGCATTGACTAGAAACATGCTAAAATTACTAAATAATGCAAATTTGCACGCCAATTCTAGTGATTTCGATGCCTATTCGTCATATCCTTTGACGACCTTATACTCTCCAGACTGTATGGCGGACAATATAAGATAAGAGTGGTAAACCTTATTTTCCCCCTCCCGGACGGCAACACTGTGATCGAAATCATGGACGAACGTTCGGATATCACGAACAAAGGACGAGATATGAACAAGGAATGTGGGTATAATAGCTCCAACAACAATCAGAAACTGGTGGTGAAAGCATGAGTCGTCCGTCTGTCAGTCGTCGCCAGTTCCTCGGCGCGAGCGGGGCCGCACTCGTCACTGGCCTCGCCGGCTGTTCGGCCGGTGAAGGTGGAACTTCGACCGATACCGCGAGCAGCGCCGAGACACTCAAAATCGGCGTCCTCGAGGATCAGTCCGGGAACTTCGCCCTCGTTGGCGACCCGAAAGCAAAGGCGTCGATGCTCGCTATCGAGGAAATCAACGCCAACGGCGGTATCGACGGGAAGCAAATCGAGACGTTCCAGCGCGACCCACAGTCGGACAATCAGCGCTATCAGGAACTCACCCGAACGGCCATCAACGAGGAGAACGTCGACGCGCTGTGGGCCGGCTACTCCTCGGCAACCCGGGAGGCAATCCGCCCGATAATCGACCGCAACGAACAACTCTACTTCTACACCACCCAGTACGAAGGCGGTGTCTGTGACGAGTTCACCTTCGCGGTCGGCCCGACCGCGCGCCAGCAACTCGGCATCGTCCTCCCGTACCTGGTCGAGGAGTTCGGCCCGGACATCTACACTATCGCGGCTGACTACAACTTCGGCCAGCTCTCCGCGGACTGGGTGAAGGTGCTGGCCAACGAAAACGACGCGAACGTCCTCGGCGAGGAGTTCATCCCGCTGAGCGAGTCCTCCTTCGGGTCGACCATCAACCGGATTCAGGAGGCCGACCCGGACTTCGTGATGTCGATGCTCGTCGGGGCGAACCACACGTCGTTCTACGAGCAGAAGGCCTCGGCCGGGCTCGACGTGCCAATCGGTACCTCGACGGCGATGGCGCAGGGGTACGAGCACCGACGGCTCGATGCCCCGGCGATGGCCAACATCTACGCCGGCGTCAACTACATGGAGGAAGTTCCGACCGACAGCAACACGCGCGACGGTGGCTTCGTCGACCGGTACTTCGAGATGTACCCCGACGCCCCCTACCTCAACGAGGAGGCGGAGACCAACTACTTCTCGACGTATATGTACAAGAAAGCCGTCGAGCAGGCCGGGACCACCGAACAGCCGGAAGTCATCGACGCTCTGGAGTCGGGCATCGAACTCGGCACCGAGGAGGCACCTGAAGCACCGGAGGGTGAGACAATCCGTCTTGACGGCGCGACCCACCACGTCGACCACCACATGTGGATTATGCGCGCTGACGAGGACCACAACGTCGAAGCCGTCGAGAACCGAAAGATTCCGGAGACGTTCCTCTCGGAGACGGCCGGCTGTAACCTCCCAGAGAACCCGGAGCAGACCCAGTACACCCCGGTCGACTACTACGAGGAGGCCGAATAGGGATGGTAAACGGCATCAACCTCGCGTTACAGTTCCTCGACAGCTTCGCGTTCATCGTGCTCGCCGCGGCGGGGTTGGCCATCATCTTCGGGATAATGGGCGTCATCAATCTGGCCCACGGGGAGTTCATCCTCATCGGGGCCTACACCGCGACGCTGGCCGTGACGCAACTCGGCCTCCCGCTCGTCGTGGCGATGGTCGCCGGCGGCCTGGTCACCGGCCTGTTCGGGATTCTGACCGAGCGGGTCATCATCTCCGGGGCGTGGCCCAACTGGGTCAGCCAGCGGACCCTCGGCCGTGACATCATCGAGCCGCTGTACGACCGGCTGGCCGACTCGATGGTCGCCACGTTCGGGCTCAGCCTGATACTGACCCAGGGGACCCGAATCGCCTACGGCAACTCCATCGACGGCCTCTCGACGCCCTTTGGCCCCATCGAGTACGGTGCGTTCTCCTACTCGACGTACCGAATCGTCCTCGCCGGCGTCAGCATCGGGCTGCTCGTCGCCACCTACTACCTGTTCACCCGGACCGACTTCGGGATGCGCGCCCGGGCGACGATACAGGACAAGGAGACCGCACAGGCGATGGGCGTCAACACCGAGCGCATGTACATGCTGACGTTCGGCATCGGGTCGGCACTGGCGGGACTGACGGGCGCGCTCTTCGCGCCGGTCGTCACGATGCGGCCGACGCTCGGGGACCAGTTCCTCGTCGAGTCGTTCGTCGCCGTCGTGGTCGGGGGCCCGAGCGTCGTCCTCGGGACCGCGCTGTCGGGGGGCGTCCTCGGGGCGATACTGGCCGTGTTCTCGAACCTCTACGGGACGTTCATCGGCCGCATCGCGTTGCTCGTGGCCGCGCTCGTCGCGCTGCGGTTCCTCCCCGACGGCATCACCGGGTTCATCGAACAACTACGGAAACGGAGACAGGAGAGCGAGTAAATGTCGACAGACACTGCACACGGCGAGGCGAACAGTTCGCTCCCGAGTCGGCTCCGCAGTCGGTTCGAGGGGCCGAACACCATCGGCGACTCGCGGGGGTTCTGGGTCGGCTTCCTCGTCGCCGTCGCGGCGCTTGCGGTCTACCCGCTGTTCGGCGACGGGTCCCAGCTGTCGCTGTTCATGGTACTGGCCCTGCTGGGGCTCTCGCTGTCGGTCGTCTGGGGCTACTCGGGCGTGCTGAGCTTCGGCCAGGTCGTCTTCTTCGGCATCGGGGCCTACACGTTCGGCGTCGTCTCGATCAACTATGCGACCCCGGGCGGTATCACGGCTGCTGTCATCGCCGGCATCGTCGGCGGTGGCGTCAGCGCGGCGATACTGGGCTACTTCATGTTCTACGGCGGGGTGCGCGACGTCTACGTGACCATCATCACGCTCGTCTCGACAATCGTGCTGCACACGTTCATGGCCCAGACCGCCGGGTCCGAGTGGGCCATCGGCGAGGCGGCGCTGGGCGGCTTCAACGGGATGCCGGACATCCCCCTGTTGACCCTCGGCGTCGGCGGGGCGTCCTACCAGTTCATCTACAACCCGTTCCCGATGCGGATAATCGGCATCGGGGCGGTCGAGATCAGCCCGTTCTACTACCTCGTGCTGACGTTGCTGGTCGGGGCGTACCTCGGGCTGCGCGCCCTGGTCAACTCGGACTACGGCCGCGTGATGGTCGCCGTCCGCGAGGACGAGGACCGGACCGAGATGTTCGGCTACAACGTGACCCGCGTCAAGTTCGTCGTGTTCACGCTCGGGGGCGCGCTGGCGGGCCTTTCCGGCGTGCTGTACGCCGCACGGAACGTCTACATCGATCCGACCGTGTTCTCGCTGCTGTTCGCGACGCTGCCGGTCATCTGGGTGAGCCTCGGCGGCCGAAAGAGCCTGCTCGGGGCCGTCGTCGCCACGCTGGGCGTCGAATACCTCCGCATCTCGATGGCCGGAGAGCTGGCGCTGGTCCTGCTGGGGTCCCTGTTGCTGGTGACGATTCTGGTGCTCCCCGGCGGGTTCGTCCCGTGGGTCCACCAGCAGATCGTCGAAGCCCGGCTCGGTCCGGGCGAGGCCGGCGGGGCTGACGCACCCGACGCGTCGAGTGAGGTGAGTGACTAATGAGTGATACTGAAACCGAATCCGACATCGATTCGCTCGGACCGAACGTCCGACAGACCGCCGCGGAACTGGCAACGGGTGACAGAACGGAGACGCTGCTGCAGACCGACGGGCTCGTGAAGCAGTTCGGCGGGTTCACCGCCACGGACGACGTTGACTTCTCGGTCGCCGAGGAGGAGCTACGCTGTCTCATCGGTCCCAACGGCGCCGGTAAGTCGACGTTGCTGAACCTGATTACCGGCTCGTACGAGGCCACTGACGGCAGTATCTACTACAACGGTCACGACATCACCGATCTCGACCCACACGAGCGGGTCTCACGCGGGATCAGTATGAAATTCCAGGTCCCGTCCGTCTACGGTGACCTGAGCGTCAGAGAGAACGTTAGGCTTCCCGTTCAGCAGTTCGCCGACGGGGAGGAGCGACGGCGGCTGGTCGCCGAGGCCATCGAGGCCGCGGGGCTCACCGGCTACGAGGACGTCGATGCCGGCCAACTCTCGCACGGTCAGCAACAGCAACTGGAGATCGGGATGGCCGCCGCGCTCGAACCCGACCTCCTCCTGTTGGACGAGCCGGTCGCCGGCCTCGACGTGGCCGAGCGCGAAGCCATCGCTGAGCGGATCACCCGGCTCAACGAGGAGCAAGGCATCGCCTTCGTCGTCATCGAACACGACACCGACTTCGTCGCGAACATCGCCGAAGAAGTGACTGTGCTGCACAACGGCGAGGTGTTCCGTGAAGGGCCAATCGAGGAGATAGAGTCGGACCCCGAGGTCCAGCGGATATATCTGGGGGGTGAGTCGTGATGCTCGAACTCGACGAGGTTTCTGCAGCCTACGACACAACGCCGATACTGCGGGATGTGGACCTCTCCGTCGAGGAGGGAGAAATCGTCGGGGTGATGGGGAAAAACGGCGTCGGCAAGACGACGCTCCTGAAGACGGTGATGGGCTTGCTGGAGCCCAGCAACGGGGCCATCCGGTACAACGGCACCGACCTGACGACTACCTCGGCCGACGAGCGCGCACGGGCCGGCATCGGCTACATACCGCAGGGCCGGGACGTGTTCCCCAAGCTAACCGTCGAGCAGAACATCAAGATGGGCGAGACCATCCGGTCGGACAGCGACGAGACGCTGTACGACCAGATATACGAGTACTTCCCGGTCCTCGAAGAGCGGGCCAGTCAGGAGGCTGGGACGCTCTCGGGCGGACAACAGCAGATGCTTGCCATCGGCCGGGCACTGGTCTCGAACCCCGACCTGCTCCTGCTTGACGAACCGAGCGAGGGCATCCAGCCATCTATCGTTGACCAAATCAGCCAGGACATGCAGACGATTAACGAGGACCTCGGGACGACGATTCTGTTCGTCGAGCAGAACCTCGGGGTCATCCGCGAGATGGCCGACCGCTGTTACGCGATGGAGCGTGGGACGGTCGTCGATGAACTCGGTCCGTCGACAATCGCCGACGAGGACGCGATTGCGGAGTACCTCGCGGTCTGAGGCGGATTACGGGATTTTCGCGCCAGGTGGCTGGTGTGCTGGCAGTCGATACGGACTGCTGTGGCATAGTCGGCATACGGGCCCGGCTGTTGTCTATCTGATAACTTCATAATCACGGGCAAGCAACCGAATCAACAGGGATTTGAGTACCCACTGTACAGACGTGTACACGAATGTCCGATCGTGATTCATGGATATCGAACCTCGGCTTCGTGCTGGCCGCCGTCGGCGGTGCCGCGGGCCTCGGGAACATCTGGCGGTTCCCGTGGCTGACCGCCGGGAACGGTGGCAGCGCGTTCCTCATCGTCTACCTGCTCGTCGTCGTCGGCATCGGCGTCCCGGGACTGCTCGCTGAGTTCGTCCTCGGACGCTGTGGCCGACAGACGCCGACCGCGGCGCTTCGCTCGCTCACCGGCTCCCGCTGGGGGTCGTGGCTGGGCGCGTTCAACGTCCTCACGACGCTCGTCATCCTTTCGTTCTACTCTGTCGTGGGTGGGTGGATCCTTCGCTACACGCTGGTCTCGCCGGTCGGGGCGTACTTCGGGCAGCCCCAGCAGTACTTCGGGGCAATGAGCTTCGGCCTCGAAGCGGTCGCCTTTCACCTGCTGTTTCTCGGGAGCGTCGCCGGGATCGTCTTCTTCGGCGTGAGCCACGGTATCGAACGCGTCTCGAAGGTGATGCTGCCCGGCGTCGTGCTAATCCTGCTCGGCCTCGCGGTATGGACGGCCACCCAGCCGGGTACGGCCGCCGGCTACGCGTTCTATCTCAGCTTCGACGCCGAGTATCTCGCCGCCAACTTCCTGAGCGTTATCGGGCCAGCGGCGGGCCAGGCGCTGTTCACGCTCTCGCTCGGCGCTGGGGTAATGCTGACGTACGCCTCGTATCTCGACGACAACGCATCCCTTCCGCGAGATACGCTGGTCATCGCTGTCTCGAACACGTTCATCGGTGTCCTCGCCGGCTTGGTCGTCATTCCGCTGCTGTTTTCCCAGGGTGTCGACCCCGGACAGGGCGGCCCTGGCGCGTTGTTCGTCGCGCTCGCGACGGCTTTTGCGACGCTTCCGGGCGGGGAACTCGTCGCGACGGCGTTCTTCGCGACCGTGTTGATGGCCGCGGTGACCAGCGGTATCAGCCTGCTCGAAACGCCGGTCGCCACGCTCGTCGATAGCTTCGGCGTCCCGCGACGCCGGGCAACGGTCTTGGTCTCGGCCCTGCTTGCGGCCACCGGGAGCGGGCTGGCACTCACGAGCCCGGTGTTCCAGTTCGTCTCCGGCACGCTCGCAGACTTAATGTTGACCGTCGGACTGTTCGCGTTCACCGTCATCGTCGGCTGGCTACTGCGCGGGGAAGCGCTGACGGAGTTCCGCGCCGGAACCGAAAGCTTCGGGTGGTTGGCCAGGCCGTGGCTCCTGACGGTCAGTTGGGTTCTCCCCGTCGTCGTGCTGTTCCTGCTGACGAACACGCTCGCGTCGCTCGCTGGGATGTCGCTGGGACTCGGCGGCCGAGCGCTTATCGCTGTGGTCGGCACTGTTGCCCTCGCCGTCGCAGTTACGAGCGGAAACTGGAGCGACCGACTGAGTTCGAGCTAAGTACGCCGCGCTTGATTCCGCTGCTATTCTGAGCACGGCACCACCGAGAGGGTTTGTTCGCCGCTTTGGCTTACTGCATATTGTTCGCCAGCGACTCTCGAACGCATCGCAATAATTCCTGAATCCGGTATTGCTGCCATACCCACGGAACTGCATTCTGTCGGTGATCGCGCCGGTTTTTTGTTTGTGCACCCTGTGCATGATCGTATGAAACTTTACGAGGATGTTTCGGTTGGCGACGTACGACAATCCGATGGATACACTGTGTCGAAATCCGAGATCGTAGAATTCGGCGAGAAGTACGATCCGCAACCGTTCCACACCGATGCGGACGCAGCGAAGGACTCCGTCTTCGGCGGGCTAGTCGCTTCCGGGTGGCAGACCGCCGCGATCTGTATGCGTCTCAACGTCGAGAACAGCGAGGATATGGCAACACAGGCTGGCGTCGGTGTCGACGATCTCCGCTGGCATCAACCGCTCCAACCCGGTGACACGCTACGACTACGAACCGAAATCATCGACAAGCGACCCTCCGACAGCGACCCGAGTCGTGGGTACATCACCACCCGCCACGAAGGACTGAATCAGGACGACGAACTGGTTATTTCATATGAGGCGACAGCCATGATCCGCCGCGAGACCGACGAGTGACGACACAGCCAAGCTGTGGGATACGTGCCAGTAACGTGGAGACCGCTCGTTTTTAGCCGTGTTCTGGCCCATAGCTGAGACGGCATCGCTCCCACCGGAACAATCTGAGACAGCCTGCGAGATTGCCACGTACGCACTCAGGTGTTGACGTGTATTCGAGTCGTAGTCACAAACTAGTATGCATCGGCGAGGCCTGCTGGTATCCGTTTTCTCTCAGCCAGCGCCCAAGTGGACACACACTCTCACGCCTTCGACTACACTGCGTTGCGTTCGGTCTCGACTGCCTCGACGTACGCCTCGACGACGTTCTCGATAATCGCTTCTCCGGCCTCGGTGGTCGCCGCTGTCGGATCACCGAGGACACCGTTTTCGGTGATTGATTTGAACCCTTCACTTAGCAGCCGAGCCGGCGAAATGTCACCTTCAGGCCCGGGTTCGATATTCTCCGTCCTGACGAGACCCTCATCGATGGCCAGCACAATCGCTGTTTCGGCGGCCCCGGCGTGGATTACATCCTGTTTGTACTCGATACCGGCCTTGCTGAGACCCTCATTCAGCAACTGCATGTGTTCGTCGAGGTCAGCGAGCGGGATCACCGAGGCTTCGAGTTCACGTGCAATGTCAGGAGCCACGGTTTTGACCGGCCCGAAGTTTCCACCGTGAGTCGGGACGAGAACGATGTGTTCGAAGCCATGGGTGTCGAGGGATCTGCAGTACGACCGGATGACATCCATCAATGTCTCGGGTGGCACGGTTATTGTGCCGGGGAATTCCATATGATGTCCCGAACATCCGGGGCGAATTGTGGGGGCGGCAAGAGCATCACCCATTTCGACCGCCATTCGGCGCGAGAGTTCGTCCCCGTCCAGCGTATCCATGTTCAGTGGCAGGTGTCGGCCGTGTTGTTCGATCGAGCCGACAGCGATGATAACCGTCCGTGTTCCGTTGTCGAGGGCAGATTCTATCTCCGGCCATACCATCTCCTCAAGACACACTGACCTGCGAGAAGCCATCACTGAGAGATGATAGCTATCGGATAAATATATGTCGAAAGCTGGATACTATTCCCTATCAGTCGGCAGCGGATCTGTTGCTGGCTCGGCTCTCTGTACTGATTATTTTCATCTGCAACCGAACGGTCACGGATATTGCCGTCATTGCTCGATATTGACCGCGATGATACTGTCTACGAACCGCTTCGCTGAGGGTAGTAACTATAGTAGCCATTGAAAACCAACGCACACCTGATCGCACGACGGCAGTGCGATCAGTGTGTACATCGTTTCAATTGTTACTATAGAAGAACCGGCTTTCGTCTCGTCAGGACTATGAATGACTTTACGCTTCTAAACAGTCAGTGCAGCGGCCAGCACCGGGTAGTGAGGGCCCACCACATTCTGTGCAAGCATCAAGGTTTGTGGTGCTATCATCCCGTGAGAGAGGTATCGTTTCCAGCGCTTTTCGCAACCGCCTCTTCATGTAGTTCGGTATTGTGTTGAACTATCTTAATATTTGGGGAAGTAATTCGGATAGGATGAGTAACTAGTGTATTAACTGCTATATGGTGAGCAGGATTAAAAATTATAGCGGGAATTTCTATATATTCAATCAAATAAGGGTATGTCCCCATCATACCGACGCTGCATTCCTTCCAGAAGGATACCAGAAGCGGAGTGCCAGAACTTGTTACTTGCCAGCCCGAATGGGTAGTATGGCGATTGACCCACTAACAAACGACGAGGTTCTGGCAGGACTCGAAGACTGTGAGGCGACGGCGGTCCCGACAGCCCAATCTCTGTACGCCTTGCGGCCCCGAAACCGTATGTCACGACACATCTCCAGCAACTCACCCTGAAAGGCTTGGTCGGGTTCAACACACACCGAGAGGTCCGGCGCTGGCGGCTCACACCTGCTTTGCCGGCTGATCGATCAGTACCATCGCGAACGGTGGGTCGTCGAACTGGGCCGTCAGAAACGACTGGGCCGACTCTTCATACCACGAGATGGCACCGATATCCTCGACCTGTTCGAGGGCTTTCGCAGCCACCGAGCAGTACGGACACTCCCCGTCGTAACTGAGAACCGAGCCATATCTGGCCATACACATATTAGGGGTTCTCGCCGAATATATCGTTGGATTGGAGACCACACTCGGTCGAGTCAATCGTTCAGAGCACGTCCGGAGTGACTGTTACGCCGCCCAGCAACGGTCCAGATTTTACACTGTCACATTGGCTGTGCTGCGTGTCTCCGTTATCGTCACAGCCACCAATCCGGTCGATCAGGTGGTATGAGAAAACATTTTGTATCAACAACGTGTTCTTTGATATGAATGTCCTCCAAAGATATCCCGGACAGAACGAAGTCATGTATAATCGGATAGCTCGGTTAATTCCCGAACATCCACGGAAGCGGGCTAATTTGGCTGTATCTGGCTTCGTGATCGGTGTGATATTCCTGAGTAGCTGGCTTATCAGAGTCGGAAACTATGTCCTCCATCCTAGTTATGTGTCAGCGAGTGCGTTTATCTCGTTCCTCCTTGGGTCCGGATTCATTCTGAGTTCGATATATCTGTTCTACACGCTTAGTGAGCAATCGAACACTACTGACCGAGGCACAGAAGACGAAGATACCGCTTCAGCGATCGATATACTTCGCAAGCAGTACGCAACGGGGGCAATCACTGACGAGGAATTCGAACATCGGTTGAATACGCTGCTCCAATCCGAAGACACTGATCAGCGTGACCAGTCAGAACCGACACCGCTTGACAATTTAGTAGATAGCGCGGCCAGCGCTGATTCTCCATCCACAGCAGAACTGAACACTGAACAAAGCCGGTGAGTCAGTTTCCGTGTAACTAGACTGGCGGTTAGCTCAGGATGGGACCCAGACTTTGGCAAGCGTACGGCCTGTACTGACCGCTACCGACCTGTTCTGACCGGTAATTGGAATGCGAGCGTATCTGCTGTCTCTGACACGCAAGCCCTGATGAGACCAACAGTGCATACGAAGCGTTCTATAATCCATTCGATGGCAGTGCGTAGCCAGTCTTATCCGCGATTCAGGAGGTCGCCAGCGTACTGAAACTCCGCTTGTAGCGTAGCACACTGCTGGCCGTGCAATCGTTTCGTTCATATGCCATTAGCCGTCACCACGGATAATGCCCTTCACCAGACGGGTTCTCTACGCGGAGAATAGCCGTCGGACAGAACTCCTCAGCACCATCGTCTCGAATTCTCTCCCCGTCGTTGGCGTCGGGTTGTTTGACTGGAGTGCGGCTGCATTGCTGTTTCTGTACTGGTTCGAGCTCGGCGTCGACTCGGTCTGGGCACTCGTTCGGGCAGTGTTCGCTGGTCGCCCGCCGGATATTGAGACCAGCACCTTGCTTATGGGCCCGCTGGCGGAACGACAGTTCGCCCTCTCCGTCCCGCGAACCGGTTTACGAGTCTATCTCACGACGCTACTCGCGCTCCCAATTACCGTTCTAATTCTGGCAGTCGTTTGGTTGTTTACTGGGGGCCTGCTCATCGGTCCACTGCCGGAACCCAGTACAGAGACGGTAACTGGTGTGCTGCTGGCGACTATCGGGATTTTCGTTCTGACGGGAATCACAACGGTACGGAATTACTTTTACAACGGGGAGTATCGGAAACACAACTCGACGACGGCGTTTCGAGGACTGTTACCTCGGATCGTAACCGTCTTTTTCGGCGGCATACTCACGCTGGCACTGATAACAGCAGCTACGGAGGGGCCTGAAGCAGAACTCGGCAGTTTTGATCCGACTGTCGTCGGACTGCCACTGCTACTCATGGTCGTCTGTTTCAAATTCACGTCCGACCTCCTGGGCGTCTACAGCGACCGTCTTGTCGTCTATTTCAAGACATACGATGAGGAATACGGCTGGCAAACGGCCCCGCCGAAGGCTCGCTCCGTCGACGGGACGCTCACTGATGCACCTGAGCGGGTGCGTCCAGTTTGCTGGGGACGGGTCATCGGCGGCCTCCTCCGGTTTCCGTATCACCCAGGAAGCCTGTTTCTCGGTGGCATGGGGCTGCTCGTTGCGGTCCTGTTTGCAATTGGCAGTGCGTGGGACATCGTCGCCGTGATCGTTCTCGCAAGCGTTAGCATCCCGGCTCTCCTGCTGTGTCTCGATCAGCTATTGCGATACGGGACAATCGAATACCGGATTGACCCTGACGCTGGTGCGCTCGTCGCATATGACTGTCTGTTCGGCACGGCACTCTGGCGCATCGAGTCGTGGGAGGAAAGTGGCCTCCGCGTCGAGCAGACGCCGCTCGATTCGCTGCTCGGAACAGAGACGGTTACTATCGAACACGCTGAGGGGGAGTATATACTACCACATCTACCCGATGCCGCCTCGGTCGTCGCGGTGTTTGACCGACAACCCGAGCGTTCAGAACAGGTAATCCCTGGTCGGGCTGGGTTACTTGGGTGAGTCGGCTGTTCGTTGTCTGGAACAGGTCGCCGTTGGCCCCGTTATCTTTCCTCGGAGACGGTGTTGTCGGTCCACAGGTCGTAGCCGACGACAAGCGCCATGCCACTCGTCGGGATAATCAACAGCAGCCTGCCAACGGGTGAGAAGTCGACACCTGCCATCGAGAGACCGATGTACGCAACAGCGAGTACTGGTGGGACAGTGAGGGCGGCACCGAGTCGAGTACTGTCTGCCCGCAGGTAGCCGATGCCCCAGCCGACGAGTCCCAGGATTACGAACGGGATCGCAAGAGCCCAGATGAGGAAGGCGGTTATTTCTCTCCCGATATCGTTTGTGCCGGCTGTGGTGAACAACAGCGTTCCAAGCACACAGCCGCCAGTCCCAAAGAGAGCGCCGAATGCGAACGCGCGCTGCAAGCGAGACATCGACGCGCTGTCACGCCTGAGTACTGTGCTCAGCCCGACTAACAGCAGCGCATTCGCGCTTATGATGAGTCCCGGCCTGAGCGTCCGTTGTACCCAAATTGCGCTAAACGCCGGTGGGTTGAACACATACGAATCACCCGGCCGCGGTGTCGGCCAGAGTTCGAGCGGCACCGCGGTGATGAGCAGACAGACTGCACTCAAACCGAGGATCGGACCGGCGAGCCGATATGAGCGACGCCACATAGCGGATCACTCACCTCCGAGAGCCACGACGGTTCCGTCCGGCGACACGCTCACGATTCCGCCATCGAGTACCGCCAGTGAGACAGCCTGATACTCGGCCGGATACTGCCATACTGCCTCGCCGAGGCGCGTGGTGAACGCGGTGAGGCCATCGTCACTCTGGAATGTGAACACAGCGTCGTCAGCCGCGGCAGTCACCGCGCCACCGATATTGATTTCGGAGCACCACCGGGGCTTCGGTGGCCCGTTATCGACGCGGTCGAAGGCGAACGTCGCGCTGGATGACTCACCGGGGCGCTCGATTGCGTACACGCTATCGGGCGTCACGACCGGAAATTCGAGTGACCGTCTGTCGTCGAGACGCCACTGCTCGGTCCCGTCGGTGAGTGACCGACCTATCAGGTCGCCGTACGTACCGCTCACATAAACGGTCCCGTCAGAGACGACGGGGTATCCCGAAGGTCGGTCCGAGTGTTCCCACTGGACCTCGCCGGCTGCGGCATCCACTGCCGTTATCTTCTCACCGGCGATGACGACGGTACTGTCGGCTGCGGCCAGCCTCGTCCCGTCGGCGGTCGCCGTCCACTGCCGGCGTCCGTCGTCGGTCGCAAATCTCGCTACCCCGTCAGTCGTGGGAACGAACAGGGCGTCATCAGTCACTGTCGGAACGCCTGCCCCGGCCGTGTCGGTGTTTCGCCACGCAACAGATCCATCTCCAATTTCAAGTGCAGTGACACTGTCCGCTGTCGCGAGAAAGACGCGACTGTTGGATATTACCGGCGGCGCTGGTTCGTCTCCAATGTCGACCACTGACGGAACTGTCGCCGGTGTGAGATCGCGCCGCCACTGTTCTGTGCCGTCACGGAGCGATAGGGCGACGACACCGGTCGCTGTCGTTAGCACGACAGTTCCGTCGGCGACAACCCCCGCGCTTGCACCGGCGGTTTCACCGCCACCAGACGATGTTGAAATATCTGCGTGCCATCTGACCGACGGCGTCGTGGTTTCCATCCCGACCGGCGCATAGCCTGTGTTCGTCGTGTCAAACCGCGGCAACGGCCACGAGCCGTCGGGCACTGTCTCGAAGCCGGCGCTGTTGACTCCCGGGTCAACTGTATGCGATGGGTCTGGTGCGCCGTCGTCAGGGCACGACGACGAACAGCCAGCGATGCTGGCGACTGATCCAGTG
This sequence comes from Haloarcula sp. CBA1115, assembly GCF_000827835.1. NCBI lineage: Archaea > Methanobacteriati > Methanobacteriota > Halobacteria > Halobacteriales > Haloarculaceae > Haloarcula > Haloarcula sp. CBA1115. The sequence continues at coordinate 126,454 of NZ_CP010530.1, read as the reverse complement.
GCGACCATTCCGAGGAATGTCCGCCGCAACGTGGAGGGCATCGACTGCTCATTTCGATAGCTCAATAAAAAATGTTAATATGATATCTCAATATGCAAGAATTTCAGCTTCCGGTTTTCCAGAAGACTCACACACACACTCTGAGCAACAGTGTGGGAGACTCTCTCCTATTAATCAAGGCTCACTTCACGGGCAAATCCAGCAAAACTTAGTAAATCACTCCCAATAGCGGTTCTATGGCTGAAACGACACTCGCCACAATTGACGAACTGCTGGAGGGCGCTTTCGACGACGTGGACGACCCCGATGTCCGATACAAACTCAGAAGTGCGCGACAGCTTCTCCAAGTAGTGCAACAGCGACAGGATATCGTGGACGAAGCCATCGATACTGCCGTTGAAGACGAAGAGATCCTGAAAAACCTCCGCGACCTCGGCTATACCGAGTGATCCGCTACTCCTACCGTTGTCACAGAACAAGCCTTTTGTCTTTCTCAACCAAGTCTCCACTATGACAGAAGACACTGCCGAACAGCTTAGAGCGGAATTAGAGGCAGTTTTCACCAGCGCCGAATACCCCGTCGAGGAACCGATGGAGCTGGTGCCAGTTCTGCCGGACGGCCCAAGTACGACGTTCGAAGCAGGGGACGTCAGCGTGGGGGTGATGGATTTTGGCACAGAATACGCTGAGTATCAGGACTATCCCTACGAGACAGCTGCAGCCCTTATCGACGATCTGATGGTTGGCTTTCGGGAAGAGGGGCTGTTTGACTGAGCGGGACTTTCCTCACACCGCCTGACTGCGTGATGGGTAGTCGCTACTCAGCAGTAGCTAACGAAGTCGTGTCGACAACAGCTACAACAGTATTCGCGGTGGGACTGCCTCAGGCCTTTGCGTCATACCCCGCGTCCTCCACAGCGGCGATGAGTTGTTCTGTGCTGACGTCGCCGTCGACAGACACCTGCTCGGCGTCTTTGTCGGCTTCAGCGCCTTGGACACCAGCGAGCGCCTCGATGGCCTCCTCGACGGTTTGCTCGCAGTGACCACAACTCATCCCTTCGACGGTCAACGTCGTAGACATAGCAGTTTTGACGAAGGATGCGCAGAACTTCTGGGTTACGACTTACCCGCCAGAACAGCACCTAATAGTGACATCTGGATAAGTATAGTTGGTTTCAACAATTCAATACATAGTGCTTCTATATGAGATTATTATCAATACTTGGATCTATACTCAACACAGAGAAGTATCGAACCGTTCCAGATTTACGCCCAGTAGCGCTCGGCCAGTCTCGCCGATAGCGGAACTCATCTCAGTATCCGGTTCTGACCGACAATAAGTACCGCCGAGGCGTGTCCATAGCTCTCACAGCCGATTGGCAGCGGGTCTAGTCCAAGAGCGACGCGGCTGCTGGAACTTTTAAGCGACGGGTGATGGGATTGTTCTGGCCTGCTCAAGTCGCACCACGGTCCGTCGAGCCCGTAACAATCGCTACCGCCGGAGAACTGCTTGCGGCCAGTGTGTGACTACACACCTAGTCCGACTCGGAAACGTCAACAGTGAGTACCGGAACGGACGACTTCGTGACGACCTTCTGCGCTGTGCTCCCGAGCATGTTCTTTTCGTACTTGTCTGCCTGCGTTCCCATCGTAATCAGGTCGATGTCGGCGTCAGCAACGTACGATACGATGCGGTCTGCTGGTTTGCCCCGCTGGATAGCCGTCGAGACCTCGATTCCTTCCTGTTCCAGCGTGTCTCGGACGACCGACGTGGCCTCTTCGCCCTCCGTTCGCAGGTTCTCTAGCACCTCGTCCTGCATCTCGTCATCCATCGACAGGAACGCTCGGTCGTCGACGACATACAGCGCGTGGACGGTGACGTCCCGCCCGTCGGCAATATCGATTGTGTGTTCCAGTACCTGCTTCATTGACGCACTCCCATCCGTTGGAACGAGAATATCGCTATACATCGTTCGTACAAATCAAGTTGTCACAAACATCCCTTTCGATTCTGTTCAGGCATCGCAAACACGGCAGCCGTACCACGATTGTGGCGGACGATGCTCGGTGCAGGCCTGCGTGGCACCGACTTAGAGATAGCCGAGTCGCTCCAACCGCGACTCGAGGTCGACGTCGTCGAAGCCATCGATATCGTATTCTGCCATTTCGTCCTCCCCGGCAGCGAGTTCGGTGATGTCGAGTGTCTCACTTTGCTCTGCGGAGTCAGCGACAACGTCTGACGGTGGGCGATCGATAGGTGTGCCGTCGCTGGGCTCGGACCGCCGGCCCCGCACGACCGCTTCGTACTCATCCGCTCCCCACGCTGCGCGCTTGTATACGGTGTCACCGGGTCCGTTCTGGTACACGAGCGACGCCGGCTGTTGGAACCGGTCCGGCTCGTCAGTGTACTGCTCGGCGTACTCTGCCGTCTGCCCGGTCGGTGGTGCCTGGTACGCAGTCGTCTGCCCGTCTGGTGCGACGAACCACCCGGAGTCGTCCACTTCCCCGTCGAAGGCAGCCAACACGGCGTCAGGAAACCGCGACAGCGTCGCCAGGGACTCGATTCGCCGCCCCTCGGTCTGCCCCGGACCTCGGACGACCAGTGGGACGTGAAACAGTTCCTCCTGTGTCCCCATCCCGTGCATGACGGCCGGTGGCTCGGTAGCCGCCTGTGGCGGTTCTCCGAACCCGTCACCGTGGTCCGCCGTGATGACGACCAGCGTGTCGTCTAAAACGCCGCGTGCTTCCAGGTCACCAATCACCTGCTCCAGAATAGCGTCAGTCTGTCGAATCGCGCCGTCGTACAGCGGTTCGAGCAGCTGTCCGACGCCCGGCGGGAGTTGCTCTCCGTAGACGCTCCACTCCCACTTGATCGGGAGTTCGTCGTGCATTCCCCAGTACAGGTCCGCGCCCCACTCGTCGTAGGCGTCCCGCGTCGCGTACGGCATGTGCGCGTCCATCAGATTGAGGCACGCGGCCCAGGACTCAGTTTGCTCGTCGACCCACTCAGTCAGCTCGTCGGCGTACCAGAAGCCGTCGACACCGTTGCGGGTTTCGGACGGGTCGTCAACGTCTGTTGAATCGGGCCGTTCCGTGACGACGGTCTCGAAGCTGTCGCTGAGCCCGGATGGATGAACGGTGAGATACGGGTTCTCGGTGAATACGCCAGTTTCGTATCCTTCCTTGTGGAGGAAATCAAAGATCGTCTGGCCGGGCTGCAGCCGTTCGGTAATCTTGAGCGTGTGGCCCTCCGCCGGAACTCCGGTGAACAGGCTCGTATGAGCCGGCAACGACCAGCTCGCGGTTGTCCGTGCCTGCGTGTACACCGTCGCCTCACGACCGAACGCTTCGAGAAAGGGGGTGGTTCTGCGTCGATGACCCAACAGCGAGGTGTTCGCCGCACGGACACAATCAAGAACGACGAGTAACACGTTCGGGCGACCCATTGTCAGGCTTTAGAAGGTATCCACGGCAAAAGTATGTTCTGTAACCGCTATCTTTCACGACAGCACCAGTGACCAGCACCGAGATCTTCTACCAGTACGCGTCTGATTTGTCTCTCGCTGCGATACAAGACGCTCGCGATATTCTCACCACTTCGAGGTAGTTCGTCGCTGCTGGAGCTACGCTATGCTCTCAAGACGCACTGGGTCGGGCCTCGCGTGAGTATATTTTATATGGGTCGACAGTCTGATACCAACAACGTGGTCAAATCGACGGTCCGGTTTCCCGAAACGGTGATGGACTGCGTCGAGGAGATGGTAGCGGAGGGTGTCTTCTCGAACAAGTCCGAGTTTCAACGCTTCGCTGTCGAGTACGTCCTTTCGGAGATCGAGGACTACGAGCCCGAGATGGTTGATTTCGACGAGCTACAGAAAGAGGTCTTCCAGCACCAGCCGGCTTCCAGCGGGGCCGAGATGTCGCCGGAGATCAACGAGAACTTCTACGAAAACGCGGCGCGCGTCCGGCAGTTCGCGATCCGCGGTGACATCGAGACGGCAGAGGAGTATATCGACACTGCGTACCCCGTCACCGACCCCCGCTGTTTGCTCCTTGACGACTTGCTCGAACCCTACCGACAGCGCGAAACCGAAGACGAATAGGTCGTTTCCCGGAGCCGGTACTCGGCTCCCTCGTCGCCTCTCCGGTTGAACTATTCTACGGCGCGTCAGTCGTCGTCAGCGCGGGCTTCTGGCGTCGCCTCCGAATGTGGCCCGGCGGCGTGTCCTTCGTGCGTCAGCGCTGTCGCGAACAGTTCTTCGGAGACCGCGGGAACGTCCACGTCCTCGACCGCACCCTCGGACTTGATGTCGTCGACTGAACGGGGGTACTTCCTGAGGTCTTTGTGGATCGCGATGCCCGCGTCCGCGCCCTCACCCATGGCGATTGGGATCTGATTGTGGCCCGGCGTCAGATCTCCGACGGCGTAGACGCCGGAGATACTGGTCTCGCCGTGGTCGTCGACGGCCACAGTCCCGTCGTCGTTTCTATCGAGTCCCAGTTCGTCGGCTAGCTCCGCGTGATAGTCTGACCCGAGCATCGGGAAGCCGCCTTTGTACTCCCGAACGCTCCCGTCCTCGAACTCGTAGGCCGATAGCCAGCCGTCGTCGTCAGTCCGCTTGCCCGACAGCTCTGTATCGACGATATCGACCGGGTGATTGTCGAGCATCGTCTGCGTCTCGTCGCTCCACTCCGGCTCGTCGCCGCGAGTCAGTATGTCCACGTCGTCGGTGTAATTCAGCATAATCATCGCGACGTGGGCCGCGGCTTCGCCGGTGCCCATGACGAAGACGGGCTCGCCGACGAACATGAACGCGTCACAGTGGAGACACCAGTGCAGCCCTTTCCCGGTCCGCGGCAGCGGCGGATCCGGACGCTCGTCGGCGAACCCGGTCGCAAGGACGACTCGCTTTACTGCCAACTCATCGTCGCTCGTCGTCACGGTGAACCCGTCCTCGTTCCCGTCGGCGAGTGGTTCGACCGATTCGACGAAGCCCCGCTCGTAGGTCCCGCCGTAATCCTGCACCTGCTCGCGTGCAGTTTCTAAGAATTCGTTCCCCGAAACGTCCTCGGTGACGCCGATGACGTTGTGCGTGTCGGTCATCATCGCGGCGCGGCCGCCACCGCGGTTGATAACGATCGTGTCCATCCCCAGTCGGGTGGTGTACAGTGCGCTCGTCAGCCCGGCCGGCCCGCCGCCGACCACGGCCACGTCATAGTCGTACCGCCCATCGGTGTACATTAACACAGAATACGTGCTCGAGGAATAAAAACAGCAGAACAGCGGCCATCTACACAGCAATTCGACGCTGGTGTTACGCTCCGCGAGCGACGCGAACGACAGGCTCGCTGGCACCCCTGTCTCACCCAGGGCCGAGGGCTGCGATGTCGGCCCCGACCGTCGCCTGTGCATCAGCCGGGTTCGGATCACTGTCGGCCAGATGCGTCCATTCGTGGGCGGGCAGCGCCGACAGGTGGTCAGTGATCGCCGTGCTGTACGGCGTCGCTTTCACGGTGCTCTCTTTGTTACCCCAGATGTGGTTGATGACGGTCATCGAATCGATGCGTATCTCGACCGTCTCTGGGTCACACCGTGCCGCCAGTGCCCGCAGTCCGAGATGGAGGGCGGCGTATTCGGCGACGTTGTTGTTCGTCCGAGAGCCGACCGGACGCCCGAGTCGGGCAATCGGTGTCTCATCGGCCTGAATCACAGCACCGGCACCGGCCGGCCCGTTACTGTGTGCGCTGCCGTCCACATAGAGCACTACCTGTGCCACGTCGGAGGTAGCCGCGCCCTGCTGTGACGGGGGCGGGCCAGATACAACAAGCTCGTCGATTGCGGTCCGTATTTCATCGGCGGATGTCTCCGGGTCGAACAGGCCACCGTAGCCAGCGACGGCAGCATTGATCGCATCGATAGCGGGGGTGAGTTCGTATCGATACAGGGCCAGCAGCTCGTCGACCCGCGTCGCCAGCGGCGAGAGCGTCTCCGCTGGCAGACGCTCTCTCTCACCTGCTGGCTGATTGTGACGGTCCATCAATAATGCGTAGCTGCGGGTGGCTAAAAGACACTTCGCCGCGATAGGCGAGGGATGGCAGGATGCGTCCCGTGAGTACCGGCTACTGACGAGTCGGGTTTCTGATAAACCAATCGGGACCGCAGTTAACAGCCCCGCGACCGTAGCTGTAGCTACAATGGACCGACGGACGTTCCTCGCTGTGAGCGGGCTCACGGCCGCTGGAACACTCGCAGGCTGTAGTGCCCCCAGTGACGACCAGCAAGGGGACGGCGCGACAGCGACGGCTTCCGGACAGGCCGACGGTTCAGAGACGGCTGTCGAGACCGTCGCCGACGGACTCGAATCGCCCTGGAGCGTCACGCCGCTGCCCGACGGCTCACAGTTGCTAGTCACAGAGCGCGTCGGCCGCGTGGTGGTGGTCGATTCGGCCGACGGAACAATTACGCCTGTCACTGGCGCACCGTCGGTGTACGCGAGCGGTCAGGGCGGGATGCTCGATGCGGCGCTCCACCCCGACTTTCCGGACCCGGCCTGGGTGTATCTGACATATTCGAAAGCCAACGACAGCGGTGCGTCGGCGACACATCTGGGCCGTGGTCGCCTGAACGCCGCTGACGCGCAGTTCGAGACGTTTGAACAACTGCACGTCGCGGAGCCCTTTATCGACTCTGACGGGCACTTCGGGTCTCGCGTCGTGTTCGGCCCGGACGGGTTGGTGTACGTGACTGTCGGCGACAGACAGTTCAAGGACTTCGGGCCCGACCACGTCGCGCAGGACAGGACGAACGAACTCGGGACCACGCTTCGGCTGACGCCCTCGGGTGGGATTCCCGACGCGAACCCGTTCACCGACGACCCGGACGCGGTCGATTCGATATTCAGCTACGGCCACCGCAACGCCCAGGGGATGACCGTCCACCCCGATACCGGCGACATCTGGCAGACCGAGTTCGGCGAGCAGGACGGCGACGAAATCAACATCGTCGAACGGGGCGCCAACTACGGCTGGCCGGTCGCCGACGAGGGCTGTACCTACGGCAGCGGCGATCCGATCGGCGTCAGCCACGCGGAGCGCGACGACGTTGTTGCACCAGTGTATTCGTGGGACTGCGGATTGGGTGGCTTCCCGCCCAGCGGCACGACGTTCTACACCGGTGACGCCTTCACGGAGTGGACCGGCGACTTGCTCGTCGGCGGGCTGGCTTCACAGTATCTCGCCCGGTTCACCGTCGATGGGCGAACAGTCGAAGAAGCGACGCCCCTCCTCGCCGACCGCGGGTGGCGCATCCGCGACGTGGTGGTCGAGCCCGAAACCGGACACGTCCTCGCTGCAATCGACTCGTCTGACGCACCTATCGTGCGACTCCGCCCCGCCTGAATCGAGTGATTCGGCGACAACCGTGTGGGCTGGCGACCTGTGTCCGTAATCTGAATTAGTGTTGGAGCGATGCACCAACGGTGATCGGGGCCGTTCTGGTCCCATACTCCCACAGATCCCTATCGATCAGACTCGACCAGCGAGGCCGGTACCGCGCCATTTTTGCTTCTGAACCCGCTACACTGGCTGTGAACCAGACTGCGATTCTGCACGCCGCGTTCGGAGTACTGATCGTCGCAGGGTTCCTCGTCTCGGCACCTCTGAGCTATGGCCTCTACGGGCTGGGGGCTGCCTGTTTCATTGCCGGCATCCTACTCGCACGGCGGGATAGCGACGGATCGGAAACCGCCGATAGCGTCTGATATCGGAAACGCGACATGGGGTCCGGTATCAGGATGAGGTAGAGCGGTTTGCGGGGCTGTACTGCTCTACCGATATGAACGCCTGTGAGGGTAGTCGTCGGCGGGCGTCTCGGCTTCCTCGGTGGAACCGAGCGGTTCCTTGGGCTTGATCGGGTCGCCCGATTCGAGTCCCTTTTCGGCGAGTGCCACACTCCCCATGACCTCGATGATGAGTCGGTTGGCAGCTCACCGGTGATTGAACCGCTCCCTCTCGGGAGTGGCTATTATGGGTCTGACACCTGATGCCGAAGCATGGACCGGCGAACGCGGCTCATCGTCTATTATCTCGCCATCGTCGTCAGCGTGCTCTCTGGGTTCGTGGTTCTCTACAACTACGGGATGGCTACATGGGAGGGGCGGCCCCAGCCGTTGTACCGCTCGGTAGAGGTCGTCGTTCAAACGGTCACCACCGTCGGCTACGGCGGGGACGCCCCGTGGACGAGCCCGCAGATGAACTACCTCGTCTCACTCATGGCACTCTCGGGACTCGTGCTTATTTTCGCGGCCCTCCCGGTGCTCGTGGTCCCGCTCTTCGAGGACGCGTTCACCTCCAGTGCCCCCGCCTCGGTTCGTGGGCTCGATAACCACGTCGTCCTCTGTAACTACGGGCCCCGTGAAGAAGTTCTCATCGACGAACTCACCGCACGCGGCGTCCAGTACGTCATCATCAAGCAGGATCGGGAAGCCGCGGACGAACTCCACGCGGCAGGGTATACGGTTATGTCCGGAGATCCGGAGTCGGACGCGGCCCTCAAGCGTGCCCGACTCGAGCACGCCGACGCCCTGATCGCAAACGTCGACGACGAAACCAATCCGAGCGTCCTCCTCTCGGCTCGGGAGGTCGATTCCGAGGTACGGACGGTCAGCCTGACTGAAGATCCGACCACCGCGGACTACCATCGGTTCGCCGGGGCCGATCATGTCCTCTCGCCCAAGCGAATACTGGGCGAACAGCTCGCGGGCAAAGCCATCGGCACGTTCGACCCCGAAGCTATCGAAGGCGTCGAAATCGACGAAGACTTCGACATCGCGGAGTTCCCGCTCCAGAGCGGCAGCGAACTGATCGGCCAGACCATCGCCGAGAGCGGTATCTTCGAGCGGACAGGTGCCGCCATCATCGGGGTGTAGGTTCGGGGGAATTTCCACAGTCCACCCCCGCCGGATGTCCGATTTGACGCCCGAAGTGTGCTCGTTGCGACCGGGCGAGAGACGGAACTCGACCAGTTGAAGGAGATGACGCTGTTCGAGGGCCGGCACCGTCGGGGAGACGTCGTCATCGCGGGGATGGGTGTCGTTGGACGGTCCGTCACGAGCTCGCTCACAGATGCCGGGTTCGAATACACGACCATTGACCCCGAGGACCACCCAACGGTCGACGTGGTCGGCGATGCGACGGACCGCGATGTCCTCCGTAAGGCGGACATTATGGACGCCGGCACTGTCGTCCTCGCGTTGCCCGACGACACGGCTGCTATCTTCGCGACGTTCGCGATTCGTGAACTGAACCCCCGGATAGAAATCATCGCCCGAGCGAACGAGCACGAAAACGTGTCGAAACTGTACCGCGCCGGTGCCGACTACGTGCTCTCGCTCGCCGCCGTCAGCGGGCGGATGCTCGCGTCAATCGTACTCGACGAGGAAATCCTCTTCCCGGGAACGCAACTGAAACTCATTCGAACGACAGTCACGGACGCTGTCGGCAAATCGCTCGCTGATGCCGACATCCGTAACCGGACCGGCTGTACCGTCGTCGCCGCCGAACGGGAGAGGCGTGTCATCACGAACCCTGCCGCGTCGTTCGTGATCGAATCCGGGGACGAACTCATCGTCGCCGGAATCGACGAGAACATCAGTCGGTTCCAGTCGACATTCGTCTGACGGGCTCTCCTGCGGACCGAGGGCGGCCCCTGGGTCCAAGTACTTCCCAAATCACCGACGGGGCCGGTCGGATGACCGGCTCACAGCAGGAGAGCGAAGAGGAGGTACGACCCGACGACAGACAGCGACGGCGTGAGGACCCAGAGAATGACGATCCGGCTCGTCGCTGCCGGATCGAACAGGTTCTCGGCGGTCAGTTCCTCGATGTCCTCCTCGCCAATGGCTGGGACTGATGGAGACGTCTCGGGGGTAGGGGACTCTCCGGCTGCGAGTTCGCCCACAGTTGGACCCGCTGGCTTCTCTTCCTCGGTTGATGGGGCGGCGAGAGCGCCAGTACTGAGATTCGGCCCCGGATTGGACTCGGATGGTGGCGTCGCGAGTTCCGTAAGCGTGACAGCGCGACTCGCTCGGCCCCACCCTAGACCGATGATACAGCAGGTCGTGCTCACCGCGAGGCTCGCTGGAATGCCGTAGTACGAGAGGACGGTGATGATCGTCGCACCGACGGAGGAGACGATGAGGGCTGCCAGAATCGGTAGGTCAGTAATGCCGTCGCCGACGGTTGCGAGAGTGCGTCTGGCGATGGTGAACCCACCGAGGCTGATGGCTGCGACCGCGAGGAGCACGCCCTGATCGATACTGACGGCCCCGTTGCCGACCAGCGGGGCGACTGCGTTCGCAGCGTTCGAGGCCCCCGCGCTGAAACCCATGTAACAGGCGATGGCCAACACCAGCGCCGACCCGATGAGGTCACGGGGGACGCGTTTCTGTTGAGGCGGAGGCGGGGGAACCGGCCCGACCGGTCGATCTGTACCAACTGCCGTTCGAGGCGCGTAAACGACAGTCGAGCTTCGAGTTGCGGATAGGCGTACCGACCGATGGCCGCCCCGATGACGAGGCCGATGAGCGGGGCGACGATCCACGCGGAGACGATTGTAAACATCAACGCCTCGTTGAGCGATCCCGTCGCGAGTCCGAGCCCCACAATCGCCCCCACAGCCGTCATCGAGGTCGAGGCGGGGACGCCATAGATGTTTGAAACCAGCAGCGAGAGGCCAGTGAAAAACAGGACGCCGACACCGGCTACCGGGGTGAACTGTGCGGCCGGTACGATCCCCTCGCTCATCGTGACGATGACGTTGCGGCCGACTGTCCACGCTCCGATGAACGCGAACACGCTGAACAGTGCCGCCGCTGTTACCTTTCTGACCAGCTTGCTCCCGACAGCCGGCCCGAACGCGACGCCTGTTGACGAACCGCCGATGTTAAATCCCACAAACCCGGCGACGAGTAAGCCGAGGACGAGAAGCAGCGAGACCATGAATATGATCCTCTACGGACCATTTCGGATACAGGCATAATGGCCTGTTCATCTGTCTTCGGTGCTGAGAGGTTTCATCCTGTACGAGGCTGCCGACCAGTGCTACCCGCGGCGTCGGTCACACATTCCGTCGGCGGTTTTATCCGACAGGTGAAACTATCCCTGTCATATGACTGACCAGCCTGTCGACGTCGAACCGGGAGGCGAGAACGTCGCCGGTGAGGCACCCGCCGAGGAGCCGGAATCCGTCACCGACGACGCGGTCGTCCACGACGACGTCGAACTCGAACGGACTATCGGGCTCGTTGGCGGGCTGGCAATCGGAATCGGGACGATGATCGGGGCCGGAATCTTCGTGTTTCCAGGGCTGGCGGCCGCCAACGCTGGGCTCGCAGCCACGCTCTCCTTTGCGATCGGCGGCCTGATCGCGTTGCTTGTGGCGCTGCCGACCTCCGAACTCGCCACGGCGATGCCCCGAAGTGGTGGCGGCTACTACTTCATCTCGCGGGGGATGGGGACGGCCTACGGCGCAATCGTCGGCCTCGGGCTGTGGCTGGGCCTGATGTTCGCTTCGGCGTTCTATCTGGTCGGGCTCGGTCACTACGCGAGCGCTGTGTTCGCCGAGCTCAACGTCGCGCTCCCGTTCAGTCCGGTCATCGGCATCGGACTGTTGTTCGGGGCCGCACTGACTGCATTGAGTATCGGCGGCACGGAAAATACCGCGAAGATTCAGAACGTGGTGGTCGGGGTTCTCCTCGTCGTACTCACGGGCTTCCTTTCCTACGGTGTCCTCGACGCTGTTGGCGTATTCGGTGGCGGCACCGTGCCGGAGCAGTTCTTCTCGAAAGGGTACCTCCCAGTATTGACGACCGCTGCGCTCGTGTTCACGTCGTATCTGGGGTTCGCTCAGGTCGCAACTGTCGCGGGTGAAATCAAGCAACCGGGTCGGAACCTCCCGCTGGCGATGGTCGGCTCGGTCCTGATCGTTACCGTCTTTTATGTTGTCACGATTTTCGTCGCGACCAGCGCGTTCGGTGCTGATCGGCTGGGGGAATTCGGGGAGACTGCGATGGTCGAAGTCGCCCGTGACTTCCTCGGGCTACCCGGTGCGGTCGCGATCCTGGGTGCCGGGCTGTTGGCGACGTTTTCGAGCGCGAACGCGTCGATTCTCAGTGCCTCGCGGGCAGTGTACGCTCTGAGCCGCGATGCGTTGCTCCCCAGAAAGGCGAGCGAGGTCAACCTCCGCTACGGCACACCACACGTCGCACTGCTCTCCGCTGGCGGCCCGATCCTCGTCCTCGTCGCGACTGGGCGGGTCGAACTCCTCGCCGAAGTCGCTTCGTTCCTCCACCTGATTATGTACGGGCTGATGTGTATCGCCCTGATCGTGTTGCGCCGTCGGAACCCGGAATGGTACTCGCCAAGCTATCAGGTGCCGGGCTATCCGGTGGTCCCGGTCGTGGGCGCGCTCGCGAGTTTCGGACTAATCGTCTTCATGCAGCCCGCGTCAATCGGTATCGGCATCGTGGTCATGCTCGCCTCGTATCTCTGGTACCGTTATTACGCTGGGGACGTGACACTCAAAGGAGACATCTGATTATGACGGACCGACCATCAATACTCGTTCCGCTCCGCGTGCTCGAAGGGGAATCGGTCCCCGAGGGTGTCCCCGAACTTCTCGCACACGCTCACATTGTCCTGCTGGGGTATCACGTCATCCCGGAACAGACTGCTCCCGGACAGGCGCGGATGCAGTTCGAGGACCGGGCCCTGGAACGGCTCGATGACTACGAAGCCATGTTCGAGGGAGCCGGAGCCACTGTCGAGCGGCGGCTCGTGTTCACCCACGACGGCCAGAAGACCATCGACCGTATGATTGCTGAGCACGACTGCATGGCTGTCCTCGTTCCGAACGCGACGGGGCCGGTCGAAGACGTGCTAGTCCCAGTCCGAGGGGCCATCGGGGTCGACCGCCTCGCCCGTGTCGTCGCGAGTGTGTTCGGAGAGATGGACGCCGACGTAACGTTGTATCACGTTGCGGATGAAGACACGACGGACGACGATATCCAGACACTCCTCGGGGGGATGGCGGATCGGTTGGCGGAGTTCGGGATGGACCCCTTGAGGGTCGAGACCCGTATCGACCGCGATCAGGATCCCCTCGACGCGATTGCAGACATAGCTGACTCGTTCGATACGGTTGTCATGGGTGAAACCGACCCGTCCCTGGCGACGTTCGTGTTCGGGATGCCTGCCGACCAGATCGCCGAGCGATTTCTCGGGCCGGTGTTCGTGGTCCAGCGCGAACCCGCTCCGGAGGACGAGGACGAGTAACTCACCCAGTCGGCTGAGTGGTCGGTGGTGCATGATAGCCCTCCCGGGTTCAGTTCACCACCGACCACGGATAGACGCCTGCCACGCTCACGTCCATGTTATCTCACGGTACAGTGAGGACGACATATCGGTTCAGTGGGCGTCCGGAGACGCTGACGGTGCCACACTGCGAACGGCCAGTATCCTTTGGGAGGAACTGTAAAACACGGCTGTGCTCGCCAGATAGTGCGAGGTACACGGCTTCTCGGTAAGCTGTGATACGTACTCCCAATACAGGAGTCACTCCAAGGCACCGGAGTCACACCGGGCCGGAATCCATTTCCTTTGCTTCGCTGTACTTTTACCGTTCCCAGAGTCCGAAACCACGCGAAAGCAGGCGCAAGACGGTTTACGAGAGTCACACCAGATTAGCCAAATATTAGAGGGCGCAAGTACCGCATATGCGCCGACGGACGGTTCTCAAATCGACCGGTGCGGTTGGAACGATTGTTGGAGTCGCCGGGTGTCTCGGTGGTGGTCGCTTCGGGGATTCGAACCCCGATGTCGTCCTCGAAGAGCCCGACCGCGAGTTCGAGAGCAGCGACGTTCCGTATCCTGCGTGGGGCGAGCAGATTCCGGACGTGAGTGTCCCTGCGCCGGCCGAATCCACAGAGATTCGACTGCGCGACGTTGAAACCCCAGCCCTCCTCACGTTTTTTTACAGCCACTGCCAGACCGTGTGCCCCGTTCTCATCTCGACCCAGCGGAACATTCAGAGCCACGCACAGAACAACGGCTACGCTGATGCGGTCCGGTTCCTCCCGATGACCTTCGACCCCGCTCGTGACACTGCAGAACGACTCGGGGCGTACGCGGACGAGATGAACGTCGACGTCGATAGCGAGAACTGGCAGTTCCTTCGGCCAGCGTCGAAGCAGCGAGCCAAGGATGTCATACAGGAACAGTTCGGGGTTGTGTTCCAGCGAACCGAACCTGAGGACATGGATATGTACATGTTCACGCACACAGCACTGACGCTCCTGGTCAACGCTGATGGGTTCGTCGAGCGTGCCTACCGCTCGAAGTCGCCGGACGAAGAAACCATCATTTCCGACCTGAACACGGTGAGAAACGCGTGAACCGCCGACAGGTCGTGGCAGCGATGGCAGGGCTCGGTCTCACCGGTGGGAGTCTATGGGTTGCCCAGAACGGGCTGTCGGGTAGCCAGACCGGGAACACAGAACAGCTTCCGATCCGCGTGGAGACGCTAGATGCACACGGCTCGTCGGCAGGCGAGACAGCCGTGCCGACCCCGGGAACTGTCACGGTGATCGACCTCTTCGCTACGTGGTGTGCGCCCTGTGACGACCAACTCCGGATACTAAACGCGATGCAGCCCGAGTACACTGACGTGTCGTTCGTCTCAGTGACGAACGAGCGGCCCAGCGAGACACTGACGAGGGCTGACATCAGCGCGTGGTGGAACCGGAACGGCGGTGTCTGGACTGTCGGCCTCGACCCCGGAAGCGAGTTGCTGGCGGCACTCGGGGCGGACGGACTCCCGTACATCGCGATTACTGACGAGAGCGGGACCGTCCAGTTCGGCCACAGCGGACTCGCCGGGGAAGGGACGCTTCGAGACGAACTCGACGCACTGGTGTGAGATGGCCGGAGCTGCCGTACTCGGGACACTCGCGTTCGCCGCGGGCGCAGGCATCACGACGTTTTTCGCGCCGTGTGCGTTCCCGCTGCTCCCGGGGTATATCGGGTACTACATGAACGAGAGCGACCGAGATGTCGGTATGCTACCACCTGCCACCGCCGCTGCTGGTGGGGCACTCCTTGCGCTTACCCTCGTCGCGCTGCTCGTCCTCGCACTCGGGCAGCCACTGAAAAACGCACTCCCGATGCTCGAACCGGTAATCGGACTCGGTCTGATCGCGTTCGGCGTCGTGATGCTCCTGAACAGTGAGCCAGAACTCCGCGTCCCGTTACCAGCACGACCGGCGTCGGTAACCGGGTTCGGTGTGTTCGGTGCTGTGTACGCGGTCGCTGCAGCGGGCTGTGTCATCCCGTTGTTCTTCGGTGTGGTCTCTCAGGCCCTCGCGTTGCCACTCCGCACAAGCGTTCTCGTACTGGCGGTGTACGCGCTCGGGGTAGCAATTCCGCTTGTCGGTGTGACACTCCTTGCGGGCGCTGGCATCGAACTCTGGCGCACCGTTGGTACGCACCTGCAACGAATGCACCAGCTTGCAGCCGTCGTGATGATAGTAGCCGGCGGCGGACAGATTTATCTCGCAGTGTTCGAACTCGGTGTCTTGTAGTCCGCGCTACGTTCGCGTGGATGCACTGGTCACCCGCGTCGGTACAAATCGAGTCGCTGCAGGACCGACCCGATCAGTACGGCGATGGGAATGATTTCGAGCCGGCCGACCCACATATTGAGTATCAGCATAGCCTTCGCAGTGTCGGGCATATCTGGCCCAGTGATGCCACTGCTGAGGCCGACGTTGCTCTGTGCGCTCATCACGTCGAAAATGACGTATTCGAGCGGGTGAGCCGGTGAGAGAACGCGGAGCAGGACCGCGACACCGATGACGAGGAACGTAATCCAGAGGATGAACACGACCGTCGCTTCGGTGTACTCGCGCTGTGCCTGTTCTTCGCTGAGACGGCGTTCGCCGATCTGCAAGTACTTGATAGCGGTTTGCGGGCGGAACACGTCCTGTATCTGCCAGACGGTCCCCTTGACTAATGTTACCACGCGGATGAGCTTGAGGCCGCTGACTGTCGACCCTGCTGCACCGCCAGTGAGCATCCCGAGACAGGCCCACAGTGTCGCGCCCGCACTCCATACCTGCTCGGTCCCGCCGCCGATTGACGCGCTTCCGAAGCCGGTGTTTGAGGTCGCGGAGACGAACTGGAACAGCGCAACCCTGAACGTCTCTTCGAGTGTCGCGTACTGACCGTTCGCGTATAGAATCCCCGTCAGGACGAGGGAGCCAGCGGTAAACCAGATAAACACCCACCGGGTCTGTAAGTCGGCGTACAGGTTCCGTATTTCGCCTTTGAAGATCAGATAGTGGATGGGGAAGGCGATACTACCCGCGACCATGACGGGCACCGTCGCGTACTCGATCAACGGGCTGTCGTAGAAGCCAATCGACGCCGAGTGAACGGAGAAGCCGCCCGTCGCAATACCGGTCATCCCGTGGTTGATAGCGTCCCATAACGGCATGCCAGCCAGCAGGAACAGGGCAATCGAGCCGAGTGTCAGTCCGACGAAGATCTTCCAGATCTCCCGGACGGTGGTGACGATGCTCGGATGAATCTTCTCGGAGCGGGCCTCACTCTCGTAGAGCGTATACGAGCCACTGCTCCCGCCGCCGCGTTGAAGAATAGCGACGGTCAGGACAATCACGCCGACGCCACCGACCCACTCGATGAACGACCGCCACCAGTGCAGCGACCGCGGCAGTTGCTCTTCGGTTTCGGCCACCGTAAGCCCGGTTCCGGTGAAACCGCTCATGCTTTCGAACACGGCATCCAGCGGGTTGAGAAACACAGCTGTGGTCTCATCCATCGCTGGCGTGTTCATCCAGACGGGGAGCGGGTCGAGCTGGATGGTCCATGCGATGAGGAGGAACGGGAGGCCGCCGAGGATACCGATAAGTCCCCATGCTGTGGCTGCGGTGACCATCGCCTCGCGTTTCTCCGGCGGCTCGGCATCCTGATAGCGCCAGACGAGTCCGCTCCCGAGAGCGGCCATGACGAGCGCCGAGATGATGAAGGCCGGAACCGCGAAGAACTCGCCGTTTACCGCTGCGACGAGAACCGAGATCACCATCATCAACGATATGGCTTGCACGATGCGACCGACGTCACGTCCGACGGTTCGTCCGTTTACAATCATGTTAGCAATAACGACTAGGCCGACAACCGAGGCGGAAACAGCGGCGTAATCGAAGTCTCATCATCGGCATATCGGTCACCGGATTCTCAGAGTGGTGGGCAACGGACTGCTCATAGGCCGAACCCGTTCGAATCGTTCGTTGCGTGGTCTTCGTAATGGCCGAAGATGTCCGTCACCTCGGGCGTCGCCCCCGATCCGGAGTACACCGTCAACAGGTCGCCTGCTTCGATACGGGTCTGCCCTCGGGGCGTGATGGGTGCGTCGGCGTCTTTCCGTTCAATCGCGACAACGAGCGTATCGGCATCCAACAGTCCCTCCTCGTCGGCTTCAATGAGTGTCAGCCCGGCAATCGGTGCCGCCTCGGTGACTGTAATCTCGAACACTTCGGCAACGTCGCCGACCCGCATGTAGTCAACAATCGATGGCCGGTCGACGGACCGGAAGAGTGACTCCGCAATGAGGCGCTGTGGGTTCTCCATCGTATTGACGCCGATCTGCTTAAAGAGGTTCATGTGCTCCGGATTGTGGACGACCGAGACGATTGCGGGGATTTCCAGTTCCTGTGCCAGGAGGGACACCATGACGTTGGTCGCATCCTGGTCCGTCGTCGTGATGATGGCATCCGCG
Source organism: Haloarcula sp. CBA1115 (assembly GCF_000827835.1). NCBI lineage: Archaea > Methanobacteriati > Methanobacteriota > Halobacteria > Halobacteriales > Haloarculaceae > Haloarcula > Haloarcula sp. CBA1115. Next base: position 108,603 of record NZ_CP010530.1, on the reverse strand, counting down.
CGGTCGGCACCGGCATCCTCAAGCGTCTCTTTGACGGTCGCATCCGCGTTGAGGACCATACAGTCGAACTCGCTGGCGACTTCGTCCGCCCTCGCCGCGTCCCGCTCGATGACGACGACTTCGTTTCCGGTTCCCGTTGCAATCTCGATGAGCGGCGTTCCGATATCGCCTGCTCCGACAGTGATTATGTACATATGTTCTGTGTGCTAGGTGCTGTAAAATCCGCAGACACCAGGGATCACGCCTCACTCACCGTCCGCTCCGAATCGAAGACTTCCCCGAGATAGTGCCACCGGTACTTGCCGCCCTCACCCTCGATATCGGGTTCCCACTGGACACGGTAGGCGAAGGGGCCACGCCCCTCTCCGGTCTCGTCAGGCCGTTCGACGACGACAATCGTGTATGCCCCGTGGTCCTCCGTCCGAACGAGTGTCTCGCCCTCCCGGGCTTCGATAGCCTCAGTGAGCGGCGGGTGTTCGCGGAGCAACTGCTGTGCGTAATGGACAATATCGCTGAGTTGGCTGTCACTACTGTCCTGCAGTGCAGTGATCGCTTCCTCGGGGACGCTTTCAGGCGGTTGGGTATCGAGTACAGTCATATATTCGTTGCGTACCTCGTACGGACAGTCGGCGCATCTTCCGGCCTCCTATCCCTGCTGTTGCTGAGATCGTAGTCACTGCTAGAATACTGACTCATAATAAGTGTTGCCGATTAACTACTGAATACGTATTTTATGCCTACTAAATTCAGCACTCCAAAATACTGTCAATTTGTATATGGTATCAGCGCTTGTAGTGGCTGCCTGCTCGAACGCGGTCAAAAAAAGCGCGATGTGCAATTCAGTACAAAACCCTGCGTCGGGAGAACGGTCACCAGACAGGGTTTACGACGGCGTAATCGGTTCGTTCGTCTCACCGAACGCGTCCAGCGTCGACTCGGGTACCCCGTCCCGAGCAAACACGGAGATAAGGTCGCCGGCACGGATTTCTGTATCGCCTTTCGGCGTAATCATCTCGTCACCTCGTTCGATAGCGATGATAAGGACCTCTTCGTCGAGTAGTGACTGTTCGTTCGCATCACGAAGTGTCGTGTCCACAATCGGGGCTTCCGGACTGACGGTCACGTCGACCACTTCCGCGCCGCCGGAGAGTGACACCATGTCGGTCATCGCCCCCTGCTTGCTCGCGCCGTCCGGCCCGAACGGTTCGTAGGGCGTGAAATACTCCTCCTGAATCAGGTCCTCGTCCTCGATCTCCAGGCCGAGCTTGCTGAGCTGGTGGGCGATCCGGGTGAGGTCACTCATTTCCTCGCCGACGGCCTTGATCTGGAGGTTGCCGCGGCCGGTCCGGAGTTCCCGAACGTTCACCACACCGGGGACCGTGAGCGCCTTTCTGGCCAGGTTCTCCCGCTCGCTCGCAGAGGTGTTACAGACGAACAGATTGGTCAAGCGACTCTCACACCGCTCGTAGTCGATATCGGCGTGATACCCCTTGATAATGCCCGCATCTTCGAGCTGATTGATGCGGTTGCGAATCGTCCCCGGAGAGACGTCCATCTCCTCCGCGACCATCGGGGCCGAGATGTTCCGAGCGTCCTGCTGCAGCGCGTGGATGATGCGCCTGTCGATTTCGTCGAGACGCCGACTCATACGGGGACTACAGGGTGCGTGCCAATCCCTTTTTCCCCTGAGCGCGACGGACGCCGGCCTGTGGTTCGAAATCACGACGAGCGGATGCTGACGCTGACAGCGTGATAACGTTTGTGGCGGTGCACAGCGGTCGTGCAGTTCTCAAATACTGGTATCCAGGCCGGGTCGGCGTCCGGAACTCTGGAAGCGGCAAACTACATTTCCGCTGGACTATTCATCGGGACAGCTTTTGCAACCGAACTGGCCCCGAGTTCCGGTCTACGGGTCACCATTCACTACGCTCGCTTGTGCTCGGGTGTCGCTGCCGCCGCTCTTTGGCGAATATGGATTTCATTCGATATATACTACGGCATGCACAATCTACCGGCGTATTTATTGCGGATAAACAATCAGTACGTAGCATGGCTCACGCTGAAACTAGTCTGCAGGAGTTTCTGGAGCGGTCCGATACCGCGCCACCACAACGAATCCTCTATCCGATTTTCGGGACACACGACGACTTCACGTTCGAGACGGCACTGAACATTGCAGACGGTGTCGGCGGGGAACTGCTCGTTCTCGATCTGTTCACGGGTGATGCTACCCGGAGTTCGGAGACCACGTCCGTCGGTCGAAAGCTACTGCAGGCGCGACTGGACGAGACGCACACCGCTGACGCGCATTTGATCGTCGAAGAGACCGACACGCCACTCAAGACAGCAATCAACGTCGCACAGCAGCGCCACGTCCAGTTGGCTGTACTGGACGAGCACACGCCCGAATTATTCGGCGAGGGGCTCCGAGGTGACGCAGCCGACCGGATGCGAAAGAAAGCATCGTGTGATGTGGTCTCAGTCACGTACTCACGGGCTGACTCGGGAATTTCGTCGGTACTTGTCCCGATTGCAGAGGGCACGCATTCCGCCCTCGGCGTTGTCGTCGGCGGCGCGTTAGCGATGGGTGCAGATGCACCTGTCGACCTCTTCCATGTGTCCGAAACGAAAGACGAGACTGCGGTGGCACGAGCATCGACGCTGTTCGAAACAGCACGAAGCCGCCTCCCCGAGGCAGTCACAGTAGATACGTGGCATCTCGAAGCACCCGATGTCGCGGAGGCAATTATCAACGAGTCCGCCCACTACAATGTCACAGTGATGGGCAAACCGACCCAGAGCCGCCTCCGGGAGTTCGTCACGGGCTCGGTGACTGCGGCCGTCACGGACGAATCCGAAAACGCAGTACTGACCGTCCAGCGAGATGGCGGTGATGAGGGATTCGGCTTCGAGCGAAACTGACCGATTCAGGCTGAGTGCTCCGGAACTTGACCTTGCTGTGATGCTGGTCTCCGCGGCGCGACTGTCCTACAGCGAGGCCGCGTCGCTCGCCAGTTCGTATGAACAGATATGAATGGTGGCGGCGAACCGGATTTCCCAGAGGCTCGCGCACTCCAGTACTCCCCGGAACGCTGGTGGGCTTATCTTCCGTGTTCGGGATGGGTACGGGAGGCAACCCCACCGCTGTGGCCGCCTATACGATACCTCTGACGGCCACAGGTATAAGAGTAGCTACTTGGAGACGGGAGCCGTCGAAATATCGTCCAGTCACTCAACGGAACAGGTCTGTACGGAACACGAGACCGTCCCAATCGGTTCGTAATCGCGTTCCGGTCCGCTAATCCACTTCTCAGGACTACCGGTGGATTCGATATCATCGGTGGGAGTCCTGATCTCGCCACGGCCAGTGTGAACGTTCAGGCTAGTGTTTAGATCTCAGTCCATCGCTCACTCGAACTGGCCGCTGAAGACTATTTCGTCAAGTGGTTTCCGACCGCTCGGCTTTTCGTGCTCTTTGAGGTCCTCAGGTAACGTCTCGGGATCAGCCCGTTCACCGACGGCGATCATTGCTTCGGCGTCGAATTCGTCTTCTGGGACGCCCAGAGCTTCGTGGATCCGATCCCAGTCGAAGCCCGCCATCGGGTGAACAGCCAAGTCGCGCCGGGCGCCCTCCAGAGCGAGATTCTGCCACGCAGCACCGGTATCGAACGAACGCGTCCCAGCGGACTCGCCGTTGTGCTCGAGGGTGACCTTCGAGAAAACGGCAATGAGCGCGCCAGCATTGCGTGCCCATGAGCGGTTGGCTTCGTTCAGCAGGCCGAGGAACGACTCCCATTCGTCGTCCTCACGGGTGGCGTAGACGAATCGCCAATGCTGATTGTTGAATGCGGACGGTGCCCAGCGCGCGGCTTCAAACAGCGGCAGCAGGTCATCTTCAGCAAGCGAATCACCAGCCATCGCACGCGGCGACCAGCGATTAACGAAGAGCGGGTCGACGTCGTGAGCAGGGTCCCGGTGTTCCGAAATCTCGTCGTCGAGGCTACGGCTGTAATACGTCTGTGACATCGTGTACGGTCGTTCGGTACGCCCGCTTATGTATTGATGGCAACACAGCCACAATCAGGTGACACCGACGCTATCAGTCAGTATCTGTCGAGTAATAAGATACGAAGTGCCACAGCCACACACGGCTGAGCAACTCACTGCGACTGCAGCCTGCGGATCGGTCAGTGGGCCGATGATGGAACGCCGAGCGAGACGCCGGTGAGGAATATCGGGAGGCCGGCGATAGCAACGACGGCGGCGCTGGCTGTGGCAATAGGGACAAAAAGCACGCCCAGTCCGAACGGCGCAGGCAGTACCGGGAGTACCGGTAGCATCGACAGTACGAACCCGATAGCGGCCGTTTTCATCGCTAACCGACGGTTCCCGTGGCCGACTGCGTACCCGGCCGGGAGAAGCACGAACGCGGGTCCAAGAACTAACAGCGCCGACACCGGGGGCGTGAATCCGTCCGTGACGACCATCGGAGCCGCCACTATCGTCGCCCCCAGCGCGATGCCCGCTCCGACTACTGCACCGCCAACGACCGCACGATAGCTCGCACGCTCACGGACACGCCGCTGTGAAAGTGCTATTCCACACACGAACAGCGCAGTGCCACCACCGAACAGCGGTGCCGCTATCCCACCCAACCGCAAAACGCCCGTCGCTCCAAGCAGCGACAGGGCAGTCGCTAACGCGCCGAACCCGGCGAATGCGACGCCTGCGGAGTCCCGGACTCGTTTGAGGTCCCAATCGAGCCAAGAGAGCCCTCCAGCGGCCGCGCCGATCAAGAGGGTAAACACCGCTGCGGGGAGCGTGATGTATGCGAGCGCCTTCACCGCCATCACGGGACCGAGAAGTGTTCCGACCGCGAGGAGACTCAACACCGGCCCAACGGCCGTATCACGGGGGACGAACGTCACGACACGCCCGTCGTTCAGTTCGGTCAGCGTCATCCGCTGGCCGTCGTCTGAGACGGTCGCGCCGTCAATGGTCCGCCCGACTCGCATCCCATCGGGGGCAACGATGACGAGGCGGTCAGCGCCGAGGCCGTCGAGGTTTCGATAGCCGTAGGCTTCGGTAAACTCGCCAGTGCGGACCGCCCCGCCGACAGACTGCTCGGCGAAATCGGCCTCGCGGTAGCGCAGCGTTATGACGCCGTCGCCGGAGACGTTCGCGCTCAGAAGCTCGGTGTCCCACATCGCTCTGTCGGCGATAGCGGTTCGGAGGCTCTCGTTCGCCCGGAGACGTGCAACCCCATCTGAGTCGGACAGGCGGTTGTGGACGACCCACGTTGCGCTTCCGTTGGCGTTGACGGCGACGGTAGCGTTGCTGTGGGTGACAGTGACCGAGACGCCGTGGGACTCGGCCGTCGATTCGAACGTGTCACCGCAGGCGTCACACAGCGGCCGCGGCGGCGGCGCTGCACCAGCGGGCATGGCAGTGACGAGGAGCGACGCACAGACCAGACAGAGGAGGGCGAGGTGGTGGAGTCGATGCGGGGCCATATAACATATCTACCTTGTCATGTGTTAAGAGCTATCGATTACTCAAACAACAGTTATACCAACACGGACGGCGAGTGACACTTCGGCCAAAACATCTCTGACAATTGTACCGTCTAATACATATCGCGTGGACGATTCAGGCCGTATTCAAGTATCGGCGGTGTCAGTGTGGTGGCTGAGCGGAGCGGCCGCCGTTTGGGCCTCGTCGATTACTCCTGCTGCCCACCCGATCACATCGGGGTGCGTACAGCGGATGATATCGAATCCGATGTCGCGCTCCCGGTCGATGGTCAGAAACACCGTTTCGCCGTCGATGAGGTCGATACTGCAGGGAACAGATTCGTCGAGACTGTAGTACGTCACGGACGCCGTCGCGGCCTCGATAGTCTGCCAGCGGCCACGGAGGTCAGCGTCTGAAAGCATCGTCTCGGTCAGGTCGGTGTCGAACACGACGGTCCCATCCGCTTCGTTGCCTGCCCGTACCGCCTCCTCGTACGTGTACATCGGGAGCGCGATGAACGTTCCTAGGAGCGAGCGGAACGACGACGCGTTCTGGATAGCGTTAGCGACGATGCGGGCCGCGGCGAGTGGGTCGGCACTCTGGTCGGCCACGAGTTGTCCCTCGGCGAGACACCGCAGATCGAAGTCGAACCAGTCTGTCGGCAGTCGCTGGACGACGTCGGGATACTCCTGTCCGATGGAAACCGTCCCGAGTAACTGCGTGAAATCGTCGTAAACAAGCTTTCCCAGGCCGGTTAGCGCGTACACCTTCTCCCCGTTCCGTCGCGTGATCCAGTCACGGTCCTCTAAGTCACCGAGGATTCGACTGAGCGTCACGCGCGTCACCCCCGTCCGGTCGCTCAGTTCGTCACGACTGCAGGGACCGTCAGACAAGAGTTCGAGGACGCGAAGGCGGTGTTCCGAGCGGGCGAGGAACGCCACCGCTTCGATGGCATCGCTCGACAGCCCCTCGGCGGACCGGGCCGCTGTTCCGTTCTGCAGGTTTGCGGTCGTCATTTGGGTATCCAGCGATAGTTTAGGACCGCCTAAAACAGTTTCTCCTTCGGCCTGTTGTCCGAGTTTAGATGTACATATCCACGAAACCGGTGTCTGATTATCTGGGATGTTCTTATTCAGTATAACAACTTATATCGACAGAACCACGATGGTAGGCAGAACGCCGTGACAGCAATCGAGATCGAGTCGCTCAGGAAGTCGTACGGCGACGTGACTGCGATACCGGACCTCTCGCTCAGCATCGACGACGGCGAGTTTTTCGGGTTGCTCGGGCCGAACGGCGCTGGCAAGACCACGACGATGGAGATACTCACCGGACAGCTCAGTCCGGACGGTGGACAGGTGTCGGTACTCGGTGTCGACCCGGCGACGCAGCCAACAGCGGTCCGCGAACGAGCGGGAATCCTCCCGGAGAAGGAGTCACCACCGAGTTTCATGACGCCGCGCGAGTACTTCGACTTCGTCGGTGCTATCCGGGATATGCCCGACGACGCGGTGACCGAGCAGACCGAGTCGTGGGCCGACCGTCTCGGCTTTACCGAGAAACTCGATACACTGTCATCGGACCTTTCGCGGGGCCAACAGCAGAAAGTGATGATCGCCGGCGCGTTCTTCCACGAGCCAGCCGTCGTGTTCATCGACGAACCGCTGGCGAACCTCGACCCGATCGTTCAGGAGCGGGTCAAGCGCTTCCTGCGCTCCTACCGGGACGACGGCAACACAATCGTCGTCACCACACACGACGTAGACGTCGCCGCCGAACTCTGTTCGCGGGTCGGCATCATGTACGGCGGCGACCTCGTCGCCGACGTCCGTCCGGCGGAACTCGACGCCGATGTAACGCTCCTCGACGTGTTTCTGGACAACGTCGACGCAACAGTGGACCGGGGAGCCAACCCGCTGACACATGAGTGACGGTCGGGCGCGCAGGGTGTTCGTCGAGATGCTCCGCGAGGAGTGGCGACTCCACAGTCGGCTCTTCCGCGGCAGTCACTTCTCCCTGTTTCCGGTGTTCATCTGCCTGCTCGTTGGCGGCGCAGCCAAGCTTCTCGCTGTTACCGGGACCGAACCGAAAACCGTGTTCGCCGGGCTCCACGCACTGGTGTTCGTCTTCGGTCTCCACACGGGGTCTCTCGGATTTGTGGGACGGGATGCCCTCCGGAACCTCCTCGGTGACGTGACGCTGCTGGTGTTCTCTGCCCGCACGCTCCCGCTGTCGCAGAACACGTTGCTGGGGCTGTTCGTCGTCAAGGACAGTGTCTACTACGCAGTGCTGTTTCTGCTGCCGATCTCTCTGGGAACGGTGCTTGCAGCCCATGGCGTCGCCGGGCCTCTCCTCGTCGCTACGACTGTCTCCCTTCTGTGGATGACCCTGGCACTGACGTTCGTCCTCGGGATGGGAACGACGATTGCGGCCCTCGGTCTCACCGGCCGCGGCGTTCCCGGTCTGGCACTACTCGCGGCCCCACTCGTCGCAGTCGGTGCAGCGCTGGCCGGCAGTGTCGATGTCGTCTCCTACACCCCCTACGGCCTGTTTCTCGCTCAGACTCCCCTGCGGGTCGGCGCGACAGCGACCGTCATCCTCGGCGTCTTTCTGCTCGGGGCTCTCACCTTTGACGCGACCGCGCCTCGCTCCGCTCGAACAGTCGAACCGGCCTTCCGCCGGTGGTGGCGACGGATCGGTGACCCAGTTGCAACGAAGAGCCTGCTCGACATCCACCGGAGCGCAGGCGGGTTCGGGAAGGTCCTTTTCTCGGCGGCGGTGCTGTTCGGTGTCACCGCCGCGCTGGTCGATTTCGCCGGCCAGATAACGGGCGTGCCACCGTCGACCGGAATCTCGTTCGGTGCGATTCTCGGGCTCTCGGGATTTACGACGTATAACTGGCTCACGCAATCCGACGACGTTACCCTGTACTTCGCCCATCCCCTCTCTGTGAACGCCGTTTTCGCGGGGAAGTTCCGGGCGTTCCTCCTGCTCGGCCCGCTGGTCGGACTCGCGTTCTACGGACTCGCACTGGCCTGGCGTGGCGGGCCGGTCGCCGAGGCGGTCGTCGGGGCCGTCCTGCTCGTCGGTGTCGCCTGCTACATCTTCGGCACCACCGTGTACCTCACCGGCCTCTCTCCGAACGAGTTCCTCTTCGACACGGCCCTGTTCGCTGTTTTCGGCGCGGCAATGGTCCTCCCGCTGGTCCCGATCCTCATCGCCGGGTTCGCCATCTCACCGCTGTCCGGGCCCCTGCTTGCCGCGCTCGGTGGGTCTGGTGGCGTCCTGGGCGCTGTCGGCGTCGGCCTTTACCGTCGGTCGTTACCGAAGTGGGCGACGCGGTATCAACAGGCGTGAACTGCAAAACAGCTGTCCGTGACGACGAATCGGACACAAGCCACCGAAATGTATCGGTAATGCGGTCGACGTAACCGAATGCGGGCTCTGTGTCGTCACTGCCGGATTCCCGCGCTGAATATATTCGCACAAAGGCTCTCTACGGCAGCTAGCGACCGATAGATCGTATGGCAGAACAGCAACTCGATCTCCGAGAGATTCCACCGCCGAAGCGACACCCGAAGATCTTCGACGCGTTCGAGGAACTGGACAGCGGAGAGGCACTGACGATTGTCAACGACCACAAGCCGACGCCGCTCTATCACCAGATGGCCGCGGAGCGACAATCGTTCGACGCCGAGGGCTACACTGTCGACCGCATCGGGCCGAACGAGTTCATCGCGACCCTCCCGAAGAAGTAGCGACAAACTCGGAGTCCAAGTCCCGGTTTCCGAATCGCTTTTGTTGGTCAGTATTGGTACTCGGATATGGACCGCCGTACCGCGAGACTACTGAACGGTGTGCTAGCGCTATGCTGTCTCGCGCTTGTCTTCGCTGCCGTGTATCCGTTCAGTACTGCGAGCCCACACGCGGAAAACCCGGTCGACGAACGGTTTACCGTTCCCGAGTCCGATGAATACCGGGCGTCGGGAGCGATTGTCGCGGATAGTGAAACAGCGCTCGAATTCGAGGGCGCTGTGACCGCTGACGGCGGCCGCTACCTGTTCATTGACGAGGGTGATGTCCGAACCGAACAGTATCAGGCGTCGCCGGGCGACCCGGTCTACAGTCGTATCGTCGTCGACGACGACGGCAGTACCGACCGCCGGCGAGAGCAGATCCAGAGCGATACCGATCGGGAACTCCTTCAGGAGACCCGGACTGACGGGGCCGTCACGTTCATCCTCAAGCAGGAGTCAGAGGATGTGGCGGACGATGTCTCGGGCGCGGCGTCGGTAGTCGTCAGGAGCCTGTACCTCGTCGAATACGAACGGGAAGCCGACGCCGCTCAGGTAGCGACCGTCTACAAGCCGAAAAACGGCTGGTACGAGGGGCGGGAAACGTACCACGTCACCGGGGCTACGGGGACAGTGCGAACAGTCGGTGACACGACTGACGTTCGCTCCGCGACAGTTACGTGGGACCTGACGAAGTCCGCGGGGACGTATGCAGAACTCGCCTTGGGCAGACTGGCAGGGAAGGCACCGGAAACATACGACCTCTCCTTCGAGTTCGATTCGGGCGAGACGACAGTGAATCGACCGGCGTGGGTCACCGACGCCCGTACTGAACGTAGCGGACAGTCACAGGACGCGTCGTAACGGCAGGGCTGTCGTGTACGGTCTGTATGGAGCCGCCAGCCCTCGGCGACCCGTCTAAGAGTGAAGACTAAGCGCTGTAGAGACTGGGACTGCAGGCAGTAGAGCAGAAAACTGCGGTTGTCTTCCCCTCGACGGGCTGAAAGTGCCACATTCGCCGCGTGTATGGCCGGTTTTTATTTTCTTCCCCGCGAACTACCGGACAGAATGGCATCCTACGAGGCGTTTGACCCAGCCGTCGAAATCAACGGGCAAACGGTACTCACGATAGTCGAGGAGGCGATGGGGAAGTTCTCAGACGAGTACCGGGAACGAGCGCTAACGGCGCTCGATGCGGAGGGAATCACCGACCCGGCGGCCGACGAGTGGTACCCACAACAGGCCTGGCTGAACGCGTTCGAGACGATTGCCGACGACCTGCAACCGCACGTCCTCGACCGACTCGGCGAACAGATCCCGCGTGTCGCTGACTGGCCGAACGATTTCGATTCTGTTCCGGAGGGGCTCCAGTCGATAGACGAGGCCTACCAGCGCAATCACCGTGGCGGGGATATCGGGCACTATCGCTTCGAATCCGTGGGCGAGCGGACCGGCAAGGTGACGTGTGAGAACCCGTATCCGTGCCCGTTCGACCGTGGCCTCATCCGGGGTGTCGCCCAGCAATACGCGCCGGTCGGCGCGTTCGTGTTCATCGAAGAAACGGGTCAGACGTGTCGTCGGAACGGTGACGATACGTGTACGTACACCGTCTACTGGTAACGCGGTGACTACCGCTCGTAGGACTCGAGCGCCTCGCGGAGTTCTGCGGCGGAGTACTCCGACGCGAGCTGTACGATCTCCTCCAGGTCTTCGTACGTTTCACGGAGATTTCGAACGCGCTCTTGCTCGCGAGTCTCTGCTGATACCTGCTCTTCCGCCCGGCGGATGGTCCTGAGCGTCGTCTGGACTTCCCGTTGGATGTACTGCTGGAACACGTCCTGCAGGATGAACCAGACCTCACGTTCGGCCTCGAACCGGACTCGTCTGCCGCCCCCTGCAGACGACCTGCGGTGGATGAGCCCGATACGCGACAGCGTCCGTGTGACGTTACTCACCGTCGATTTCGCGTAGCCGGTTTCTTCGACGAGTTCTGGGATGGAGAGGGGGTCCGATGCGAAGTACAGCACGCCGTAGATGCGCCCGGCGCTTCGGCTGAGGCCGTACACCTCGGCCGATTGCTCCATCGATTCGATGACGCGTTCGCGTGCGACCGCGCTGTCGTCATCACTCATGCATCCGAACTGGCTGCCCTGTTTGCCGCGTGTCCTGCTGCGTCATACCTCAGGCTATTTATTCCGTAAGTATTAAATTGTTTGATTGGTTTGTTCGGATTGAGCCGAACAAATAGAAGCGAACGTCAATACCCTCCCTACAATCCATGGCAAGCGTCTTCCCCCATCACCCGCCAGTTGACTATGCACCCCGAGAGCAGACGAACGTCGTAGTCAACGGTACCGAACCGACTGACGTCCTTCAGATTCTCTCGTCTGAGGCTGCTCAGGAGATACTGGGGGCAGTCAGGAACGAACCGCGGACCGCGTCGGATATCGCCGATGCAGTCGACCGCTCGCTCCAGAGCGTCTCCTATCACCTCGACCGTCTCTGTGAAGCTGACCTTATCGAACCCGCCGAAACGTGGTACTCGGAGAAGGGGACAGAGATGACAGTGTACGCTCTCGCCACGGAACGCCTCGTCGTGCAGTTCGGTGACAGCACCGACCGATCCGTGTAGCGTCACCACTCGTTTCGAGTGCTGCCTGTAATCGGAGTCTGCAGTGAGGTTCGGATGGCTTTGTTTTCGCTGCTGAGACAGAGACAAACAGACCTATTGGACGCCTTATCGTATGCCGAATATGGACGAGGAGACGGGCGCGGAACAGATGACGGCGACAGTGCGACAACGGGTTTCGAGCGTACTGGACGCCGACGCTCAAAGCGCGACGGCACTCGACGGCGGGGAAGTCGGGTCGGTCTACCGTGTGACGTTTCGCGACCGTCCTGACGTGGCGGTGAAAGTCGACGACTCGCCGCTCGGAATCGAGGCGGCAATGCTTCAGTACCTCGACCGTGACACGCCGCTCCCCGTTCCGGACGTCCTCCACGTCGAACCGGAACTGCTCGTGCTGTCGTTCGTCCGCGGAGACGGCCGATTCGGTGAACGGGCCGAACGCGACCTCGCGCGCCACGTCGCGTCTCTCCATGACGTCTCGGCCGACGCGTTCGGCTTTCCGTTCGATACCCTCTCGGGGCCGTTCAGCCAGTCGAACCCGTGGACCGAGTCGTGGATCGACTTCTTCCGCGAGCGACGGCTTCTCCCGTTCGCAAGGACTGCGCGGGACGCTGGGGCTCTGCCAGCCACCGAGTTCGACCGGGTGCAGCGACTGGCGGAAACGCTCGATACTCGTCTCGTCGAGCCGGCCACGCCGTCGCTGCTGCACGGCGACATCCACCCCGGAAACGTTGTCGTGGCTGACGGAACCGTTCGGGCCGTCCTCGATCCAGCGATATATTTCGGCCACGCTGAAGTAGACCTGGCGTACGTCGACCGACTGGACTCGATCGGCGCTGCGTTCTACAATGAGTACCGCCGCCACCGCAATATCTCCGAGCGGTACTTCGACGAACGGCGCGACGTGTATATCGCCTTCCACGCCCTGGAGAACGTCCGGTTTTTCGGCGACGACGGACTCCCGAGGCTCGACAGCGCGTTAGACCGCCTTGGGGTGTAAAAAACGGGAGCGGTGGACCCGCCCGCCGTTCCGATGGTCGACTCAGTCAGCCAGCGAGATGTTCTGCCGGAGGTCGTCTTCGATTGCCTCCAGCGTCCGGCCCTTGGTTTCGGGGACGTAGCGGTAAACGAACACCAACCCTACGAGGCTGCAGAGGCCGAACAGCCAGAACGTCGCAGAGGTTCCGACGCCGTCAGTCAGGACGGGGAAGGTCAGCGACACGAGGAGATTCGCACCCCAGTTGGCGACGGTGACGACGCCCATCGCTGACCCGCGAACGGAAAGCGGGTATATCTCAGAGATCAGGAGCCAGAAAACCGGGCCGAGACCGATTGCGAAGAAGGACACGAACAGCATCAGACTGATCGTGGCGATGACGCCGAGGCCCCCGCCGAGACCGGGAAGGTAGAACACAGTACCGAGGACGGCGAGCGTCGCGACCATCCCGCCGACACCGACGAGGAGCAGTCGACGACGACCGACACGGTCGACGAGCAGGATCGCCACGATGGTCATCACCACGTTGATCGTTCCGATACCGACTGTCGCAAGGATTGAGGCCACGTTTCCCAGCCCGGTGGATTCGAGAATCGTCGGGGCGTAGTAAATGACCGCGTTGATGCCGGTGATCTGCTGGAACACGGCGAGTCCGAGCCCGACCACGAGCGCTGGGCGGAGCCACGGAGCCAGCAGGTCCCGGACGCCGGTTTCGGACTGTGTCTCGACGGTCTCCTCGATATCACCGAGTTCTTCCTCGACGCCGCCGGACCGCGTCCGCTTGAGGACGGCTCTCGCCTCGTCTTTCCGTCCGTGCTCGAAGAGCCAGCGTGGGCTTTCGGGCATCTTCAGAATGCCGATAGCGAGGACGACGGCTGGGACCATCCCGGCACCGAGCATCCAGCGCCACGCGCCCGCGTCGGCGAACGCGTAGTTGACGAAATACGAGAGGAGGATTCCGGTGGTCACCATGAGCTGATTGAGGGAGGTGAGCCCGCCGCGAATCCTGGGCGGCGCGATTTCGGAGATGTACAGCGGGCCGACAATCGACGCGAAACCGATAGCGACGCCGTCGATAAGCCGACCGGCGACGAGGACGGGGACGTTCGGCGCGACAGCCATCGTGAACGACCCGACGAAGAACACGATGGCCGCGATGAGGATGAGGCGGCGGCGACCGAGGCGGTCGGCTAACTGGCCGCCGACGGCCGCACCGGCCGCGGCCCCGGCCATCGCACCACTGACGATGATTCCCTCGACGAGCGGCGACATGACGAACGAGTCCTGGATGAACAGGAACGCGCCCGAGATGATCCCGGTGTCGAACCCGAACAATAGTCCGTTCAGCGCGGCTAACGCGGAGACGACGTAGACGAACCGGTCGCCGTCACCGCTGAGGACGTTCCGTATGGTGGCTGTGGACATCCGTGTAAAAATGAACTCGAATCTGTGTAAAAGTCTTTCCAAGTCTTTTCGTACCACGGCGAAGCCACTGGGAGCGGGCGGCGTCGGGTAAGGCCCGGAACGCAGTCTGCCCGGTCATCGGTCGCGAACGAACGTAACCGGGCACGGGGCGTTCAACATCACCTCCTGAGCCGTGCTCCCGAAGATAGCCTTCCCCGCCGGAGAGCGCTGCCGCCCGCCGACAATCACGCGGTCGGCGGACACGTCTCTCGCGATGGAAACGATACCTTCCCCACTCGTCCCAGTCGTCGCACGGGGGACAGTCGTCACCGACTCGGCTTCCAGCTCGTCGATGATCTCCTGGGTGACCGACATCTGTGCGGCCAGCTCGTCCGGGTCGATGTTTTCGTCTGGCGTTTCGAGCAGTTGCTCTACCGCCTCCCGGTACGAGTCCGGATCGAACACATGTGCGATGATTACTGTCGCGTCTGTCGGCACCGTGACTTCAGTAACGGCATCGACGAGCGTGTCGACTCGGGCGTCGTCGCGGCTACCGACCGCGAGTAGCACGGTTTCGAGGCCGCGCGTATCGGTCGCTGCTGTCACTTCAGTCATCAGCACTGAGCTTCGCTGCCGGGGTAAATAGAAGCTGCTATGAGTTTACTATAATTATAGTAATTATTTGTATTCAGCTATACGACCCGCTTCCACCGCGACGGGGACATCCACCTACTCCTCTGAGAGCGGGTGTCGCGGTGGCACGGACCTGTCTCTCACTCGGCAACTCCTTCTGTAATAATCCTCGCGAGGCGTTCTCGGTCGAACAACTGCGCCTCTGTGAACGTCTCGGGGAAGTAGCGCTTCGCGTACCGTTCGATCATGAATAGGTTGTGCAACGGGCCGGTGTAGATCGGACCGCCGCGAAACACCCTGTCGTTCTGGACGGCCCTCAACCGGCTGCCCACTTCGTGCTCTTTCATATGGGCGAGCACTGAGTTCTCGAACTCCTCACGGGTCTTCCCCTCGCGATGGTATCGCAGAAGGAGTGAGTCTGGATCTATCTCCAGCAACGCTTCGTAATCGAGCGACTCCGAGCCGGAGTACCCCTCGATTCCGGTGTCGGAGAACGCGTCGGCAATTCCGAGCGTTTGGAAGTGTTCCTTGTTGGCCCCGTTCCCGCTGATCCGATACGGCGTGAACGCTTCCGGCTCCTCGCCGGCGAACATGAGCGCGGCGTTCGGTCGCTCCTCTGGTGCCGGGAGCCGAGCCTGCACCGTTTCGGCTAGCTCGTCATGGATTGAACGGATCGCCTCGAAGCGCGCCCGTTCCTGAACCATCTCAGCCACCTTCTCGAAAGCCTCGTACAGGCTGTAGTACCGGTAGTTGTGCCAGTCGTCAGTCCGTCGGAAAACGAGGTTTCCAATAAACGGAGCGACGTTCTCCCGGACTTCCGTGAGGTCGGACTGTTCCCATGCTTTGAGCCAGTGTGTCAGTGCGTGCGGATCGATGAGATGCAGATCCGCGTCCATCTCGTAGAACGCCTCCTTCGAGACGCCGTCGCTCCAGAGCTGTGTGAGGGCGTTGAGGTCTATAGACACTCCATCGAGTTCCTCGTAGTGCAGCGTCTTGTACCGTCCACGGTACCAGATTGATTGTACTGCGTCGCCGTGACCGAGCGCGACCAGCATATCGATGTAGTCCGCGGTGAAGGGGGCGATTGTCTCGGGCACAGTTTCGAACTCGACGGTTCCGACTGGCTCCATCGTCACCGAATACGTTCCGTCGGAAGTCGCTGGCCCGGTAGCGCTCGGTTCGGTATCCGTGGCCCTGTCGCCGGTCCCGGCTTCCGAAGATTCCTGACTGCTGTTGCCCAAACATCCGGCGAGTAGTCCACCGAGGGCGAGTGTACCACCGCCTTTCACGACTTCTCTCCGCGTCGGTCGTTCGAACGTTGCTCCGTCCGGGCCACTCATTCGAACTCACCCGTGACGATATCGGCGATTCGCTCCCGGTCGAAGAGTTCGGTGTCTGAGGTCACGTCGCCGAAGATATCGGGATAGAGTTGTTGGGCCGCCCGTTCTGTCAGGAAGAAATTGTGAATCGGACCCTGTCGGAGGTAGCCACCGCGATACACGCGTCCGTTCTGTACCGCGGTCAGTTGGCTCCCGACGCTGTGGTCCTGCATGAACTGTAGAACGGTCTCCCGGAACTCGGTCGCAGATTTTCGCTCGTGGCCGCGGACGAGGATAACGTCCGGATCGACTGAGAGAAGCGTTTCGTAGTCGTACTCGCCCCGATTGGTCGTGCTGAGGTTCTCGATATCGGTTCCGGCAAGCGCGTCGGTGACGCCGAGATCACGCCACTGCTTCTTGCTCGTGCCGTTGTCGTTCAGCCGATAGGGCGAGAACGACTCCGGTTCGTCGGTGCCCTCGAACGTAAGGAGGACGTTCGGACGCTCCTCAGCTGGCGGGAGCTGACTCTGCAGGTCCGCGATAAAGTCGTCGTGTAGCTGTTTGAACGCCTTGTACCGAGCCTGTTCCTGGAAGACCTCAGCAACCTTCTCGAAGGCTTGATACAGGGTGTAGTACCGGTAGTCGTGCCACTCGTCGGAGCGACGGAAGATCAGATTCCCGATGAACGGAGCGACGTTTTCGGCGATTTCGTCGACGTCCGACTGCGACCAGTCGAACCAGTTGATGAGCATCCCTGGGTCATAGAGGTGCACGTCGCTGTCGAGTTCGTAAAACTCCTCTTTCGTTCGGACCTCCGGATTCGCGTCAATCGTCTCCTGGTCGACGGACACACCGGGAAGCTCATCGTAGACGTACGTGTAGTAGCGGTCCGCCCCGCCGATACCTGTGAGGCCATCGGCCTGCCCGAGTGCCACGCCCATATCGGCGTAAGTGCCACCGTAGGGGAGCCATCGCTCGGGAACCGTCTGGAACGTAACGTCGCCCACCGGCTCCATATTGACAGTGTATGATTCAGTCTCAGTCGCTGTTGGGGTCTCGGTTGTCTCCGTTGGCTCAGTCGCGGTAGAGTCCGTGGCGGAGTTGCTCGAACACCCGGCGAGCAAACTGCCGCCCGCAATCAGCCCGGCTCCCTTGATATAATCTCTGCGTGTCGGCTGTTCAAGCGCCGGTCTACCGGGGTCAGTCACTGTCCCTCACCCGTGATTACGTCAGCGACACGCTGGCGGTCAAACAGCTGTTCCTCGACGGGGAGTTCGGGGTATGGCTCGCCGTCGACGTAGCCCGGCCACTCACCGAACTGGTCGGGGTACAGTTGTTTCGCGGTCATTTCAGTCTGAAACAGGTTCAGGATCGGACCCTGCCGACGGGCACCTTGAGCGTATATCCGCCCCTCTTGGACGGCAGTTATCTTTCTCAGTACCTCGTCGTCTGCCAGTTGTGACCGAATGTCGTCGAGATTGTGGTACCCCGTCATCGGCCCGAGGACGAGTAACACGTCCGGGTCGGCGTCGAGAAGCAGTTCGGAGTCGAGCGTGATATTCCGCCCGTCGTCGCCGTACTCGTCACCAACGGCGTCGGCTAACGCATCGGTAGCACCCAGCGGGCGGGTGTGGGCAGCGTAGTAGCCCGGATGGTTCATTTTGTACCCCCATATTTTCTCGTCGGATGTGGAGAACAGGACCATGGCCGCGCTCGGCCGCTCCTGTTCCGGGGGCAGGCCCGCTCTGATAGTCTGCAGCATCGATTCGCGGACCGATGTGAGTGCCTCGTACCGGTCGCTCTCTCGGAACACCTGCGCGATCTTTCCGAAGATCTCCCAGAGCGTATAGTATTCGTACGCATCAGCCCAGCCTGATGGCGGTTTCTGATGAGTGCCGCTGAGCGTGTTCCCGAACCACGGGCCGACGTTCGAGCCTATCTCTTCGAGGCTACTGTCGTCCCATCCCTCGGCCGTCGCAACCTTCGCTGGGTCCGCTATATGGACATCGCTATCGAGTTCGTACAGTTTCTCTTTCGACGGCGGCCACGAAGAGTACAGGTCATCCCAGTCGATTGAGACTCCCTCCAGTCGGTGGAGGAACTTCTGATACAGCGATTGGTGGTATTCAGGCGCGTGCATCGCGTTGATCGCGTCGCCTCGCCCAAGCGCGACCAGCATGTCTACGTGGTGGCCCAGTATCGTGAACACACTCTGGGGGACCGTTTCGAACTCGACGGTTCCCATGGGCGACATTGTAACCAAGTACCCGTCATCAGCCGTGGTTGGTTCGGCCATTGAGGTCGACCCGTCGCCTGTGCCTCGCTCGCTCGGAGTTGACTTGGAGTCGGATTGACCTACACAGCCCGCCAACAACCCCCCACCTATCACCGCGCCACCATACTTCATGTAGTCACGTCTAGTCGGGGACTTGTGGTTTGTATCATCTCTCGACATGATTGTTAGGCCCACCTAAAAATATATAACTGCTTCGGAATTTAGGCGCGCCTGAAAACTGGCCGCCGTCACGGACTCCGGTCGGTTGTCCCGGCAGTCCGTGTCACGTATGCTCGTCGAGAGCGCAACTTCCCCGCTGTTATCCACCCTGAGACATGCTGCATCTATTCACAAGCTGCGGCTGGCGCGTTCGAGACCTCGCTGCTACCGCTGACAGCCACAACAGCGGATCGGGGGAACGTACAACAGTAAAGTGTCCTTGCTGTGGACACACTAGTATGGCTGACGAGGAAATCGACGACGTGGACAGGGCAATCCTGTACGCATTACAGGAGGATGCTCGAAACATGTCGTCCGGGGACATCGCAGAGCGAACCGATACGTCCGACAGCACCGTCCGCAAGCGCATTAACCATCTCGAGTCCAGCGAGGTGATTAAGGGCTACAGCGCTGACGTCGACTATCAGCAGGCGGGCTATCCGCTCCGGATGCTGCTTTACTGCACTGCGTCGATTCCCGAGCGAGGCGATTTAATCCCGAAAATTCTGGATATAGACGGTGTGGTATCGGTACAGGAACTGGTCACCGGCGAGGAGAATCTCCTCGTGACGGCTGTCGGCGAATCGGATAGCGATATCACCCCTGTCGCACAGGCACTTCTCGATATGGGCCTGACAGTGGCCGACGAAGTACTCGTTCGGAGCCATGAGACGACGCCTTTCGGTAAGTTCGATTCCGAAAACGGTAGCTAGCTGACGACGCCGCCGCGACCACAGGGTTACGCTCTGGACACCTGCGTGCCCGGGACGACGCGGTCAGACAGGGTATGAGAGTAACCGTCTCATGCCCGGCAACGATCTGCTTTCCTGAGCAGCCTCTCCGAACAGTTTGGTAATATCGCTCCATCTCAATACTCACTCGGTCCCTCATAGTCGAATCTGTGTACGTGTGTACAGCGGACTCGTAATCGAACGGTGTTGCCAGCACAGGCCGCGAGGTACCCGCTTACTCCCCTGGCGGTGGTTCTCGACCGAGCTTCAACCACAAAAACATAATGTTCTATAATCTACTATTTTAGGAACAAATTGGTAGTATAGAAGGATTTAATAATCAGTCCGTTCGCACTAGGGATGAAGACAACCGGAACTGGTCAATCACATTCCGTGATTGCCGTGATCAGTCACGAAAAACGATGTCAGGACACAACTCACCGAAGACGGTTGGATCACTCCCGGACACGACGGCTGACTCGCCGCTCGTACCCGTCGCACTCACATGGCTCGTGTGGTCGATGTTTGCCGCGAGCATTGCTGTGCTTGCCGTTCGGGTCCGAACCGGAGTCGCGTGGGAGATACCCGGCGTTGTTGCTGTCGATGGGCTGACCGTCCTGATGTGGGTGGTCGCCACCTTCTTCAGCGGTATCGTTCACAGCTACTCGCGCCGCTACCTGGCAGGCAGCCGCCTCAAAACGGGCTTTTTCGCCACTGTATTCGGTTTCACGGTGGTCGTGATGGGACTGGTCGCGGCTGACCACCTTGCCCTGTTCGGGGCGCTGTGGCTCGCGATGGGGCTGCTGATGGCGAAACTCATCGGAATCGTCGGCGGCTGGGACCAGGCACAGGCGGCTGCGACGGTCGCCCGCAAGTACTTCATCGCCAGCAGCGCGCTTCTCGCCGTCGCGCTAACGGCGCTGTGGTGGACGACCGATGCGACCACAGTCACCGGAGTTACGGCGGCTGCCGACGCACTCGGTGGCCCGGTGTGGCTGGTCGCCGCCGGCGCGCTCGTGCTCGCAGCGATGATTCAGTCCGCTCTGCTCCCGTTCCACGGCTGGCTTCTCTCTTCGATGACCGCACCGACGCCCGCCTCGGCGCTGATGCACGCTGGATTCGTCAACGCCGGCGGCATCCTGTTGACCCGCTTCGCCCCAGTCATCACTGTCGACCCTGCGCTCATGCTCGCAATCGTCGCCGTCGGCGGTGCAAGCGCCATCGGCGGGAAACTCCTGAAGTCGGTCCAGACCGACATCAAGGGTAAACTCGGCTGTTCGACGGTCGGCCAGATGGGATTCATGATCATGCAGGCCGGCCTCGGCTTCTTCGGGGCTGCTATTACCCACCTCATCCTCCACGGCTTCTACAAGGCCTACCAGTTCCTCAGTGCCGGCGGCCAAATTGAACACACTAGCCCCAGCGAGGGGACGCCGCACACGGTAGGAACGACGACGAGCATCATCGGTGTCATCGTCACACTGCTGACCGGCATCGCCGGCGGCGCAGTGTTCGCGGTGCTGACGGGGAAA
This sequence comes from Haloarcula sp. CBA1115, assembly GCF_000827835.1. Taxonomy (NCBI): domain Archaea; kingdom Methanobacteriati; phylum Methanobacteriota; class Halobacteria; order Halobacteriales; family Haloarculaceae; genus Haloarcula; species Haloarcula sp. CBA1115. Next base: position 87,556 of record NZ_CP010530.1, on the reverse strand, counting down.
GGGACGAAGGTCGACAGCGGCCTCCTGCTGACGTTCTTTGTGGTGTTCACGACGCTCCACGCGGCCCGTAGCGCCGTACAGCATACCTCGCTTCCAACGGCGGCCCGCTACGGGGCCGTCCCAGTGGTCTTCTTCCCGGCTATCGTCATCTACGCCGCGGTCTATACGGGCGTCTCGGGGCTCATGCCTGTCAGCCCGGCAACGACCGAACTGACCCTGCTCCACGGCATTATCGCCGTCGTCTTCGTCGGCATCTACACCGGCATCGAGACCGGGGTTCACGAGCGCAGCCAGCGCCTCTACGTGGCGCTGCTGAACGCCGGTCAACCGGCAGCCGACACTGTGCTAACTGCTACGGAGGACTACAATGAGTACTGAATCCACCATCCACGACAGTATCGACACCGCAGCGACCACCGTCGGCTCCCTCTGGCCCATCCACTCGTTCGTGACAGCAAACCCCCTCACGGGGTTCGAGGACCAGCCGTTCAGTGAGGCAGTCACGCAGGCAGCCGACCTGTTGGGCGGCCGTGGCTACCCCAGCGCAGAGACGTTCCGTGCGGCGCTACAACACGGCCAGATAGACCCGGAGATTCTCGACGCGGAACTCTCCGAGGCCGGCTACGAGAACGACCCCGAGGTACTGCTCGACCGGATGGCCACAGCGACCGATGCCTCGAAAGGCGATTCCGACACCGCCACCGACCGCGTCGACCAGGTGCTGACGAAGTGGCTGTCGACGTTCCTCGACGAGGGGAGCGCCCACTGGTCGATGCCGAACCGCGAAGCGGGATTCTACACAGCTTTCCGCGGAGTGGCTGAGCACGACAGCGAAATCCCCGACGAGGGAATTATTACTGATCTGCCCGAAACGCCGACTGCGGCCATCGAAGCGGTGCTCGCACCGTACCCGGTGAGTCAGTGGGTGCCGGTTTTCGAGGAGCAACTGACCGCCCTCCCGGGCTGGACAGGACTCATCAAGCAGCGTGCCGACGACGAGGGCGTGTGGCAGTCGGCGTACCCGATTTCACTGGCGGGGTACCTCGCGGCGCGTCTGGCCCTGCTAGATGCCGTCGGTGCTGATATCGCCCCCTCGAACGACAGCATCGACCCGGACCCGGCCGCCGAACTCGCCGGGGCGTTCCTGCGCGCCTGGGAGGCGACCTACCGCGGCGACCTCGTCGAGACCGTCGCCGCGGAGAGCCAGTCGCTCGCCGACAGTGACAAATCGGGCTGCCCGGACGCACAGATGGTCTTCTGTATCGACACGCGCTCGGAGATCATCCGCCGTCACATCGAGGCCGCGGGCGACTACGAGACCCATGGGTACGCCGGTTTCTTCGGGATCCCGATGGAGTACCAGGGATACGACACCGACGTGTCTGTCAATGCCTGTCCACCGATTCTCGACCCGCAGCACCACGTCACCGACGTGCCGACCGACGACGACACCCAGGCGAGCCACGACCGCTTGTCGGGCATCCGCGAGACCGCCGACGAAATCATCGAAACGGTAGAGGCCAACGCCGCCACAGCTTACGGCTACGTCGAGACTGCCGGGAGCGGGTACGGCCTCGCGCTCGCAGCCCGCACGCTCGTCCCCGGGTGCGTGCATGACCTGTTCGACGCGGTCGACGACTCGGTACCCGATGAACACGAGTTCTGTGACCCGCTCGTCCACCACCAGCACACCTACGCCGGTGACCTGCCGGTGGGACTGACCACCGACGAGAAAGTCGAGTACGCCGCCACCGCGTTCGACCTGATGGGCTGGGAGACGTTCAGCCGCCTCGTCGTCTTCACCGGGCATGCCAGTGAGACGACCAACAATCCCTACGATTCGAGTCTGGACTGTGGGGCCTGCGCCGGAAATCCCGGCGGCCCGAACGCCCGCGTGCTGGCGAAAATCTGCAACGACGACGAGGTCAAGGCCGCGCTCCGCGACCGCGGTTTCGAAATCCCCGGAGACACCGTCTTCCTCGCTGGCGAACACAACACGACGACTGACGAGGTGGAACTGTACGACAGCGACGTACCCGAGAGCCACGCTGCCGATCTCGACCAGTTGCGCGCCGACCTCGCCACTGCCCGCGAGAACGCGGCCGCCGAGCGTGCCGAGTCCATGGGTGCCGACACCTCATCAGGGGTCACCGAGACGGAGCGCCGCGCCGCCGACTGGGCCGAGACCCGCCCCGAGTGGGGCCTGGCCGGCAACGCCGGCTTCGTCGTCGGCCCCCGCGAACTGACGAGTGATGTCGACCTCGGCGGCCGCGCGTTCCTCCACTCCTACGACTGGTCGACTGACGCTGACGGCGAGGCGCTGGAAGCGATACTCACCGGCCCGATGGTCGTCACGCAGTGGATCAACACCCAGTACTACTTCTCGACGGTCGACAACGCCGTCTACGGGAGCGGCTCGAAGGTGACCCACAACCCCGTCGGCAACGTCGGCGTCTACCAGGGCAACGGCGGCGACCTGATGACCGGCCTGCCGCTCCAGTCGCTGATGGCGGCCGACGACGACCCGTACCACCAGCCGCTCCGCCTCTCGACGGTCATCCACGCTCCGGTCGACCGCGTCAACGGCGTCCTCGCTGAACACCCGGAACTGGCAGACCTACTCGACAACAACTGGCTCTCGTTGACAGTCGTCGATCCCACGCAGGACCACCGTGCCTTCGAGTACGAGCGTGACCTAGAGTGGTCGCCGGTGTCTGACCTGTCAGAAGCTGAAGCGACGGAACCGTTCGCACCCGCGGCCGCAAACGACTAAGCTGGCCCGAACAGCCGGTATCTGGAACTGCTGGCACACTAACTTTTGAACTTATATAAAAGACACTCAAAATAGAAAACCACTCCAAAATAACCCTATCTATGTAATTTGTCTACAATCAGAAATAGATACTTCCATATATGGTAAATAGTGGTGTAAACAACGCAAATAGAGGCTATCAAGCGAATATTTAGTGGCATAAACTGGACTTTTGATAGTATAACATAGAACTCCGTTTACATCCCACGCCAATAGAGAGAGTCAGCGTGGTGTGAGGCCGACACCATCTGCGAGCAACTCGTGGGAGCGGAGTGCGTCAGCGTGGTTGCCGACGACGTGCTGAATCATCACCTCATCGACGCCAACACGGTCAGACAGTTGTTCGAGTATGTCGCTGAGTGTCTCTGGACTGCCGGAAATCGCCCGCGGCCACTCACCGGCATCCAGCGTGGCAGGCGTCGGTTCGGGCACAGCCCCGAGCTCGTCGATTGCTTCCTCGACAGATGGTGTCGTGCCGACAACCCCGCGTTCCATCCGCTTGAATGACGCTTCCGCCACGGCGCGGAGCCGCGCCGCTTCCTCGTCGGTTTCGGCACAGACCGCGTTTACCGCGACCATTCCCTGTGGCTCGTCGACGCCGCCGGCCAACTGCGAGGATTCGAAGTGGGTTCGGTATTCCTCGAAGGAACGGGTGGCTAACCCCGGTCGGATGAACGCGGCGAAACAGTAGCGCAGACCAAGCTCGCCGGCCAGCGCGGCGCTCGACGGACTTGACCCGAGAACCCACGGGACTGGTGTCTCCCCACCTGACCGGGGGATTTCAAGATCACTGTACGCGTGTCCATCCGGGTAGCCGTCGTAGAGGTGCGAAACGACGGCTTCGATTTTTTCGGCGTGGTCTTCGTCGGGGTTCCGGACACGTCGGTTCGTCCCGAGTGCCTGGTCGACGGCCGGAGAGCCGTTGGCCCGCCCAAGCCCCGCGTCGATGCGTCCCGGCGCGAGCGCGTCGAGCGAACCGAACAGTTCTGCGACCTTGAACGGACTGTAGTGATTGAGCAGGACTGCTCCCGATCCGAGGCGGATTGAGTCGGTTTCGGCGGCGAGGCTGCCGAGCAGTACCTCGGGTGTTGTTCCTGCGAGCTTGTTTCCCATCCCGTGGTGTTCCGCCACCCAGAACCGGGAATAGCCGAGGCGTTCGGCCTGCTGGGCCGCGTCGACGGTGTTCGAATACGCGTCAGCCGCAGTTCCGTCATTCGGGACCGGAGAGAGATCGACGATTGAGAGGTCCATATCCGCCCACAACGGTGGCGAGGTTTAACCGTTCGGCTACTCACAGTGCGTGAGTATCTCACTCGGGCACGCCGCTCTGATGGAACGTCCCACCCGGATATAACTGATATCTAGAAAAAGCAATAGTTTCATGCAATACTATAATAAACAGAATATCTCACTTCGCTATACTGGCTATTTCTGGGCAGTGTGAAGGTCGGAGAATTATATCTCTCGGGCACCTGCCGAAACCCTCCGGATCCCAAATACATGGGCCTCAAGCGCTATGAGGCCGTACATTCAGATAATATACCGCCTCATTAATTGTTTCAGAATCGCGTCACGGGGTCGTGCGTACAACGGGCCTGCTGAAATTACTACCAATATTCAGTAATACCTGTATATCTATCATATCGCGCTTTTTCCGGGACAGTCTTCTCAATGCAGTGCCGGTTACGAATCAAGTGATATCATGCCCTTGACCACAGTCGGCTCCATCGCTCGGCGGAACGCGTCGTCGATATCTTCGAGTTCGGATTCGAAGTCGATGATTCCCTCAACGTCGACTTCGCCGTCGGCCAACAGGTCGACAGCCGCGTCATAGGTGTTCTTGTACCGGAACGAGCCGTGGACGTCGACCTCGTTGTCGATGAGTTCCAGCACGTCGATTGGGACCTCCGCTTCGCTGGCGAGTCCGACCAGAACGACCGTGCCGCCCCGACGGACCACGTCGATTGTCGACTTGATCGACGGCTCCGCGCCGGAGGCTTCGACGACCACATCAGCACCGACGCCGTCCGTGTACTCGGCGACCGCCGCATCGAGATCCGTTTCGGTAACGTTGACGGTCAGGTCCGCTCCCCGTTCTTCGGCGAAGGTCAGCTTTTCGTCGACGACATCGGTCAGTATTACGTCCGTCGCGCCCGCGGCACGCGCGGCCTCCAGCACCATCAGCCCAATCGGCCCGGCGCCGGTTATCAGCACTGTATCCCCGGTTCCGACGCTGCCGCGGCGGCAGGCGTGGATGCCGACCGAAAGCGGCTCGCACAGTGCCCCTTCAGCAGTGGAAACGGCCTCCGGGAGCGTGTAGGCGAAGTCGGCCGGCCACGAGACGTACTCCGTGAACGCGCCGTCGTGTGGCGGCGTCGCCATGAACGTCACTTCCTCACAGAGGTGGTAGTCGCCGCGCTTGCAGTGGGCACAGCGCCGGCACGGAACACCGGGTTCGAGCGCGACCCGGTCGCCCGGTTCGTGGTGCGTAACGTTCTCGCCCACTTCGACGACTTCACCGGCGCTCTCGTGTCCGAGGACGAGCGGGTCTTCGACGACGTAGTCGCCGATACGACCGTGTTCGTAGTAGTGGACGTCGGAGCCACAGATACCCACGTCGCGCACGGCAACAAGAACGTCGTCGGGCCCGGGCGACGGTCTGGGACGGTCCTTCAGCTCGAACTCATTTGGTTCTACCAGTACAGCAGTTCGCATACCTGTTGGCACGGAACAGAGCCATAAAAATACACAGGGTGGGCCGCCCCATTGGGTTGCCGTGTCCAGCTACCACTCCGCGACGCTCCCGTCCTCGTGGTGCCATACCGGGTTGTACCAGTTGACCTCTGTCTGTGCCAGTTCACGGATGAGAGTCTCGTCGAGATCGATACCGAGTCCGGGGCCGGTCGGCCGTTTGACGTAGCCGTCTTCGAACTGGAACGTCTTCGGGTCCTCCAGGACCTTGAGTCGCTGGCTCGTCGTCGGGTCGTGTAGATCGAGGTCCTGTTCGTGCAGCACGACGTTCTGGGCGCAGAACCCGACCTGCAGGCTCGCCGCGAACGCGACGGGGCCGAGCGGACAGTGTGGAACGACGGCTACGTCGAACGTTTCCGCCATCGACGCGACCTTGCGCATCTCGCTGATGCCACCGACGTGGGTCACGTCGGGCTGGAGTATCGACACCCCGTCGTCAACGAGGAGGCGCTTGAAGTCATAACGCGAATAAAACCGTTCGCCAGTCGCTATCGGAACAGTCGTCCGCTCGGCGATACTGGCAAACGAGTCGTCGTGTTCGGGGAGCAGCGGCTGGTCGATGAACATCAGATCGAACTGTTCGAGTCGCTCGACGAGATCCGCGGCCATCGGTTTCGAGACGCGGCCGTGGAAGTCGACTCCGACGAGGGCGTCGTCACCGACGGCGTCACGGATTGCAGCCACACGCTCAACCGCATGATCGACAGCGTTCGGCGTCTCAATCGGCCGAAACTCCCGGGCGAAATTGAACTTGAACGCTCTGTAGCCGCGTTCTCGGTCCTCTTTCGCGGCCGCGGCCACGTCTTGCGGATCATCGCCACCGAGCCACTGGTAGACGAGTAGCTTATCGCGGACGTGCCCGCCGAGTAGTTCGTGCACCGGTGCGCCGTAGTGCCGCCCCTTGATGTCCCAGAGCGCGTGGTCGATGCCCGCGAGCGCGCTCATGAGTATCGGCCCGCCGCGGAAGTACCCGCTCTGATAGAGCTTCCGCCAGTGATACTCGGTTCGAAGTGGGTCGGCCCCAAGGAGATACGCCTCGATAAGCTCGGTAACAGCGGCACGGACTGTCTCCAACCGGCCCTGAACGATGGGCTCGCCCCAGCCGACGATCCCCTCGTCAGTCTCCAGTTTAAGAAGCAACCACCGCGGCGGCACGGCGAACAGTTCGAAGTCGGTGATTTGCATAGCTATGTTATCTGCGAGGGAGTACTTGTAATGACTGGCTGCCGATATCGGCCCGACAAAGACTGTAACAAAAATAGGCGTACATTTATGCTGGAGGCTACCGGAGCACCAAGCGTACGCATGAGTGTAGTTGACAGCTTCTCCCTCGACGGAGAGACGGCTATCGTCACCGGTGCGGCGCAGGGTCTCGGCAAACAGATGGCGACCGGGCTCACCGAGATGGGGGCCGACGTGGCTATCGCGGACGTGAACATCGAGAAAGCGGAACGGACGGCCGCAGAACTCGACGGTCAAACGGACGTCGTCGCGACGGAGGTCGACGTGACGGACGAAGCCTCGGTCGAGGCGATGGTCGAAGACGTGACCGACCGCCTCGGACCGATTGACGTACTGGTCAACAATGCCGGGATCGTCGAGAACTCCCCTGCGGAGGAGACGAGCATCGAGTCATGGCGGCGGGTCGTATCGGTCAACCTCGACGGTGTCTTTCTCTGTGCCAAACACGTCGGCCAGCAGATGCTCGAACGGGGCGAGGGCCGCATCGTCAACGTCTCCTCGATGTCAGGCTTCGACGTGAACGTCCCGCAGAAACAGGCCAGCTACAACACGACGAAAGCCGGCGTCAGGATGCTGACCCAGTCACTGGCGGTCGAGTGGGGCGAGCAGGGCGTCCGCGTCAACGCTATTGCGCCCGGCTACATGCGGACCGAACTCGTCGACGAAGTGCTCGAAGAGAGCCCCGAGATGGAAGAAACGTGGCTCGAGAACACGCCGATGGGCCGACTCGGTCGACCGGAGGAACTGAAAGAACTCGTCGTCTACCTCGCGTCGGACGCGTCGTCGTACATGACGGGGTCGACCGTCGTGATGGACGGCGGCTACACCTCGCGGTGAGGTGTCAGGCCTCGGGCGACGAGGCGTCGGTCAGTGCGGCCAACCGGTCTTTTACGTCGGCCCACTCGCCAGCGGTACCCGGTTCGTATGTCGTCGTCTCGAACGCCGATTCGACCAACTGCCGCCCGGTTTCGATGTCAGAAACCGTTCCGGCGGCGACGGCCTGTGTGAGGACGTTGCCGACAGCCGTCGCCTCGACTGGGCCAGTCGACACTGGGCGGTTGGTGGCGTCGGCCAGTAGCTGACAGAACAGCTCGTTTCTAACACCGCCGCCACCGAGCACGATATGCGATGGCGGGTCGTCGACGACTGCCGCGAGCGCGTCGAGTTCCAGCGCCGTTTTCGCCGCCAGGCTGTCGAGGAGACAGCGGACGATGCTGCCCTGCCCCGTCGGGACGGGCTGGTCCGTTCGGCGGCAGTAGGCCCGGATCTGCTCGGGCATCGGCTCGTCGATGCCGAACGTCTCGGCATCCGTATCGACGAGTGCGGCCCGTGGCGGGGCCTCCTCGGCGGCCGACAACAGCGTCTCGTACTCCAGCGGTTCGCCCGCTTCGCGCCACGCTTTGCGGCATTCTTCGAGCATGAAGAAGCCGTTGATGTTTTTCAGGAGCCGGACACTCCCGTCGACGCCGAGTTCGTTCGAAACGCCGTGTTCGAAGGCGTCGTCTGTCCGCACTGGTGCATCGCGCTCGACGCCGAGGATGAACCACGAGCCAGTGTTGAGGAACGCGGCGTCCTCGACGAGCGGGAGGCCGGCGACGGCCGCCGCCGTGTCGTGGCTCGCCGGGGTCACGATCTCCGGCGTGGAAGACAACCCCGAGACGACGTCGTCATCGACCGCCCCGAGACATTGTCCGGGTTCAGACAGCGGCGGGAGCAGGTCCGTTGGAACCGACAGCTCGTCGAGCAGGTCGATGGCCCACGTTCGCGCCTCGGGATCGATCATCTGCGTGGTCGAGGCGATCGTCACGTCGCCCGCCGGCCGGCCCCCTATCCGTGCCGAAAGGAGCTGTGGCATCATGAGCAGGCCGTCGCTCGCTTCGAGGAGTTCCGGCTCGCGCTCGGCGATGGTATGGAGCTGCCACAGCGTGTTCGGGGTGTTCCAGTTCGTGATGCCGGTCGCGTCGAACAGCCGCCGCTTGCCGACGGCCTCGAACACTTGCTCGCGTGTGGCCGTCGACTCGGGGTCGCGGTAGGAGACCGGGTCCCGGAGCAGTTCGCCGTCGGCCAGGAGTCCGAAGTCGAGCCCCCAGGTGTCGATACCGACCGTGTCGAGGCCGTCGGCGCGGTCGTCGGCCGCACGGAGCCCGTCGCCGATGTGGTCGACCAGCGCGTCGACGTCCCAGACGTAGCGGCCGTCCCGTTCGACGGGTCGGTTGTCGAACCGGTGGACCTCCTGTACCGCGAACGAGGACTCGGTCACCTCGCCGAGGAACACCGTCCCGCCGCTCGCGCCGATGTCGATTGCGACGTGGTTCATGGGATGCTCTCAGGTGTGGTTCGCACGAGTGGTCACTGTCCGTAGCTGTCGAGCTTATCGGCCAGCCGGTCGATCTCCTCGTCCGGGAGGATCTCCGGCTCGCCGATGGCCCGGGCCTGATGGTGGATGCGGGCGCAGTACTCGACCATCAACGCGACCGTGTAGGCGTCGTCCAGCGACTCGTCGGCGGTCAGCACGCCGTGGTTGCGCAACAGCGTGGCGTTGAACGACTCGCCCAGCGCGTCGACGGCGGCCTCGCCGAGTTTCTCGGTCGCGTGCGTTTCGTATTCGGCGACTGGGACCTCCGTCCCGGTGAACGAGAGGAGGTAGTGGGAGGCGGGAATCGCCTCCCCGAGCGAGGCAAACGTCGTCGCGTACGGCGAGTGGGTGTGGACGACGCCACCGACCGCGGGCCGCTCGCGGTAGACCGCCAGATGCATCGGTAGCTCCGTCGACGGCTCGACGTCGCCCTCAACGACAGTGCCATCCATCCGTACAACAGGAACGTCTTCCGGTTCGATCTCCTCGTAGGGGATTCCCGACGGGCTGATCGCGATGTGGTTCTCGTCGAGTCGGGCACTCAGGTTTCCACCGGTCCCGGTTGTCAGATCGTCGTCGAGCAGGCTCCGGCCGTACTCGCAGATAGCGGTTCGCGTCTCGTAGTGCGCAATGTCTTGATCTGTCATGTGTCGTGTGTAGATATCGGTCGGTCGCAGCGGGTGCGACGACGTGTATCGCCGTCACTCGGCGGGCTTCATCTGCTCTTCGAGTGCCATCTCGGCGTCATCACCGAGCTGGCGCTGGTGGATCGTCTCGCCGCTGGCGGGGTCGAACAGGTGGACGTCCCGGTCCGGAATCTCGACGTAGACGTGTTGGCCCTCGCTGATGGGGCGCTGTCCGTCCGTCTCGACGATGAACGTCTGCTCGTGGCTCTGTGACCGGGCCTGGAGATAGACGTAGGAGATGCTCCCCATCGGTTCGACGACGTCGACGACGGCCTCGAACTCGTGGCCCGAGTTCGCCCGGTCGTGAAGCGTCATATCCTCCGGCCGAATACCGAGGACGAGTTCGTTTCGACTCCCAACAGCGGACTGCATCCGCTCGGTCAGGTCGAAGTCGAAGCCGTCCGCGCGGAGGGTTCCGCCCTCGACGGTGCCCTCGAAGAAGTTCATCGACGGCGAGCCGAGGAAGCCGGCCACGAACTGGTTGGCCGGGCGGTAGAAACACTCCAGCGGCGTGCCGACCTGCTGGAGTTCCCCGTAGTTGAGGACGACGAGCCGGTCGCCCATCGTCATCGCCTCCGTCTGGTCGTGGGTGACGTACAGCGTCGTCACGTCGAGGTCGTTCTGGAGCCGGTTGATCTCGGTGCGCATCTCCGCCCGGAGCTTCGCGTCCAGGTTCGACAGCGGCTCGTCCATCAGGAAGACGTTCGGGTCACGGACGATAGCGCGGCCGAGCGCGACACGCTGTTGTTGTCCCCCGGAGAGTTCGCCGGGCTTGTCGTCCAACAGCATGTCGATGTCCATCATCTCGGCGGCGGACGTGACGGCTTCCTCGATCTCGTCGGCGGACATGTCCGTCGACATCTTCAGCCCGAAGGACATGTTCTCCTCGACGGTCATGTTGGGGTACAGCGCGTAGTTCTGGAATACCATCGCAATATCCCGGGCGCGCGGGCCGAGTTGATTGACCACCTTATCGCCGATTCTGATATCGCCCTCGGATTGCGTTTCCAGCCCTGCGACGATGCGCATGAGCGTCGACTTCCCGCTCCCGGACGGACCGACGAAGACGATAAACTCGCCATCGCGGATGTCCAGCGAGACGTCGTCGACCGCGACGATTGACTCATCTCCTTCACCGAATCGCTTCGTAACGTCGTCGATTGTGATCTTTGCCATTATCTTGCCTCCGATGTGCGGCTAAGTGAAGCTACCGCCGCCGCAGGGGCGTCGTTTGCGAGCGATACGTGTCGTGGTGTGGACAGCGTCGTCATTCTTTGATCACCACGCCGAAGCTGAGCCCGGCCGCGAGGTACTTGTTGACCGCGATGAGGAAGATGACGACCGGAACGATCATCGCTGTCGAGGCGGCCGCGAGCATCCCCCATTCGATCGAGCGCGAGCCGATGAACGAGTAGACGAACAGCGTCACCGGTACGGCCTCGAAGCTCGTCAGCACGAGCCCGAACAGCAGCTCGATCCACGCGAAGATGAAGCTGATGATGGCGACCGAGAAAATGCCGGGCTTGGCCGCCGGGAGGACGACCTTCCTGAAGCCCTGGAACTGGGTCGCGCCATCGACACGGGCCGCCTCTTCCAGCGTCTCGGGGATGCCGTCGAAGAACGCTTTCATCACCCAGACGACGAGCGAGAGGTTGATGCTGACGTACATCAGCACCATCCCGACCCGCGTGTCGAACAGATTGAGCTCCCGGAAGATGATGAAGAAGGGGAGCACGACGGCAATCGGCGGAAGCATCCGTGAGGAAAGTATCCACACGAGCACGTCCCGCTCCATGGGGATATCGTACCGCGAGAGCACATACGCGGCGGGGACGCCGATCAACAGCACGAGGACGACCGACGCGGATACCATGACGAGGCTGTTGGCGAACGCCGCGACGAACCCGGAATCCTGGATCAACTGGATGTAGTTGTACACCGTCGGCAGGAAGATCCAGTCCGGGGGCAGCGAATTCGCTGTTCCGGGGGGCTTCAGCGACATCGAAGCGAGCCAGTACAGCGGGAACAGCACGATGAACGACCACGTCAGGAGAATTGTGTGTCGAGCGGCCGTGACGAGTTTCTCCCGCGTATCCTTGTCAAGCCGCTGTGACGCGGTCGCAGAGTCGCTATCTGTTGTCGCCATCAGTCCCACACCCCCTCGAAGCCGACCTTCGCAATGATGACGTTACACAGTGCAACGACGAGGACGAGGTAGACGACGGCGATCGCTGCGGCCACGGTGATCTGGTTGTTGATGAACATCTGTTCGTAGATGTTGATGCTCACGAGCTGGGTCGCCGTCCCGGGGCCGCCGCCCGTGAGCCCGTACACCACGCCGAACGTTCGGAACAGGTCGATTAACCGGATGAGTGTCGCGACGAACACGACTGGCTTCATGTAGGGGATGATGACGTGGACGTAGCGACGCCACATCGGCGCACCGTCGACGCGCGACGCTTCGATGAGCGTCTTCGGCACCGACGAGAGGCCGGCGTAGAAGATGATGAACATGAACGGCGTCCAGTTCCACGCGTCTAAGAGAATAACCGTCAGCAGCGGGATTTCCGAGAGGAAATTCGGCGCTGCGAACGGCGTGCCGGTGTTTATGACGTACGGAATAATTCCGATTTCGCTGTTCAGCATGATCCGGCCGATGGTCGCGAGCGAGACGGGGGCGACGGCCATCGGAATGATGAACAACACCCGGTAGAACGACTTCGCCCGGCCGGAGCCGACGCCGGCGACGAGCGCGGCCAGGACGAACCCGAGGATAGTTTCGAGGAGCAGCGCGCTGACGACGACAGTAATCGTAATGACGAACGAGTGGATCGCGCCGCCGCGGGTAAACGCCGTCTCGAAGTTGCGCAGCCCCACGAAATCAGCTGCGAATACATCGAGTGTCGGCTCCGCGATCAGGCTGAGATACAGGTCGTAGGCACCGGGGAAGAAGGTGATCATCACCATCACCGCCACCATCGGTGCCATGAACCAGTACGGGAGGTAGTCGTTCCACAGGTCCCGCAGCCTGGCGAAGGTCGATTGAGGTGTCGTTTCCGTTTGCGTTGGTGTACTCATTTGTGGGATGTGTTGTGGCGCAGGTGTGGCTGAGACTTAATTGCTGTAGATGTCTTCTGCGATGGATGCCGCCTGTGTCATCGCCTCCTCAGCGGACTTCTGCCCGGCGATGGCGCGCTGCAGTTCCTCCGAGTACCGCTGGCCCCATTCGGGGTACTTCCGGTCGAACGGGTCCGGCGCTGCTTCCTGCAGGGATTCGAGGGTGACCTGTGCGAAGTTCTCGCCGACGCGAGAGCGGAACTCGTCGTTCTCCCAGACGGACTGTCGGACGGAGAAGGCGGCGTCGCCCTCGACGTGCATCCAGGTGTTGGTCGGCTGTGAGGACGCCCACACCATGAACAGGAACGCCTGTTCGGAGTTCTGGGCGTTCTTGGACGTGGAGATCTGCCAGTTGAACGCGTTGGGCGAGAACTGGCCGTCGGCCGGGCTGGGCACCTTCGCGATACCGACGTTATCCGCAACTGAGGAGTCAGAGCCGGTGAGTCCGGGCCAGAACAGGTTCGCGTCGGAGACGATGTGGCCGGCGCGGCCCTCCTGCATCGTCGAGAGCACGTCCGACCAGGTCTGGGTCGAGGCCCCTTCGGGACCGTAGTCCTGCAGCAGGCTGACGTACCAGTCCGCCGCGTTGATGACGCCGTCGGAGTCCAGTCCGGAATCGTCCGGGAAACTGTCCCAGAGCTCTGCGCCGTTCTGGCGCAGGAACGTGTTCAGGACGTAGATGTTCATCCCGTAGCCCTTGTCGCCACGGCCGACGGTGCCGACGACGTCCGACTCGTTCTCGTGGATGGTCTGTGCGTTCTGACGGAACTCTTCGAGCGTCTCCGCGACCTCTAGGTCGTGCTTGTCGTAGAGGTCTTTGCGGTAGAACTGCGTTTGGACTTCGACGGTAATCGGCATCCCGGTCCATGTGTCGCTGTAGCCGCCACCGTGAGCCTGCCACCGCGACGCTTCGAAGAGGTCGTCTGGATCGTACCAGTCCTCGTCGAAGAGGCTCTCATCATCGAAGAACGGGTCGAGCGGCTGGATCCAGCCTTCCTCGCGGAACTGGTTGACGACCTGATCCATGTAGAAAACGTCGAACTGCCCAGCGCCGGTACTGACGTCCGTCTGGCGCTTGGTCCGGAACTGCTGTTCGGGCAGGACGTTCCAGACGACGTCGATCCCGGTCAGTTCCTCGAAGACCGGGACCGCGGGTTTGATGGCCGAAACCCAGGGGTGCTGGACGGCCCCGATGTTGATCGAGGACCCCTCGAACTGTCGCCAGTCGATATCGGCGTCCTCGTACTCGCTGAGTGGAATCGCGAGCTCGCCATCGCTTCCGTCGGTGCTGGTTCCGCCATCACTACCCCCACTTGAGCCGTCACTTCCGCTCCCATCTGAGCCATCGCCGCCTCGTGTACAGCCAGCGAGACCGCTGAGTAGTCCGACACCTGTCGCTTTCAGAAACGTCCGCCTGTTGGAGTTGGTCATGCCAGTTTGCCTCGTCACTACCGAATTACCGATGCATAATAAAGGTAATCATCTGTAAGGTAGAATACCCATCCCACTGGGGGAGATCCGACGGTTTGCAGTACTAGGACGCCTCTATCTACGAATTCCTCTGTCGCCCGATTACGGGAGACCGTGGCAAGATTTTAATACACGGTCCGAAAACATCGATAGTACGGATCGTGGCTGAGTCCGCTGTGTGCGTCCAGCTCGGCTGGACCAGTGACAACGGGCTACGGCCCAGACCACTCATGACCCGACCCACACCAACTCACGACCGAGGTACTGCTGTAGTGACGACCGCGACCCGACCGTCGGAGGACGACTGATGCGCGCCAGCACGTTGACCGATGTCGGCGAAATTACCGTCGAAGAGCGTGACCGACCGGACCCTGCGGATGACGAGGTTCTCGTTCAGGTCGGCGCCTGTAGCGTCTGCATGACCGACTATCATATGTACCACGGCACCTTCGCCGCAGAGACACCGCTGGTCCTGGGCCACGAAGGTGCCGGGACCGTTGCGGAAGTCGGTGCCGACGTTGAGGGCTTCGCGGTCGGAGACCGCGTCGCAATCAACCCCACCGTCCCCTGTAACGCCTGCTCGTACTGCAAGAAAGGGGAGACGCACCTCTGTGAGAACAACACGAGCATCGGCGGTGCCGGTGACACCATCCTCGACGGTGCCTTCGCTGAATACGTCCGCGTCCCGGCGATCAACGTCGAGGACATCGGCGAGATGTCATTCGAACGGGCCGCACTCGCCGAACCGCTCGCCTGCTGTGTCCACGGCGTCGAGCAGACAGACATCAAACCCGGAGACAGCGTCGGTATTATCGGCGCTGGCCCGATTGGCTTGCTGCTCCTGCAGGCGTTCCGCAATGCAGGCGCTGCCCCAATCGTGGTTTCCGAACTTGATGACGAACGACGAGAGCTGGCTGCCGACCTCGGCGCAGATGCCGTCGTCGACCCCAACGAAGAAGATCCCGAGGAGGCGATCTGTGCGGCGGCCGGCGGACCGGTCGACGTCGGCGCCGAGGCTATTGGGCTCGTCCCGACAATCAAGCAGGCCAACGCTGTGACTGCGTCCGGTGGCTCGACACTCATCTTCGGCGTCCCTGACCAAGAAGCGACAATGGAAATCAGCCCGTTCGATGTCTTCTTCGACGAGGTCGACTACCGCGGCTCGTTCTCCCTGACGACCGAGGACTTCGAGCGAGCGATAACACTGCTCAGACACGAACGCATCGATGCCGAGACGCTCATCACCGAACGTATCGGGCTCGACGATCTCCCGACAGCGTTTGAACGGATGGGCAACGCTGAGGGGCTGAAGAAAGTAGTCGTTCCAGGGGATTCCGAGTGAGCGAGTACGACCTCCTCGATACTGTCCGGAAATGCGGTCGTCGTGGCGCTTGACCACGGTATCGCTATGGAAGCAATTCGTGAACTCGAACAGTACAGTCCACACTTGACGCGGTGCCTTGCAACCGGCCGCAGTTGTTCTGGAGAGAAGAACGAATAAATTTCGACAGTCGGAACTCGTAGCGATCCAGAAAATAGTGATAAATAATGTAGGATATCTTCTGGGCCTACTGCACATGCCACCATCTGTTCTGCTCTAGTGAACAGGCTTTTGTCGCGGCGGGTCGAAACGACGGTCAATGACCGACGAACCACAGTATGCAGTCGAAGCAACCCAGACATCGGTGGCTATCCTCGAAGCGCTTGTCGACGCGACGGGGCCTGTCGGCGTTACAGAGCTTGCCAATCTCGTCGGGGTTTCCAAGAGCGTCGCCCATAACCACCTCTCGACGTTGCGTGCGGCCGGATACGTGGTCAAGCGCGCAGAGAAGTACGAGGCGTCGCTCCGCCCGTTGTTTCTCGGTGAGCGAACGCGTGATGGACTCAGTTTCTATCAGGCGGCGAAACAACAACTGGACAATCTCGCGACGGCAACAGGGGAGACAGCGACACTGTTCGTCCTCGAAGAAACGGCCGGTGTCCCGGTGTCGATCTCCGAACCCGAGGACGGCTGGGCAGTCCCGTTCCACGCGGGCGAACGGTTGCCACTCCATGTCAACGCACCGGGAAAGGCACTGCTGTCGTCGCTCCCGAGTGATCGCGTCGAATCGGTTCTCGATGAAAGAGAGCTTGTCGCACCGACTGACGCAACTCTCGTCGACCCAGATGAACTCATCGAGGAACTGCGCCGGGTTCGTGATGACGGCATTGCGTTCTGTAGAGGAGAACAGTACGAGGGGATTATCGGTGTTGCCGCCCCGCTACCTGACGTCAGTGGTGATCGGATCGCTGCACTGGGCATCTGTGGCCCCGTCGAGCGTTTGAACGGCCGATACCTCAGGGAGGATATCACCGGGCAAGTCCTCAGCACGACAAAATCCATTCAGGTGGCCCTTACATCGAATTGATGGGTTCCTGAATAACGGGCGTACTACTGTTATTCTATTCTGTTGGTGGCCGCCATCGGAATGGACGAACGGCCTCACTGCCACACACCGCTACCGACGACGCCTGATCTTCATGCGTCGAAAAAATAGTTTCCGGTCACCCCGGCATCAGAAGTAATCTCACGAAGGAATCGCGGATCACTTTATGCCCCTCTGTACTGACTGTGAGATTAAGCACCATCGTGTGAGTGCTACTGCTGTCAATCGCGTGCTGTTCTCTACAGCAGAACAGGCCGCAGGATTGAACAGCGAGGTGTTGTGGGGACAGTCCCACCGACTACAACAGCGGCTATTGGTCTCTAACTCACGTCCACCGCCAATATGAATATATAATTGACACATTTCCGGTCATATATCTCAAAATTGGAGATGGAATTGCCAGATATACGTCTATTCCATCCAAGTCTGTATGTCCCATACGCAACATCTGATCTTCCACGGAAGTAGATAGCTCTGATGGGTATCGCTACGAGACGACGCAGCACCAGATAACTACTGCAACCGTGACCCTGTCAGAGACGGAGACAATGCGGTTTCTGTGGGAACTGCAGGAAAACCGACTGTGCCCTCACAATGGGGTGCCACAGCCCGGGCACAGCGGGGGGCCGGATTCGGGGAGCGAAAGCCCGCAGTGTGGGCACCCGTCATCGCCTTCCGGCGTCCGGATCTCCGAGACAATGTCGGATGTCTGTGTGCGGATTGCATCTCTCGCGGCTATTCCTGTAAAGCCATCAGCAGGTTCCGCCCCGCGATACTGGGAGAGAGCGAACCGGGCTCGCTCGGCAACAAACTCCTCGTCCACAGTGAACTCTTCGAGTTGTGCTTCCGGGAACGCTTCCACGCTCTTAGTGCCGGCAAGCAACCCCAGCGCTTCGGCTGCCCGCCCGCGGACGTATCTGCTTTGGTCTTCGAGACACGAGACGAGTGCTTCCCTGGCGTCTGTAAGCCGTTCGGGACACGCAGAGCCGATAACGACGAGAGCTGTGCTCAGGTGATATCGAACCAGTTCGCTGTCCGCTCGAAGATGCTCGGCGAGCGAGTCGACCTGATAGCGGAGTCTGTCGGGACGGCCCATGGCGACGTGGGCCAGCGCCTTCGCTAATTTCTCCCTAACTTCTGGTTTGTCGAACTCCAGGCCGATGCGCAGGTCTGCCACGACCTCAGGTGAGACGACGGCATCGGGATGGTCGACGGCGACGTAGCCCAGTGCCTCTGCACACCGGGCGCGAACGTAGTAGAACTCCGACTCATCCGCCAGTCGCTCGGCAAGCGTCGGGACAACCGGAACCACGCTGTCCGGCGCGCTCTCGCTGACCGTGACGAACAATTTCGCTGTCGTGAGCCGTGTTGGCCGCTCGCTATTCTGCAAAAACACAGTGAGCGACGTCAGTACGCCGTCGAACAGTTTCGGCTGGTCGTCAGCAGCCGCTTTGAGTGACCGCAAGCACGCCTGCTGGTCAGCCGCTCCGGCCATCGAAAGCCGCTCAAGTGCTGTCAGTGCGTCAGCTTTCTCTCCTTGTTCGAGTAACGTCACAATCTCTGAAACTGGAGGTGCACCGGATTGGTCGTCCATCGGTCCGTTGTCGGCATTTCTCGGAGAACCCACAAAACCCCTTGCCTCCCGGGTATTACTCGATCCGACATAACCGCACACCGTTGAAACTGTGATACCGCTATTAACGCCATATATGGTAATGTATCTATGGATTATACACCTATTTATGAGAGATACCGTTAGAGAGTACCGATATTTGGATGTATTGGTGTGACGGATCTATTAACCCGCTTACACCGGGCGAGTGGCAATATAAGTAAATACAGTAACTGTCTGCTGATCTAGTAAAACGATGCCCAGTGCAGCTGGATATACGCGGCAGCCCACTGGATTTGTCGGACTTCCGCCCGTTTCAGACAAAAACTAAATGATGATGTAGGTTTTCGGTTCGCGCATAGATGAAAAGCAAACGCGCGTCGTTCGAGGACGCTCTCGAAGCATTGGGTGTGACAGTTTCAAGCACTGCCGAGTCCGACCTCGAAGCCGCTGTTACGGAGGCAGTCACGGAGCCTGCAGTCGGGATCGCGCTCGACAAAACGGCCGGGGACGAGGCGTTTTCTCTCACGGGGACGCCGGTCACGGTCGACCCCACTCCGGTCGCGCTTCGCGAAGCGACCACCGGCGTAACCGGTGCTGAACTCGGCATCGGCGACTACGGTTCGCTCGTCCTCTCGATGACCGAAGAGGCCAGCGAACTCCTGAGCCTGTTTGTCGAGCGTCACGTCGCCATTCTTCACGAGGAAGACATCCAGCCCGATATGGACGCGGCAGTGGCAGAACTGGACGAACGGTTCAACGAAACCGGTGGGAGCGCGATCATCGCAACAGGACCGAGCGCGACAGCCGATATGGGCGCGCTCGTCAAAGGCGCACACGGACCCAAGGAAGTCCACGTCATCATCGTCGAGGAGGGTGCGTGACGATGGCGACCGCCGACGAACTCCGCGAACTGATGCGGACCGAGGGCGCGGCAGTCGCGGAGAACACGCAGGGGTTCAACACGGGGCGCTACGACTCTGTCGCGGACCTGGGAGACTACGAGGAACTCAAGCAAGCGGCCCGGAGTATCAAGGAGGACGCCATCGAGGAACTTCCAGATCTCCTCGACCAACTGACGGAGGCCGTCGAAGCGAACGGGGGAACGGTGTACATCGCCGACGACGCCGCCGACGCGAACGACTACATTCGCGATGTCGTCGACGAACGAGCGGCTGACCGGGTCGTCAAGAGCAAGTCGATGACCAGCGAGGAGATCGAGGTCAACGAAGCGCTCGAAGCAGATGGCGTGGACGTGGTCGAGACGGACCTAGGCGAGTGGGTGTTGCAGGTCGCCGACGAAGCCCCTTCTCACATCGTCGCCCCGGCGATTCACAAGTCCCGCGAGAGCATCGCGGAGCTGTTCAACGAACGGTTCGAGCCCGACGAGCCGCTGGAGACGGCCGAGGAACTGACCCGCTTCGCCCGGAAAAAGCTGGGCGAGCAGATCATCGACGCGGAAGTCGGCATCACCGGTGCGAACTTCGTCACGGCCGATACCGGGACGATGGCGCTGGTCACCAGTGAGGGCAACGCCCGCAAAACCGTGGCCGCGACGGACACGCACGTCGCAGTGGCCGGCGTCGAGAAGGTCATCCCGACGGTTGGAGACCTCCACCCGTTCATCGAACTCATCGGTCGCTCGGGCACCGGACAGGACATCACGTCGTACGTCTCGCTGCTGACTCCGCCAGTCGACACGCCGGTCGTCGATTTCACCGACGACGAAACACCGCTGTCGGAATTCGATTCCGACCGCGATTTCCATCTCGTGTTGATCGACAACGGCCGACTGGAGATGCGAGATGACGAGCAGCTTCGGGAGACGCTGTACTGCATCCGATGTTCCGCCTGTTCGAACTCGTGTGCGAACTTTCAGAGCGTCGGCGGCCACGCCTTCGGCGGGGAGACGTATTCGGGTGGCATTGCGACGGGCTGGGAGGCCGGCATCGAAGGGCTGGACGTGGCCGAGGAGTTCAACGACCTCTGTACCGGGTGTACCCGCTGCGTGAACGCCTGCCCGGTCGGCATCGATATCCCATGGATCAACACCGTCGTCCGGGACCGGATCAACCGCGACAAGGACGCTCCCGGAGAGTGGCTCGTCGACGGACTCACGCCCGACGAGGAGGACGACGGTGCGCCACTGCAAAAGCGCTTCTTCGGCAACTTCGAGACCGTCGCAAAGCTCGGCAGCGCCACCGCACCGGTGTCGAACTGGCTGGCCGACACGACAGTCGCACAGCAAGCGATGGCCCGAATTCTGGGTATCGACCCGCGACGTGACCTCCCGACGTTCGAGCGGGAGACGCTCGTCGACTGGGCCGCTGCCCGTGACTCACAGGTCACAAACCCCGAGCGCCGGGCGGTGCTCTACCCGGACCTGTACACGAATCACGTACAGGTCGAGCGCGGCAAAGCCGCGGTGAAGGTGCTCGAATCGCTGGGCGTCGATGTGGTGGTCCCACCGGTACCATCCAGCGGCCGCGCGCCGCTGTCACAGGGTATGGTTGCGACGGCGACAGACCACGCTGAGCGGGTCACAGAGGCCCTCGAACCTCATATCGAAGACGGCCGCGATGTGGTCGTTATCGAACCGAGCGACCACGCGATGTTCACACGGGAGTACGAGCGCCTCCTCGACGAGTCGGCGTTCACCGACATCGCGGAGAACAGCTACGAGGTCTTCGAATACGTGTTCGGGCTGCTCGACAACGGGGCGTCCGTCGAGTCGCTCTCGACAGTCACCGGCGCTGAAATCGCGTACCACAGCCACTGCCAGCAGCGGACGCTCGGGCTCGAAGCTCACACTGTCGCTGTGCTCGAAGAGTGTGGCTACGACGTCGTCACGTCCGATGTGGAGTGCTGTGGCATGGCCGGGAGCTTCGGGTACAAGTCCGATTACTACGAACTGAGCATGGACGTTGGCGACCGGCTCCGGACGCAGTTGCGCGAGGACGGTGTCCAAGACCGCCCCGTCGTCGCAAGCGGGACTTCCTGTCTCGAACAGATCGACGCCCTGCTGGAACGGCAGCCGCGCCATCCTATCGAGCTGTTGGCGACATAAACTGAGAACCGCGTGCAGGCAACAGGACACAGCCCCTAACGCGTGTACGGCCGTTATTTATCCCGTATTTATACCTCTTGCGCGTGTTGGGCTACGTATTGGAATGGACACCACGACCCGAGATGTCGTGCGTGCCGGTGTGACGCGTGCGTATCGTGTCTTGTCCTGTCTGCGGTCTGCAGTGCACGTATGCAGGTCCGCTACCGACAGCTATTCGCGGAGTGGCGGCGCGGCGAGCTGTCCGTTGTCGAACTCGATCGGCGACGGCGCTTCGACGACTCGGAGGTCGTCACGGTCGCGTGCGGCCTCGACCAGCGCGGGTGACGCGTAGAGCTGGTGGAGATGCATCGTGTCGGCCGCACGGAGCACGCGAACGGTGTCGGTGTCGACGACCCCTATCGTCGACAGTGCGGCGACGATGCCGGCGCGGTCGGTTTCGACCACTGGCGGTACTTTCACCCCGCGAATCGTGCTCGCGGTGAGCGCGTTGATCAGCGACGTCTGCGCGTCGAGTTCCGCGACGACATCTTCGTGGACGACATCGGCTGAACCGACGCCCATCGCGTTCCCGTGAGTCTTCTCTGTCAGCCCGCGTGTGAAGATGCGCTTGATGTCTGGCGTCTCCGGAGCCGGCTCGTTTATCGAGAACGGTCGGCGGCCGATGACGTTAGTATCGAGTCCCTGGCCGCTGATTTCCTTCCCCTGGCGGTCGAATACCACGAGATCGAGTTCATCGAACGGGAGCTTGGGCATCAGTTCGTAGGCGGTCTCTAACAGTTCCGCCTCGCGGTCGAGGAAGCCACTTGGCGGCACACCCTCTATCAGCGTCGTCTCGTCGTGCTGGTCCTCGACGATTGCGACGCCGCCGACAATCGGCAACTCGTCGAGCAACTGCCCGGTGATCTCTGGAATCATCCGCCGGAACGACCAGTCGACGGCCCACTTGTGCGCGATCTGTGCGCCGCGTTGCTTGCCCATGCCGATGACGAGCATCTTCGAGAGCCCGCTCTCGACTGGCCCGTCGAAGTCCGTATGCGGTTTGACGCGGTTGATGGGAATGATTGCATCAGCCGCCACAGCCGTATCGTCTGCGACGACGGGCACGTCCCGGTCCGGCGTTCGCCCGACCTCGACCACGTCCATGGTCGACCGGATTTCACAGCCGATAGCCGACTCGGTCACGCCGAGTTCGTTCAGCATCGTTCGCTGGCCCTCGCCGGTAGCCCCACCGTGGCTCCCCATGGCCGGGAAGACGAACGGCTCGTAGCCGGCGTCGGAAACTGCGTCGGCGACACCGGCGACAATAGTGGGCAGGTTCGCGATACCACGGCTGCCGACGCCCAGCGCGACTTCGCCGCCTTCTGGCACGTCGGCAAAGGACAGGGACTCGACCGCCCGGGCCGCGTGTGTTGCGACGTCGTCCGGCGCTATCGGGTCCGTCTCCCAGTTCTGTTCGATGACGCCGAGTTCGGGGAGCTGTGGATCACCACAGGCCTCGACGATTGTCTCTTCCGGCAAGGAAAGCGCGCTGGCCGCGATCTGTTGATCGCTTGCGTCCATACGTGACGTATCAGCGCGTCCGGTCATAAACGTGACCCAAAGGCTCGATGAACCAGCTCTCGGGCACGGCAAACGCAGTCGTCACTCGGTCGAGTCAGGAACTACGAGAACGGCCACGTCGTTGACGTTCGTGCCGGTCGGCCCGGTCTCGACCGTCGCCCCGACCGCCGAGAGGTACGAGCCGGCGTCGTTTGCGAGCAGCGCCTCACGAGCGCGCTCGCGGTCGTCGATGACGGTCGCGTCGGCGATGGCACCGGCCACGACGGAGCTCCCGTCTTCGCCGTCAGTGTCGACGGCCGCGATGACCGCGTCGCCGCCGTGGTCCAGTGCGCCGGAGCGGACGAACTCCTGATTGGGACCGCCCTGCCCCCCGTCTCCGGTCACGGTGACTGTCGTTTCTCCCCCGGCGAGGAGGACGGCCGGCGGCTCGACCGGAGTCCCCGTCGATGTGGCCTCCTCGGCGATAGCAACGAGCGGCTTCGCCACCTCCCGGGCCTCCCCGCGCAGGCGAGATGTGAGTACGAGCGGGTCGTACCCGGCATCCCGTGCGACGACAGCGGCGGCTTCGAGTGCGGTCGCATTGTCGCCGACGAGATAGTTCCGGACCCTGTCGAAGGCCGGGTCGTCTGGAAACGGCGTCTCAGGAATTTTTCCGTCCCGTCCGGCTTCGAGGTGTTTGCGAACCGCTGGTGGTGGGGTGAGATCGTATCTATCGAACACGGCGAGCGCGTCCTCGTACGTGGTCTCGTCCGGGACCGACGGACCGCTGCCGATGGTCGAGCGGTCGTTGCCGACCACGTCACTGAGAAGCAGGCCGGCGACGGTTGCGGGAGCCGCACGCCGCGCTATCTGCCCGCCTTTCAGGTCCGAGAGGTGCTTGCGGACGGCGTTGATCTCCTCGATCGCAACGCCGCCGCTCAGGAGCCTGTCCGTCGTCTGGAGGGCTTCCAGCGTCAGCTCTCCGGCCGGGGCCGACAGAAGGGCGCTCGCACCGCCGGTCAGGACGAACAGAACGAGCGTGTCCTCGTCGGCGTCGTCGACTGTTTCGAGAATATCGGTCGTGGCCTCGACGTTGCGGTCAGACGGTAACGGGTGGTCCCCGACGGAACTCCTGACCGTGTCGGTGTCGGCAGCCTGCTTGACGACGACGTGCCCGCCGCTGAGACGGTCACCGAGAATGGATTCCAGTGCGCGCGTCACACCGCCGGCGGCCTTCCCACCGCCGACGACGACAACGTCGCTGTAGCTGTCGAGATCGTACGTCGTCTCACCGATAGTGAGCGTCTCACCCTCACGGCTTACGGCCGACCGGGTGGCAACATCCGGCGCAGCCGCATCGATGGCGGCCTCGATACAGTCGAGTGCCACCTCGTGTGCGGAGCTTGCTGCAAGCGTCGCTCGGTTTCGGATCATACCACTGTTTCCGCCCGGGCCGGTAAAAAATCTGCCTCGCCGGGGCGGGGTCAGCGCGCGCTATCGGCGGCCATGAGATACCAGCCCTGCCCGTACGGCGTCACCGTCAGCGGCGCTTCGGGTCCGCCCGGGGGACCGGCGACGCGGCCGACCGCGCCCTCGTCGTCGACGACATGCGTCACAGCATCGAGCGCGTCATCCGCTGAATCGCGGTACTGCGACTCGTCGAGAAGTCCGAGTTCGATGCCGCGGTTGAACGCGTAGGCAAACATCAGCGTCCCAGATGACTCAAGGGGCGTATCCGTGTCGTCGACGAGGTTGTGCCAGAAGCCGCTCCCGTCTTGCAGTGGGAGCAGGCTCTCACAGTGATCCCTGAAGCGCTCGACCAGATCCTCGCGCTGATCGTGGTCGTCCGGCAAGCGGTCGAGGATTTCGACGGCCGCCGCGGCGGCCCAGCCGTTGCCCCGCGCCCAGAACGCCCCTTGCGGGTAGTGATCCGGCGTTTCGACCCAGATGTGTCGGAACAGTCCAGTCCGGGGATCGCGGAGATGCTCGGCGTGAACCAGATACTGCGTGACGGCTTCGTCGTGGGCCGCTGGCTCGTCTGCGGCCTCGGCGTATCGGCTGAAGAACGGGCACATCATATACACCGAATCGATCCACAGCGATTTGATTCCGGCAACCTCCGGGTCGTGGTGGGGGATACCCCCCGTT
Source organism: Haloarcula sp. CBA1115 (assembly GCF_000827835.1). Lineage (NCBI taxonomy): Archaea > Methanobacteriati > Methanobacteriota > Halobacteria > Halobacteriales > Haloarculaceae > Haloarcula > Haloarcula sp. CBA1115. Next base: position 62,330 of record NZ_CP010530.1, on the reverse strand, counting down.
TCCGTCCGGTCGACTGACTGGAGCCACTCGTACTCGCCCCTCGCCGCGTCGAGGTATCGCTCGTCGCCCGTCCGCTCGTAAAAGTCGAGCACGCCGTGGCCGATAGCGGTCGTGTTGTTGGTGTTCATGCACTTTTTCACCGTGAGCTCCCAGCTGGCCTCGTACTCCCGGCCGTGGCTGAACACCTCGATGGGGTAGCTCGGTCCGTATCCCAACTGTCCGTTGTCGTCCTGTGTCGCGACGGCCCTGTCGACGAGGTCTTTCGCAGCCGTGACGGACTGCTCGCTCCCCTCGGCGAGGAGGCCGTTTATGGCGACGCCGGTGATCCACGACTTGCCGTCGAGGTCGAGCGTTCTGAGATGCGACGCTGCACGTGTTGCTGGCTGTGTGGCGTTGTCTGACGACATCTGATCGCTACATCTACCTGCCAGCCGTACTAATAAAAAAGTATGTGTCCGATAGCTATCGCGGGCTGACGAACGCCTGAGACGTGTTTGTTTCGAACGGCATACTGTAGAGAAGAGTACCTCCTGTTAACTGAGATAGGTCGTCCAGTATCTATATATTTGACCTGGTGTCATGGCTACTGAAAATTGGGTTTTGGGATTATATTCTCATTATACCATTTCCTATGCTGCCAATATAGAACTGTATTCTCATATGTGGTATCATTCTAATGATTGTCTATTGTAACATAGCGCATTACGGATATAGGATGGCCAGGTCCGGACTCAATAAGACATCCTATCAATCTCTAATCTGTACCCCTGTGATCCTTCCCTGATAGGGTTAGAATAACAATACCGGTGTCCCTCGAATCCGTCGACATGGAGTTCTCTCACGAACGTATCGATGACGACCCGCCATGTAGCAAACTAAGTAGTCTTGAAACCACGGACCTGACTGGCAACGGTCGACCAGATATCATCGTAACGGGGATGGGCGGAAATCCGACAATTTCGGTCGCGGGCAATCGAATTCAGGTTCCGACACACGGGCCACTCAGTCGAGTCACACCTCGGCTTGAGACGAACATCTTCTGGTACGAGAACCCGGGGTGGGAACGGCACACGCTTGCGACGGAGACCGATCTCCACCCTGGCGTCGGAACCGACCTCGCAGACATCGACGGCGATGGAAACGTCGACCTCGTCGTCGGACAGGGATTCGGACGGTCGAATGTGTACTGGTACGAGCAACCGGAATCGCCGACGGATCCCTGGCAACAGCATCTGATATCCGATCGGTTCGAGAAGTACCACGACCTGCTCGTCGCTGATGTCGACAACGATGGGGACGCCGAACTGATCGGACTCTCACAGGACAGCGAAACCGTCTTCTACTACGATATTCCGGCTGCTCCGTCCCAGGAACCGTGGCCTGATTCGAACGCTCACATCATCGACGAAGACATCCGTATCGAGGGGCTCGCTGTGGCCGACATCGACGGCGACGGAACGAAGGAGGTGGTTGCTGGGACGAACGTATATCACCACGACAACGGCGACTGGGTTCGTTCAGATGTCTGTACGGGCTGGGACGATACGCGGGTCACCGTTGCCGATCTCGATCAAGACGGCACGCCGGAAATCATTCTCTCTGAGGGTGATTCACCAACGTACGGGACGCATCCGGGTCGCCTCGCTGTGGTCGAGTATCCGGCGGGGTCGCCGACGGTTCTCAAAGACGATCTGTTCTGTCCACATAGCCTTCAAACCGCAGATTTGACCGGGAACGGATATCCCGACATCTACGTCGGTGAGATGTCGCTCGGGGAAAACGCCAGTCCCGAGCAGTTGGTTTTCGAAAACCTCGGGGACGGAGAGTTCCGGGACCACACCGTCGTTTCCGGGATTCCCACGCACGAAGCACAGTTAGTTGATATGAACGGTGACGGAAAGCTGGATATCGTCGGCAAGTCCTACGGTCCGGCCCACCACGTCGATGTCTGGTATCGGCACTGACACTGGAACGGGTTTCAACCCCGCACCCTGTCCTTAAATACGCAGCAGGTCGAACCCCGCTTCCGTCCACGCTTCCGAGTCGAGGACATCGAGCGTGTCAAAAATTACGCGGGTATCGAGGAGCGAACCGACCCGCTCCGGCGAAAGGTCTGCGAACTCATCGTGTGCTGTCGCCAGTACCGCCGCGTCTGCTCCGTCTAGAGCATCGGAAAGCGGTTCCAAATCGTACCGACTGTTCGATACATAGGGGTCACATAAACGGAGCGAAGTAGTATCTTGCCGGTCTGGTTCAAGACTGGGGGCCTCGCTCTCGGCGCCCACTATCGTCCGTGCAATCTCGAGTCCTGGGCTGTTCCTCGTATCGTCGACATTCCCTTTGTATGCGACGCCCAAGATAGCAATCGTCTTGTCGTCGAGCGGTCCCAGTTCCTCAGCGAGTCTGTCGACGACGTAATGTGGCATGCGCTGATTCACTTGCCTTGCCGTGTCGATCAGGTCAGTATTATCCGAATTAGCGCCCAAAAAGAACGGGTCTACAGGGAGGCAATGACCGCCGACACCCGGTCCAGGGTTTAGAATATCGACTCGTGGATGACTGTTCGCTAATTCGATTGCATCGCGTACATTAACTCCATAGTCTCTGGCTATGAGCGCTAAGGCGTTGGCGTACGCGATATTGACATCCCGGAACGCGTTCTGTACGAGTTTGACGAATTCAGCAGTTGTAGCGTCAGGGGCAACGTTGAGACTGCCCGTGGGAACCGCCTCATACAGGTTCTTGATTGCGGCAGTAGATGCACTGTCGTATCCGCCGAGGATCCGGTCGTTTGAACGTAATTCGGTGATCGCGTTCCCCGGGAGCATGGTTTCGGGGACGTATCCCAGTCCGATGTCTTCGCCGGGTTCTAATCCCGACTGAGAGAGTATCGGTGCAACCACTGTTGCCGTCGTGCTGGGGGGAACGGTCGACTCAAGGACGACGACATCGTTGGGGCGTAGCAACGAGCTGACAGTCTGGGAGGCTTCTTTGACGTATCGGAGATCAGCACTGCCGGCCGATTTGTCATACGGTGTCGGGACGCAGATAATGTGATATGCAGCCGGCACCGGCTCATCACTTATCGTCAGGCCCGAATCGATTGCCGCTCGGACATAGGATTCGAGTTGGTCTTCCGAAACATCTGGCTCGCCTCGTTTGAGTTGGCTGCGGACTCGGTCATCGGTATCGAATCCGACTACGTCGTGGCCGTTGTTCGCAAACAACGACGCAGTGGCCATCCCGATGTACCCGAGTCCGTGAACGCAGACTCTCATCGATAGCATTCTGGTCGTTTCACTACTCTGTTATATGTTGGATACTGGCATATAGACTGTTAGAATATTACGGCCACAGCTATCAGATAGTCCTTACTAGTGACCGCAACTCGTTGATGATCCCCCACTCGCTGCCAGCCTCCATCAACAAAACGGATACCGCGTATGTAGCCGCACCTACGACGACAAGCACCGCGAACTCTACGATTGGAATGACTGAGATCATCTCTTGTACCCACAGCACTACTGCGGCCATTGCCGCTGCCCCTGGAAGCGGGTAGGCGAACTCAATGGCTAACCGTTGGAGACTCCCCTCGACAGCAGCAGCAGCGAGATACATGTCCAAAGGCACCATAATGAATACGTACACACCCACGACTGTCGCCGCAACACCTGCAATCCCAAACTCGGTTGCGGCTGGGTATATCGGGATGGCGATGAGGCCGATAGTCAGCGCCTGTAGCTTGACCAGATAATCTTGGTTCCCAGTTGCACGCCAGACAGAGCCAAATGAAGCGATGTACCCGCGGATCAAGCCATAGATAGCGAGGATCTGCATCGGCAGGACCATCGGCAACCACTGCTCACCCAGAAACGCGAGGACAAACGGCTCAGCGACGACTGCGATGCCAACGGCCATCGGAGCGACCAAAAACGTCGACAGCCGAATCGTTCGGTAGAACCCGGCCCGTAGCGCTTCCATGTCGTCTTGGATCTTCGAATACGCCGGAAACGTAACGCGGGAAATCACATGTGTTACTTCGGTTGCAGGGGCGTTCGAGAGCCGATACGCGAATTGATAGAACCCGAGAGTTGCTGACCCCAACAGCCAGCCGACGAAGATGTCGTCACCCTCGTTGCTGATGTAGTTCAGGATACTTGAGCCAGTGATCCACTTCCCGTAGTCTATCATTTCACGCGCCAGGTCCGTATCGAAGGACGGCCACGGCCGGTACTCATGGAGCAGATACGAGAGCCCGAACCGGGCGACGTTTCGAGCTATATATGCAAATGCAAGGGCCCAAACTGTGGGGTTCACGAGCGCGTACGCGAACGCGACGATGAAGTACACGGCTTCAGCTCCGACTTCGTACGCGAACTCCTTATGGAAGTTCAGGTCCTTCTTGAAGTAGACAATCGCCGGGTTCTGAAAGCCCATGACAACCGAACCGATTGCCATTGCGCGTACAATACTGATTAGCGCCGGTTCTGAAAAGAACTGGCCGATGAGTGGCGCAGCGACAAAGACGAGACCACCGATGACAAGCCCACGAACTCCTTTCATCACAAGGACGGTGTTGAGATATCTATCGACGTTCTCGTCTTTATTGTAGATGAGAGCGTCGTCGAGACCGAGCTTCGAGACACGTCGGAGGCCGACGATAACGAGTGACGCAAGTCCGACAATACCGAATGCACGCGGATCCAGAAGCCGTGCCAGTACCACTAGAGTCAGGATCTGAAATATACGACCGGAGATGTTAAGCGCGGTAAGCCAGATTCCGCCGGTGACGGACTGCTCTAATAACCCTCCTTCCGGGGTCAGTATGGTTTTTATGCGAGAAGCCAGAGAACGTAACCAATTCAGTATCCGTGTCATTTTCCACTAGCGGAGTGAGGAGAGCCAGCCAGGCCCTCACAAACAGTTGTTCTACTGTCGTCGCCTGCTGAGACATCTTGTCGACACATCTCAGGTGCTGAAACCCGGTCTATGAGAGGCTTACCGTGGTTCCCGACACGCTCACTGTCCATTTATCCAACACGATGGAAACAGACAGGATAGTTATTAAGCTACTACTCGCCAAGTGGCTTACTCTGGTACTGCTCACCCGAGTCTCGTTTCAATAAACTGCTCGTAGTCATTAAGAACAGTTTGCGGTGCGAAGTCGGCTGCGCGGTCCTGTAACACTGCTGCCGGTGTCGGATTCTCTAACATTTCCAGGGCGGCAGTGGCGATTGAATCGACATCCCCGACTGGTGTAAGTCTTCCATACTCTCCATCTGCGAGTATCTCACGCGGACCGCTCGGACAGTCTGTCGAGACGATCGGACACCCACAGGCCATCGCCTCGATCAATACTGTGGGTAATCCCTCGAATTGAGAGGAAAGAAGGAACAGGCTAGCCTGGTTCATGAACCGATATGGGTTATCGACGTAACCTGGAATAGACGTAACCTCAGTGAGCCCCAGTTCGACGGTAAGTTCACGGACCGTTTCGGTTTCTGACCCGCGGCCTGCGATTACTGCACGAGTATCCGGTAACGTATCGTTAACGCGCTTGAATGACCGGAGCCACGTTTTGAGGTCCTTCTGGGGATGGTGACGACCGACGAACAGCAGCACATCGGTGTCAGGGTCCTCGATCCACTTGTGTGATACCGGCTCATGCGCCCGGTCCTGAACTGTGGTTATTTCGACTGGATTGTGAAGAACAGAGATATCCCCTCGGTCCACGGCTGTCTTTTCGCCGAGGCTGTCGGCGACACCGTCTGATACAGCGATCAGGTCATTCGCTGCTGGATAAAGCTGTGCCGCTACTTTCCGGACACCTCTCGACTTCAGCGATTCGTCGGGCATCATCCCGAACGCAATGTGTTCTGTCGGAACAACTGTCGTAGTCGACTCGGCCACTCGTTTTGCACCCAGACAAAGGATATTTGCGTCGGTTTTCTCAGAAATGAGGATATCTGGTTCTGTGTCCCCCAAGTATTGCGCTAGTTTGTGCAGATGGGCACCGATACCGATGCCAGGAATACGCACGTCAGCCAGTTCGATCACGGCGACGCTATCGGCGACCGCTGTCCGCAGTTCGCCACCCGGATGTGACACTACAAGTTCGACATCGTAGCCCCTACCGGCCAGCCCATTAACGATATTGACAGTAACCTGTTCGGCCCCACCAACAGTCAGGTTTGGAATATAAAACGCCAGGTCCGGTTCAGCCCCCACACTAGCGCTGGTCATTGAGTAGCCTCCATCGAATGCCAATGGCACGTTCGGTACATCTCTGTCTGTTATGTGCTCAGCGACTCCGTTGATACGGGAGTGGAGTCTGTTCGCCGCAGTAGTTCAGTGTCCGGCCAACGAATCACGCGGGATAGAACGCAGTACACACAGCGGGTAGTAGCAGGCATTCACCAGTACAATCTACCCTTTCACGTTTTGTTAGAAGTGTTCTACCCGAGGAAATCCAACTACTGCCATTCGAAAAGTTGTAACGGCCCCTGGAAAATAACCGCTGCAAGTATAACAAACCCTATATATACAAGCATATCGAGCTTTCGCCACCAATCCGGTGGCTGGTCTGTCGGTGCAAACAGCAGACGAAGTCCGACCAAACCGTGGAATGAAACGATGAAATAGAGGTCGGGGGACAGCATATCGATACCGATCAACAGTACAAGCATGAGTAGCATCCAGACCGCTTGCGCCCCAACTATCGTTTGGAGTAGTTTTGACTGCTCGGTCGGCCACCCACGGGATGAGGTCTCGTCCGAACCCGCCCCATCCTGATTAACTAACCCAAGCTCGGAAGGGTGTTCCGGGAGTCTCGCATCAAGAGTGCCTTCGTCACGGTCTGTCACTGCCTGGTCCTCCTAACCCATCCTGTAGGGGCGTTACCATCAATCCACTGTTGACAGGACTGTCTTACAATTATGTGCTGTTTACTATCCCTCAAGCAGGGGTATTATTATATACGCAGTCTGTGGTTGCCGCTTTGCACCTATCTAACTTATAAGCGGGGGCTACAACCAATTCGTCCTCCGAGGAGTCGTGGCTGCAATTGAGATCCATACAATCCGCTGTGAGGTCGTTAGAGCCAAACTAACAATCAGCGTGTATGGAGCATTGTGAAGCGATGAATCATCGTTGGGGTATTAGCTGGCACGTGAACCCCGCCCTGATAGCGGGTCTTGGTTATCTGGCAGGTGACACGGCAATGGGTACAAGCGGGGGCCTGTAGAATGCCGGACGACAGCACGGATATCAAAGGGTTCCTCTCACTCAGTGCGGATCTCATACTAGTCCTCCTGATATCAATGGCGGCCGTGATTATTAGCTTGCGGAGACCAAACGCAGTGCCGACACCGATTCGCGTGACCCTTGGATTCCTCTTTATTTTCGTTCTTCCGGGCTATACAGTTTTGACATCACTTTTTCCTGCGATATACTCGCAGTCTGCTATGGCGGACGAACAGCGGATCACCCATTACCCTATTTCATTCGCTGAGGGGGTGGTACTGACCGTTGGTCTCAGTATCGCAATTGTGCCGCTGTCTGTATTGGTACTAAATTTCGTTGCGTGGCCGATTGGACCTGTAAGCACAGTCGTTACAGTCGCCGCGCTCACCGCTGTGATGTCGGGTATCGCAATTATCCATCGCATCGTTGACTCACAGAGTGCTGGCGTACCCATTGAACGACTGACATCGATACTGACCGGTTCGTTTCAGTCGAAGCCGACGATCCGATCCGCAGCCGAGGTGATCACAGTCTGCCTTCTGTTACTTAGCGCTGGAATCGCGGGTGCGGCGCTGACACAGACCAACGGTGGAGAACAATACACGGAGTTGTCCATCCTGACAGAGGAAGCGGAAACTGGTAATCTAACTGCTGACGGCTATCCCACCTCGCTTCAGGTGGGCGAGCAAACTGAGCTTGTCGTCTCCGTAGGGAATCACGAGGGCCAAACCGTTCAATACACCGTCGTCACTCGATTGCAATCCGTCTCGACATCCGGTGGCGAACGGACTGTAACACGGGCAACCACGATTGACACCCTCTCAGTAAATGTCGGTGACGGCGACGTGTCACGTCAGGCAATGCCGATCACGGCAAACACGGTAGCGGACGCTGACCGTCACAGGCTAGTGGTGCTCCTGTACAAGGGGGCGCCACCGGCGAATCCGACTCTCGAAAATGCATACCGAGATGTCCACATCTGGATCAATATCACGCAATAATACATGTGTATTCAATATCTTTCAGAACCGCCTCAGGTCCTGTCTCAGCCACTCACAGCTATGTTAGAGCGAAATAGTACCCGTCGCTGTTTGCTCCGAGGTGAACAAGACGCATGAACGACCGACAGCAAGAACTCTTGGACTCGGGATTGCTCGTTGGCGGTGCTACCGCTGTTTTGCTGCTTACGATCATCGTGTTTCTCACTCCCGAGGCACAGGAGTACGAGTTCTCGATATATCGGGGCTATCCGATGCTCTTTTGGGGTCTCGTGCTTTTCGGCATTTTTTCGGGCCAACTTGTGATTCTCAGGGCGGCACTGACCGACAGAACCGACTTCCGCTCGTGGCCCCTGGGCGTGGTAATTATCATGGCTGTCGAGGCCGTACTGTTTTTGCTCCCGTACTTTCGCGGCTACCAAGCGTATGACCGCGCAGATGTTCTCACGCACGTGGGCTTTATTCGGAATATCCACTCGCTGGGAGCACTCCCGCCGTCGGACATCTACCCGAACATCCACTTACTGACGTTATCGTTCTCGTATGTGACCGGCATCGACCCGCTTCAAATAATAAACTCGATTTCGGTCATCATTCCACTGTTCTCCGTCCTGGCCTGGTATGTGCTGGTGACCTGGCTTTACGACGGTAGACGAGCGCTTCTGACGCTGCCATTTGCGCTCCTGCTCGTCGCTGGTGGGGCATACGTGAACCCATCCCCGTTCACACAGAGTTCACTGCTCGTTCCGTTTGTCCTCTACGTATTTTTCCGTGAGCGCCGGACTCGCTCGCTCCAATCACGGGCGGTTCTGTTGATCGTCCTCGTGGCTGTTGTCATCTATCATCCTTTGACGACCGCATTCCTTATTCTGGGTCTAATAGCGTATTTCGTTGCGAACCATATCGGGAGCTTGACCCCCTCTGTGGACACGATTTCTCCATGGCGTGGTTCTACTGGGAAGGGAGTCACCATCCAACTGATGGTTGCACTGTTTTTCTCGTGGTATTATACGTTCGAGCCGATATTAAACCGAAGCAGAGAGGCGATTCAGGGCCTTCTCGGCACGTCAAGCGGTGGTTCGGAACTGGATAAGTACAGCTCCGTGGTCAGCGAAACGTCCCCGCAACTCAGCGATATACTAGTTATCGGCTTCGCAAAATACGGACTCTCTGGAGTGTTGATGGGTATCGGCGGGCTCTATCTGTTACTGATAGCGTACGACACGCTGACCGATATGCCTGAGATATCCGAGTACGAACTATCGTTTTCGCTATCTTTCATCGGTTTCCTGGGTCTGGCTGTGCTGTTTTTGGTATTTAACCTTATCGCTGGCTTCGGACGGCCGTTAATTTATGTCAATATCTTCGCTGTTTTGCTATCCGGGTCGCTGTTTTATAAACTCTACCAGCGGTACGAAATGAGACACCTAGTTACCGGTTTTCTATGCTTACTACTGCTCTCTCATACGGTGTTTGGCGTTGTGACACTGTATCACTCCCCTTTAGCAGCGGAAACCAGTCGTCAGGTGACCGACAAGGAACTCGAAGGCTCACAATGGCTGCTTGACAATCGAAATCGGTACACGAAGACCGTCGAGTACGGGATTTCGTTTTACAGGTTTAGCGACGCGTATCACGGCAAAAACAAGTCTTCTCGTCGTGAAGTTATCGACCCGAGCAGCCCGAGGCCTCCGGATCATTTCTCGTACGACCGCAACGCGACGCTGGGGCCGTCGTACGACAGCGACCGGTATATGATAATCACGAAGAAGGGTCGGGAGTTCTATCAGGAAATGTATCCGGAGTACGAAGACCAGTGGAGATTCCGACCGGCGGATTACGATAAATTACAGAACGACCCCACCGTTGGTCAGCTATACGACAACGGTGAAGTTCGTATTTATCGGATTACAGCTACCGGGGGAATTACCCAATAACTCAGTGCTTACTCTACTTGAGAGCCGTTACGCAGTGTAAACTTAAGCTATCAGGACCGCCAGTAGTTTCCAATACGAGTAATGTCGACACAACCGAATATCATCTGGCTCACGCTCGACAGCGTCCGGGCCGATAGAACGAGTATGGCTCCGGAGGCCCGCGATACGACTCCAAACATGCAGCGTATTGCGAACCTGGCCGACGGGCAGGCCTTTACGAACTGCATCACTCATGCTATGTGGTCGCTTCCGTCCGATGCATCGATGCTCACTGGGACTTACCCCTCGTATCATGGAACGGGGCTGTGGAACGAGGTCTTACCCGAAGAGATACCGACCGTAGCCGAGCGCTTCTCGGACCTTGGCTATCATACAGCCGGTGTTTCGCAGAATGCCTACTGCAGCGATTCAACCGGTCTGTCGCGTGGATTTGATCAGTTCGACCTCGTGAACAAATCTGATTTCCTCAGTACGGTTGGAGTCCGGACGCTGTTGAAATATGCTCTCAAACTACGGACACATTCCGGAGGGTATACGCTGTCGACGGACCAGCACCGGACAGATTACCTGGCTCTGGATCTTGCTAAACGTCGATTGCGGTCGTTCCAGGGGTCCGAAGAGCCCTTTTTCATGTTTGTGCATACGCTAGGTGCGCATCTTCCGTACGCACCACCGCTGTCGTTCCGAGATACGTTCACGGACACTCTCGAACAGACAACCGATGAAGCAATCGAAACAGCGGTCGAAGTGAGTTCGAACCACTACCGGTCTACGGCGTCCGGATGTGACTTCTCCGATCGGACCGACAACGCTCTCGCTGCGATGTACGATGGCCTCATGTCGTACACTGATTGGTATGTCGGGCAATTTTTCGAGTACCTGAACTCGCTTGATCTGGGTCCGACAGTGTTCGTTGTGACTGGCGATCACGGTGATCTACTGGGCGAAGACGATGTGCTCGGCCATCAACTGTCGCTCCACGACGGGTTGGTCAACGTCCCAATGGTGGTTCACGGACTCCAATCGCTGGCGGATCTCCCGGCCGATACGCTCTTACAGCACATTGACGTGATGCAAGCGCTGCTTTTAGAGGCTGGCGCCAGTCCTGACTCCCTGGACGGATTCCAGGGTCAGGACCCACGTGCTGACCCCCGAACCTATGCTCTTAGCCAACGCGGGAACGACACGTACGAAACAGCGATCACACAGATGACGGAACATGATCCGACTGTCGATACTGATCGCTATCATTCGGGACTTCTGCATGCCCTCCGCGGCAAACGATTCAAATTTCTGCAGTCTGAACAGGGAAGTCAGCTGTACAAACTCCCGGACGAGCAGACAGACGTTCTCGAATTGTATCCATCGGTCGCCGCCGAATACCGGGCCGCGTTTGAAGAGGCCATCAACCGAGTTGGCGAGTCACAGTCGACCGACACACAGCGGACAATGACAGATGAGATGAAAGATCATCTCGCCGACCTTGGATATGTCACGGACTAATCCAATCACGCGGGGCGTAAACACGTTCCCGCTTACAGCACAGACCGATGACGGTACTTTCAGTCCGGGAGACCGTCGCTTCGATTATAAGTAACCGAGATCTTCAAGCCGCTGTTCGGTATCGGATCCCATCGCCTCCTGTCGTGTTTCGTCTACTTCCGGTGTGTGTTCGTTTGTGTCGGTAGCAGTTGCAGTCGCCCACGGTACCTTTTTTAAATTCGGATGGGCGAATCCTTCAGGATGGCCATACAGTCCCATTTCACCGAAGAGTTCACCGTGGTCGGCCGTAATCACGACTTTCTCGGCATCGATGTTTTGCAGCAGTAGTTCGATTGAATCCAGCACGAACCGGAGGTTATCCAGGTATAATTCTTTAACTTCTGTGACGGATGCCGTCCCCTGCTCCATGGCCGTCCACGGATCCGCTTCAACCTCCAGAAGCGGCCGATTTTCCTCGTAGGCCTCTGCAATGTACGGCGTATGTGGCTGTAAGTAGTGTACCACCATCCGTTCGAACTCAGTGGTTCGGGCGGTATCGATAGCGTAATCGGTCATTACCTGTGGCGGGGCCTCAGGGAAGTAGTCGTCATAATCGTGATTGTGGACGTGGAGGAACTTCTTGAAGGCGTCTTTTTCCACAATATCCCAGTCTGGCCACATTACCGGAATTGTATAGGCCTTTGGTGGGTATGTCCGGTCCTCGAATGTCTGTGGAAAAAACGGGTTTGAGGTCACTAACGCCGTTTCCGCGATCTCCTCCTGATAGTCGTTTGTGAACGTCTTACTGATCCATTCGTGTGACGCACTGCCGACGGACCAGATCGAACCGACATCGTCAATGAACTCATACTCGGGTGCAACTGCTTGGAGTGCGTCGACACGACAGGCATCGAGGACGAGAAGCAAGTCCCAGTCGCGTTCGAATATATTCGTTCCGATCGGATACCTGGTTGTCAGTGTGTAGTAGGGACCATTGAACGCTCCGCGAAGCGAGCGGGCGATGTCCGCCGGATGCTTGTTCTGGATCCCCGACGCCAGTTCGGTGAGCCAGCTTCGAGCGTCGGTATGCATACACCAGCCATCGGCGTATTTGGGTTTAGTTATGCTTGCAAAAACCGTTCCAGAACGACTGTCTCCCGACACTATGTACATTCAATGGCCGAAAACAACGTTGTAAAACGAGCTATTCGCCCCTCGTTCGATTCGCACCTGTCTCAACGTAAACCGATCAAACAAACTTGGAAGCAGGGCCACGCCGGACGGCGCATCAGTTGTTTTCGAGTTCGTTCACTTTTTCAGCAAGACTGATAATATCCGACTCGATACTCTGGAAGTTCTCGTTCAGGGGGATATGCCAGTCTAGTACGCCCTCTGCCGGCTGATTGTAGCCCCCCAGGTTTCCGAGGTTGATCGACCCGCTGGTCTCCTCCGTCGTCTCTTCGGATTCGTTTGTTCCGTCGGTAGTGCTCTCGCTAGTTCGTGGACCGACTTCGCTTTTGGCCACCGTGTCCGGCTTCAGCTGAGTACTACCGGCCGCGGCTGTCCCGACTGTGACGGAACTGAGACTACCGATACCACTCGTTCCGTCGTGTCTGACTTCTTCAATTGACCCGGACGAACTCTCGTCAAAGAAGAGAGCAATACCATCGTTGTTCGGACTGACATTGTGTACGGAGATGGTTCCGGATGTTCCCAAGTCAACACCTTCCGCATAGATACCCATGCCTGAGTAGCCGCCAAAGGACCGCATGCCATCGTTTTCGACGTTTCTGACTGCAACTTGATTGAGTGTCAGAGTACCGTGGCCGCCGCCACCGAGGTCAATTCCGGGACCCCCACAGTTCTCAATGACAACGTCCTCCAATTCAAGCGAGCCACAGTCGTAGTTGTCGTTGTTGGTCTTGATTCCCCGAGTCGTTCGGCTCCCACCAGCGATGTAGGTGTTCCGAAGAACCGTCTTGAGGTTGCCCGGGTCGATCTTTACTGCGCCGAGTCCAGCAGAGAAATAACTCCGTTCGACGATGACTGTCTGGTAGTCCGCGGTGGTGTCATCTCCGATATCAATATCGGTCCCTGCGCTGTCCTCAATGAGACACCACGAGATGTTTGTGGTTTGTTTCGACGACTGATTCAGATTCAGCGCGTGCCCGGCCGAGACATCTGGATCACCGCAGCGTGAGAACTGACAGTACTTGAAGTCTCCAGCGATATCATCGCCAAGCTGGACGCCAAAGTTGAGTGAGTTCTTGATGACGCAATCGCGCATGGTGAAGGTTCCGCTCCCGTCGTACACGCGGAACCAGCCACTCCCTGGAGCACCGGATTGCTGGCTGCCGTTCATATCCATCGTCAGCTGTTCGAACCGAACACCTGTCATCTGTGACCCGTCGCTGCTGCGGGCGCGGAACATCATGTGCCAGCGTGACTGCCCTCCGACCATCTGAAGGACTGTCGAACCGAAACCCTCACCCTTCCACGTGAGATTATCCCAACTTCCGTCCATCGGATAATCGAGCGGGAAGGGACTGTTGGAACCGACAAGGTATGTGCCGGCCGGGAAATAGACCGTTCCACCTGGGGACGCAGCGTCAGCCGCCGCTCTGATCGCGGCCGTGTCGTCCGTTGAACCGTCTCCGACAGCACCGTGGTCGGTAACATCTTGTGCCATGGTTACAGCACCTCCGTGTCAGGAGTTGTGTCCTGGTTGTGTAGTGCTAATACCGCGCTCGTCCGGGTCAGCTCCGCGAATATTTCTGGTTTCACACGCCAGTAATTACTAATTACTCTAATAACCGTTGTTCCGATTTAGCTCATTTCGATAAAATATTGGATGTTGATACTCTCTCTTACTACCCGTATTGTTACCAGTCAAATACTCTTTTCCGGTTTTATTTGCTGGTAATTCGAAGCACTCCCATTCGGAGTAGAAATAATGAGGAGTGGTAGCCTCCTCCTAACTCCGATATATCGTCAGTAGCTGTATGCCATCGCCACTGTCCAGTGGTAGACAGGCCAGCGACTTCGTATGGTCTTACCCACGAGGTGGTCGACCGTTCATTTGTATCCAAGGTCCTTGAGACTCTGTTCGATCTCTGCTTGATCGATATCTGTCAATTGGCTCCGCGGCGATTCCGATCTGATCGTTCGTCGTGACTCATTCGAGACGACGTGCCACGGGACCTGAACCAGCTCGTCAGTGTAGACTCTGATCGGATGACCGAACCAACTAACAGGAAACGGTGAAAGCCGTTCTCCGAGCGCCTCGCCGTGGTCTGCACTGATAACTGTCTTTCCCTCTAATTCTTCGACAAGGCGCTGAACGTGTTTTAGTACATACTGGAGGTTATCCTGATACGCTGCTCGGATAGTGTCCGTATCAACTGAACTTCGCCGCACATACTCACGCATATCCACCCGTTTCTGTTCGAATCCGTCGATATCAGTTCCGATATATGGATGGTGCGGTTGCATGTAATGAATCACCAAGCGTTTATTCGGATACTGTCCGATCTTATCCAGCGCGGCCTCAGTAACGGCCTCCGCACTGGGGACAAACCCGTCTGCTGCATCTCGTTCTACATCATAGTACGCGTGGAATTCACAGTCGAAGTCGTCGCTATTCTGGAGGTCGAGATACCATCGGTTACCGGAGATTACGACAGTGTCGTGCAATCGCTTCCCATTGAAATTCCCTCTGACGAACTGTCTGCTTGTGCTTCCCCGAGATTCACGCATCTCTATCGGGCCGACAAACGGGGTCGTTGCAGTGTAGGCGTCATACCGGCACGCATCAAGTAGAATTAGATTGTCCCAGTCTTCATCGGCGATGATATCGGTCCCGGAAGTGTTGTACTCCACACCCCCCGTAAACTCATAGTACATCTTATTAATTCCAAGTCCAATAAGGCCCGGATCCCTTACCGCTTGCAGAAGGAATTCCGGATTATCCCGGAGACTTGCGAGTACTTCCATATGTCAATTTGCCACTCAGTTTGTGCTACTAATTATTAAGCTCCTACCTTGATTGGATAGTCTATATCGGACGGACGGCCATTATCACTGAGAGGTTATTTTTACAAATCACTTCGTCCGTGGCCCGACATCACTTTCGGATACTACATCCGGCTCTAGTGGGTCGCCTCCCTGAGTCTCGCGTGCCACTGTTACACCGTCGTTTCGGCCGAGGCCCCCTGTCCCGTCGTGAATGACTTCGTCAATCGAGCCCGACCCCTCGAATATTTTCAAAGCGGGCCCGCTGTTGTCCGTCCCAACGTTATGAATCGAGATCCGCCCAGAGGTTCCGAAGTCCAGTTTCTCCGTTCGAATCCCTCCTCTATCATTCCCTCGTTCAACATTGTTTTTGTCCACGTTTTTTATTGCAACTTCATTGAGTTGGAGCGTAGAGCGGTTCGGTAAATCCAGGCCGGGCCAGCCACCTCCGTCTATCAGAACGTTATCGAGTCGTATGTCAGCCATATAGAAGTCAAACGGATTCATTTTAACCGGAATCCGTGTTTCTGCGTCGCCAAGCATCTGTGTATTCGTTACGCTCACTGAGGCGGCTGTGGGATCAACTTTCAGCGCTCCAAAACTATTCTTTATTATACACTCCTCGACTCGGACTGTTTGTAGATCTTTGTTTTCGTCTGACCCTACATCAATCGAGACACCCCGTTGGTTGGTACAGTAGACGTTCTTAATCACCGTCTGGGTCTTCTGAGCGGTCTGGTTTGGAGTGATCGCATGGGCGTAGGACTCGTCCCCGTTGTCTTTGAACGTACAGTATCTGATGTCAGCATCCATCCCACCGACCATCTTCACGCCAGAGTTGCGTGTCGAAGTGACCACACAATCCCGCATTGCCAACTGACCATCAGCGCCGTTCGTTCTAATCGCGGTTCCGACGCCGCTTTGCTTATCCGAGTTGAGATCAATAGTCAAATGTTCGAGACGTATCTCGTCATCTTCACTACCTGTTCTCGGTGTTATGTGTAGTCCATAATGGACTCCATCTTGTCCGGGTGCCATGACGAGTCTTGCTGTCTCCTGTTCGGGACCGCGGAGCGTGACGTTTTGCTGTCTCTGGTCAAGAGTGATAGCGCCCGGCAGGTCACGCTGTGGACTTATCAGCACTTCTCCGGGAGGGAACTCAACTATTCCGTCCGGTGCGGCAGCATCTATGGCCCGTTTTATCGCGGCAGTATCGTCAGTCTCTCCATCGACGCTTGCTCCGTACTCAACTACATCGGCAACCACAGGCGTCTCTTGCTGTTGTGGTGTCTGGTCGTTCGGACTGCTGTCGGTACTGGGACTAGGACTGGGCGTGGGACTGTTGTCGTCACCATCCGATGGTTGATTCCTGTTCTCGCCCCGAGAGCTTGAGTCAATCGCGTACAGTCCTATGCCAGTTCCAGAGATCCCCAGAGCAGCTAATAGGCTCCGACGGGTTAGTTGCTTGTCTGGCATTTACAAACTGTTTTGCCCTTGTTACTGCAGAAAGCTGAGAGAGCTGTGACTATATCGCCCAAATACGGGATAGAGTATCTTCGAGAGTCGCGTTGTCGCTTGGTGATATCCCCCAAAGTGTTCACCATGTTACGAGAGAGAAGGAGACTCGCAGTAATAAATATACTGAGCGTACTTGGGGATACCTGTAGTAGATACTGTTTTCATTGCCTCACTGTTCGGGTAGCGTTTATATAACTAAATTCCACAACAGCGAATTCTCAGCTACCAGTTGCTCCGATGATGTGTCCTGAGAAAACTACGGTAGCCATGAAAGAGCGTTCATACGATAAGGAACGGTGGTCGTAGTGTCGTACCTTCACAGCCTGCATCAACCGGTTACAGGCGATTTCAGGGGCCCAAGACATCAGATAACACAGTTACCGAACCGATGACCGAAAACGAGGGACATTCGGCGAATCCGCTTGTAACGGTAGTAATAACCACCTATGACCGGCCGGAATTCCTACAGAAGGCTGTTGACACAGTCACTGCGCAACGATACGATCCGATTGAACTCATCGTGGTTGACGACCACTCACCGACTCCTGCTGACGATGTTCTCAACGACCGAGATCCGGATTTCGAACGCTTCGAGATCCACAGGCACGCCGAGAACCAGGGCGCAAACGCCGCTCGGAACACCGGCATCGAGGTCGCCTCGGGCGAGTACATCGCCTTCTTAGACGACGACGACAGGTGGGATCCTGAAAAGATAGCCACACAGGTCAATGCGTTTCAGGACAGCGGTCCCGAAGTCGGTGTCGTCTACACTGGACGGAAAGTAGTGGACGACGACGGGGGCGTTACCCGAGTCTGGGCACCAGACCAGCCAGACGGAGATATGACGAAGGCGTTGCTCTGTCGGAACGTCGTCGGGACACAGTCTTCGGTCATGGTCCGTTCGGATATCGCCAAGGAGACCCCCTTCGACGAGACGATACCCCGATGGGCGGATCTGGAATGGTACGTGGCGGCATCGACGAAATGTGAGTTCGCCGCCGTCGACGAACCGCTCGTCATTTACGACCGTCGCGCCCACAATCGTATTTCTGATGACTACGAAGTCCTCGAAGAGAGCTATGAGCTGTTCATCGAAAAGTACCGCGACCTCGCGGCCAGTTACGGACCGCTGTTCGAACGGAAAATGTTAGCCTGGTCTGCCTACCGGGTCGGAAACGCATCGCTGAATGCGAGATACTACGACATGGCTCGACGATATTTTTTCCGGGCACTTGCTCTGTATCCGTTTGAACCCACGTTTCTCATTTACGCTGCAACTACTGTTGGCGGTCGAACGACTCACAGAATCAGCCAGCACATCAAACGAATCCTCCCGCATCGCCTCGTACCTATCAGCTAAATACTATTTCGTTCAAACTGTGTTGTCTCGGGAAAAGCACTCCATAACAAAGCCCACGAATTCCTGTCTTGAAGACATGATGTCTAGTGACCTGTCCCATGGCCGATACTGCGGCGGGGGTGAGAGTTAGTGGCGAACGCGACGGCGGCGTTCGTCCTCGGAACCCGGCCGGAAATCATCAAGCTCGCGCCAGTCATCAAGGAATGTGATCGCCGTGACGTATCGACAATCGTTATCCATACGGGTCAACACTACTCGAAGTCCCTGGACACGGTCTTTTTCAGGCAGCTTGACCTTGCCCCACCAGCGGTCAACCTCGATGTCGGATCGGGAAGTCATGGAGAGCAAACCGGTGAGATGGTAATCGGCATCGAACAGCACCTGAAAGACGCAGACCCGGACGTGTTGTTCGTGCAGGGCGATACGAACTCCACGCTTGCTGGCGCGCTCGCGGGAAGTAAACTCGATATCGAAGTGGCACATATCGAGGCGGGACTCCGGAGCTACGACCGTGATATGCCGGAAGAGCGAAACCGGATCATCATTGACCATGCGGTCGATCACCTGTATCCACCTACAGGGGAGACCGCAAACCTCCTCAGGGAGGAAGGGATTTCGGATAATCGGATTACCGTCACTGGAAACACAATCGTCGATGCTGTTATGGCTTATGACGACACGTCATCGTCGGTGAGTTCGATTCTGGCAGATCTCGACCTCTCACCGGGTGAATTCGACCTGCTGACAGCCCATCGCGCCGAGAACGTCGACGACAGAGACCGGTTTGCGAATATTCTCTTCGGCGTGGCAGCAGCCGCAACACGCCGTGAAAACGACGTGATCTATCCCGTCCATCCGCGTGCGAAAGACCGGCTTGAGGAGTTCGATCTCTCGGTTCCGGACTGTATTCGGACAGTCGAACCGCTGGATTTCTTCGATTTCCTGCGGCTAGAGAGTACGGCTTCGCTGGTCTTTACCGACTCCGGTGGTGTTCAGGAAGAGACCTGTGTGCTGGGCACTCCGTGTGTCACCCTCCGGAACGGAACCGAACGGCCTGAGACTGTGTTTGCTGGTGCGAACTGTATCGTCGGCCATCGGCCGGATGATATTGTCGCCGGTGCCCGACAGATGCGGCCAAAGGTTGGCGACTGGGAGCTGCCTTTCGGCGACGGGAACGCATCCGAGTACATCTTGGATGACCTCGGCTTCGATGCGTCACACCGCACGAGACAACCCCAGGAGCGTGCGGCCAGTAGTGGCGGAGTAAAGGAGCCATAACTTAGCCCGCGTCTATCGAGTTGTTCACTAATGGTGTCACGGGTTCTGGCTAGTGCTGTTAATCATCCCGACAGTATCAATCCGTATATCGGCCTTTTCAACCATCGAATTATCCGCTCATTGCAGGACAGTGGACTGTCCGTGGACGCAGTTGCGCCGCGGCCTTTTGCACCGCCTGTTGGCCCGAAATCGGAGTACAACATGTTGCCATCTGTCGAGGAGTGGGACGGATACGACGTGCACCACCCCCGGTTCTGGTACCTCCTCCCAAAGCGACTGTTCTACGGCCTCTCGGGCGATTCGTTCGCAAAGCGAGTCTCGGAATACGTTGATGAAACGTTTGAGGAGCCCGACCTCGTTCAGGCGTGTCACATCTACCTTGACGGGTACGGGTTACTGCCGTACTGTCGTAACCACGATGTTCCGCTGTTTGTCGTTTCACACGGTCATTTCATGAACAACTACGAAGACCTCGCTCGGGGTGTCCGGTCACGGGTCGACGAAACGCTCACGGCGTGCTCAAAAGTGCTGTGTGTGAGTGATGCACTCGCTGATACCGCTCGCTCCCACGTCTCTTCAGAGAAAGTCGAGACCGTCCCTATCGGCGCAACCCCTGAGCGCTATCCCACTGACCAGGAGTCACAGCTCCGCAGGGAACTGGGCATCGATGCTGACGCCACCGTGGCACTGTTCGTCGGCGAGTTCTGCGAACGAAAGGGTATCCCGGAGGTAACGACTGTCCTCCCGGAACTGTCGCTTCCTGATACCGAGTTTGTCTTCATCGGCCACGGTGGGGCACAGCGCTCGGAACTTCAAGCGGCGCTGGCAGAGAGTGATTTCAGTGGCCGCCACGTCTATACGGGCATCACATCGCTGGCGCTTCGCCGGTGGCTGACCGTCGCTGACCTGTTAGTGTTACCCAGTCGCGCAGAAGGCCGACCGACAGTTATCTACGAGGCAATGGCGGCTGAAACCGCCGTGTTAGGGACGGATATCGGTGGTGTTTCCGAGCAAGTCGTCGACGGAGAGACCGGCGTACTCATCCAGCCTCGCGATGCGACCGCGCTTGCCGATGCACTGGAGTCGCTTACCACCGATTCTGACCGGTTAGCAGAACTGGGGTCGAACGGCCACCAGCGACTCGTCAATCAGGGCTGGACCTGGGACGGGTACGCTACCCGCGTTCGGGAACTGTACGCGGAGTTCGAAGGCAAGGGCCTGCAGACATAAGAGCGACCCAGACGACCATACTGGAAACTCGGACGCGAAGAGCGAAACGAATTACAGAGGTGTGAACACCGGACGGTGTCAGTCCTCGATAGATGTGAGTGGCTGAAACACGGTCCCCACCTGAACCCCCGTTGCCTCGTCTCCGTCACGGGTTACGTCTACCGTATCAATATCGTCCGTGCTCAAGAGAAATCCAAACGAAACGTCCGAGCCATCCGTCCGAAGGGTTATGCCCGTACGTGGCATCGAGCGTCCAAACTCGGGATAGTACGGACGCTGGTCGCGGGTAATTCGGTCTGTATCCAGCGGGTAAATATGTGCGATTCCGGTCTCTGAACCGCCCTCTAGGGAACTGACGACCAGATGCTGCTGACCGTCGGACGGTGTCGACCGGACAGTGACGGCCGGGTCTAGGTGCAATCGACTCCGTATCGGAGCGGATTTTTCGGCCGAGACAGTGTCCCAGACGAGCCACCACGTGTCAGATCCGTAGATGTGCCGGCGGTGACTGTACTGTGGCTGTGACGAGGACTCGGTTCGATAGTGGCCATCAAAGCACGTCAGACCATCGCGGTGCTCGTACGCGACTTCCGGTTCGATTCGACGGCCGAACAAGTAGCTTCCCCCAGTCTGAATGGGCTCTACGTCGTCGTATTGAACCGTATTATGCGCTTCGACACTCCGTGAGTACTGGCGCTCCGTCGTTGGCAGGTACTCGAATACTCCCGTGTCCGTGAGGATCCGCTGCCCGTCGGCCCACCAGAGGACAGCGAAGTGGTCGTTGTGCGAATGGGCGGGGAGATGCGGCGGGCCGATTGCACCACCGTCGACGAGGAGGCG
The DNA here is from genome assembly GCF_000827835.1 of Haloarcula sp. CBA1115. Classification (NCBI taxonomy): domain Archaea; kingdom Methanobacteriati; phylum Methanobacteriota; class Halobacteria; order Halobacteriales; family Haloarculaceae; genus Haloarcula; species Haloarcula sp. CBA1115. The sequence continues at coordinate 40,434 of NZ_CP010530.1, read as the reverse complement.
GCTCCGACCGGTTCCGAGCCAGTAGTACCCCGATGCAGTGGGCGCGTTCTGCGCGGATGTGGTCTCATCGGTCGGTTCAATGCCCACTGCACGGGCATACGCGAGACAGCTCTGCAGAGGCAAGGCAAGACCGAACACCGAGTCGTTCAGGAGTGGTAGGCGTCCGTCGGGTGGCTCCATGTCACGGAGGAACCGAACGCCCGCAGTCGCGACCCGCTGAACCTCCGGAGGGATTTCCCGACCGACTCGTTTCAGGAGGTTGATGACAGTCAGATACCGCGTCACCGTCACAGCGTGGTACATCGGACTGCGCTCGAAGTGGCCGCCGTCCGCACGGAACTGTTCGGCCGTTTCGACGAGCACATCTAGCCCCTGTTTGACCCACTGCTGGCCGGACTCGGGGAAAAAAAGACCGGCCATGACCAGCGCCGCACCGTTCTCGATGAGGTGGTTCCCGCCGATATCGTGTTCGACGTGATTCGAGAGGAACGCGGCGTTTTTGTAAACGAGCTTTCGGAGCCGTGCCGAGTGAGGCGGTTCAAGCACGTCCTCAGCCCAGGCATAGAATCTGACCAGATTGAGGATCCGAAGCGAAACCGCGTGGGGCGTCCACGAGCGACGCAAATACGCCGGCTGACCGATCCGGTTTGACCCCGATCTGTCCCAATCACGAAGCCATTGTTCGAGGGTTTCTTCGACTGCGGTGCAGTCAGTTGGCGACTGATACCCCAACACTGGCCACATGAGGAACGCGAATCCATGAAACTGGAGCCCCCACAGCGTCGACGGTTCGGGCACACCAGCCCCCTCCCAGTCGACGCCGGACGCGGACTCGACTGTCACTGTCCGATTTCTGAACGTCACTTCGCCGGCAGCGATGCCCTGTGACAACTCGCGGAAATCGGTTTGTCCTGACGAGGGTAATGCGTCACGGAGCAAAGCAGTGTTTCTCGCAACGGGATCGGGTGCGCCGGACAGTGATGCCGGAACCGACCCCTCGTAGCGAGCGTCGAAATCGACTGGAACCGCTGGCACGATGAGATGACGGAGCTTTCGCTCCGCTATCCCGGCCAGTTGCCGGGGCTGCATGTTTCGTGCAGTGTGATACAGCAACGGCACTCGGTCGCGGTCCAACAGCGCGGTGAGCGTCGTATCACTCATTCCGTGGTCCGGCGTCGGTTGTCGTTCCGTGGTCAAGCGCGATGTTCGTTCGGTTCGATTCTCCAGCTGGAGCCGTCGACGTACCGTCCATAAGCTGACGTATCTGGTCATCGAAACGGACGGCGATATGGCTCCGGTCGTAGGTCGGACTGACGTAGTCTTGCCCGGATTGCCCCCGTTCGCGGCGCTTGGCTTCTGAGGCGAGTAAGCTGTCAAACGCAGTTGCGATACCGCCGGGATCAGGCGTAGTGTGAATACCACCGCCGGACTGCTCGATGAACCGTTCGAGCTCACCCTGTCCAGTCGTAACGACTGGTAGTCCAGCGCCCATGTACTCGTACACCTTCGTCGGCATGGCGTAGTCGAGTTCCGAGTCGTCGAGTAGCGGCGCGATACCGATGGCGGCGTCGTCGAGTGCTGCTGGAACCGCTTCGTGAGGTATCGGGCCGGTGAACTCAACGGCGTCTTCGACGCCTGCCTCCGTGACGACCTCCCGCAGGTGCGGGACTGCGTCGCCGCTGCCGATCAAATAGAGTTCCGCATCGTTGTCGAGCCGCCCCATCGCTCGGATACACTCATCGAGCGCCTGTGCGTGGCCGATATTACCGACGTAGACGATAGCCGGGTCGTCGCTGTCCACCACCGAATCGCCCGATTTGGTCGAAGCGAAGCGGTCCATGTCGACGCCGTTTGGAACCAACAGGAGCTTTTCAGACAGCGCGGCACCGTACTGCTCACAGAGATGGTCGCCTAATGTCTCCGTCGTCACTGCTATCGCATCCGACGTATGGAGGACCTGTCGCTGGAAATACCGGCTGCCGTGCTCTATGATCCCATCTTCGGGAATGAATCCCAGCGACACTGACGCATCGATCCAGAGATCGCGGACATCTACCACCCAGAGGGAGTTCGTAAGCACCGTGACAAAACCCGCAAGCCCGGTCGAAATCGGCGGCGTCGTCGTCATAACGACATCGTACCGTCGCCGAGTTATCAAGAGCCACAGGAACGCATGGAGTGCAAAGGTGACATAGTAGGCGAGCCTAGACACGATTCCCGGGTTCGGTTCGGTCGGTTGCCAGGCCCAGAGCCGGCGCACTGTCACGTCCTGTTGTCGAATCTCTTTCGACCGGTACCAGTCCCGGTCGAACGAACCGTGTGGGAAACACGGCGGTGGTGCAACCACCTCAACGTCCCATCCCCGGGAATCGAGGTTGGTCGCCATGTTCTGGATCCGTGAAGCATGGCCGCTCTTGTCGGGGGGATACTGCTGGGAAATAATTCCGATCTGCCGTGTTCTCTCTGACATCTGGACTACCTCCGAGAAAGCGTCTCGACGGTGATTTGGACGGCTCGATGCGTCACATTACCATCAGCTCTCTCTCCTCGGGAATCCCTCTGGCCGGGAGTTCGCTTTGGCGTTTGATGGCGGAAAAATCGTTGCAGACGGCACCGGCCGGGACGATACGTAAACATCTGTCAGTATCCTCTCAATGAACTGAATTTGTTAGTTACGGCCTACAGTTCGAGACGACGGTCAGCACAGATTTCATCCACTCCCTAAATATCATCCATTCAGCCTGCCGATGTATTTAGAGTCGCTAACCAAGGTATTGGATATACAAGTGTGTCAAAAATGCCGGAACTATCTATCATCATCCCTACGCTGGACCCCAACATAGAGTTCAGTTGGGAAGAGAAGTTGGTGGACGCCGCTGTCGAGGGCGAGATCCTCGTCTGTACCGAAGGCAGTGCTGCAGCAGCGAGAAACAAGGGGATCCGTGAGGCGAACGGGGAGAAACTAGTCTTTCTCGACGACGACTCAGTCCCGAAAGGCGAGTACTTCGACCGCGTTTCCGAGCTGTTGGACGAATATCCGGCTGTTACCGGTCGTATCCACGACACCGGATCCCCATACACACGCGGCCTGTCTGGCCAATACGATCAGGGAGATAATGGACACGTTACTGACACAGTCGTCGGCTGTAATATGGCGATTCGCCGCGATGTGCTGGAAGATGTCGGTGGGTTTGACGAACGTCTCCCGTACGGGCATGAAGAGGTTGAACTGATAGATCGTGTTTGCGAATCCTACACCGTGTGGTACTCGCCCGATCTGCTGGTCGAACACCCGTTCGCCGAATCCATTCCGGACTATTTAGAAAAACAATACCGGCACGGTAAAGAGTCCATTCCGTACTACAAGATCAGAGGCGAAAACGTTCCGAGGCGGATTATGAGATTCATACTGATACCGACATATTATCTCGACTCAACCGTGTCGAAATCGATTATCAGCACCGTCGGACAGGTCGTGAGCAATATCGGGATGCTCCACGGTTACCTGACGTATGAACTGGCGAGTTCGGACCACCTGACTACAGCGGAGACCGATTAGATCGGGGACGTGCGACCGGAACCAACCACGATAGAGACGACAGTGGGACCGTCTCAACTGAACAGTCGCTTCAGCCGAGCGACGAGGCTCTTCGAGCGGTCACCGCCGCGGCGGCGCTGCTGGTCGGACCCCGTCTCCGTGGACTCGGTCCCGTCGGAGTCGACTTCGGTGTCCGGCACGTCGCCGTCGGCGGCCTCGATGGCGTCAGCGATCATCCCTTCGGCGTCGTTAACGGCGTCTTTAACAGTGCCTTTGATCAGCGGAATATTGCTGAACCGGTCCTGGCTGACCGATGTGTCCGAGGCGATGATGGCGGCGTCGGCGGACTCGATGTCCGCTTCGGAGAGCTCGTTTTCAGCCCCCATCGCGCCCTGGACTTCCACTTTGATTTCGTGGCCCAGTTCTTCGGCTGTCTGTTCGAGGTTCTCGGCTGCCATCTGACTGTGTGCGATCCCAGTCGGGCAGGAGGTGACTGCGACGAGTTTCATAGTTCTAGTGTGTCGTGAACTTCGCTGCGCGTTGCGGCGAGTCGGGCGCGGTCTGCGCGCTCGCTCGCGGCACTGTGCTCGGTTTCGCTGACGGCCGTCTTGACTTCCGGAATCGTCACGGCGCTCATGCTGAGTTCGTCCAGGCCGAGGCCGACGAGCAGTTCCGTCAGGTCCGGGTCGCCGGCCATCTCGCCGCACATCCCGACCCAGGCGTCCTCGTCGTGGGCCGACTTGACTGTTTGACGAATTGCGCGGAGGACGCCCGGATGCGTGGGGTCGTGCAGGTCGCCGACGCGCTCGTTCTCGCGGTCGGCGGCCATGACGTACTGCGTGAGGTCGTTCGTCCCGATGGAGAGGAAATCGACGCGTGCGGCGAGTTCCTCGGCCATGAACACGGCGCTTGGCGTCTCGATCATCACGCCGACTTCGGGGTCAGCGACCTCGGTTTCACGGCCTTCGAGGTCGGCCGCCGCTGCGTCCAGCGCATCGAGTGCCCCGTCGAGTTCCTCGACGGTGGCGACCAGCGGGAACATGATGGCGAGGTCTCCAGCCCCGTCCGCAGCGGCGCGCAGCAGCGCACGGAGCTGTGTGGCGAACAGATCCGAGTCGGGGTCGAGCGAGCGCCGGATGCCGCGCTCCCCGAGGAAGGGGTTTTCCTCCGCCGGCAGGTCGAGGTAGGGGATTCGCTTGTCGCCGCCGATGTCCAGCGTCCGGACGACGACGCGGCCGTCCGGAAACGTGTCGAGCACCTCGCGGACGGCCTCGTACTGCTCGTCTTCGGACGGCGGCGTCTCCCGGTCGAGGAAGAGGAACTCAGTGCGGTAGAGGCCAACGCCGTCGGCACCCCGTTGTGCTGCGGGGTCCAGTTCCGCTGGCTGTCCGATGTTCGCCGCGACCTCGATGTGTTTCCCGTCGGTGGTTTCGACGGACTCGTCGACGATAGCTGCCCCAGACCCGCTCGCTGCGGCCTCTCGCTCGTCGTCGTCGGGACCGACCAACAGCGTCCCGTCGTCGCCGTCGACCACGACTTCTGTCCCTCCCTCGACGGATTCGAGCGTCTCGCCGATACCGACGACCGCCGGCAGGGCCAGCGAACGGGCGAAAATCGCCGCATGGGATGTTCGGCCGCCGGTGACCGTGGCGAATCCGGCGACGCGTTCCGGGTCGAGCTGTGCCGTGTCGCTGGGCGTCAACCGCTCGGCGAGGACGACGCTGCCCTCGGGGAGGTCGCCGAGGTCGACCCGCTCCCCGTCCGTCAGCAGACGGAGGAGCCGATCACGCACGTCACGGAGGTCGTCCGCGCGCTCGGCCATCCGGCCGTCCATCCCTTCGAACTGCTCGATGTGTTCGCCGAAGGCGGCATCGACGGCGTTCGGTGCGGGAAGCCCCTCGCCGATCATCGTCTCGACGGCGTCCTCGATGGTCGGGTCTTCGAGGAACTGGATGTGCGCGTCGAACACCGCGGCTTCCTGTTCCCCGACGCGTTCGGCGGTCGCCTCGCGCTCGGACTCCAGTTCGGTTCGGGCGGTGTCGACGGCGTCGGCGAACCGCTCGCCCTCCATTTCGGGATCGACTTCCACGCCGTCCGGGTCCAGGAGCGAGATGTCTCGGCCGTACCAGACAACCGACCCGACGCCGGAGCGCGGCGTCGCACCGGTACCGTGAAGCGTGCGTTCAGCCATCGTCAGTGTCCAGTTCCGCCTCTGGCGTTGTCAGTATCCGCTCCAGTTCGTCGAGCACTGCTTCTGCATCCGGCCCGTCGGCGACCAGTTTGATGTCGTCGTCCTGTCCGACGCCGAGGCTGGTGACTGCGATCATACTCGCCGCCTGGACGAGGTCACCGTCCGGACGACCGGCCGAGACCTCGGCCTCGTGGTCGTTGACCGCCTGGACGAACGCCGACGCCGGCCGAGCGTGCAGGCCAGCCTCCGGAACAATCGTCACAGTGCGCTCGACCGTCATGCGATTGCCTCCCGGAGTGCGTCCTGAACGGTCGTCTCGTCCTCTGCCTCGTGGAGTCGGTCCCGAACGTCGTCATGCATCAGGGCCCGCGAGAGGGAACTGAGAATGTTGAGGTGCTCCTCGCCGCCGGCCTCCGGGACGAGAATCATGAAGATGAGCGTCGCCGGCTCGCCGTCCATCGAGCCGAAGTCGACGCCTTCTTCGGAGTGAGCAAATGCCAGTGACGGGCGGTTCACAGCGTCAGTCTTCGCGTGTGGAATCCCGATCCCCATGCCGACGCCCGTAGTGGTCTCCGATTCGCGTTCCAGCAGCGCGTCGAGTGCGCGGTCGCGGTCCTCGACCTTGCCGCCGTCGACTAGTAGGTCGAGCAAGAACTCGATACACGCTTCCTTTTCGGCTGGTGGCTCGGACAGCGAAATGTGGCTGGCCGGAATCAGTTCTTCGATGTCGTCCGCTGCGATTGCGTCTGTCATTGTAGTCTCCGTAGTTAGTCGTCCGTCGGTTGCGTGGTGCTCGTCTCCGCCCCGGCGTCGATACGGTCTTCGAAGTCCGGTTTGATCACCGTCGCGACGACGGCCGTCACGAGTGAGCCCAGAAGGATGCTGCCCAGGAATGCGAGTGGCTGGTTCGAAAGCAGGACCACGAAGATACCGCCGTGGGGTGCGGGCATCGTGACGCCGAGGGCCATCGAGGTCGCGCCGCCGACAGCGCTACCGGCCACAATAGCCGGGATGACGCGCAGCGGGTCCGCGGCTGCGTACGGAATCGCGCCCTCGGTGATGAACGACAGGCCGAGCACGACACCGCTTTTTCCGTTCTCGTACATCTCGGCCGCGTACTTGTGCGGTGCAATAAAGTTTGAGAGCGCGAGGCCGATCGGCGGAACCATCCCGCCGATCATCACCGCGGCCATCGGTGCGTAGATCTCCTCCGTGATGAGCCCAGTCGCGAACACGTAAGCGACCTTGTTAACGGGACCACCCATGTCGAAGGCCATCATCCCGCCGAGGATGAGGCCGACGACGATAGCCTGGCCGCCCTGCATCGACTGCAGGAAAGAGGTCAGGGCTTCGTTGGCGAGTGCGACAGGGACGCCCAGCACGAACAGCATGATGGGCGTTAGAACCGCCATTGTCGCGACAGGGATCAGCAGTACCGGCATCATCGGCTGGATGAACTCGGGGACGTCGAGGTTCTTGAAGAAACGCGCGACGTACCCGGCCAGCAGCCCAGCGACGATTGCGCCGAGATAGCCGGCACCGGCTTCGCCGCCGGAGATACCGATTACTGTCGCCGCTTCGGCGACGACGTTCCCTTGCTGGAGAATGTATGCCAGCAGGAATCCCGGGGCGAGTCCCGGACGGTCGGCGATGGCATACGCGATGTATCCGCCGAGAATCGGAACCATAATCGTCAGCCCGGCGGTACCGACCTGTGCTAGGAACCAGCCTGCCGAGCCGGTGTTCTCGAACACTGTCTGTGTGTCCCCTATCGCGTACGCGACGGCGAGGAAGATACCCCCGATAGTCACGAAGGGGATCATGAACGATACGCCCGTCATCAGGTCCTCCTTGACGGAGGTTACGTGGGCGCGAAGCGCACTCTCGGCCCGGTCTTGATCTGTCATGGTCAACGACACCGACAGCTACGCCCATTGTGTAATATAAAGGTACACGTTTGAGAGTGTTATTTACCGAAATTGTTTGCTATCTGGATTTAGGCGATTGTTTCTGCACGGAACTAGATCCGCGAATCCGTTGGAATAACAGACATATGCTTGTTAGCCGCAGGCAACTACTGGGATAGAAATCGGAATGTGTGGTGCCACACGCGCCATAGTGCTTATATCCGTCACTCGCACACACCGAAATATGGGTTCACTCTCGGTATCTGGGGAGGTGGCTACGTTCACCGTCGAAAAAATCGGGGGGATCGACGAGACGACAGTCGAGGTCCCACCAGGGGTGACTGTGCTCCGAGGCCGGAACGCGACTAATCGGACATCGTTTCTACAGGCGGTGATGTCCGCTCACGGGAGCGAGTGGGCGAGCATCAAAGGTGACGCCGACCAGGGGCACGTCGAACTCTCACTGGGGGAGGAGACGTACACCCAAACACTGACCAGAACGGACAACGGGGTTACCGGGTCGGGCCTCGGCCTGCTCACTGACCTGACGGTTGCGGATCTGTTCGCGTTCCTGCTCGAAGACAACGAGGCCAGACGAGCCGTCGAGCGGGGTGAGGACCTTCGCGAGATCATTATGCGGCCCGTCGACGTGGCGTCGATCCACCGACAGATACGTGCGGCCGAACAGCGCAAGGAAGAGATCGATGCGGAACTCGATCGTATCGCGTCGCTCAAGCGTGACCTCCCGGATCTCGAACGGCAACAGGCAACTCTGCGCGACGAGATCACTGAGACCAGAGACAAACTCCAGCGCGTGGAGGACCGAATCGACGAGCGGGACGTGGATTTCCAGACGACCCAGGAAAACAGGGACGAACTCGAAACGGCCCTCGATGAACTCCAGGCGACTCGATCCGAACTGAAACGTGTGCGAAACGATATCCAGTCAGAACAGGAGAGTATCGCGGCACTGCGCGACGAGCGAGGGAGCCTCGCGGTCGAACGATCCGGGCTTCCGGAATCGCCGGACGAGCGACTCGAAGCGCTCGAATCGGACATCGACCGGCTTCGAGAGCGCAAACGAGAGCTCTCAGAGTACACCACCCGACTGCAGAACGTCGTCGGGTTCAACGAGGAACTGCTGTCCGGCGAGCACCGGGAGATAACCGACGCTATCGACGCAAAGCCAGAAAGTGTGGGTGACATCACGGACCAGCTGTATAAGGGGTCAAAGACGACCTGCTGGACCTGTGGCTCGCGAGTGAAACCGGACCGTATCGAGTCGACGCTCCAGAGTATGCGTGACCACCTTCAGGAGACGGTCACGGAGATCGACGATATCGACGATGAACTCGACGAACTGACCGACCGACGTGACGAAATTGCGGAGACGCGCACGCGAGCGCGAGAACTCACCGCCACGATTGAGGAGGTCGACGCCGAAATCGAGCGCCGGCAGACGACTGTTGTCGACCTCCGAGAGCGACGCAACAACCTCTCCGCCCGCGTCGAGGAACTCGAGGAGCGGGTCACCTCGCTCCGAACCGAAGAGTTCGACGAAGTGCTCGAACTCCATACGAAAGCGAACGAACTGGAGCTGGAACTGGACCGGCTCGAATCCGAACGAGACGAGGTACGCGAGGAGATCGCCGACATCGAGTCGGACATCCGCCGAAACGACGAACTGGCTGCCCAACGGGAAGACGTGGTTGACGAGCTGATCGACCTCCGGTCACGTATCGACCGCCTCGAAGCCGAGGCGACCGACCAGTTCAACGAGAAGATGGACGACCTGCTCGATATTCTCGGCTACGGCAACATCGAACGGATCTGGCTCGAACGGACCGACACGCCCGATGACCCGGTCCATAACAGCGACGACAGCGTCACTGGATCGACGTTCACGCTCCACGTCGTCAGGAGTACCGACGGTGGAACTGTCTACGAAGACACTGTCGGCCATCTGAGCGAGAGTGAGCGGGAAGTGACCGGGCTCGTGTTCGCACTCGCCGGCTACCTCGTCCACGACGTGTACGAGGACGTCCCGTTCATGCTGCTTGACTCACTGGAAGCCATCGATGCGGAGCGCATCGCCTCGCTCGTCGAGTACTTCGCGGAGTACCCCACCTATCTCGTCGTCGCGTTGCTCCCCGAGGACGCGCAGGCGCTTCCGGATAGTTACAACCGGATTACGGATATCTGATCCTGTTGTGGTCCCCCCAAAGACCGAATCTACTGAGCGCTCACTCACAGTCACAGCCGCCGCGGTCGAGAAGGTCACTGATGCCGTAGCGTGTCCCGCAGTCCTGACAGCGAATATCGATGCTCACGAACACTCGGTACTCGCCGACAGTGAGTTTGTCAGCGGTGTTCAGTCGGTCGACCGTGTCCCGGACGATTGTCTCGACGCGGCTGCGGAGGCGGTCTATTGTCCCGCGTTCCTGCTCGACCTGTTCAGTTTCGGATTCAGGCTCGTAGCTCACATCACGAACCTCTGTGAGATAGTACCGAATCGCCTGATACGTGACGAACTGGCTTTCCAGCGTATCGACGTCGATACCTGCCCGTTCGAGTCGGTTCCGCGCTTCGATCCGTTTGCCCGCACTGACGTCGTCGTCCGTCAGGAGTCGATAGAAGTTCGCCGGTTCGCCGTCGATGACGTCCATGCCCGAATTGCGGATTGCAGCCACAAGCAGCGCTTGATTGAACCGATCAGCGAGGTCACGGAGACTCTGCCGTTCCCTATTCTTCCCGAGCCACGCGTGCTCCAGTTCCGTTCCCATCGACGTCAGTCCATACGTTTCGATCAACTGTGCGACTTTCGACTGCGCTGACCCCATTATCGCCAGAACGCGTCGATCCGGTTTAGCCGTTTTGTTGCGATATCTGCGTCTCTCCACCACTTAGCAGCCATACTTCTTGGTTCCAGAAGACATCACTCACAGGGATGTATTTGACCGCGGATGTGTATAATATAAGCCAATAGAGCCGAATATAGTTACATAAGGCCTGAATTCGCGGATATACAAGTACCGAATACGATAGAAAGTCGCTCCTCGATCTATTCTTCGGGATGTCTGGTACGCTCTCGGTAACGTCCATCTACCACGAGAATTTTATACCTGACATTACAAGCGGGAAATTACACGATGGTCCCCTCCACTCGACGTACCCTCCTCCACAGCGCATGCGGGCTAGCGACGATGCTGGCCGGCTGTAGTGGAATGTTCGAGGGCAGCGACGAATCAACACGCACCGCTTCCGAAAACGATGGCTCGACCGCTCCGAGAGCTGGCATGGAGTCCGACCCGGCGGCAGTTGTCACACGCGTTGACGCCGACCGGCAGCCTGTCTGGCTCGACGATGGAGACGGTCGGCCAACCGAAAGCCAGCATTCCCATCGATTGGAGTCCAAGATTATCGATACGGAATCTAAAGCGGACCGGCTCGCCGTCGCCGGAGACGTGGACAGTTCGCTGGTCGAAACCTTCCTCGACGAGACTGACTTCGACACGGAAACCGTCTACGTCCAGAACGTGATGGTCGAGGAGTGCTTTCGACTAACGCTCTGTCAGGTCAGCTGGACGACGAACAGCGTCTCGACCGACTACGGCCGAGTGAGTCGCCCCTACGACGAACCGTGCACAGCAGGCAACAAGGTGTACGCGGTGTGGTTCATCCGGATTCCCGATACAGTCAACGCCGACGACATCTCCAGTTACTCCTCCTCCATCGGTGGGAGCGCCTGTGACAGCCAGCGAGTCGATGCCGAGGGCGAGGGCGGGGGCGGGTCAGCCTCGGATAGCGACCGCCGAACCCAGACTGGTGGTGAGCAGGCATGACCGACGACACGTCCGCGACGGGCGGAGAGTCCGGTCGGATGACCCGCCGTGGTGTGCTCGCCCTGGTTGGGGCCAGTGCTATCGCTGGTTGTAGCAGTATCGACAGTCTGGGTGGGGAACGCGAGGCAACTATCGATGCCTACAATCTGCCCGATGTCCCGCGCGACGAAGAGCGAGAATCCCCTGTCTCTCCTTCGATCCCGGTCGACATCACAGCGGAGCATTTCGACGCCGCGAGGGAGCGGATACGCTCGCTGCTGGCGACGCTTCCCACACCGTTGGGCCCCGAAGAAATCCCGAACGGTCACATCCGACAGCACCTGACAGATGCCGCCAGTAACGCCTCAGACGGCCTCGACGATGCGCGGACGGCCCGAACCGGGTTGATGGCGCTCCGGTCGTTGCGTCGCGCTCGCGAAAACGCCCGCTACGCCGCTGCGGGGTGGAGTGTTGTCGAGAGTGGCCGTACCGCTGCTCCGCTCCGAAACGAGCACGAAAGGACCGTGTCTGCGGCCCACGAAACCCGGCAGAAGCATGACTACATCGGGATTGACCCGGTGCGCGCGGCGCTAGTCCACGCCCGTATCGAGACGGGACTGGAGCGGGCCAGTGACATGGACGTCCTACCCAGAGAAGAGTCGGAGTTACTGTCGGTCGCCGAATGGGGTGAGACGGCCGAGTCGGCACAGGCGTATCTCGACGACGCTCGCCACCTGCGGGCGCGGTTCGCTGCTTCGCTTCCATCCGATGCTGGGACAGTCAGGCCGACGCTGACAGATGCAGCAGAAACACTGCTTGTGGACATCCGCGACAGGCAGGCGGACCTGCCGCCGGAAACGGCCGCTGACGAGCGATCTCCGGGACAGATGGTTGTGGACGAACTCCGCTGGGAGGTGGAGAGCGGTCTCAGCCGCCTCACTGATGCCGTCGGACCCGCGAGCGCTGTTGTCGATGCGAACAGCCAGATCGCCCGGTTCCGAGCGCTTGACCGCATTCAGTCACGTCGGGAGGCGGACGAACTCGCTCGGCCATCGGATGCGAAAACGGTTCGAGACATCAGACAGACCGCGTACGGTGCACTCACCGCGGCCCTTGAATCGACTTCACGGTCAGCACTGGCCCGGACAGTTCTCGTCGACGCCGGCCACAAGGTCATGGCCGCTGACCGTGAGTTAACACATCATCAAGGAGAGATATCGGCCACCACGCTCGATAGAAGCGTTGCGGACTACTGGCACGCGACGGCACTCGCCCGTTCAGTGTCGGCAGCGACGCACCAAACAGTCCGGGCGCTGCAGGCCGACTGAAACGGCACGACAACAGCGCCACAACTGCTTCGGCGATCGTCGACCACGCGCCGCCACACTGTTATGTAGTTCCTTCTTCACAATATCCCTCTGATACTGATAGGCTCTGTGAGCTAATGTTGGTACGATTGTTATTCTCGGCCCCGTGGACGGCCAGCCCGACATCGAATGGGCTGTCGCTCTTCCTGAACTGCACCGCCCTATAGAAATCGGGACCGAAGCAGCACCCACCGCTATCAGCGCGAGTGATGTCGGGAGACCGGTGACAGAGCGGACTCTCAAGGTTCAGGCAATGACTTCGGCCTGCTCTCTTGGTATTACTCAGCGGGTATAATACACGACAGTAACAGTCGGTGATCTCTCTTGGCGTGAAATCATGACGTTACCGTTGTCATTCGAGCACGGGGTAGTGAGGACAGCGGCGTGGTACGTCACGTCATCCCGTTTGGCTGTAATGGATTCCCGGGAACAGGAGCCTGCACATCAATACGATACTGCGACCCAACTGACGGAGGACTCTCAGGCCGGGTCGAAACCGGTCATGCGTACCTTCGATCCGGAGACCGAGACGACGACCAGAGAGCGCGTCGGAACCATTCCAACGGACGGCACAAAACTCATACCATTGGTTTTTTTACAGAATGAGTATTCTGCCCGTCCCTCCGACTCTGAAACGTCAGCGTGGCCCCGTCGACGCGACTACCGAACAGAAACAGGGGTTTATAGCTGCTGACTCCCTGAACAACGAACGATTTCCGGCGGTCTGCGTCCCAGATATATACATATATATAAATCACCGCAGAACTGTGGCCCCTGCTTCTTTCCGGAAAGAGGCCACGCTCAAAACGGATGATGTTGAGAGCTATCACCACGAGCGGCGAGAGTACAGTTCGGTCCGCCAGCATACGGGTGAGACCGCGATGAGTTCGAACTCGCTGCCGTCAGCGGCGAAGACAGTACTCATCGGTGGCGGTATCGTCGGAAACAGTCTCGCGTACCATCTCGCCCGGATGGGGCGAGAAGACATCTCGATTCTGGACAAGGGGCCGTTTCCTGACCCCGGTGGGTCGACGGGTCACGCCTCGAACTTCCTGATGCCGGTGGAACACTCGAAGGAGATGACCCACCTCACCCGACGGAGCATTGAGCAGTACAAGGACATGGACACGTTCACCAACAGCGGCGGTATCGAAGTGGCACGCACCGAGGAACGGGTCGAGGAACTGAAACGCCGAATCCAGTCGGCGAAGGCGTGGGGCGAACCGGCGGAGCTGTTGACCCCCGAGGAAGTCGAAGCGCTCGTACCCTACGTCAACACTGACCTCGTCAAGGCGGGGTTCTACAGCACGGGGGCGGGCACGTGTGACCCGCTTCGGGCCGGTGAAGTGATGCGAGCGCGGGCCGACGAGTACACTGATGGCGGCCTGCACGTCTCGCCCAACACCGAAGTGCTCGACCTTCACGTCGAAGACGGGTCGATAGCGGCCGTCGAGACCGACCGCGGGACCGTCACGGCCGACGAGGTGGTCATCGCGGCCGGGCTCTGGAGCCCGAAGTTAGCCGAGATGGCCGGCGTCGAGATCCCGCTGACACCGGCGGTTCACCAGATGGTCAGCGTCGGCCCGATTTCCTTCTTCGAGGATTACGAGGGCGAAATCTCGTTCCCGGTCGTCCGCGACATGGACACCCAGATGTACGAGCGCCAGCACGGGAACGACCTCGAAGTCGGGTCGTATCAACACCGGCCGATACTCTGGGACGTCGAGGACATCCCGTCCATCGACGAAGCGCCGCTCTCGCCGACCCAGCCGCCGCTGACCGACGACGCCTTCGAGCAGTCGATGGCCGACGCGCTGGAGATCGTCCCGGAACTCCTCGACGACCCCGAGGCCGGCATCCGCCACGAAATCGACGGCCTACTTTCGCAGACGCCAGACGGTGCACCGCTTCTGGGCCCACTGCAGGACGTCGACGGGCTCTGGTCGTGTGCCGCAATCTGGATCAAAGAAGCCCCGGCCATCGGCGAGGCGGTTGCCCAGTGGATGACGCGTGGCTGGTCGGACATCGACCTCCACGGGGCCGACGTGAACCGGTTCTACGAGTACGGGACCTCCCGCTCGTTCGTCAAGGACCGGGCCAGCGAAGGGTTCCAGAAGATATACGACATCGTCCACCCGGCCGAACAGTACCAGTCGGCGCGGGAACTCCGGACGAGCCCGTTCTACGAGAAGCAGGCCGGCCTCGACGCGGAGTTCTTCGAGGCCGCGGGCTGGGAACGGCCGCAGTGGTACGAATCGAACAGCGATCTACTGGGCCGGTACGAGGACGAGCTCGCCGAGTTCCAGCGGCCCAACGAGTGGGATTCGCGGTGGTGGTCGCCGATTATCCTCGCGGAACATCTCCACACCCGCGAGCACGTCTCGATGATCGGCGATATGGGCTTCAGCATCTTCGATTTCCGCGGGTCGGACGTCGTCGACTACCTCGAACAGATGGCCGTGGGCCGCATCGACGTCGACGTCGGCAAGACCGTGTACACGCCGATTCTCGCCGAAAACGGCGGCTTCGTTTCGGACCTGACAATCGCCCGACTCGGCCCCAAGCACTACCGAGTCGTCACCGGCGGCGCGGCGGGCGGGTCCGACCGGGCCTGGTTCGGCGAGCACATCCCTGACGACGCCGACGTGACGATGATCGACCGGTCCGAATCGCTGTGTACGCTGGGCGTCTGGGGACCGAACGCCCGCGATATGGTCGACAGCGTCGCCGAGGAAGACATGTCCCACGACGCGTTCGAGCCGTACACGGCACAGGAAATCACGGTCGGCGAGGTCGACGCGTGGACGATGCGGCTCTCCTACATCGGCGAACAGGGCTGGGAGATCTACGCCCCGATGGGCCAGGGCCGCCGGCTCTGGGACGTGCTCTGGGAGGTCGGGCAGGACCACGATGTCCGGCCGGCCGGCATGGGCGTCTACGGGACGACCGGTCGCCTGGAGAAGGGGTACCGGCTGTTCGGGCACGAACTCGAACTGGAGTACAACCCGGCGGAAGCGGGGCTGACGTTCCACGGGGTCAAGGACGCCGATTTCATCGGGAAGGAAGCCTACGCCGAGGCTATCGACGAGGAGAACACCGCCACGCTGTGTACCCTGTCGGTCGACGACCACGCGCCAGAGGGCGGCGAGCGCCGCTTCATGCTGGGCAACGAACCGGTCCTCGACGCGAACGGCGACGTCCTGGTCGACGACGAGGGTCGTCGCTCGTACGTGACCAGCGCGGGAACCGGCCCCAGCGTCGGCAAACACCTGCTGATGGCGTATCTCCCGCAGTCCCACGCCGAGGAAGGGCGGAGCCTCCAGGTCGAGTACATGGGCCAGCAGTATCCGGTGACGGTCGAAGTCGTCGGGAGCCGGCCGCTGTTCGACCCGGAGAACGAGCGCATCAGGAGCTAGTACAGCCAGTGACCCACCCACTATCACTCAACGGAGACACGACATGGACACCGTAGCCTGCATCAAACGCGTGCCGGACACCGGCGCGAAAATCACACTGACCGACGACGAACAGCGAATAGACACGAGCCATCTGGGGTTCACGATATCGCCCCACGAGGAGTGCGCCGTCGAGGAGGCCATTCAGGTGGCCGACGACCACGACGGGACGGCCACCGTGATGTCGCTCGGATCGGTGGACGCCGACGAACAGCTCCGGACCGGGCTCGCGATGACGGCCGACGAGGCGACGCTGCTGGAAACTGACGGGGAAGAGTGGCGGCCCCGCGAAACGGCGGCCGCCCTCGCAGACGCTCTGAGCGGCGACGCCGGCACCGATCCGGAGTTCGACCTCCTCCTGTTCGGGAACGAATCGGCCGACGTGGCGAACCACCAGGTCGGGGTTCGCGTCGCCGAGCGGCTGGACGTGCCGTTCGTCGCGGGCGTGTCAGACCTGACGATTGAGGACGGGACGGCCGTCGCCGAGCGCGACGTGACTGGTGGGACCGAGGTGTACGAACTCGACCTGCCAGCGGCCGTCGGCGTGAGGGAGGGGCTCAACACGCCCCGCTACGCCTCGATGCGCGCCAAGATGCAGGCGCGCAAACAGTCGATCGGGCGGCAGGACCCAGTCGCCAGCGAGTTCGACGGGGGTATCGAGAAAGTCCGGTTGGAAGCGCCGGAGAGCACGGAGGGCTCGGCCGAGGTGCTCGGCGATGGATCGGACGCCGTACCCGCAGTCGTCGACCTGCTCCGCGACGACCTGGAGGTGATCTGACTGTGATACTGAGCCTCGTCGAACATGCGGGCGGAAGTCCCGAAGAGCCCTCGCTGGAGGCGCTCACGCTGGCCCGTGAACTGGCGACGGCGACCGACGCGGCGCTCGAAGCCGTCGCGTTCGGCGCAGAATCGGCGGCGCTCGGGGAGAAACTCGGTGACTACGGCGTAGAGACGCTCCACCACGTCGGTGACGAGCGGCTTGACACGTACGCACCCGAGGCCTGGGCGGAGAGTATCGCGCAGTTGCTCGACGCCACGGACCCGGACGCAGTCGTCGCCCCGGGGACTGACCGCGGACAGGAGGTGCTAGCCCACGTCGGTGCCAGGCGCGACCTGCCGATGGCGGCCAACTGTCTCGACGTCGAGGCCGGCGACGTGTACGAACTGTCGCGCCAGCGATGGGGTGGTAGCCTCGTCGAACACACACGCCTTGACAGTGACACGAAACTGGTGACTGCGGCGGAACACGAGTTTTCGCCGGAGACGGCGACAGAGACAGTTGAGTCGACGGTCCAGCCGTTCGAGCCGTCGCTCGACGAGAGCGCGTTCCGGGTCAGTGTCGACCGAGTCGAGGAGTCCGACGAGACCGGTGTGTCGCTCGGCGAGGCCCGCGTCGTCGTCGGCGGCGGGCGCGGTGTCGGTGGTCCGGAAGATTACGACAAACTGGAGACGCTGGCCGATAGCCTCGGCGGAACCGTCGGCGCGTCGCGGGCCGCCGTCAACGAGGGCTGGCGACCGCACAACGACCAGATCGGACAGACGGGCACGAAGATCAGCCCGGACCTCTACGTCGCCTGCGGTATCAGCGGTGCGGTGCAGCACATGGTGGGCTGTAAGGGTGCGGACAACATCCTGGCTATCAACACCGACCCGGAGGCGGCCATCATGCAGAAGGCCGACTACGCCGTCGTCGGCGACCTCCACGAGGTCGTGCCGGAGCTGAACGACGCGCTGGGAGACGGGGGCTGAGACGGGCAGCCGTTCCGTGTGCGGACTTGGTTGACGGGCTGGCCGCCTCGGCTCATTCTTTGACGACGTAGTCCCCGAAGTTCTCGACAGTTCCCACGGGCGGCGCGCCGAAAGCGAGCCAGACGTGCGTCTCTTCAGTATGGTTACAGAGATTCCGGACCGTGTCCGGGTGGACGCGGACGACCCCGCCCTCGGGGACATCGTGGACGTCACCCTCGATGACTATCTGGCCGCCGGTCGTCGCGACGAACACCTCCTCCTGGCCGTCGTGTGTATGCGGTGTCGTCACCGATCCCGGTTCGACGATGACCTGATTCACCCGCATCTCCGTACAGCCGAGCGGGTCCGTGAGCTTCCGGACCTCTGTCTCACAGGTGTTGAACTGCTCTGTCGGTACCGTCGCTGGCTGGACGATTTCGAACGAAGACGCCATACAGCGTCTTGACACAGTCCGGACATAGCCTTTGTGTCAGGATGGCCCACGCGGACCGAATACCGTCGGGGAAATCATTAGGCGAGTGGGGCGAGAGTGCCGTGGTATGGACAGTCAATCACCAGAGCCGACTGGGGTTGAGCCCGACAGATGACGTTCGCGGACCAGCCTATCAGTGAGTTTCTCGACGACGTCGCGTCGGACCAGGTGACCCCGAGCGGCGGTGCGGTCGCGGCCGTCGGCGGCGCGATGGGCGCGGCGCTCTGTGAGATGGTCTGTATCCACACTGTCGGCACAGACGGGTCCGAGGCAGCGGCTGATGAACTAAGCGAGGTTGGTGACACGCTGGCCGACCGGCGAGAACGGCTGCTTGCCCTCGCCGACGAGGACGCAGCCACGGTCGACGCGGTCGGGGCCGCAATCGAGTCCGGGGACGACGCCCGGATGCAGGCGGCTTCGAAACGTTCGACGGAAGTGCCACTGGAGACGGCCGAGGTCTGTCTCGACGTCGTTGAGCACGCCCGCACGGTGACTGCGAAGGGGACGCCGGTCGCTGTCCCGGACGCGGCCGTCGGGGCGCTGCTCGCGGCGGCGGCGCTACAGGCGTCCGTCGCGACTGTCCGGGCCAATCTCGACATGATCGACGACGAATCATTCGTGGCAGCGATGAAACAGCGGGCAGACGAGGCAGAAGCGGCCGGCAAAGCGGCGCTCGACGAAGCGGTCGCAAACGCGGAGCGGTGAGCGTCGTCACCTCGTCGAACGCCGAGCGGCATCCGTTAAAAATCGAGCGGACGAGCCACAGGAGCTGGGACGCGAGGCCGGTTCGTCAGAACAGCCCCGAAATGTTACCGTCTTCGTCGATGTCCATGTCGGCGGCAGCCGGTCGGGCCGGCAGGCCAGGCATCGTGAGCGCGTCGGCCGTGAGAGCGACCAGGAAGCCAGCTCCGGCAGACGGGTACACTTCGCTGATTTCGAGTTCCCAGCCCTCCGGCGCGCCCTTCTGGCTCGCGTCGTCGCTCAGCGAGTGGAACGTCTTGGACATGACGACCGGGTAGTCGTCGAAATCGAGCTCGTTCATCTGCTCGATGTCGTCGAGCGCGCCGCCGGTGTATTTCACGTCGTCAGCGCCGTAAATCTCGGTCGCGACGGTGTGGATCTTCTCCTTGATGCTGTCCTCGTCGTCGTACAGCATCCGGAAGTCCTCCTCGTTGCTCTCCTCGGTTGCCTCGATGACGTTCTCCGCGAGGTCGACGCCGCCCTCGCTGCCGTCGGAGAACACGTTCGACTCAGCCGCTCTGACCCCGAGGTCCTCACGGCAGTGGTCCAAGATGGCCTGAATCTCCTCGTCGGTGTCGTCCGGGAAGCGGTTGACGGAGACGACGACCGGGACGCCGAACTTCTGGAGGTTCGTCGCGTGCTTGTCGAGGTTCGAGAAGCCCGCTTCGACGGCTTCGACGCCGGCCTCGTCGATTTCGTCGTAGTCGACCGGCCACTGGTCGAGGCCGTGGTATTTGAGCGCGCGGACCGACGCCACCAGCACGACGGCGTTCGGCGTCATATCGCCCTTGCGACAGACCACGTCCATGAACTTCTCGGCCCCGAGGTCGGAGCCGAAACCAGCCTCGGTGACGAGGTAGTCGCCCATGCCGAAGGCAGTCTTGTCGGCGACGAGCGAGTTCGTCCCGTGGGCGATGTTCGCGAACGGCCCGCCGTGGACCAGCGCCGGCGTCCCCTCGATGGTCTGGACGACGTTCGGCTTGATCGCGTCCCGGAGTAGCATGGTTGCTGGGCCGGTCGCTTCGATATCTTCGACCGTGACCGGGTCGCCGTCCTCGTCGTAGGCGACGATGATGCGACTGACTCGCTCTTTGAGGTCGCCCAGGTCACTCGCCAGGCACAGCACCGCCATCAGTTCTGAGGCGGCGGTAAGGAGGAAGCTGTCCTCCCGTGGCGTCCCACCGGTTTTCCCGCCGAGGCCGACGACGGTCTCCCGGAGCGCGCGGTCGTTCATGTCGATAGCGCGCGGCCAGGAGACGTTGTTGATGTCGATGTTCAGGTCGTCACCCTGCGAGATCTTCGCGTCGAGCATCGCGGCGATGAGGTTGTGTGCGGAGGTGAGCGCGTGGAGGTCGCCGGTGAAGTGGAGGTTGATGTCCTCCATCGGAAGGACCTGCGACCGGCCGCCGCCTGCTGCGCCGCCTTTGACGCCGAACACCGGGCCAAGCGACGGTTCCCGGATGGCGATCATCGCTTCCTCGCCGACGTGGTTGAGCGTCTGTCCGAGGCCGACGGTCGTTACCGTCTTCCCCTCGCCTTTCGGCGTCGGGGTCATCCCGGTTACCAGGACGAGGTTCTGCTCCTTGTCCTCGGCCTGTTCACGGAGGCGCTCGATGGCGTGTTGTTTGACTTTCGCGGTGTATTCGCCGAAGTACTGGAGGTCGTCGAGGCCGAGTCCCCACGGCTCTACCAGTTCCCAGATCGGTTCCATCTCGGTCGACTGGGCGATATCGTAGTCCGTAGGAATCGGCTCCTGTGTCTCTTCGGTCGCGGATTGCTCATCCTGTGAAGACATCTCGACTAGCCCTTCCCTACACCGTCGTAATAATGTTAGTGAACCTGATACTATCGGGATAGGATGTGTTCGAGACGCCGTTACGGACCGCGTAAGCCACATCATGTATCTCGGCTTACGAGATTGGTTCCGTGGCCCAGCAGCAGTCCGGACGGCAGCGGCAGCGACGTCGGGATCTACGAAATGACTCGATCACGGTTTCCGGGCCGCCATTGAGGAGTTTCTCGTGGGTTTCGGCCTGAAGAGGGTGCTCCACCTCGTTACGTGCTATCGACGCAGAACCCTCTGGCGATAAATTAATCAGGCCGCCGCCGCCCAATTATGGTATGGAGTACCACGAGTCGGCGGACTACCTGCAGTCGCTACAACGCCGTCGGCCCAAGTTGGGGACCGATACGACGGCGCGGATGCTCGCACATCTCGGTGACCCGGACAACAGTTTCGACAGCGTGCAGATCGCCGGGTCGAACGGAAAGGGAAGCACCGCCCAGATGACCGAGAGCGTGCTCAGAGCCGCCGGGCTGGACGTCGGCCTGTTCACTTCGCCGGGATTGAACGGCTTTCGGGAGCAAGTCACGGTCAACGGCGGCCGGATACCCAAAGAGCGGGTGACGGAGTTCGTCGAACAGATCGAGCCATGTATCGACCGCCTGGCCGCCGAGGACGACAAGCCGACGCATTTCGAGGTACTCACCGCGCTTGCGCTCTATCATTTCGATGTCGAAGACGTCGATGTGGCAGTTCTGGAAGTCGGTATCGGCGGCCGGTACGACGCCACGAGCGCGGTCGATCCCGTCGCAAGCGCCGTCACCAGTATCAGTTTAGAACACACCGATCTGCTCGGCGACACAATCGAGGAGATCGCTCTGGACAAAGCACAGGTCGCGCCCGGAGACGCCCCGCTCGTGACCGGAACGACCGGCGCTGCCCTCGATGCAATCGAGGGGATTACCGACACCATCACCGTCGGCGGCGAGGCGGCCGACGTCACTGCGGTGGAGAACGGGATGCGCTCGGCCGTCGAGAACCGCATCTCCCTCACGGGGCCGGACTGGGCGCTCGAATCGAACCTCAAACTGCTCGGTCAGCACCAGGCCGAAAACGCCGGCGTCGCCGCGACGCTGGCCCGACAACTCACCGACGTGGACACGGAAACCATATCCGAGGGGCTGCGGGCCGCGACGCTGCCGGGGCGGTTCGAGGTCCGGTCGACCGACCCGATGGTCGTCCTCGATGGCTCCCACAACCCCGGCGCGATGGCGACGCTGGCGACACTCATCGAGCGATACGACTACGACGACCTCCATGTGGTCTTCGCCGCGATGGAAGACAAAGAGTACGAGCAGATGATCGCGACGCTTCCGGCCGTCGAGACAGCGTTTGCCGCGCGACCGAAGGTGGACCGAGCCGCGAGTACGGAGTCGCTCGCTGCGGCGTTCGAGGGCCAGGCAGCCCAGGTCCAGCGAGTCGAGTCCGTTCCGGAAGCCACCGAACGGGCGATAGCGGCGGCCGACGCGGACGACTTCGTGCTCGTCGCAGGATCGCTCTACGCAGTCGCCGAAGCTCGGGACCGCTGGAGCCGGCTGGTCGTTCCCGGGGACAACCTCCAGCAGGCGTCGACGGGAGAGACTGCTAAAGCCGGAAGTGAACCAGAAATCCACCAGCAGATGCTTTCGGTCACGTTGCGGCGCGACCAGGCGGGAGTCCTAAAACAGGAGCTCGAGGACTGTGGCGGTACCTGTACTTGTTCGACTGTCGGGATGCCTGAGAAGCTCGTCGACACGACGCTGTCGGGAACGCCGCGACAGTTTCAACAGCTCACTGACAGACTGGCTTCGACAGGGCTGGGGCTCGGTCGGCTCGCCACGCAACTCGAAGGCACGCTGTCTGACAGGTCGTTCCCGCCGCCGTTCGACAGGGAAGAGGCGGCCGTGATGGGTATTCTCAACGTCACGCCGGACAGTTTCTACGACGGCGGCGAGTACAACCGCCGCGACCTCGCGGTCAGTCACGCGGAACAGATGATCGAGTCCGGGGCGGATATCATCGACATCGGCGGCGAAAGCACGCGGCCCGGCGCAGATCCGGTGTCCGTCGAAACGGAAATCGACCGCGTAGTGCCCGTTATCGAGGCCGTGTCCTCGCTCGATGCGACTGTCTCCGTCGATACCCGAAAAGCCGCCGTCGCTGACGCGGCGTTGGACGCGGGTGCCGACATCGTCAACGACGTGTCGGGACTGTCGGACCCCGAGATGCGGTTCGTGGTTGCCGACCACGACGCGTCCGTCATCCTGATGCATAGCCTGTCCGCGCCAGTGGACCCAGGTCGAACTGTGACCTACGACGACGTCGTCGACGACGTGCTTCGAGACCTCACAGAACAGATCCTGCTCGCCGAGCAAGCCGGCATCGACCGCGAGCAGATTATCGTCGACCCCGGCTGTGGTTTCGGGAAGAACGCCGCCGAATCGTTCGAACTCGTCGACCGACTCCACGAGTTCCACGCGCTCGGCTGTCCGGTGCTGGTCGGGCACTCCCGGAAGTCGATGTTTGCCGACATGAGCGACGCCGGTGCGGACAGGCTGCCACCGACTCTGGCCACGACAGCGCTGGCCGCCGAACGTGGGGCTGACGCAGTCAGGGTCCACGACGTCTCCGAGAACAACGCCGTGCTCAAGACGGTCTCAGCGACGGCGTCGCGACCGTCTCAGATGCGACAACAGTGATACCTGTGCAGCCCGAACAGTATGTATGCTACAGTTTCCAGTTCAGCTCGGTTCGGGCCTGCTCGAATCCGTCGGGCAGGTGGCAGCAGTCGCTGGCACCGTCGTCCTTCTGCTGATGCTCGTCGGTCTGGGTGCCTTCGCGTACAAGAGCCTCATCGGAGACGGTATCCGCTGGCCCGATGAGCGAGAAGAGGCGGACAGTGAGGAGGACGACGGCGTCGTGCAAGGGAGCCGTGAGGACGACTGGAAGTATTACTGACGGCAGAATCCCACTCGCGTGTTGGAACTGGGCATCACCCTGCTTTTGATCTCGTAGCCGTTTCGAAGCAACGCATACCGGCCAAACGGCAGCAGTGATCAGTGTACCCATCGTCTCAATCAGTACTGCGGTCGTAGGAGTGTTCGAACTCCCAGTGGTACCGACAGTCCGTGCAGGTCGCCCACTCGGGGATGTCGAACCGCTCGGGGTGGCGTTGCCCGTGCTCCATCCGGCTCCGACAGACCGGGCAGGTGAGATACAGGAGCTGCAGGTCGGCGAACTCGTCGTGGCTGTATTCGCCGACACACCGCGGACAGTCGATGCTGTCACGCGCGTTGTGCTGGAAGATTTCCGACTCGCATCGCGGACATTCGACCGTCGCTGGCGGCCGTCTCGCCCACCCAATGTCACCGTCGTACGTCGTCGTTGCCGTGTCCATGCTCGACAGCCTGAACTTGTTCGGCCCGTCACTCTGCTGGAGTGGCGCGGCCACCCGCTTGCCGACCCAGACAAGCTTCGAGAGCAGAGCTGCGAGCCATCCAGACACTGTGACATGGTATGTATTCTGACGGCTTAAATTTCCGGGCAGTACGAACGCTGACCCGATGGTGAGCGGTCGATAGGTTTTCACGGCGACCCGCGGTATGTGGCATATGAGTGTTGACGCGGCTGTCGGTGTTGCGCCGACCGTCCCGGGACTGGCGGCAACTGTTGTGAATCCCGTCGTGGGACAGTTGATGCCCGGCGTTGGCACCGAACTGTCCAGACCGCTCCGCGGGCTCGTCTCGTTCGTTCTCGTGCTCGTGGCCGGCGCATTGGTGCTCCGGCTGCGGCGGAACTACGTCAACGAGTCGATTGACGCGATTTCGGACAGCCCGGCGACGGCCGTCCTCTACGGCATCGCTGGGTACGTGATCGTCGGTATCGTCGGCCTCTACGGGGCAACAACGCTAGCCCGCCTCAGCGTCGCTGGCGGGGTATTCGTCCGTGTCGCGATTCTCATCAGTAGTGCGTTCGTCCTGGTACTCACAAGCTTCGGCTTTCTCGTGGTCGGCACACTCCTCACTGATATCTTTGGCAGCCGCCGACCAACATACGGGCTCCTCATCGGAGCGTTTCTCAGCGCTGTCTCGTGGGTTCTGCTTTCACCCGCCGGCAGTATCGTGTCCAGCCTCGCCATCGCCGCGTTCGGAATCGGCGGCTCTGCCCGGATTTGGATACACTCTGAACGGACGGTCGAAACAGAACTGGGCGGCCGGTAGCGTGAACGGTTTCGGCCGCTGTTGGCTATAGCATCTGACACTACCGGTCGCGTCGGAAAACGCCAAAACGAGAGGTTTCAGTCGGTACCCGTCGCCGTGTCGTCTCCCGGGTCGGAGATATCTGTCACCATTTCGTCGCCGGCGGTCACGACGTCGACATCATCCCGTTCAGAGAGGTCCTGAATCGTTTCTGCGAACTCTTCCGATTCGAGTATCTGGTACTCGTTGTCGAGCCCCAGATACACTGTATAGCACATCAGACACAGGATGAACGCGAACGGGAGTCCTGTGGTGATTGCGGCCGTCTGGAGCGCCGTCAGACCGCCACCGATGAGCAGGATGGACGCGACAAGGCCCTCGGTAAGGGCCCAGAATATCCGCTGTGTTCGCGGCACGTCGTGCTTTCCGCCCGAAGTCAGATGGTCGATGACCAGTGACCCGGAGTCAGACGACGTGACGAAGAACGTGATGACCAGCAGCGTCGCGATCAGTCCACTGACCACGCCAAGCGGGAACTGCTCCAGCAGGGCGAACATCGCGACGGTCTGGCCGACCTCGTTGTACGTCGCCAGCGCCTGTCCGTTCCCCAGCAGGGAGTTGAACATCGCGCTGCCGCCGAACACCGAGAGCCAGAGCGTCGAGAACATCGATGGAAGGAACAGCACGCCCAGTACAAACTCCCGGACGGACCGACCCTTCGAAATGCGCGCGATGAACATCCCGACGAACGGCGACCACGCGATCCACCAGCCCCAGTAGAACACGGTCCAGGCGGTGGGGGTCCCGTTCGCCGCTTCGTTGAGCGTCCCGGTAAAGAACCCGAGCGCCAGAATGTTTCCGAAGTACGCGCCGAGGCCCTCTGCCCACGTCCCGAAGATGTACACCGTCGGACCCACGATGACGAGGAACCCGAGTAGTGCGAACATCAGGTAGAGGTTCAGCGTACTCAGCCGCTTGACACCGCCGTCGAGCCCCGCTGCGACCGAGAGGGTCGCGATGAGCGTGATCCCGGCGATGAGCGCGACTTGCGGCCAGGTCCCTGTCGGGACACTCACCGCACCGAGCATGTCGCCGCCCACGTAGGAGAGCCCCGTGTTGACCTGTGCAACACCGAGTCCCAGTGAGGTTGACAGCCCGAACAGCGTCGCGAACACCGTCACGAGGTCGATGATGTGGCCCGGCCAGCCGTAAATCCGCTCGCCCAGCAGGGGCCAGAATATCGACCGGAAGGTGAGTGGGAGTCCCCGGTTAAACGAGAAGAACGCGAGGCCGAGTCCCACTAGGCCGTACACCGCCCACGGGTGAAAGCCCCAGTGGAAGAACGTCTGCGCCATCGCGGCGGACGCCGCTGCGCCGGTCCCCGCTTCGGCCCCGAAGAAGCTCGGGGGGTTCTGGAAGTAGTACAGCGGTTCCGAGACGCTGAAGAACATGAGGCCGATACCCATGCCGGCGCTGAACAGCATCGCCATCCAGGAGAAGTCGCTGAACTCCTTTTCGGCCTCGACGCCGCCGATTCTGATATTGCCGTACTTGCTGAACGCGAAGTAAAGCAGTGTGATGATGAACACGTTCACCGCCAGCAGGTAGAACCAGCCGAAAGTGTCCCCGATGGTATTGAACAGCCATGTGTACGCCGAGGCTGCGGTGTCACCGAGCAGTATCGTCACTGCGATGAACAGCGCAATGATCACCAGCGCCACCGGGAATACCACCGGATGGATGTCGAATCCAGCCGCCTGAATGTTCGTATCACCGGGTTCGCGGTCGGACTCCGGATGGAACAACTCGACCTGAAGCCCGTCAGACATTTCCCCGGTTTGGTCGTCACTGTTTGCCATACGTTACCCCTCTCGAACGCGGTACTGGTCTGTGGTGTCTCATTGTCGTAGTCGCGGTCGTCCTCTGTCGTAGTCCGTTGCCACCGTCATGGTAACGACATCCCGGCGTAGCGCGCCTACAGCAGTCGCATCCTGTTTGTCTTACTGTACTCGCTCGGGCGGACACGACGTGCCCGCAGGGCTATTGTCGGCGTGTTTTGTGTGCTACACAGTCTCATACTTATGCACTGATGCAACTGTAATAAAACTTCACCTTAGACACCAATATATCACGGACTGAAGCACTGTACGGCTGTGACTCGGCAGACATTTCTCCTATCTAGTACATTGAGGTTTGCTGGCTGTCGACGAGTCTTCGATTGTCTCACCGCTTGATGGGTGCGTATTTATTTCGGACTCCCACTTAGCATCAGTATGGCACGACTTCTGGCAACAGGGGCAGCCGCGGTGGCAGCACTGCTGATGGGCGTCGGCCTCGTCGGGATGACAGTCGGCGACTTCCGACTCGCAGGATTCAGTTTCCTCAGCGCCAGCCTGGTGATCTACATACGTGAGACGCGACTGATAGACGCGTAGCTGGTGTCAAATGTCGTTGACACTCATCCGCTGACTGATGACTGGAATGCTCGACGTCCGGACCACTTTATCGGTTGTCCCACCGAGCAGGTTCCCGAGCTTTCCACGGAACGCCGAGCCCAGGACAATCGCGTCCATGTCTTCGTTTTCAGCGAACTCGACGATTTCCTCGCTGGGTGCGCCGGTTTTGAAATGCGTCTTGTAATCGACGCCGTGCTCTTGGGCGACGTTCCCGAGATTCGCCAGAACCTCTTCCCCGTAGTTTCGATACTCCTCGCGCATCTCCTCTTCGTCATCTCTGAGCGCAAGCGCACGCGGCGTGCCCGGCAGGTCAATGACGTACAATGCATGGACTGTCGCGCCGAGTGCAGCGGCGAGTTCGATGCCGTGTTCTGCCCCTCTCCGGGCCTCATCACTGCCGTCATACGGGACGAGTATGTGGTCGTACATGGTGCCTGACTCATGTGTAATTCCCCCACACACCTGTTATAGGTTTCCCCGCTCGTGGCGTCGATCCGTCGATCTGAATGCCGATTCCGGCTCACAGTGCGCCGTTTTGGGCCTTCCGTGCGACGTTGTCGACGGGGTAGCCCGCGTCGCGTATCGCCGTAATGATGGTCTGTGCATGCTCGGCACCGCTCGTCTCGACGTTGAAGACGAGGTACGCCTCCCCGATTTCGAGGTTCTCGACGGACCGCTCGTGGCGAACGTCGTGGATGTTAGCTCCCTGCCGGGCGATGACCCCCGAGATCTCCTCCATCACACCCGGCTGGTCGTCGATGCGAACCCGAAGCTGAAGGAGCTGCTGGCGCTCCGTGAGCGCATGGATGAGAACCTCACGCATTTGTGTCATGTCGAGGTTCCCGCCACAGAGCAGCGGCATCACCGTTTCACCCGACACGTCGAGGCTGTCACTCAGTACGGCAGCCACGGAGGCGGCCCCGGCACCTTCTACGACCTGTTTGGCCCGTTCCATCAACAGGAGAATCGCCTGTGCGATGTCGGTGTCCGAAACAGTGACGACCTCGTCGACGTTCGCCTCGATGATGTCGAGCGTCGTCTCCGAGATGCCGCCTGTGGCGATGCCGTCAGCGATTGTGTCAACCTCGTCGAGCACGACCGGAATCCCTTTGTCGAGACTTTCGTGGACCGTCTCCGCGCCGGTCGCCTGAACGCCGACGACGCGCGTCTCGGGCGAGAGGTGCTTGACTGCGGTCGAGACACCGCTGATAAGTCCGCCGCCGCCGATGGGGACGATGACTGTGTCGACGTCGGGGCAGTCGTGGTACATTTCCGTACCGAGGGTCCCCTGTCCGGCAATGATGTCCAAATCGTCGTAGGCGTGAACGAACTCGGCGTCAGTCTCCTCAACGACGGCTTTGGCGTGGGACATCGTCTCCTGAAAGTCGTTGCCGACCAGTTCGACGCTCCCCCCGTAGCCTCTGGTGGCGTCGATTTTGGCCTGTGGCGCGTTCTCCGGCATGAAAATCGTCGACTCCGCCCCACATTTCGTCGCGGCGAGGGCGACGCCCTGTGCGTGATTGCCGGCGCTGGCGGCGACAAACGACTCCACGCCATCGGCGACGTCCTGTGAGATCTTGTTGAACGCGCCTCTGGTCTTGAACGAGCCTGTCCACTGGAGGTGTTCCATCTTCAGGTGGACCTCGGCGTCGACGAATTCACCGAGAGACGTACTCCGTTCGACTGGCGTCTTCTTGACGACTGTGTCGTCGTCAAGGCGTTCGCGGGCTCGTTCGATGTCCGCGTATGTGACGGGCAGGGTGTCCGATTCGGTTTGTGTCATGTGTTCGTATCGTCGTGGGCCTTATGTCAAAGTTGGTGGGTCGGTGCGCTGGCCTGTCATCTGGTGATGCGCTCCCGAGCCGGATCGAACAGCGGCTCGTCCCGCACCGTCGCGTCGTAGGTCTCACCCTCACACTGGATCTGGACTGATGTGCCGGTTTCGGCGTATTCGGTCGGAGCGTACGTGTACGCGATTGATTCGTCGATGCTGTAGCCGTAGTTTCCGGCTTGCACGTAGCCGATGGCCTCGCCGTCTTTCAGCACCGGCCGCCCACTCAGCATGATGTCCGTCGAGTCGTCGAGCGTGACCGGCGTGATTTTGCTGTCGATACCTGCCTTGCGTGCGGCCTCCAGAGCTTCTTTGCCGATGAAGTCTGTGTCCATGTCGACAGCGAAGGGGAGTCCAGCTTCGAAGGGGTTCGAGTCCGTGTCGATGTCCGTCCCCCAGAGGCGGTAGCCTTTCTCTAACCGCATTGAACTGAGTGCACCGCCGCCCATCGGTCGGATGCCGAGGTCCCGGCCCTCCTCCCAGAGGGTCTCCCAGAGTCGCTGGCCATACTCTGCCGGGGCCCACAGCTCCCAGCCGAGTTCGCCCACGTACGAGACACGGAGCGCGATGACCGGCACGTCGTCGACGTACATCTGCTTGGCGCTGAAGTACGGGAAGCCACCGTTGGTCACGTCCGCATCGGTACACCGCTGGAGGAGGAGCCGCGAATTCGGCCCCCAGAGGCCGATTGTCGACTTCGCGCCTTCCTCGACGTGGACCGACACCGTCTCGGGGGCCTCGTCTTCCAGGTGACCGCCGTGGATGCCGGGGGAGTTCCCGCCGCCGGTCGTCACCATGAACTCCTCGTCGTCGAGTTTGACGACCGTGATGTCCGCGAGAATGCCACCGCCCTCGTTCAACAGCAGCGAGTAGCGGACCTGCCCGACGTCGAGATCCATGTCGTTGCTACAGACCCGCTGGAGGAACGCCTGGCTCCCCTCGCCTTCGACCATGATCGAACTGAACGTCGTCATGTCGAACATCGACACCTTGTCGCGGGTGTGGAGATGCTCGGCGGCCTCGATTTTCGAACGGTTGATGCCCTGCCAACCGTCCTGGGCGGGAATCCGGTCGTCGTACTTCTCGACCAAGTCGGCGTTCGACTCGTACCACTGTGGCGTCTCCCAGCCGCCGCTCTGGTAGAACTCCGCGCCGAGTTCCTTTTGCTGGTGGTAGAACGGACTCGTCCGGAGCCCCCGGTGGTCGTCGGGCTGCCACCGCGGCTCGACGATACTATACACCTGCTCGTACCGCTTGGCCCCGCGGTCCACGAAGTAGTCCTTCTCGCCCGCGTGCGGTTCGAACCGTCGGACGTGAATGCCGCCGGTGTCGACCGGGCCGGACGGCAGTCTGGGAACGCCGTTTTCCATCCACTCGGCAAGGATGCGGCCGTAGCCCCCGGAGTGGGTCCACCAGATAGCCAGTCCGGTCCAGAGGCCGTCGACCTGCGCCGTCTCGCCGACGGCCGGCATCCCGTCGGGCGTGAATACGAAGATACCGTTCTCGGTGGCCTCGTATTCCACGTCCTGTGTCGCCGGCAGCAGTTCGTCGAAGGCCTGCTTGGCGGATTTGTCCCGACCGCGGTGGGTCGGCGTCTCCCAGTGCTCCTTCGTGAACCCTCTGACTGACGCCTGGTGCTCCTCGGAGTTCTTCCCCATCGCCTCGGGGTCGACCGAAAGCGTCTCGTGGTTGTACGAGCCCATCCCGAGCGCGTCGCCGTGGGTCCGGAAGTACAGCGAGTGGTCCTGGTCGCGGCCGACTGGCTGGTGTGGCCCTTCGCTCATGTACTCAGCGATAGAGCGGTCGCCCGGCACGTCCAGCCCGGTCGTGTTGTCGCCGACCGAGGATTCGGCGTCGGCGAGTTCGTCCATCGGTTCGGTGACGACGTACTGGTGCTCCACTGGCGCAATCGGGAGGTCGAGCCCGGCCAGCTGGCCGGTCTGGTAGCCCCAGTTGTTCGTCGCGATGACCGCTCGCTCGCAGTCGATGCGGCCCTGATCGGTCTCGACCGCGTTGATTTCACCCCCCGAAACATCCAGATCCGTGACCTCCGTGTTCCCGTAGAACGACGCCGAAGAGTTTTCCATATACCACTGGAGCGCGCCGATGCCGTCGACGCGTCCATCAGTCGGCGAGTAGTAGCCACCGAGGATTTCGTCCTCGTCGACCATCGGAAGGTGCTCGGTGACTTCCTCGGGCGAGAGCAACTGCGGTTCCGGCAGCCCATAGGAAGTCGCCCACTCGACGCGCCGACGGAGGAAGTCCATGCGCTCCTCGCTCCGGGCCACTTCGATGCCACCGACCTCGTCGTAGACGCCAGCATCGGAGAGGAGCCGACTGGTGTAGTAGGCTGTCTTCGTCTGTATCTTCGACGGCGACGTCTGGAACATAATCCCGGGGGCGTGTACCGACGAGCCGCCGGTGACAGGGAGCGGCCCCTGATCGATAACCGTGACATCCTCCGCGCCGAGTTCCGTCAGGTGATACGCGACGCTACACCCGACGGCCCCGGCACCGATAACAACAGTATCCGCCCGAGACGGGGGAGTCTCTGTGCTCATGTATCTCGTTTGTGACTGTCTCTGTCATATTCTTAAATACACCGGTGGCCGGAACCCACGCAAAAAGAGAACGTCGGGTAGAGGAGTCACAGAGAGGTATTTCGACCAGTGTCGAGCCGTCGGGTATCAGTAGGTAGCGAGAAGAAACCGCAGTGCGGGACTGAACCACAGCGTGTTACAATCCCGATAGAACCAGCGGCTGGTCACAGACCGCTCTCAGACGAGCGGTTCCTCGCGGACGGTTGCGTCGTACCGCTCGCCCTCGTAGAGGATTTCGACGCTAGTTCCGGGTTCGGCGTACTCGGGCGGCAGGTACGTGTAGGCGACGCAAGCGCCTTCGGTGTAGCCGTACTCGGCGCTGTGGAGGTAGCCGATGGTCTCGTCGCCGTCGAGGACCGGCTTGTTGTCCAGCACGACGGCATCCTCGTCGTCGAGCGTCAGGCACGCGACCTTGTGGTCGATGTTGTCGCCGTCGGCGGCCGCGGCGACGGCCTCCTTGCCGATGAAGTCGGTTTCGAGGTCGACGGCCCACCCGAGGCCGGCCTCGTACGGGTTGTGCTCCGTGTGGAGGTCCTTCCCCCAGAGGCGGAAGCCTTTCTCGATTCGCAGCGAGTTCAGCGCGCCGTTGCCATAGGGCCGGATACCGTACTCCTCGCCGGCCTCCATGATGTGCTCCCAGAGGCGTTCGCCGTACTCCGAGGGCGTGTAGAACTCCCAGCCGAGTTCGCCCGCGTAGGAGACGCGGAGCGCGGTGACGGGAATGTTCTTCACGAAGAACTGCTGGCTCGTGAAGAACGGGAAGGCGTCGTCGGAGAGGTCGACGTCGGTGATCTTCGAGAGGACCTTCCGGGCGTTCGGGCCGGTACAGACCATCGCCGCCAGGCTGGAGGTCACGTCGTTGACGACCACGTCGTCGGGGGACTGCTCGCGCACCCACGCGACATGGTTGTTCCCGACTTCGCGGCCGGTCGTCAACAGGAGGTAGCGGTCCTCGTCGGTTCGCGTGACCGTGATGTCCGCTCGTACGCCGCCGGCCTCGTTACACATCAGCGTGTACTTCACGTCGCCCACGTCGATATCCATGTCATTCGTACAGAGGTACTGGACGAACTCGCCGGCGTCGCTCCCGATGACCTCTATCTTGTTGAAGGAAGTCATGTCGTGGAGGCCGACGTTCTCCCGGACGTTCAGCGCCTCAGCGCCTTCGATGGGGGACCAGTACTTCGCTTCCCAGCCCTCGCGGTCGGGGATCTGGTCACCGTACTCCGCCAGCAGGTCGGCATTTGAGTCGAACCAGTGGGGTTCCTCCCAGCCGGCCTCGGCCCACAGTTCGGCGTCGTACTTCTTGTGGGTGTGGTACATCGGAGTCCGACGGATGTCCCGCTGTTTGTCGGTCCAGACCCACTTGGGGTGCATGATGTTGTAGACGATGCGGTACTCCTCGCCGCCGATGTCCCGGGCGAAGTCCCAACTACCCTCGTGCTCGTCGAAGCGGTTCACGTCGCAGTGGGCGAGGTCGATGGGTCCTTCCGGCAGTCGTGGTACGCCGTGTTCCATCCACTCGGCGAGCGCTTTGCCGGCACCGCCGGCGTGGGTGACCCAGATGGCCGCCGCCGTCCAGAGGCCGTCGTACTCCTGGACGGGCCCCATCACGGGGAGTCCGTTGGGCGACTCCGCGAACATGCCGTTGTACTTGTGTTCGAGTTCCTTGCCGGCCGTCGCGGGCAACAGCTCGTCGCTGGCCTGTCGCGGGGCCTTGTCCGGCCGGTCCGGATGTGTCGCGTTGTCCATGTGGTAGTCCGTGAACTCGTGGACCGAGCCCTGCTCGCCGTCGGGGTCGTTGCCGCCGAGGTCCTGTGGATCGGGCACGATTGGCTCGTGGTTGTACGAGCCGATACCGTAGGAGTCCCCGTGGTTCCGGTAGTACATCGCGTTGTCCTGGTCGCGGAGAATCGGCCGGTCCGGACCCACGAGGAGCCGTTTTGCCTTCTCCCCGGAGACGTTCTCGTAGTTCTCGAACAGCGGGTGGTCCGTGATGTCGACCGCGCTGTCGGCCAGTTCGTCGAGGGACTCCGTCATCGTGTACTGGTGTTCGACCGGCGTCACCGGCAGGTGCACGTCGAGTTTCTCGCCGAGTTGACGGGCCCAGATGTTCGTCGCGACGACGACCTCGTTACACTCGATAGTACCGTTCTCCGTGACGACGGCCTGGACCTCGCCGTCCGCTGTTTCGACGTCCTCGGTGCGCGTGTGCGGCACGAACTTCGCGCCCCCGTCCATCGCTTCCCTGGCCAGTGCGTCACACGCGACGACGCCCGAGACCTGCCCGTCCGTCGGGGAGTAGTAGCCGCCCTTGATCTGGTCGGCGTCGACCAGCGGGAGGTGCTCGGTGACTTCTTCGGGCGAGAGCAACTGCGGGTCCTCGATGCCCCAGGCCTTGGCGTATTCGACGCGACGCTGGAGGAAGTCCATGCGTTCCTCGCTGCGCGCGACTTCGATGCCGCCTGTTTCGTTGTAGGCCTGCTGCCCATCCGCGCCCTCGAGGTCCGAGTACAGCCGACGGCTGTAGTCCGCAAACTGGCTGAGGACTTTCGGCTCCGCGGTCTGGAACATGATTCCGGGAGCGTGGGTGGATGATCCACCAGTGGTTGGCATCGGCCCCTGGTCGACTACGACCACGTCCTCACGGCCGAGCGCTGTCAGCTGGTAGGCGATGTTGCAGCCGACGATTCCGGCACCGACGATGACGGTATCGGCCTGGGTCGGCAGGCTATCGGTAGGCTCCATGACTCTGGGTAGAACGTGCTATGGCGTGGCAATATAGTTACCGCCTGGTCCACCTCCTTTGCAAACTGACACCGGATTATCACGTAGTGTTTCAGAATAACAGGAGTACCATTGTTAATAGATTTGGGTCCCCTGTGGTGATTGTCGCTTCCGGTCAGAAACTCCGAGCAGTGTCCAACACGCTATTGTACTGTCAAGTTATATGTTAACAGCCCTCTGTGATTTTTATGATACGGGGTTTCACACCGGCGACAGCCGCTCTACCGGTCAGTGGTTCTGTTCCGAAGGAGTATCACAGCACCGCTCCGTGTGGCCCAGCGACGCTCCTACTCCCAGCGCTTTTGCCTGCGCGCCGCCGGGCATCGATATGGACTACACCGCCGTCACGCACACGACGACTGACCGACGGCTCGGGAGACTCCCGTCAGGACGAGCCGTGTCAGTGACTGTCCACCGGTACGTCGGCAGCCCCGGGCCGACAGTGTATATTCAGGCGGCGCAACACGGCATCGAACTCAACGGCCCAGCCGCGTTACGGCGACTGCACGACCGCCTGACCGACGCGGCTATCGCCGGGACAGTACTTGTCATCCCAGTCGTGAACCAGCTCGCGTTCGATCACCGGTCGTACATGACCCCCGGCGAGTACGACGTGATGAACCCGAACCTGAACCGCGTGTGGCCGGGAGACGAGTCCGGAAGCCTACAGGAACAGTTTGCCGCTCGGCTGTGGGAACTCGTAAAAGACGCGGACGCCGCGGTCGATCTCCACACCGGCACGGCAGATATGCTGGAACACGTCAGATGCCGGGCGGGCGACCCGGCCGCCGAGCGCCTCGCCGAAGCGTTCGGTACTTCCTACAGAATCACCGACGAGTCCGAGGACACCGGCGACGACGGCTCTGGCGGGACATTCCGTGCTGCGGCTGCGGCAGCCGGAATTCCGGTTATCACGGCGGAGCTATCGAACAGTCGCCGGATAGCACAGGACGCGGTTGCGGCTGGTGTCGACGGGATACAGAATCTCCTGCGCGAGCGGGCAGTCCTCCCGGCAGAGCCGGAGCCCCATGCCGGGCAGACGGTGCTTCGAAACGACACGGAGCCGGTCACCGCGTCGGAATCGGGATTGTTCGAATGTCGGCCGGACATCACCGTCGGTGACACTGTCGACGCCGGGGAGCGACTGGGGGCTGTCTACGAACCCTCCTCGTTCGAGCAACAACAGGTCGTCTCAGCGACAGAACGAGGAATGATATTCTCGCTTGCCAGGGAGTCTGTCGTCGTGAAAGGGGAACGCCTCGCAGGCATCGCGACACCGCGATAACCGAGACGTATCCGAGGAGCCGCCTGCGGGCACTGTTTCAGACGTGTGTTGCTAGCCGTAGTTTTGGGGAAGTTTATAAATGGGTTCGGTATTCCACACCTATCTCTACAGCATAACGTGTCATAGTCACTCAATGACATGGGACTTCACACCGCATTCACGGCGCTCGCGGAGGTCATCGATGCGTACGAATCCCGCGGTCGGTCCATCGAGACCGTCGAAGCATTGCCGGACGACGCCGGTGATGCAGTCCTCGATGTGACGGTGGAGATGCCAGTCTCGCTGCGTTCCGGCGGCGGCGCTGACGAGGGTCTCACGCCGGAGACGGCGAGTCTAACCGACAGTGGTGACCTCGAAGTCACGTTCTCACCGTCGGCCACTGAACTTCCGTCGACCGCTGGGACCTCACTGTCGATAGGTGATGCCTCGGCGACGGTTACTGACGACGGCTTGCTCCTGACGGTAGAGCTGACAATCGATGCCACAGTTGCGCCAGACGAGGCAGCCAGCGTCGACTGTGGGCCTGACCAGGCTAGCCCCGCCGACGCGACGACGGTCAGCGGAGTGAGTTCGGCTGGCACCGACGGTGGTACCTCACTCGCTGATTCTGCTATCTCTGATGCAGAATCTGTCAGTGAGGGAGGCGACGGTACACGGGAAAGCCCACAGTCGGACGGCGCGGCTACAGCGGCTCCCCAGTCTGGTGGCGAGAACGACTCTGAATCCGGCCCGTTCGCCGCCGTCCGCGACGACTCCGTCCCACCGTACGAGGACACCGACTACCTGCAAGCACTGTACGACGAGTGTGACAACTTCAGGGAGATCGCCGAGCAGATACAGATGGATGTCTCCTCCGAGACGGTCCGCCGGTACATGATAGAAGCGGACATCCACGTCCCGAACACGTACAACACCTCCAGCGACGAGGAAGAAGAAGCGGCCGAATCAGGGCAGTCTGACAACGGCGCGAGCCAGGGTGAAGTCGATGCCGGGGGCGGACAGGTCAGTGTGGCCGAACCCGTTTCGGCCGAGTCAGTTGGTTCCGAGAGTTCGGTCGGGGAACTTCCAGACGAGCAACTGGTCACCGACGGGATTGGACTCCCAGCTGATGTCCAGCTGCAAGACGTCGCGGACGCGGTCGTCGATTCCGACACGGTGTACGAGGTACAGCGATGCCTGAGTCTCGACCGTGGCCAGACCCGGGACCTGCTGGAGCAACTCAATCTGTTAGATCTCGTCCTGTGCCGGCTCGCGGACGAACCGGACCACGCTGTCTCCTACGGGACTGTGGCCAGTCGGATCCGGCAGTGTGCGCCTCATAGCGCGTGATAGAAGCGATTTCTTATAAATGGGTTCGATGCCCCACCCACAGAGAAAAGTACGGGTGCGCCTTATCTCTGGCAACTCATGGCCCTCGGAACACGCGCTGTCTCAGACAGTCAGGGTGTCCGGACGCTGCTGACGAGCGCCCGGTTCGAACTGATGCCGTTCGAGAGCTTCGACGAGGAGATCACTCACCTCCCCGATGACGCAACTATCGCGATCACGACCTCACCACAACTCGGCATCGAGAAGACCGTCGAAAAGACGGAGGAAGCCGCCGAAATGGGGTTCGATGTCGTGCCACACATCGCTGCCCGCTATGTGGAAGACCGGGAGCAACTCGAAGCGATCGCCGAGCGACTGGAACAGGCGGGCATTACGGACATCTTCGTCCCGGGTGGTGACCGCGAGGAACCGGCCGGCGAGTACGAGTCGGCGCTCGACATGCTCGAAGTGCTCGCGGAGACCGAGTACTCCTTCGATGAAATCGGCATTACCGGCTACCCCGAGGGCCACGACTTCATCAACGACGAGACGCTGGCGGAGTCGATGGCACAGAAAGCGCCGTACGCGACGTACATCGTCACCCAGCTCTGTTACGATCCGGATGCCGTCTTGGAGTGGGTCGAAGACATCCGTGCTCGCGGTATCGAACTCCCGGTCGAAGTCGGTATCCCGGGCGTGATGAACTACCAGCGCCTGATGCAAATCTCTCAAAAGGTCGGTGTCGGTGATTCGATCAAGTTCCTCAGGAAGACGACGGGCATTCTCGGGTTCGTCAAGCAACTGGTCGGCTCCCGCGGGACCTACGAACCCGACGAACTCATCGACGGCCTCGCGCCCTACGTCGGAGACGACGAGTACAACATCCGCGGCGTCCACATCTACACGTTCAATCAGACGCCTGATACGGAAAAATGGCGGCACAACCGTCTCGACTCCTGAAACCGATCTACTTACTGTCCGTCCTCGGGCCACCCAGCTACAAGTACCTGTTTTCGACCGTCTCGCTGGCAGAGACCGCCAGCGAGCCATACGGTGGCCAGAGATCCCCAACGCAGTCCAGCAAGAAACGTGAAGTGAGATTTTCCGGGCAGCATCTATACGGCCGCGGAACTGCAGGAGAGGGGGCGGAGGGCTACAACGGCATCAGTGAAAACCGGGCGCGGCAGTCGGGAGGTAAAATAGCGGCGGACGACAGGTGGGTGTGCGGACTGCTGGGACAGACGGAGTGGGGATTAGTCGTCGCTTTCGGCCTCTTTCCGGGCGTTGAGCTTCGCCTGCTCACGGGCGCTCGGGTTGACAGACTCCTTGAACGGCACTTTCGCGGCGGTCGCGAACACCGGCTCACCGGGCTCGTCGGCGTACTCGTCGGGGAGATGGACCTGGAACTCCAGATCAAGTTCCTCGTCGTAGATCTCGTCGTTGAGCGGCGTGTCGGTGACTTCCTGAATCTTCTCGGCCGGGACGAATCCCATCCCGATGTTGGTTTCGAGATCCGGGTTCCACCACGGCGAGGTGAGGTAGCCACACTCTTCGCCCGTGTCCGGGTCGGAGATGAGCCAGAAGTCGGGGGCGTAGTCACGGATCGGCTCGCCAGCGATCTTCAGGCCGATGAGCTTGTGCTCGAACGGGTAGTTGCCGTTCTCGATCTGGTCTTTCTGCTCTTCGAGGACCTCTTTGCCGATGTAGTCGGCCTCCTTGTCGTCGGGAACGTGGTAGCCCAGGTTGACCTGGAACGGCGAGGTCTCGTGGTCGAGGTCCTGGCCCCAGGACATGATACCGGCGGCGATCCGGCGGTGGTGTCCCGGTGCGATCTGGCGACCGTCGTGGTCTTTGACGGACTCCATGACGGGGTCCCAGACCTGTTCGGCGTTTTCCATCGCGTCTTTGACGTAGACCTCGAAGCCTTTCTCACCCGAGAAGCCGGTCTGGCTGATCAACACATCACAGCCGTTGATTTCGGCGTCCATCAGGCCGTAGTACGGGACGTCTTTGACCTTGTCGCCGACGACGTCGACCATCACGTCGAGCGCCCTCGGGCCCTGGATCTGCATCGGAGCCACATCGATCTCATCGATTTCGACGTCGAAGTCGTTGTCGACGTTGACGCCCTGCAGCCACTGCATCAGCGTCGAGTCCGAGATGGAGAACCAGAACTCGTCTTCCTCGGGGCGCAGGAGAACGGGGTCGTTCAGGACGCCGCCGTCCTCGTTACAGAGGATGACGTACTTTCCGTCCATGGCGTCCATACCTGTCACGTCGCGGGTGACGACGTAGTTCGTCAGCGCCTCGGCGTCGGGCCCTTTGACCCGAATCTGGCGCTCTACGGCGACGTCCCAGAGGGTGACAGTGTTGGTCAGTGCGTCGTACTCCTTCATCACGCCGCCGTCCTCGGGCTCGATGAGACCGCGCGGGTGATAGAGGCGGTTGTAGACAGTTGCCCGCCAGGCACCCTCCTCGTTGAACGACTTGTGGAAGAAACGGGGACTTTCGAACGCGCGTTGACACCAACATCTCGATGTTGGGGTCACCAGTCTGGCGGAGGTTACGGGGGACAGTCCGATCTGACTGGTCGACACTGGGATGGTTAGGATGTTCCTCGTTACCGGTCATGCCTATGAAAGAAGATGTGAAATACTAATAAAGGATATTGTTACTTGCTTCTGGTTTTATATGCGGGAGGGACTTTGCGGGCAATTTCGACACTCAAAACCGTTGTTTAACAGCCCAGAACATGAATATTCAACAGTATCTGGTATCTCGCTACTCGGCTGAAACTGGTAGCTGTAGTACGAAACGACCGGCACGGAACACGACCGAGCGGTTGGTGTGACTGTTCGGACAGATATCAGTCCGAGTCACTGCTGGCTCGGGTGTATTTGACGAT